>CALFYT010000022.1 GCA_937952415.1 uncultured Planctomycetaceae bacterium | reverse complement strand
TTTTTCAAGGGCCTCGATCGGCTCGCCGGAACCATACGAAATCATGTTATCCGGGCCGAAGCTCACGAACAGGTTGTCGCGCTTGACCTCGCCGATGAACTGCACCAGCGAATCGGCCGTTTCCTGACCGGTCTCCAAATGGAGGGCCTGACCCTGATTCGCGCAGTGGTCGCACAGGTCGCGGGTGACCGCCAGGACCTCGCCATACATCGGGTCCGACGTGTCGTGCGGGACATAACCCAGATGCAAGGCCACGACGTCCACGTCGAGCAACCGAGCGAAGTCGGCGATCTCTTTCATCTCCTGGGTTCGCGCGGCGCGTGTTTCCGGCGGAACAAGCCCGACGGTTCTGGTCACCGTTGGAATGTCGGCATAGCTTTCCCCCTCGAATCCGCCGAAGACGCAAGAGATGCGGATTCCCAGGCTTGCCAGCCGGTCGAGAAACGCGCGGGCATTCTCCTCCGTGCGCGTCTCGGCTTTCGGCGCGTGCAGATGAATCGTGGGCACGCCCAACTCGTGCGCCACCTCAAGCTTGACCCCCAATCCGGCATCGATACTGGCAAATACGCCAAGCGGCCATTTCTCCACGCGCGTGCTCCTTCCAGACGACTTGTTGTATTCCAGACAGACGTGGCGCTCGGCGCGCAAGCCGTACGTCCGGGCGAAGCCGCTATTAGAGCACGATGCGCATGGCAATCAAGCGGAGCCCGCGCGTGCCGTTCTGAGTGCTAGCCGCTACTCGAGCTGTAGCGAGAGACGTCGGGCTTGACGCCTTCGGGCGTTTCGTCGCTGTCGATTTCGAACCACGTTGGGTCGAAATCGATGCGGCGATTCTCGCGCATCGCGATGTTGGTGGTCAGCGCAATCACCGCGTCACCCAGCGCTACCTTGGGATGGCAGCGGGGCTGGTTCTCCGGCGCACGATTGCGGACGCACCACGCCCAGTGTTCCAGCTCTTCGGTATATCCGCGACTAACCGGCCCACCGGTAGCCTCCTTGCCCACGGCCACGGCGTCACCGCCACTTTCGGTGGTATCCAACGTCGGTCCGGCGCCGCCTTGGGTGACGGAAACCCTGGTCGTGGTCGGTGCATTGTTGCTGAAGAGCATGACTTCCTGTTCCCGCTCCAGAATCAGCGTGCCTTGGGTGCCTAGTACGGTCTCGCCGTAGCCGCCGAAGCCGTTGCCGTTGATCGACGTGTAGACCACGCCGATCTTCTTGTTGGGATCGCTTTCGTACTCCGGTCCGGGGAACTCGTAGACGCAATAGACGTGGTCCTCGCAGTCGCGATCCAGCGGGAAGAGCGAACGCATGCCCGCGCCGGAGACGCTCAGCGGCAGAGCCTTTTCACCGTCGTCGCGCAAGCCGCTGATGAAGATGCCCGCGGCATCCAGTTGATGGCTTCCCAGTTCGGCCATCAACCCGCCGCCGGTCCGATTCCACAGCCGCCAGCGGATCAGTTCCTCGAGGGCGGATCGCTTCGTGCCGTCGGCCAACGTAATACTCTGATAGCCGTAGTCCTCGGCTTTGACGTCGTGGTCCATGTACTTTAGCGAGAGTTGTTCGATGTCGTTGTTCAAGCGACTGATCGTACGGCTCCGCGCGGACTCGATGTCCTTGCGCAGCGACGACAGTTTGGCGATCTCGTCGCTCAGATCGTCGATGGCCAACCCTTTGGCCGTTTGGAGATCTTGTTTGGCCTTCGCGATCCGTTTGGCCATCTTCTCGTCGGGAAGCGGCATCGACCAGCTATCCCGTCCGGGAAGATTGCCCCGGTGCCACTGCGCGCGGATGCTGTGAATTTCGCCAATCAGGCCACGGCGAATCGTGTCGACCGCGTTGTCATAGAGAATGCTGTAATGCCGCTGGTGGCCGGTCGCCAGAAGTTTGTCCTGTTGCTTGGCGACTCGGGCCATCTCTTTGCACTCTGCAACGCTGTGGCCCATTAGTTTTTCGGTGAGGACGTGCTTTCCGGCCGCCATGGCGTCGATGGCGACCCGCGCGTGCAGGTGCAACGGCAGCGCGATCACGACTGCCTCGACGTCGGGATCGGCCAGCAGGTCGTGGTAGTCCTTGTCGTAGACCTTGACGTGCTTTTTGGCTTCGTCCTCGCTCTTCCAGTCGTACTTGGTCATCAATCCGCAGCGGACGCGCAGCGCGTTTGCGCTGGAATGATCGCCATGGAACGCACGGTGAACGTTGTAAGGGCGGATGTCCGAGATTGCGACGACCTGCAAGTAGCTGGGCGTCAGTGCGCCGATGAGCACGTTGCCTTCGTCGCCCGTGCCGATCACGCCGATCCGCAACGGGTCCTTGAGCGACGCCTCGTACCCGAAGTACATGGCCCCCAGCCCCGCACCGGAGACAACGCCCGCGGCGATCCCAGTCTTTAGAAAGTCGCGCCGGGTGACGCCGATCGCGCCTTGAAAGTTTTCTTGGCCGACGGCCTTTTCTTCAGGACTCAAATACATCGGAAGAACCTTTCGTTGGCCGATTCGATCGTCCGACCAGCCTGTGTACGAAGAAGTCCAGCCCGGCCCACCGGCCGACCGGCGTGGTCGCCAGCACCAATAGCGCGACCATCTCCACATATTGATTATACGTAGGCAGCGCGTCGGAGACCCAAAACGGCTGCATCATGACCACCGACAGCAGGAACGCCGCTCCAGCCAGACTCGCCAGACGGGTAAATAACCCCACCAGCAGCAACCCGCCTACGACCAGGATGAAATATGTCATGATCCCATCGACCACGTCGATCGAAGTGGACGGGCGGGCGATGGGCTTTTGGTCTTTCTGGTCGTCGGTCAGCAGGCCGGTCAGGGCGTCGTCGTATTCGTTCTCCAGCTTGGTTAACTCGCTGCGCCAGGCGCTTGCTTCGCCGCGGAGCACTGCCTCTGTCGTCGCGACGCGCTGCCGCTCGAAGGGTACTTCATCTGACGCCGGCTTCTCTTCGGCCGCTTGTTGACGGCGCCAGTTGTGAACGTGCGTTTCCAGTGCGTCTTTGTTTCGACCCGCCCAGCTTCGAAGCCGTTGTTGAAACGACGCCAGCACGGCCTTGGCCTGCCGTTGCTGGTCCTTGTCCAATCCGTAATAGTTCACGAACGCTTGCCGATCGGCGTCCCAGTCGTTGCCGATCGCGTCAATCCATGCCCGTACCGCTTGGGCCTCGGTCTGCGCGTCGTCGTCGGCATGCAGGTACTCCTCGAAGCCGTGAAAGTCGGGCAGATACGCGTGATACCACGGGGCCAACGGACCGGTTGCGGCGCGCAGCGTCGGCTCGGACGTCCAGCCCGGATCGGCATAGTGCTTCATACCCTCGCCGAAGAAATGCCACCCGATGTTCAATCGCAGCAGCACCAGCATGACGACGGTGGCCAAACTGATCGAATACCGACTTGGCACCGGGGAATTTCTCTCGAAACGGCGGGATGAAACGGTGGGCGGACGCGGATAGCAGCGCCGAATCCGCAATGACGCGGGCGGCGAACCTCTCATCATTTATTTTAGTCCGGATGGATGGGGTCCGGCTAGGCTTGCGTCGGCCGAATTTGGCGGGCAACGCGCGGGGTGCGAGGCGAGTGCGACTCGAATGGTCGTCCCGCTTCATTGAAGTTTCGCCCCGCGAGGGCAACGATTACGATGGAACACGGCACCGTACGGCGATCAGGTCACGTGGCCCTATTCGTCGCGCTGCCTTGTCAGAATTCCGCGGTTTGGGTGTTGCGCGTCCATGCGAATCGTCCTCTGTTACCCCGTCGAGGGGCGGCACCGCGAACAAATTGCCGCGGTGGCGCCCGACGCCGAACTGGTGGATGCCGGACAAGAACGGGTCGCCGCCGAGCTGCCGGAGGCGGACGTGTTCTGCGGCCATGCGAAAGTTCCGATCGATTGGGACCGTGTGGTGCGGCATGGCCGTTTGCGGTGGATACAGTCGTCGGCGGCCGGCTTGGACCATTGCCTGGTTCCTTCGGTCGTGGCCTCCGAGATCGTGGTGACCAGCGCGTCGGGTGTGCTGGCCGATCAAGTCGCCGAACATGCCCTGGCGTTGGCCACCGGTTTGACGCGTAGCCTGCCCGTATTCTTTCGCGCGCAGCAGAAGCGGGAATTCATCCGCCGGCCGACGCGCGATTTGCACGACTCGACGGTGGGGATCGTCGGCTTTGGCGGTGTCGGACGGCGATTGGCCGAGGTCTTGCGTCCGTTTCGCGTTCGGATGCTGGCGACCGACGTTTTTCCGGTGGATAAACCGTCCTACGTCGACAAGCTGTGGCCGGCCGACCGTTTGCACGACCTGTTGGCCGAAGTCGACCTGGCGTTTCTTTCGGCGCCGCTTACGTCCGACACGCGCGGCATGATCGACGCCACGGCGCTGGCGGCGATGCGGCCCGGCTCACTGCTGATCAACATGGCACGTGGGCCGCTGGTGGTCGAAGCCGATCTGGTCGCGGCGCTCGAATCCGGACACCTTGCTGGCGCCGCGCTCGACGTGACCGAGCAGGAGCCCTTGTCGCCAACGAGCCGGTTGTGGGACTTGCCGAATCTGATCATCACGCCCCACGTCGCCGGCCAGAGCCGTTTTCGCATCGACCGAATGACCGACTTTTTTTGTGACAACCTGCGTCGCTACCTGGCCGGAAAGCCGCTGCGCAACCTGGTCGACAAGCGTCTGGGATTCCCCTCGCGGGTCGCATCGACCTAAGGCCGTTTGTCACCGGCCATGGAAACACAACGAGCACGCGGGCTAGCGCGCGGTTTTGGCCATCCGGCGGCGTGCGTGTCATGCATCCTTAGCCAGCATGCAGTGCGGTGGGGCGAACCTGGGCCCATGTGGCGTGTCATTTGCAGGGCCAACCGGCGCACTAGACTTGGTCCCGATATCCGGCCTAAGATGATCTTCACCCTCCAAGCGGTGATCCCACCTCGCAGTTCGGCAATAGGCGGCACTCCATGCCAACGACCACCTTTCACTTGGGCGCCGCGACGCTGGCGATCGACGGCGAGCCGGCCACGCACTGCCCTGACGAGTTGCTGGAACGCTACGACAACTTGGTCGCCAACCAGCGCATGAGTTGGACCGAGCACTTGCACCTGACGCGGCGCTTGGGAAGCGGCGGCCAGGGCGTGGTGTACTTGAGCGAACGGCGCGGTACCGACAACTTCACGCTGCCGGTGGCGCTGAAAGTCTTTTCGCCCGCCCGATACGACGATGCCCGCAGCTACGACGAGGCGATGGAGCGGATCGCGCAGATCGCTGCCCGCGTGGCCCAGATTCAGCAGGACAATCTGCTCGACGTGCAAAACTTCGTGGAGCGGAGCCGCATCCGCATCATGGAAATGGAGTGGATCGACGGATACGATCTGAGCCGGTTGCTTACTTCTAAAATGCTGGAGCGGACGCGCGAGCGGGTCAGCAACCGCCGATGGGAACAGATCAACAGCGTGGTGGTTACCGCCGGACCAGTCCACCCGCGGCTCAAGCCGGGCGTGGCCGTTGCCATCGTGCGCGAGTGTTTGGCGGCTCTGGCCGCCTTGCACCGACAGGACATTGTGCACGGTGACCTCAAGCCATCGAACATCATGCTCAAGCGGACCGGCAACGCGAAGATTGTCGATATTGGATCGGCGTTCGAGCTAACCAATGCGCCGATTCGCCAAACTTGCACGCCCACTTATGCCGCGCCCGAGGTGCTCGAAGGGGCCGATTGTTCGCCGCGCTCCGACCTGGCCAGCTTGGGTTACGCGCTGATCGAGTTCTTGGCAGGCCAACCGATCTTCTCCGGCCCGCACTCGTATCGCGAGTTGCTCGAGGCGAAACGATTGTTGCCGCACCGTTTGCCCCAGATCTTGCCCGAAGACGTGGTCTGCAACGAGCTGTTGATGAACTTCTGTCGCGGACTGATCGCGCCGGACCCGATGCGACGGTTTGCCAGCGCCGAAGCGGCCGACCTGGTGAAGGAGGGCGCTGCCAGTTTTCATCGACAATTGATCAAGGGCGACCTGGCCAGCGAGTACGAAAACGAAATCCGTGTTTGGTTGCAAGAGCTCGAATAGCCGCCCGTGCCGTGTATCGGCGCCGCGATGCCATGCGCGATTGAAGTCGCGTCGTTAGATCGAATCCAGGTCGATGCGCCTGCCTTCGACGCTGCTGCGGTGGGCTATCTGGACAAGCATCATGTCCTGATACGCGTCTTCCAGCCCGCTCGTATTGCGCACCAGACTCGTCACCGCGCGGTGAAATTGCGAGAACATCTGTTCGCCGACCGGCCGTTCGCTGTCGAGCGATTCCATGTGCCGACCCGCCTTGTCAAACCAAACAAGCGTGCTCGGCAGGTCGACAAAGGCGATGCCATTCTCACAGGCCACCTGCAACGCGGCCGGTGGCCGGAACGAGACCGCTTCGGGCCAGGCCGACGGAATATAGCGGCCGGAGCTGATTTGGGCCGTGATCCGCGTACCCGGTCCGCCGGAGCCGGCAAATTCCAGGCTCATCATCTCGTAGTCGATTTCGTCAGGGGACTGCTGGCTCATGTGCGTCAGACCCAACACGCTGCTGGGTTCGCCGCAGGCGATGTACCGGCACCAATCGACCAACTCGACCAAATCGTGCGTTCGCGAAACGAGCGCCGATTGCGGCGCGCGACGCCCGTTACTCGATTCGGTGGGGATGCGCTGATGGCAGAACATCAGTCGCGGCCTGCCAAGCTGCGTGGCGATCAGTTCCTTCAACCGCAACGTGGCGGGTGCCTGCCGGTGAGGAAATTCCGCAACGAAGGCGACGCCTGACGCTTCGACGCGCCGCCTAAGAAGATCCGCCTGATCGGTGTCGAAGTCCAGCGCGGCCGCGCAATACACTGCTTTGCCGGCGTCGCAGGCAGCCAGGATTGGCAGTGCGCCAAACCACTGGCCCGAGAGCACCATGACCGCGTCGACATCCTCACGCTGGGTCAGCGCACGAAACCCGTCGACCGCATCGGCACTGAAGGCACGCGCGACCATTTCGGCGCGACGGGCCACCGGTTCGCACACCGCGCGCACTTCAAATCGGTCGCTCATCGCGCGCAGCGCAGGCTGATGCCGAACCTCCCAGGCACTACCTAGCCCGACCAGACCGACGCGTAGCTTCATAGGGCATTGCTCAATAGGATGCGCGACCGGCGGCTAGCGATCGCTGCACGGACATCGCGGCGAACAGACGATCGACGGCCTCGAACCATGGGACGTTGAGATGCGGGCACCAGACGGTTCGGCTGCTTCCAGGCGATAGCACGATCCTGTCCGATGGCTGGACGACGACGAGAAATTGCCGGGGAGAACCATGATTATATCGCTGCCCCAAGCTAGCTCAATTGCCACTGTGCGCTATGCCAACGCGCCGCACTACGCCAATCGTGCAGTAACAGGACGGTCTGTGAAGCGCAGAACGACTGGGGTGTTTGGGGCATTAGTGTGGAGCAGATCTACTGCCGGAAAAGTTGGCTTATTTTCTGCTTGCGTATGCATTCTTCCTGGATACACTGTAGTCTCCTTACCCAGTTCCCCCCTGCCTTCGAGTTCAACCACGGCGATTGATGGAAAGGATGCCAGCATCGGGTGCGTAGAGCTCGACACCTCTATTGCCGGCGCTTCGGAATCCTTCCAGAAATCTCCAGATTGGCAAAGGTAGCTCGGGGTGTCTGGGCGACCTATTGAAGTATGTGCATGAGCACATGCAGATTCGCAATCTGTTGATCTGAGACGAAGGAGCGATGCTGTCATGGTCCAACTTACGCTGAACATCCTTCTGCAAGCAGCCGCGATCACCGCCGGCGCGCAAGACTACGACACCGCCTTTAAGCAAACGACTGAGACCGGCCGGCCGTTGGTCATTTTGGTCGGTGCCGATTGGTGTCCTGGCTGCAGGCAGATGAAAAATACCGCGATGCCCGAAGTCGAGCGGCGCGGCGGACTCAACGACGTATCGTTCGCGTACGTCAATTCTGACGAACAAGGCGACCTGGCTGGCAAGCTCATGAAGGGCGGGTCGATACCGCAACTGATCGTCTATCAAAAAACCGACGACGGCTGGAAACGGCGACAGCTTACCGGTGCCCACGCACCCAGTGAGATCGAGGCGTTCATCAAGAGTTCAGCCGGCGAGTCGGTGCCCAAGATCAGTAGCCGCCCGTAGGCGCGAACACATCGCAGGCGCTACCCGCGTGGATCGGTTTTGGTGGGACCGTGTGCCGCCAGTCCATTGGGCTGCGCGCCGTCGCCGGGCGCTTCGCGCCAGACCGCACCGTTCGGCACCATCGTGCTGGGACCGCTACAGCATCGTGAGCGGGTTCTTGCGGTTTTCCAGTGGAAAGGCGACCGGCTTGCCGAGCCGGTGCGACTCGAACACCGACACGATCATTTCCACGGCAGCCCTTCCGTCGTAGATGCTGCTATTCGGCTGACGGTTTTCCCGGATGGCGGCGATCAGCTCGGCCGCACCGGCCCGATTGCCGCCGCGGCGGTCCTCATCGGAAAGCGGTTCGGGTTTGCCCAATCCCGCGCTGCTGACCGCTTGCCATTTCGCCTTGCTCTGGCCCGGCGACCAACTGGGATCGGCAAGGTACTTCACGCTCGGCAGGTAACCGGTGGTAATCTCCAAAATGCCCTCGGACCCGTAGATTTGCAGCGCGAAGCGCGGCCGAGGACCGGACGTGGCGCGGTGCGATCCGAAATAGGCTGTCGTCGCTCCATTCATGCCATACATCGCATTGACTGCATCGGCGGCCAGCGGCCCAATGCCTTCGTTGCCTGCCACGACGTCGTCCTTGGTGATCGGACGTCCGCCTTGCGTCGCCACGCCGAAACACCACGAGGCATCACCGCCGAAGTTGCGGATCAGGTCCATGATGTGAGTCCCCAGTACCCACAGATCTTCTCCGCCGCCGCGTCGGTCTTCCTTGCCCCGCCCGCGGAACTCGAGCACCCGTCCGATGCGGCCCTCGGCGATCATGTCCTTAACCACGGGCACGCGTGGGCTGAATCGCGTGGTGTGCGCGATCGCCAGCTTCGCGTGGGTTTTTTCGCAGGCCGCGACCATCTCGTCGGCTTCGGCCAACGTGCGGCACAGCGGCTTTTCCAGGTAGATGTGAATTCCGCGGTTGGCCGTTTCCACCACGATGTCGCGATGGGCGTCGAGCCACCGCGCGCCGATGCTGACGACGTCTGGCTTCACTTCGTCAAGCATCTTGCGGTAGTCGGCGTATGCCTTGTCGACCTTCAATTTGCGTGCCGTGTTGGCCAGCCCGGTCTTGTCGTCGTCGGCCACTGCCACGAGTTCCACCTCGGGCAGATCGAGCCACATGACGTCCAACCCATGGCCGTAGTCACCTCGTCCGGTGCGGCCAATGACCGCCGCCCGCAAACGCTTCATGATCGCTCTCCGGCGAGTTTTCGTGAGCGCGCCGACATCGACGCGCCCTACCGCGAGCCCAGTCTAGCTGGCCAGCCCGGCAATTGCGACTACCGGCAGGAGGTCTGCCGTTATGGGAGATACCGGCCGCTGGGGTACAGCGTGCCGTGCGCTGCGGAAAGCTACGGCGCGGCCTTGCGTTGGTAGTCGCCCAACTCATAGCGGCGAATTTTGCGATCGAGCGTCGACCGCTCGATTCCCAGCAGAGCCGCCGTCTGGCTCTTGTTCCAGTTGGTCGACGTGAGGGTTGCCAGAATGTGATCGCGCTCGATTTCCGAGAGCGACGCGGGCCGGAATGACTCGCGGGGCACCGCGTGCTCGCCCGTGTCGCCGGCCGTCGAGATCTTCGTCAGCGTGAGGTCGTCCTGTTCGATGAATTCGCCGCGCGCGAGCACGACGGCTCGCTCCACGACGTTCTTTAACTCGCGCACGTTGCCCGGCCAGCGATACTTGCGCATCATTTCGAGCGCGTCGGGCGTAAAACCGCGCAGCTTGCGACCGGTTTCCGCATTGAAGCGGTGGAGAAAATAGTGCGACAGTTCGGGAATGTCATCGGGCCGTTTCCGAAGCGGCGGAACCAGGATCTCGAGCACCCGCAATCGAAAGTACAAGTCGCGCCGAAAACGCCCAGCCGAAACGTCCCGTTCCAAGTCGCGATTAGTAGCCGCGATGACGCGCACGTCGACTTTGACGGTCTCGGTTCCGCCGACACGCTCGAAGGGGTGTCCTTCCAATACGCGCAGGAACTTGGCCTGAATGGCCGGACTCATTTCGCCGATTTCGTCGAGCATCAGCGTGCCTTCGTGCGATGCTTCGAACTTTCCGATCTTGCGTTGTGTCGCACCGGTAAACGCTCCCTGCTCGTGGCCGAACAGTTCACTGGCCAGCAGGCTGCGCGAAAGGGCCGCGCAATTCAAACACACAAACGGCCCCTTGTTCCGCGGACTCGAATAGTGAACGGCCCGCGCAACCAGCTCTTTGCCGACGCCGCTTTCGCCCCGAATCAACACCGTGGCGCGGCTCGGTGCTGCTCGGGCGATCTCCAGAGCGATGTCGTGCATCGCGGAACTCGAGCCGATGATTTCGCTCTGCACGCCGAGCCGCTCGCGCAATTGCACGTTCTCGTCGCGAATCTGACTTAGGTTTTCGGCCAGCTCTTCCTGCCGCCCCAGGTTGTCCAGCGCAACGGCCACCGTGTCGGCAACGGCCAGCGTATATTCCAAATCGTCGGGATCCGGCACGCGTTCTGGGTCGGTCGAGTACAAGTGAAGCAAGCCCAGGACCCGTCCACCCCGGCGAATCGGCGCGCAAATGACACTGGTGGCGTCGACGACACCTTGGCTGTCGCGGCTGGCCAGCGCGCTATCGCCCATCACGTTGCGGGCCATGACGGCCTCGCCCTCGCGGAGCACGGTATCGGCCAGCACGCTGGATACTCGGTGGTACGGAAGCGACGAATCGGTTCGCGCGGCAACCATCTCCAGATCGTGAGAATGCGGCTTGCCCGTGAAGTGCCGGGGCACGACGAACACGGCGCCTGCGTCAACCTGCGTGTCTTCGAACAAACCGGCCAATGCGCGATCGACCAGCGCGATCAAGTCCGGAGACTGGGCCAATTCGAACGCGAGGCGACAGAGCCGGGCCGCCGCGCGCCCGACTTTTGGCAATGACGCGTCGTCGGTCTCGGGCGGTTCGAGGAATCGCGTCTGACCGCGACGATGCGTGATCGTGGCCGGCTCGTGAATCCCGAGCACACTCGAATCGTCGGTCGCCGTGGGCGATTCCGGCTCTTCGGTCTCCAATGCTTCGATCGGCCCAGCAGAGCCCTGGGTCTCGGCAAATGCCTTGGTCAGGTCGTGGACAAAGCGCAGTTGGGATTGCCCAATGCGGATCACGTCGCCGGCTCGAAGCGTGTAGTCGCCCCGAACGCGCGTGTTGGCCACGGCGGTGCCATTGCGGCTGTCGAGATCTCGGAGCGTCCACTGATTCTCGGAGAAAAACAGCTCCGCGTGGCAGCGGCTGCACCGTTCGTCCTTGATCACGATCTGATTGGTCGGTGCGCGTCCGATGGTCACCGCCTGGTCCGGGACCAGGCGAAATACGTCGGCCCATTTGGTGCCTTCACGGATGACCAAGTATGCAAGCATTGACCGTCACCCGGGGGGCATTTTACCCGGGGTAGCCCATGGCGATGCCGAGACTGTTGTGGCAGAGACGTGGTGATTCAAAAATGCTGTCAATTTCTACCTTATCGTCGCGCGGGCGTCGGCGGCAAGGTGCCGACCCCCATCGGGGATGGGAGCCGATCGGGCGAAAACATGTCGGATAGCGGGATTTAAGCCGAATTCCAGATTTGGCGACGGGCTCATTGTGGGGGGGAGTGGCCATCCGCGACACCAGACACCCCGCTGCCGTCCTGGCCGAGCAGGCGTTCCAACAGCTCGAGCGGCAGCCCGATCACGTTGGACTCGCTTCCCTGTTCGATGTGCAGCCAGCCGGCCCGATCCTGATAGCCGAAGGAGCCGGCTTTGCCTTCCCATTGCCCGCTGTCGAGATACTCGGCGATTTGTGCGTCGCACAAGTCGTCCATTCGTAGCGTGGTGCGGTCGACCTGCACGCGCGGTTCGGCGTCGGAAACGCGATGGACGCACAGCCCGCTGTAAACGTGGTGCCGACGGCCACGCAGCAATTCGAGCATCTCTTGCGCGTGTCGGCGATCGGTGGGCTTGCCGAGTATGTGCCCGGCACATTCGGCCACCGTGTCGCAAGCCACGATCGTGTCGTCCGGCGCCAGGCTGCCGTGCAATTGGTCGAGCACGTCAGCCGCCTTCTGACGCGCCAGTCGGGCCACCATCTCCGGCGGAGTTTCCCGACTACAAATGCCGCACTCAGCGTGCGGGCGCGGAACGACCACGCGCATCGCGTAGCCGGCCGCTTCAAGCAATTGCCGTCGCTGCGGCGAACTGCTGGCCAGAATTACCGGCGGCTGAGAATTCACGAACAGGCCTTCCGATTGGCATGAGGATACGGGTTGATCGTCACCGTCCGCCGTTGATTGCCGCGCGACGCCTGCCGCCGCACGACCCGCGTGATACGATGATTCCTATCGGCCCGGTACGCCGGGCGTGCGCCGGACCGCCCGCGTTTCCCTTACATGCGTTACGTTTCGATGCCGCCGACCCGTCTCGAAATCCTCTACGAAGATAATCACCTGCTGGCCGTCAACAAGCCGGCCGGCTTGCCGACGATGGGCGTAGCGTCCGGCGTTTCGAGCGCGTATCGCCTTGCCAGTCAGTATATCAAACACAAGTACCGCAAGCCGGGAGCCGTCTACTTGGGCGTCATGAGCCGACTCGACGCCGTGACCACGGGCGTCGTCTTGCTGGCCCGCACGTCCAAGGCAGCTCGCCGGCTAACCGAGCAGTTTCGAACGCATCGCGCGCAGAAAGAATACCTTGCAATCATCTCGGGCGCACTCGCGCCGCCCGAAGGCGAGATGGTCGATTGGCTCGTCAAGGACGAGGCAGCTCGCCGGATGGTCGTGGTCGAGCGCACCTGCCCTTCGGCCAAGGAGGCCCGGCTGCGGTATCAAACCGTGCGCCACTTGGACGGAGGCAAGCTGTTGCGGATCGAGTTGGTGACCGGACGCAAGCACCAGATCCGCGTTCAACTGGCGGCTCGCAGTTGTTCTGTTTGGGGCGAAACGAAGTACGCCACTGGAGTTCCATTCTCGCCGGGCATCGCCCTGCACGCGCGCACGCTGGTTGTCGAGCATCCGGTACGGCGCGAGCCGCTGGAGCTGACCGCGCCGCTGCCTGAGTCGTGGCGCGCCGTTGGTGTCGACGAGGAGGAAGTGTAAGGGGCGTGGCGGCTCAGGTCGTGCAGATGTCGCGCCGGCTGAACACGACACCGGCAAGCATCCACATTCCCGCCGCAACCGCTGCTAGAACGCCCAGGTCGCGCCACGGCACCAGATCGTCGCGGAGTACAAAAATCGGCCGGTAATAGTGGAGCAGTCCGAGAAAAGCGATCCGCTCGGCGACATCCCAAAACTGCGCGAGGAAGTTCACCAGGAACGACGCCAACAGCACAACGAACACACCCGACATGGCCACGCCACGCCGGTCGCACACGGTCGATGCGAACCACGCCACAGCGCCCACTGCCAGGTAAAGCGCGTAGAGATTCACCTGAATGATGAACATCGACCAGGCACTTGGGCGATCGTCGGGCGCCACGAACTGACCGCCGAACAGGTTGCCGCCCAGCCCAATCAACAGTACGACAATTCCGGCAACCATCCAGACAACTGTTTCCGACGCCAGCAGCCCCCATCGCGTCACCGGCAGCGTCATCGTTACGTCGGCCGTGCCGCGATCGATCTCACCGGCCGGCACGCGCGTGCAACACAACAGCGCGTGGGCCCAGACGGTCGTCAACACGACCGGGTGGACCCACGGAAACGCCAGAAAGGCTTCCGGGCCGAGCTGGTCGGTGATCTCGACGCCCAGCATTGCGCCCAAGAAATCTTGCAGAAACTTGATCTTCAGCAGCGAATCGGAAAGCTGGCCCTGAAACGTCGGGATGACATAGGCCAGCGCGGCCTCGGTGCCGAACAGCAGCAGGCCGCAAAAAACGGTGGACGGCCAAAGTTCGATGGCCGCCTTGAACATGATGCCGCGGTTCATCGATCGGCCGATTCGTCGGATGTGTAGAACTGACGGAACAAGGTTTCCAGATCCGGCCTGCCCACCGAAACATCGTCGAACGCCCGCCCGGCCAGCCAATCGACGAACTGATCGACCGGACCGCTAAGAATTCCGCGCCAGATCAGCTCGTTTCGTTCTTGAAGGTCGAAATCGGCAGGCGGAGACTGGGCGGCCGCCTCGGCATTGCGCCATTGAATGGTCACTTCGTGACCGGCACGACGGCGCAACGCAACCAGCGATTCGTTCGCCACGATTCGGCCGTCGCGAATCATGGCCACGCGATCGCAGAGCTGCTCGACTTCGGCCAGCGTATGGCTCGAGAAGAAAACCGTGCGCCCTTCGGTAGCCCACTGGCGCAACAGCCGGTGCATCTCGGCTTGCATCAGGGGATCGAGCGTGACGGTCGGTTCGTCGAGAATCAGTAGCCGTGGCTTGTGCGCCAGCGCCAGGATCAATCCCAGCTTCTGTCGCATGCCGCGCGACATGTTCCGTACGCGGACGGTTAAGTCGAGCGCGAATCGATCGGCCAACTCGCGGCCAAACGGCAACAAATCGCGGCGACGAACTCTGCCCCAAATCTTCAGCGCCCGGCGGCCGTCGAGCCAGGGCATCAGCCGCAAGTCGCCGGGCATGTACCCGATCTCGTCCTTGATGGCGCGTGTATCGCGCCAGCAGTCCAGCCCAAACACCCTGGCCGAACCGGATGACGGACGCAGCAAACCGACGAGTACGCGAATCGCCGTGGTTTTGCCCGCCCCGTTTGGCCCGAGAAAGCCAAACAGCGTACCCTCGGGCACGCTCAGGTGAACGTCTTCGATGCCGCGGCGTGGTCCGTAGTGGCGTGATAGCGAATCGGTCTCGATGATCGACATGCCGCAGATCTTGCCCGAGCCAGTGCTGGTAGACAAGCCTCACCGCGACAGGCGAATTACCGATTGTGGGCGGTGGTTTTCCGGGGGGCTAGCAAGCTGGGCTGCGGCGATTCCGGAACCGTCGTGGTTTTTCGGCGCAATCGCCACGCTGTTTTGCGTCGTTGGGTACGCGGACAGTTGTCCGAACACGTGAACTTTTTGGCCCGTCCGGTTATACTTGGGACGACTGGAACAGAGGGGAAACCAATTCTGGCAGCGACGCAGGTCGCTGGTTCACGTCCGAATTCTGAGGATTGTCTGGCGGGCCGTGCCATCGTTCCGGCCGCCGGACAATGGGCGCAAAGGGCCATGGACCATTTTCCCCTGACAGTCTTTCGCCGGTCGGCTCTGGCCAGCGGACTGCTTACGGTCGAGCAAATCCTCGAAGCCGAAGGTGCGCTCCGCGCAACGCACGGCGCCGTCGGCACCTGGATTCGGATCGACGATGATGCCCTGGCGGCCAAGCTGATCGAGACCGGCAAGCTAAACCGGTGGCAAGCCGAGCAGTTGAAGGCCGGTCGCGCGAAGTTCAATCTGGGCCCCTATCTCGTGCTCGACTCGATTGGCCAAGGCGGAATGGGCCAGGTCTTCAAAGCCGAGCACCAGTTGATGGGGCGCAAGGTCGCGGTCAAGGTCTTGCCCCGCCATCGTTCCACGCCGGAGGCCGTGGCCAGCTTCACACGCGAGATCCGCGCGCAGGCACAGTTCGACCATGAGAACCTGGTGCGCGCGTACGACGCGGGCCAAGACGGAAAGGTCTATTTCCTGGTCACGGAATACGTGCCCGGCACCGATCTGCGCAAGTTGGTACGCGCCCGCGGTAAGCTCTCGATGCAGGACGCGGCGACGATCGTTTCGCAGGCGGCCCGCGCGTTGGCCCATGCTCACGAATGCGGAATGGTCCATCGCGATATCAAGCCGGGCAACTTGTTGGTGACGCCGGCCGGCAAGACCAAAGTTTCCGATCTTGGCCTGGCCAGCTTTTTGGACGCCGACGATCCCGATGATCCGCGCGCCGGGCGGATCGTGGGCACGGCCGATTATTTGTCGCCCGAACACATTAGGTCGCCGGGCGAGCTATCGGCAGTAAGCGACATCTATTCGCTGGGCTGTACGTTGTACTACGCCGTGACCGGCAAAGTGCCATTCCCTGGGGGAACCACGGCCAACAAAGCACGACGGCACTGCGAAGAAATCCCACTCAATCCGCGGCGATTCCACCTGGAACTGGACGACGAGTTTATCGACGTGATCGCGGCGATGATGGAAAAGGATCCGAGCCGTCGGATTGCATCGGCCGCGGAAGTGGTTACGCGCTTGGCACCGTGGGCCCAGAACAACGTGACCGGCACCGTGCAACCGGCCAAGGCGCCGGCGACGGCGAAACTCCGCCCGATTTCCGCCACGCAAGGCGATACGGAGCCGGGTTGGTTCGAAGACGTGATCGGCACGTCGGACGATTCTCCGAGTCAGGTGTCGCAGCGCACCGATGCCGTGGCATCGGCCGAGGCGGAAACGTTGCCCAACGTGTTGGGGTCACGCGATTCGGAGACGGGCGAGCGCGAGATGCCGTTGACCTTCGCCCTGGTTGTGCTTGTGCCGCTTCTGGTGGCGGCCGGCACGCTGCTGGCCAGCATCGCGATTAAGGCCATGCAGTAGCTTGTTTCTCGCAAGTGCGATCTAGCAGCCCGTTGAAGAATTCGACGGGGTGCGTCATCGCGCGGACGCGATGCCAGAATAGCGACGTAAGTCGTTATTCTGCGAGCCGTGCAGAGCTTGGCTCCGCACTTGGCGAGGTTGAAAAATGCCACGATGGCATTTTTCAACGGACTGCTAGCGTCGTGCGGTCGTTTGGCCGCCGGATCGGCGTCGGGCGAATCTCGACGAATCTCTTGGACTGGCCTGCGATTTTCCTTCTTGCCAGTCGGCAAAACGCCTCGCCCTTTGGCCGACGAGCCACTTTCGAGACGCAACCTAGGCACTGCCGCCACGACCAGGCCGTTTTACGAGAACTTGCGCCGTCGCATGCGCATTGGGGGTGTGCGGCGTTCTGATTCAGCCGACCTTCTTGCTCAGCCGGCGCAATCACTCGTCCGGCGCGCTGGGGCCGAATAGGGCCTCCAAGCAGATCTGCGACCAGCTTTCCAACGCGTCGGCGTCGGCCAGGATCTCTTCGATCGGGCGAAAGCCGGCGTCGACGATATCCGGCTCAAGGGCGCGGACCGCCGGTCGTTCGATGTCGAACACGTGAACGACGCCCAGATGGACGCGGCCGACTTCCGTTTCGTCGTCGTTGATCAATCCAACGCAGCGCTCGGTGCACGGCGCTTCGATGGCCACTTCTTCGGCCAGTTCGCGACGCATGCCTTCCTCGTAAGCGCCGTCCGCGTGCTCGCCCGTGGTATCGTCCGCCGAAATGTGCCCGCCAATGCCGACGCTCTTCTTGCTGTGCAGACGCCCTTCGCCCTGCCCTTTGCCACGAGTGTACTGAAAGACGTGGACCCGGCCGCTCTTGTCGCGGTGGCGAAAAATCACGTAGGGAATCAACTGCTTGTAGTCGGGGTCCTGCTCGACGTCGTCGCGCGGACGGAAGCTGGTGTGCTCGGCACTGAACAGCTCCGGAAGAAACCGCTCGACGTGCCGCGAGAATCCTTGAAAGTAGCCCAAGCGATGAAACAACTTGGCGGGCACGACCAGGACGTGTTCGGTTTGCACTTGGGTCACGGCAGAATCCTTTCTTTCTCGGCCGACGCGGAATGGACTGGCGCAAGTGACGAAGCCGATTGTACCATCCCGTCACCGACCGAACAGGGGCCGCGCAATCGCCGTCGGCAGTGCGCGTCACCCTGCCGCCCAGATCGGCTGCTGCATCCTGCAATTCGGCGCGAATCAGAGCGACGACAGCAAGTCGAACGCCCTGGCTCGGTCGCTAGGGCTGGTCGGTCGATAGGAAGACTTCGTGGACGTCGAGTTGGCCGGGCCCGCGAAACATTTCCTTCGGAGGGCGGTTGGCGTGCGCCTCGGCAAACGCCTCGCTTTTGGTCCACGCGACGAAGTCGTCCATGCTGCGCCACCAGGTCTTCACTTCGTAGAAGCCTTCGGCTTCGGGGTCATCGACGAACTTGCCCGACTCGTGATCGAACTTCACTGGCCGAGGCCGGTGGACCTCGTTGCGAATAAAGCCGGGCGATTGGTCGACCAGGTGGACCCGATTGCGAAAGCGATCCTCGAAGTCGATTTCGTGTCCCTTGGCCACCGGAATGCGATTGGTCACGACGATCATCAAGATGCTCCGTGTTGAGGGCCGCACGGGGTGAATATCGAAGGGCCGTTAGGGAAGTGCCGTCGGCCGATGGACAACGAACTTTGCAGCGTTTCGAGTTCGGGAGGGGCGCAAGACACGCCCCGGCCGCATGATCTGCGACCGGGGCATGTTCGCGGTGTGCCGCGCGATCGTCGCGGCAATGGTTTTACATCGTCGTGGGTGACTAGTTGGAATCGTCTCCCGAATCACCCGCGTCCTCGCTCGGCATCGCAAAGATCGTTTCGTCGACTTCGCCGTTGACCTTCGTCTCGGTGTAGACGGTTTCGATCTCGAAGATGTCGCCCAACGTGACCGTGTCCTTGGTCGACAACTTGATCGGGCCGAATTCCTTGTAGTCGTCCGTCACGACAGTGATCTGGATCTCGCCGAACTGCGGATTGTTCTGCGTCAGCGCAGTTCGCTTAATCAAATGCGAGTCCTTGTCGAGATAAAACTTGACCTTGGGCCCTTCCTTCGGCGTTAGCTCAACGACGTTGTATTCGACGTCGTCGACTGTTTCGTCGTCGAGCTTTTCGGCCGCGGTGCCGTTCTTTTCGATCATAACGAACGGATTCAGCTCAACCGACTGCTTGATTTGGGCCGCTTCCGCGCCCTCGAGCTTCTGCAGGCCCATCATGCCGTCGCGCCAGGCAACTTCGCCGTCATAGCCTTCGTCCTGCACGAAGACTGCCAGGTCGAGCGAACGGCGGGCCTTCTTCCACGGAATGAGAACTTCTTCCACCGTGCCGTCCATTTGGCCGAACGTACCGTCCAAGTTGACTTCACCCTTGCGCTCCAGAGCTTTCAAGCCCAACAGCGCGTCGCGCCCACCCTGTGCCTTGATGCTGGCAGCGATCAGATCGTCGGCCGATTCGGCAGCCGCCGTCGAGGCCATTACGCCGAGCACCGCAACCACGCAAACCGCGGCCACAATACGGACGACGCTACCTGACAGATTCTTCATTGCATTCACCTTCCAAAAGATTCTTCTACTCCGACCGTACGTCTTGATTGAACGGGGTGCAAAGTTCGTACGAATCGCGAAAAGCGCCCGTGGGCCTCTGCCGGCTGCGTGTCGTCGGAACGGATGCCGCGCAGCCTTCTGACCAGTTCGAATCCCGTGGCACGACGCTGGGGGGACGCCAGTGGCCGCCATGAGCATACCATGTGCGAAGTGGCCGTGCGAACGATTCCCGCCAGCAGTCCGCCCTGTCTGATGGCCGTGCCCGCGGCGGCGGAACGACTCGGCTGGCGGTTTTTTCGAAAGCCGGCTAAGGCATTGCGGCGCACGCTTAATCAGCCCCTGGCGGCTCCCCTCGACCAACCGCCTGCCGAGGCCCTCTCAGCGTGCCATGGGAGCGTCGCGATAGTCGAGCGGCGGTTTCTGGTCGGGCTCCAGAAGCGATGCATAGGGCGTCTTCTCAAGCCGCATACGGTGCTCCGCTTGGGCCGCGGCCAATACGTCTGGCCCGTGGTACAAATCCCAGGCGGTGGCCGCCAGCACGCGGGCTGCCAGCAGCATCCCGTTGCGTCCGATCGTGGTGCCGCCCGATGCCGTGGCCTGCCACGAGTGACCCGGCGTTCCCGGCACCCAGCAGACTGTGCTGAACCCGGTCGTCGGTGCCACCCACGACACGTCGCCGACGTCGGTCGAACCCTTGGAAACCGTCCCCTTGCGGTCGACCACTTCGGTAATGCTCGACAACGGTTCCGGATCGTCGAGCGTTTCGGCCAGCGCGTTGGCAAAGCGGATATCGTCTTCAGAAAACTCGAGGTCGTTTTCCGCCCGGAGGTTTTCCAGCGTGACGCGCGACAAGACGTCGTTGGGCAACAGTTCCAACTGCCCGCCGATATATTCAACCTCTAGGCGGGTTTCGGTGGCCAGCGCGCCGGCTTTGGCACACAGTACGAGCCGGTCGTATAGCTTGCGCACGACTTCGCCTTGCGGGTGACGAACATAGTAGAAGACCTCGGCAAAGTCAGGCACGACGTTCGGCGCGCGTCCGCCGGCGGTGATCACGTGGTGAATCCGCGTGAAGTCGGGCGCGTGCTCGCGGAGCAACTCCGCGGCGTGGTTGGTGATGGTAACCGCGTCGAGGGCCGAGCGGGCCTGGTCCGGGGCCGACGAGGCGTGGGCGCTGCGTCCGTGAAAGCGGAACTTGACGGCAACGCGCGCCAGGCACGTGGCATCGCCCGCGCTGTTGCGGCCCGACGGATGCCAGTGCAGCACGGCATCGCAGTCGTCGAACAGCCCGTCGCGCACCATGAACACCTTCGCCGCGCCACCCTCTTCGGCGGGACAGGCATAAAAGCGAACGGTGCCCTTGATGTTGCCCGCCTCGATTTGCTCGGCCACGGCGATCGCGGCGGAGGCACTGGCCACGCCGAACAAATGATGGCCGCACGCGTGGCCGTATCCGCCCGGCACGCGCGGAGCACGATGCGGGACGGCGTCCTGCGAAAGGCCGGGCAGCGCGTCGAACTCGCCCAGCAGTCCAATCACCGGCTTGCCGCTGCCGTAGGTGGCGATGAATGCAGTGGGAATGTTGGCAACGTTGCGCTCGATCGTGAAGCCGGCCTCGTCGAGCATGGATTCCAGAATCTGGGACGATTCAGTCTCTTGGTAACCCGGCTCAGCCAGTTCCCAAATCGTGCGCGCCGTTTGCCACAAGGCATCGGCACGCCGCTCGATCGACTTGGACAGTTCTTCCTTTTGCGCGTGGGCACAGGGCGCCCAGATCGCTGTCCCCAGGATTGCCAATGTGAACGCGGTTCGAATACGCATGGACTCTCCAAGCGAGCAAGGAGCGGGCGGCGCGCGGCACGCGGTGGCCGTTGCCGTCGCTGACGATGGCCAGTTGGTGTGCGCCGTATAACACGACTATACTAGCCTCGCGGCCGGCCGATTGCGACGATTCGCCGCGCAGCAAACGATTCGTCGTTGCGGTGGCAGCTCGCCAACCGTCGCGTTCGTAGTTTCTCGAGAATACAAAGCAAAGCGCGTACCTTATGAAATGGTTGAAACATGGTGTCGCCGCCGGGCGGATGCTGGTCGTTGGCGGCTGTCTGGTGGTTGCCACGACCGCCCTGGCCCAATCCTCCGGCAAGGCCGCCAAGCGCGGAACGATCACGGTTTCGGACCGCGCGCAGCGCATTCATGACGCCGCTACGCTGGTCGACGGGCACAACGATTTGCCCTGGAAAGTGCGCACCGAGGGCTCTTCGACGTTTGATGGTATGGACATCGAGAAACCGCAGCCGAAGCTGCACACCGACATTCCGCGACTCCGCGACGGTGGCGTGAAAGCGCAGTTCTGGTCGGTCTACGTGCCGGCCAGCACCGCGGACGACGGCAAGTCGCTGGCGACCACGCTCGAACAGATCGCAATTGTCAAGTCGATGATCGCCCGCTACCCGGATACGTTTGAGCTGGCCGGCACGGTCGACGACGTCCAGCGGATTTGCGCCGCCGGCAAGATCGCCTCGTTGATCGGTGTGGAGGGAGGGCATTCGATCGAGAACTCGCTGGCCGTGCTGCGCCAGTTGTACGAGCAGGGCGCGCGATACATGACGCTGACGCACTCGGCAACGCTGGATTGGGCCGACTCCGCGACCGACGACGAGCGGCATGACGGACTCACGCCATTTGGCGAGGAAGTCGTGCGCGAAATGAACCGCCTGGGCATGCTGGTGGACCTATCCCACGTGTCGGTCGCCACGATGAAACACGCGCTGCGGATCAGCGAGACACCCGTCATCTTTTCGCACTCCTCGGCGCGGGCCATCGCTGATCATCCGCGCAACGTGCCGGACGACGTGCTGCGGCTGACCGCCGAAAACGGTGGCGTGGTGATGGTGAACTTCTATTCCGGATTTGTCGTTCCATCGGCCGGCGAGCGGTGGGACGCATTGGCGGCGCATCGCAAACAGCTTGAAGTCAAGCACGGTGACGACAAGGAGAAGATCCGATCCGAGTTGCGAAGCTGGTGGAAGCGTAATCCAAGTCCGCCCGGCTCGATCCACGTGGTGCTGGACCACATCGACCACATCGCCCGTGTGGCCGGCGTCGACCATGTCGGCCTTGGCTCAGATTACGACGGAATCGACATGACGCCGGTGCAATTGGAAGACGTCAGCACGTATCCAAGGATCACGCAAGGCCTGCTCGACCGCGGCTATAGCGAGCAGGACATTCACAAGATCCTGGGGGGCAATGTGCTGCGTGCCATGCGCCAGGCCGAGGAAGCGTCGCGCCGGTTGCGCCAGTCGGCTGGCGACGAGTGATGCTTTTCGCCCGGTTGTCAGAACTGCCAGCAATCCGGGCGTGGGTCACAACCGCAATTCGGCATCCCGCCCTACTTCGACCCGTCCTCATCGTCCGGCGTTTCGTCCTCCGCCGGTTTGACTGCCGTGTAATCCAAGTCGGCCGGTGGCGGGTCGCCGCCTGAGCCTTGCAAGTAGTGCTGCATCCACCGCAACAGTCGCATGCTGTAGTCGAGCCGCGCCGCCGCCTTGCGGTTGCCGTGCCCCTCGCCTTCATAGAACACCAGTCGCACGGGCACGTTGCCCAAAGTCTTCAGGTAGCGATACAGCTCCATTGACTGCGACGGATGCACGCGCGGATCGTTCTTGCCGTGCATGATGAGAATCGGCGTGCGTGCCTGCTCGGCATACGTGATCGGGCTCCGCTCCTTGTAGAACGCCCAATCGTCCCACGGTTGTTTACGAGCGTGAACCAGCAGCATTTCGTTCGGGATGTCGGTCGTGCCGAACTTCGAGATCAGGTCGCTGATGCCGACGAACATGACACTGGCGGCAAATCGATCGGTGTGGCGCGTCGCAAGCCACGCCGAGGCATAGCCGCCGTAGGATCCACCCGTGACGCCAACCTTGTCCTTGTCGACCAGGCCGGCTTCGGCCAGATGGTCGATGGCGTCGATCACGTCGTCGAACTCGCCGCCTGCGTAGTCGGACTGGCCCCGTTTCGAAAACTCGACTCCACGGCCTGTGCTGCCGCGATAGTTGGGATAGAACACGGCGAAGCCGTTGGCCGCCAGCAACTGGCCCGGCCTGGAATAGGAGGTCATCCAGCCGTTGCGAAAGTGGGCCTCCGGACCGCCGTGGACAATCATCACCAGCGGATAACGCTCGCCCGGCTGCTCGTTGAGCGGGCGAATCAGCAGGCCCTCCAGCTCCAGGCCGTCGCGGGCCTTGTACGTGACAACCTCCTGCTTTGCCAGCTCCACGTCGGCGAGCCATGGGTTGTTGTTGGTCAGTTGCTTGAGTTGCGTCCCTCGCTCGACGAGAAACACCTCGGGCGGATGCGCCGGGCTGTCGCCAATGACGGCCGCGTGGTTGCCGTCGGACGAAAGCGTCAAGTCGGCCAGCGAGTGCTTGCCGAAGGGAATCGCCGTTCGCCGGTCTTCGCCGTCGAGTCGCACCGAGCCCAACGACGACGTGACGCCGCGGTCGGCCAAAAAGACGATTTGCTCCGCGTCGCGCCAGCCGAGACTTGTCGCGTCGCCGTCTGCCAGATCGGGCAGCACGTCGACCGGCTTGCCGCCGGTGTGCGGCGCAACCATCAGTCGGCCGGCATTGGGATCGTGAATGTCCGCACCGGCTAATAGCGCGATGTGGCGCCCATCGGGACTCCACCGGTATACACCCAACTTGCCGGGGTTTTCGATGACGCCCACCGGCGAACCGTCGCCGGCGTCGATCACGTGGATCTTGCGCTTCATGTAGAAATCGTCGATCAGCGGTGTCGGCGCGACGGCCGCGGCCAGGTGCTTGCCCGTGGGGCTCCACGTTACTCCGGTCGCGTGACCCGGCAGCTCGAACTTCGTCGGCTTATCGTCGTCGTCCGCATCGTCCCACGCGTCGACGGATTGCGGTTCGGCGATCCAAATGCGATTGCTCTCAAGCTTCTCCTCGTACACCTCTTGATTGAAGCCTTTGTCCTTCAGCTTCTTCGCATCCTCGGGCTGCTTCTCCGTCGCGGTGAATGCAATCCGCTTTCCGTCGGGCGACCAACTGTAGTCGGCAATGTCGGTATCGTGGTCGAGAATCTTGCTGGCTTCGCCGCCGCGCAGGGGAATGGCATACAGAGCACGATGCTTGTCGCCGTCTCGCTTGTCCAAGAACGAGATCGCACTGCCATCCGGCTTCCATGCGATCGCCGAGACGTTCGACTTGCCCGTCACATACGGGCGCGAGTTGCCCTGGTCGTCCACCACGTGTAGCTCGCTCCACGCTGGCCCGTCATCCTCGACAAATGGGCGCCGCGGCACGCTAAGCACGTAGGCCACGTGTTTGCCGTCGGGCGACATCTCGGCGGCGGCGACGTAGCGCAGCCGCGCCACGTGATTCGGCGTGAACGGCTCGGCCGCACATACCGGCAGCGCGAACGAAAGAATGGCAATCGCGATGAACTGATCGGTCCGTTTCATGAAGGCTCCTTCAGGGGTGGGCACGGCCCGGGGTTGGTGGCAGTTTGCACTTAGCTCTACTCGCCGCCGGCGCGATCGTGGTCCGCGACGACGCGATCATTATACGGGTTCGCGAGCCGGTTTTCCGCGCATCGCGCCAGGCAACTCGCCACCGAGTCAATCGCTGCGACGTCGAATCGGTGCGGTCTGATCCGAGCGCCGCGACGGTGCCGCGGTTTACGGCTTGATGAGCGCGGAGATCTCGCGATAACTGGCCGCATCCGCCGTGAACGCAAAGGTTCCCTGGTCGTGCATCTCGCGCGCGGCGCGGAGCATGGCTCCGAAGGCGGCCCGGTACAGCGCTCCGCCCACGCTTACGCGGCGCACGCCCATTGCCGAAAGCCGCGCGAGATCCAAACGCACTCCCGCGGCCCCCATCAGGACGTTGACCGGGCGGTCGACCGAGCGGACGATTGTGGCAATGTGGTCCGCCTCGACGACGGCCGGAGCGTACAAGACGTCGGCGCCGGCATCCTGATACGCTTGCAGTCGGCAGATCGTGTCGTCCAGATCGGGGCGGCCCACCAGAAAGTTTTCGGCCCGGGCCGTTAACGTGAAGGGAAACGGGAGCGAGCGGGCTGCTTCGACCGCGGCACCGATACGTTCGGCCGCAGCTTCCAGCGCAAAGACCGGGTCCTCAGTGCGATGTGTCGAGTCTTCGATCGATCCGCCCACCGCGCCGGCCTCGGCGGCCAGACGGATTGTTTCGGCCACGGTTGCCGGATCGTCGCCAAAGCCCTTCTCCAAGTCGGCGCTGAGCGGTAGCGACGTGGCGGCGGCCAGCGCGGCAATGTGCTCGATGACTTCCTCGCGGCTGACTCTGTTGTCCTGCTTGCCGATCGAAAAGGCAAAGCCTGCGCTGGTCGTGGCCAAGGCCTCGAATCCGATTTGCGCTAGCGCCCGGGCCGATCCAACGTCCCACGGATTGGGAATGACAAATGCCGATTTCCGCTCGTGCAGCGCGCGAAAGGTCCTGGCACGTTCGGCTTGGGTTGACATGGTGTCCTCAAGGGTGGAATTGGCGAGAAAAGCCGGCCGGCAAGCCCGATCCACGTGCCGCGGGTTGTTGGTCGAGTGTTTCGGCAGCGACATTCGCGATCGTCCGATGCAGCCAGTTGCCCGATTGTAGCCGAGCGGCGGCACCGCGGAATCGTCGTCGACCAGATTCGGCAGGTGTCGCGGCTGCCAATCCGTTTGCTCCGAGCTCCCATTACGCGACTACAAAATCAGCATCGCGTCGCCATAACTGTAGAAGCGGTACTCCTCGCGAATGGCTTCTTCGTAGGCCCGACGGATCAGTGCGTCGCCGCCGAAGGTGCGCACAAGCACCAAGAGCGTGGTCCGTGGGAGATGGAAGTTAGTTACCAGGGCGTCGACGGCGCGAAACTCATACGGCGGATAAATGAACAGGTCCGACGCCCCTTCCAGCGGCTTCACAGCGCCAGACTGCGCGGACGTCTCCAAGACGCGCACGCTGGTCGTGCCGACCGCCACCACCCTGCCGCCACGCTGCTTTCCCTCATGAATTGCCGCGGCGGTTTCGGGCGACAGCCGGCACCACTCGCTGTGCATGCGATGCTCCGTCAGCTTGTCGACCGTTACCGGGCGGAATGTGTCGAGTCCGACGTGCAACGTGACGCGCAGGATCCGCACGCCGGCTGCCTCGATTTGGTCGAGCAACGCCGTGGTAAAGTGCAGCCCCGCGGTGGGCGCCGCGACGGCACCTGGCACTTCGGCATACACGGTTTGGTAGCGGTCTCGGTCGGCCGATTCCGTTTCCGCGCGGCGTATGTACGGCGGCAGTGGAACGCGGCCTACCCGATCGAGAAACGAGAGCGTATCTGCCGGCGCGTCGCCGCCTGGATCTGGTCGGACGATCCACGAGCCGTCGTCTTGCTGGAACAACATGCGCACGTGGCCGGCGTCTTGCTGGCGCTGATTGACCAGGATCACGTCTTCGCCGGGTGATAGTTTGCTTCGCGATTTGGCCAGGATCCGCCAATTCCCCTGGCTATCGGCCGACAGAAACAACCCTTCCCAGCGGCCACCGGTGCGATTGCGATAGCCGACGAGTCGCGCGGGAATGACGCGCGTGTCGTTGATGACCAGCAGGTCGCCCTGGCGCAGCAAGCCGGGTAGATCGCGAATATGATAGTGCTGGATTGATTGATCCGCTCGCTGGACGACCAACAAGCGCGCGTCGGTGCGTTGGGCCGGCGGATGTTGGGCGATCAGCTGGCGTGGCAGCTCGTAGTTGTAATCGTCCAGTGATTGCATCGCAGTGTGATGGTGACCGTCGTTGGCGAGAGACACTAGTCCATAGCACGTCGGAAAATGAGCCAGACCCGCATCGCGTTTTGCATAACGGAACTCGACCCGGGCGGTGCCGAGCGATGTCTGGCCGATCTGGTCGAGCGCCTTGATCGGCAACGCTTCGAGCCGGTCGTGTATTGTCTGGGACCACGTCCGATTGGCAACCCGCCGACGTTGGCCGACCGGATCGAATCTACGGGCGCAGCGGTGCATGACTTTGGTGCGCGGCGAGCTTACCAGTTTCCTCGAACGGTCAAGCGGGTCGCGGCACGCATGCAGGCCGATTCACCGCAAATCGTGCAAAGCTTCTTGTTTCATGCCAACGTCGTAGCTCCCTGGGCGGCACGTCGCGCCGGTGTGCCACACGTAGTGACCGGAATTCGCGTGGCCGAACGACGCAAACGGTGGCATCTGCGATTGGCGCGATGGGCGGACGGGTGGGTCGACCGGCACGTTTGCGTCAGCGAGTCGGTGCGAGCGTTTTCTGCGGGCGCTGGCGGATTGCCCAACGACAAATTGCTGGTGATCCCCAATGGCGTGGACCTGAAGCGGTTTGCAACGGCTCGTTCGGCGCCGCCCTCCGACCTGGGAATTCCGTCCGGGCGGCGCTTGCTGGCGTTCGTCGGGCGGCTGGATCGACAAAAGGGTTTGGATTGGCTGTTGCGGCTGCTGCCTCGCATGCTGGACGGACTGCCCGACTACGACTTGCTGGTCGTCGGAGCCGGTCCCCGTCGGGTCGCGCTGGCCGAGTTAGCCGCCCAGGTCGGACTTGTCGACCGTGTTCGCTTCGTCGGCTATCGTGGCGACATACCCAAGATTCTCGCGGCGAGTGAGTTGCTGCTGCTGCCGTCGCGGTGGGAGGGCATGCCGAACGTGGTGCTTGAGGCAATGGCTGCCGGCAAGCCGGTCGTGGCGACCGAAGTGGAAGGCGTTGTCGAGGCGCTGGGCCCGGCCGGCTCGCGGCAAATCGTGCGCCCGGACCATGGCGAAGCGTTTGCCGCTAAGGTGCGCGTCATCTTGCAAGACGCGGCGCTGGCGGCCGAGCTGGGGCAGGCGAACCGCGCCCGAGTCGAGGAGCATTTTTCGATCACCGCGATGGTCGAATCGTACGAGCGGCTGTACGAATCGCTCGCTTCCGGCCGGGCTTGATCCGGAAAATTTTTTCGGATTTCCGCCTCTTATCCCAAGTCCTTTTCAGCGCAGGAACTTGCGGCTGCGGCCCGCGCCTGACAACGCGAAAACCCCGGGAAAAAGCGTGCTTGACGTTGCGCCCGATCCGGGTATTCTTGGGTCTCGTTGGTGATTTGTGGGGGAGAGTGGTGATTCATGCTGCTGACCGGCACGTTCTATCGCGCCGTCGACGAGAAGCAGCGGATCGCGATCCCCAAGACGTTGCGAGAGGCGTTGGGTTCCGCGGCGAAAGGCGTCTTGTACGTCGCGCCCGGCACGGATGGGTCGCTGGCTCTGTTTACGGAGGAATCTCTGGCCAATCTGGCCAACCGCCTGGCTCAGGCTTCGCCCAATGCTCAGGACGTGAGGGCATTCAGCCGGTTGTTCTACGCACGGGTCCAGGCCGTGGAGCTCGATGGTCAGGGGCGCGTACGCGTACCTCCGGAGCTAGTTGAGTTGGCTGGCCTGTCTAAGGAAGTGGTGCTCGTCGGCGTGCAGGACCACCTGGAGCTTTGGGACCGTCAGCGCTGGAATCAATACGTTCAAGCAAGGCAAAACGAGTTTGACCAAATTGCCGAAGCGGCGTTTCAGCCGCCGAGTACTTGAGCTGATCTAAGTAGTTTCGACAACAGACCACGAAGCTGGCTATTCGGGTCCGTCGTTATTCGTATCGCAAAGGAGAGTACGCGTTTTGTCCGTCCGATGTTCGCCTTAGTGCCCCGCCCGTTCGGTCAGTCAGCGGCCACCGACTGACTATTTGGGCCAGGCAGACCCTGGAAGCATGGATTGTCGTTGGGTTGCGAACCGCGGAGCGTGGCGCTGGGGTCACGCTTCGCTGCCCCCGACCCTGGTGTGTCACACGGAAGTGCCCCGGGTAGGGCGGCTTCCCTGCGGATTGCTCGGATGGGCGAACAGCGGCCCAATCGAGCGCTGTCTGCATCGGCCCAAGGCGGCACGGCGACCGGCCACAGTATGGATCATTCGCTCCCGCTGCACGTTCCGGTCATGCTCGACGAGGTGCTCCAGGCGCTGGACCCTCAGCCCGGCCAAACGTTCGTCGATGGGACGCTTGGCGGCGGCGGGCACACCGAAGCCATCGCCCAACGCGTGGGCGCATCGGGCCAAGTCGTCGCGCTGGACCGCGATCCCGACGCGCTGACCCGCGTCGAGACCCGACTTCGCGGCCTGCCTGTGTTGCTGGTTGGTGCCAGCTACGACGAGCTATCGGACGTGCTGGCGCAACTCGAGATCGCCTCGGTCCAGGGAATCGTGCTCGACTTGGGGCTTTCCAGCGATCAATTGGCGGACGACGGGCGCGGTTTCAGCTTTGACTCGACCGGCCCGCTTGACTTAAGATTCGACCCCTCAACCGGGCAGCCGGCGTGGCAATGGCTGACGCACCTCGATGAAGCCCGGCTGGCCGATGTAATTTTTCGCTATGGCGAGGAGCGCCACAGCCGACGCATTGCACGCAACATTATCCAGCAACAAGCGCAGGAGCCGATCCGGACCGCCGCGCAATTGGCCGACGTCGTGCGACGTAGCGTGCCGCGCGGGCGTTCCCGCCCCCGAATCGATCCGGCCACCCGAACTTTTCAAGCATTGCGAATCGCCGTCAACGACGAATTAGGAATCCTGGAACGCGGATTGGCGCAGTTTCCCGACGCGCTGGTCGAGGGCGGCCGGGTCGCGGTGATCAGTTTTCACTCGTTGGAAGACCGGCTAGTGAAGGAGGCCTTTCGCGACAATCCACGATACAAGCCGGTGATGCGCAAGCCATTGCGTCCGTCGGCTGCCGAGGTTGATAGGAACCCGCGGGCCCGTAGCGCGAAGCTGCGCGTTGCGGAGAAACGTTAGCCAACAAACGAATCGCCGTCGAGGGCGACTATTGCGTCCCGACAACGTCTAGGAGAAGTTCTGATGGGCAAGGAAGCCAGAATCGGATTGATCGTTGTCGGCGTATTGGCCGGCGCCTTATTAGGGCTGTTGCTGAAGCGATTTGTGCTGACCGGCGCGCCGGAGGTACAACGCGGCACCGAGCAACTGGCCACGCAACCACACGCCATTCCCACGGACGACAAGCCCACGGTCGTCACGGCACAGAACGACTCGCCCGTTCGCTCGGCCGATGGATTGGGCGCCGATACTTGGGCCACAGGCCCCGACGACCGCGAAAACGGCGTACCGCACGGGTCTTACCTTCCGGCGGACGACGACGGCGCCGCACCGCGCTACGCCGAACAGCAGGAACAGGTTCCCGAGGCGGATCCGTTTCACGAGCGGTTCGCGGCCGATCCGCCTGCTGCCGATCCGGGCGAGACAACGCCCGCGGCTCCCGGCGCACTTGAGGTAGGCCCCGACGGCGCGGCTGCCCTCGAGGCCAGACAGCCGCCGACGCGCACTCCGCGCAATCCGCTGCGACGACTTAGCGCGGAAGTGCCGCTGGAGCAGGCGCCATCGGATGACACGACGATCCAGCCAGCCGATCGATATCAGCAAAGCGATGCGCTGCAAGCGCCAGCCGAAAACCTTTATCCGGACTACGAAGCCGGCGACGCGGTCGAAGACTCCCCAGCCTCGGACAGTGGGCCCGATGATCGTGCCGCGATGCCTCGTGGCGCTGCGGACCCGTTCTCGGGTCAGGCCACCGCGGGCGAGCCGGACTTGCAGCCATTTGATTCAGCCGATACGGCTCATTCCGCACCGCCGAGCGACTTCGACGACATCCCCCCGGCCGACGAGCTGGATCAACGATTCGGCACGGCGGATTCCGGTGACCAGGAGGCGTACGCTCCTTCGACGCCCGCCCGGGAGCAGATGCCGGCGTACGAACCGCGCACCGTGCAGCCCTCCGGGCAGCGGCCGCTGGACGCGCCCACCACAGTGGGCCAAGAGCCGATCGTGCCGGTGCGGCCCGCCGATGGTCGCTACGCGGTGGAGCCGAACGACAACCTCTGGAAGATATCGCAGAAGGTGTACGGCGACGGTCGCTACTACAAAGCAATCGCCGAGCACAACCGCACGACGCTCCGACATCCCGACCGGCTCAGTACGGGCACCGTGATCGAGGTTCCGCCGGCAGGCCTGCTGGCCCAATCGTACCCGGCGCTCTGCCCGAAGCAGCGCCGCTCGGCGGTCGTGCCATCGCGCACGATTCAGGCCGCCGCGACGGCGCCGGTAAACGGCAGCGACGTGTACGTCGTCGTCGAGGGGGACACGCTGTTCGACATCGCGCGCTACGAGTTGGGTCAGGCCTCGCGATGGGGTGAGATCTACGATTTGAATCGCGAATTGCTCGGCGAGGACTTTGACTTCTTGCAACCGGGTTTGCAGCTCCGCATGCCGCCGCGCGGCCGGCCGTCGAATCCGACGACGATCTCTCGCCAACCCACGGATCGGTACGTGCGGTAAGTATCGTGTCGCGGGATGAACGCGCGAGATCCATCCGCTGGGCGACATCCGCCCGTGCTGGGCGTATGATAGGGTGACGTTTCCACGTCCCCACGAGCATCGGCTTTCATGCGCCATCCGAACTCTCTCGCCGCGTGGCGATTCGGCACGTCGCTGCGGTGTCGGCCTGCCAAACTATGGTTGCACGCGCGGCGAATCACCTTTGCACTCGCTACCATCACGATGTTGGTCAGCGTTGGCACTTGCAAGGCTCAGTCCGACACGCCGACCGACGCGCTGTTTCCAGTGGAAGTTTCGGCCTGGAAGCAGGACCGCCAGCGGCTGGTGCGCGGGATCGAACAGGCTGAGGCGCTGCGCCGACGGCTGCTTGGGCGCGACGTACAAGGCGAGTCGCCGGCTGAGCGGATTTGCCGCGCCGCGGCCCGCTTTCAGAAGGAGGGCGATGCCGCGCTGTCTGACGGCCACGGCATCGGCCGCTTCTCGATGACCCCCAAGCGGCTGGTCGAGCAATTGCGCGGCACGTCATCGCTGCCAGCGAGCGCATTCAACGCGTTTGACGGCCGTTGGTTCGGACGGTGGGACCGCCTGATCGTGAATCACGACTGGCACCCCACGCAGCGGTTCGATCCACCCAAGCGGTTCGCCGCGGATCACGCGGCCGTGTCGGCCTTGCAATACGCTTGGATCAGCAACGGCTTCGGCTGGAACATGCTGATGGCGGCCGACGGGTCGGGCGGAAAGCACTATGTGCTGGGCATGGTCTACTACTTCGAGGCGCCCAACTTTCGCGACGTGACCGGCGAAAAGGCACACGTCGGATTCCTGGACAGCCCCACGCGATTGGTTTGGATTACGGAGCGAGAAGTGTTCTTCGAGGAGGTCTTTCCGGCGGAGAGCGACGGGCGCGAGCGGTACGCGATAACGGCCATGTACCACGATTTGTTGAGCGCGGAGCCGAGTGTTTCGGAGCACGCGATTCAGGCCGTCTACACGCGCGATCCGGAGCATCGGCCCGCGTTTCGCAAGTTCCGTTGGTCGGCACGATAGCCGCCGGAGGACTTGCCTGCATGGCCGCACGGGGCACACCGATCGTGCGAGCACGCGACGACCGTGATTAGGGTGCACACGCCGCGGCACGAACGAAAAAGGGCCGGCGACGCGTTGATGCATCGCCGGCCCGTGCTTTGTCTGGGAGTCGCTCGCTTGTGAGCGAGGTCCGCGGTCGACTAGCGGAAATTGTACTGCGGGTTCTCGATGTTGAAGTCGTAGTCCGTGAACCCGTTGTTCATCTTGATGTCGGTGTAGGTGTACTCTTCGAGCAATTCGGGTGCACCGCCAGGCTTGCGGGGCCAGTCGTACGACTCGTAGCGCACCGGCAGGTTGAGCTCGTCGTCGACATACACGCGGGCCAGATGGAAGCGGAAGTTCTTGCGCGGGATGGGGTGGACGACCTGGATGCAGGTAACCGTCCGCGTTTCCTTGCCCATCGTGATCTTCGCGTTGCGGAAGAACTTGACTTCGCACTCGCCGAACTGCTTATCGTGCTCGGCTACTTCGAGTAGCCGTGTGATGAGGTTCTTCATGCCGATCTCGGTGATCGGGTAGCGTTGGCCCTGCATCGCCATCGCGCCGGTCGGTTGCAGCGGCACCGTGCCGGCGATCTTGCGGATGCCCACTCCGTGGCCCAGCAGGTTTCCGTTGTTCTGCCCGTCGACGTAGATCACTTCCTGTCCGCGGAGGCGGTTGGGTCCGAGGAAGTACATGTAGACGCTGAACGGCTCGTGGCGAACCTTCAGGTACATGTATTCGCGCTCGTTCAACTTGCCGCCGATCCGCTCGCGTTTGATCAGCGTGCAGGAATAGTCTTGAACGTTGTTCCCGATTGCGATCATCGCGTTTTTGGCCATTTGCACCGCCGGCTCGAGCGGATGCTGCTGGGGGTGCCCCACCGCCGGCGACTCGATTTCTGTCTTTGCCGGCACGGTGTTCTTGGCCACGCGGGCAGGCTCGCTCGGCTGCTCGGCAACGCGATAGACCGGTTGCGTCAGTCTTCCGCCGCGCGGCTGCTGAGTTTGGGCCTTGGCCGGTATCGACGCCGATACGGCCAGCGCCGCTACGAGGAGTACGCACGGGAACGATCTGCCACAGGTCATAACTCTCTCCTGCCCGGTATTGTGTACGTAGACGGCGTCGGGCGCGCTTGTTTCAGGCCATGTCGGTTTTGGTCGCGCGCCAGCCTGGTGGAATTGTTTCGGCGTCGACGCGGCGGGAACAGGCATGCACGCCCGGCACCTTGCGCGCGCGTCGTGAAGCGCTTGTGACGCAAATGGAAGCGATCGCAACAGCACGCTGCCAGCGGACGATCGGCGCGCGCAGGCTGTCGGATTGCTACCATTGACTTTTATCGCCCGCGGTTTAGGACTAGATTACAATGCTTTCACGTCCCGGCTCTGTTTGCCTAACGTTCATGCGGCGCGGTTCGCCGGGTCGCAAAGGTCGCGTAGTCTAGTTCGTTCGTTCAATCGCAGGAAAGGTCGATTCGATGCCAGCACCCTCAATTCGCGTAGCCTGCGTCGTCTCGGCACCCTTTGAGGAAAATACCTACATTGCCTCGCTTGAGGGGCGTGACGATTGCGTCGTCGTTGACCCTGGTTTGGAGCCGGACAAGATCTTGCGCTACCTGGAAGAGGAGAAGCTGCGACCGGCCGCCATCCTGATTACGCATGGGCACAGCGACCATATCGCGGGCAACGAGCGGATGAAGGAGTGTTTCCCCGAGTGTCCGATCGTGATCGGCCACGGCGACGCGGAGAAGCTGACTGACGCGTCGCTGAATCTCTCCGGCGCGTTTGGCGCCAATCTGGTCAGCCCCCCGGCCGACGTGCTAGTACGCGAGGGCGACACTTACAACGCCGCCGGCTTCGACTTCGACGTGCTGGAAATTCCGGGTCACTCGTCGGGACACATCGTGTTCGTGTGGCGCGGCGGCGAGCCGACCGTGGTTTTCGGGGGCGACGTGCTTTTTTCGGGAAGCATTGGCCGAACCGATTTTCCCGACGGAAGCTTCGAGGACCTGGCGTCGAACATCCACGCGAAACTGTTCACGATGCCCGACGGCACCAACGTGCTGCCGGGCCACGGACCGCCGACGACCGTCGGGCACGAAAAGAAGAACAATCCGTTCGTGGGCGAACCGGCTGGCTACCAGGCGTAGCGTCGAACCGGATCGGGCGTTTGCAAGCAGCGGATGCGGCTAGCCAGTGCTCCGCTCGCGCTAGGCCGACGGCTCCTTGGCCGTGCCCTTTTGGATTGGAATGTTGTCGGTTCGCGCGGCGGCGGCCGGCGTGGTGGTCGGCAGTTCCAGCGTGAAACGGCTCCCTTTGCCGACTTCGCTGGCGACGTGAATATCGCCGCCGTGTTCCTTGTAGATCTTCTGGCTGACGGGCAGCCCCAGGCCCGTGCCGCGGCCCCCTTTGTGCGAGACGAAGATCGTGAAGATCTTGTCCATCTGCTCTTGCTCGATGCCGTAGCCGTTGTCTTCCACGATCGTCCGCACGAGCGATTCCTTCGGGTCAAACTCGGTCGCAACCGTGACCTTGCCGTCGGGATTGTCCTGGCATGCGTCGATGGCATTGGTCACGACGTTGAGCACGGCACGATGGATGCCTTCGGGATCGAAGGTGACGGTCGGCTGGTCGTCCGCCGGTTTCCACGCAAGCGCCACGTTGAGTTCCGCTGCCCGCGATGGCATCAGCTCGACCACGTCGGCCACGACCTCGTTGAGGTTGCCCGGAACGGGATCAGGCTCGCGGTCCTTGCTGAAGGTGAGCATGTCCATCACAAGCGCGGATATCTTACCCTGGTTCCGATCGACGATGTTCCACCCCTTGCGGACGACGTCCTCGTCGTGCTTGTCGAGACCCTGTTCGATCAGGTAGCTGCCACCGCGGATGCCCTGCAGGATGTTCTTGATGTGATGCGAAAGCATGGCGATCGTTTGGCCCACCGCGGCCAGGCGCTCGGCCTGCATCATCGCGGAGTAGTAGCGCGTGTCTTCGACGGCCAGCGCCGCTTGATGCGCGATCGCGATCATCAACTTAAGGTGTTCTTCGGTGAACTTGTTTTGCTGGCCTCGCTGTTGGATCACGCGGGCCGGGCTGATCGACGTGTCGATGTAGATCACGCCGACCACGTCGTAGCGACCCTGCATCGGCACACAGATCGCCTCGCGAATGCCCATCTGCACGATGCTGCCGGCCGAGTCCCAGCGGTCATCCTCGCGGGCATCGCTAGTGAGCACGCCCTCGTTGTTGCCGAGCACGTAGTCGAGGATCGTCTTGCTGATGGCCAGCTTTTCGGCGTTGCCGATCTCGCGACGGTTGTGGCGCACCTTGGGCACCAGCTTCTTCGACTGCTCGTCCAAGAGCATGATGCAGCCGCGGTCCGCCTCGACCCACTCGAAGATCAGTTGCATGATTCGCTGGAGCAACTGGTCAATGTCCAGCGTGTGGCTCACGGCCAGCGCCGTGCGGTACATGATCTGGAGGTTGCTCCGCGCGCGGGCCAACCAGGGACTGGCGCCGCCCTCCGGGTCGAAGATGCTGCTGCCTTCGCTCTGGCTCATCGACCGCACGATGTGCGATCGCTCTTCGCGATAGTCGCGGCCGACGATGTCGATCTTGTCGGAAAGGTCCTCCGGCGGGTTCTCGGCCGGATCGGTGAACAGCATCAAGGTGCCGCCGACTTGAACCCGATCACCGCTGGCCAACTGTTGCGGCTCGGTAATCCGCTGGCCGTTGACGAACGTGCCGTTCGAGCTGTCGAGATCCTCGACGGTACACGTGTTGCCGTCGTAATTAAACTCGGCATGCCGGCGCGAGACTTCGTGGTCGTGGACCTGGATGATGTTGGACGTATCTCGCCCGACGGTTTGGGGGCCTTCCTCGACCTCGAACAATGCCCCCTGGTCCTGACCTTGGTAGACAAAGAGCGAGGGCACGACCTGCTCCCTTGGTTGAAGAATTCATCCAGCGCGTGGCGACCGCGTCCTCTTTCGGCCGACCCCCTTTTATTCTACGAATTCGCAGGTGCCAATGATAGAGTTTTGCCGTAGCGCGGCGGCCGCCGATTGCTGAAAGCGGCTTGACGCGGTGTCACCGCCGACAAAGAATCTGAAGTAATCACGACCGCCAGAGTTTGCCGAACTGTTACCTTCCTCACCGGCGAATTCCGCCCCACCGATTTCGAGAACTGGTCCAAACCAAATGACATTACCCATCCGACTGATTTCGTTCTGCGTTCGTACCGTCTTTTGCACCGTCGTGGCATTGGCTGTCGTGATCGGTCCCAGTCGCATCTCGGCCGACGAAGAGGCCAATGCCGTGGAGAAGCGATTGACCGACACGGTCGGCTACCTTTCCTCGGACGAGCTGGAGGGACGTGGAGTTGGGACGAAGGGGCTGGACCTGGCCGCGGACTACATTGCCGAGCAATTTCGCGACATGGGCCTGAAGACCGACGTGGTCGAGGGCGGCACGTTTCAGACGTTTCGGATGGCCACCGGCGCCTCGCTCGGCGAGTCGAACGTGCTCACGCTGGTCGGCCCGCCGGAGAAGTCCGGCGATCCGCCGCGTCGCATCGAGCTGCAACTCGAAAAGGATTTCAACCCCTTGGCGATCGGTGGCAGTGGCAAAATTGACCTGCCGCTGGTGTTCGTCGGCTACGGCATCACTGGCAAGGACGAGAATTACGACGACTACGCCGACATCGACGTCAAGGGCAAGGCCGTGGTCATCTTGCGGCACGAACCGCAGCAAGCCAATCCACACAGCCCGTTTGCCGGCACGCGCAACTCGCGGCACGCGCCGTTTCGGCGCAAAGTCTCCAATGCCTACGAGCACGGAGCTGCGGCAGTGATCTTCTGCACCGACGAGCACGAGATTCAGAAGAAGCTCGACGACTTGCAAAAGCGATGGCAGCGCGCCGTCGACGATCTGGTCGAAGCCGAGACGACGTTCGAACGCATCGAGCAGCCCACCGACGAACAGCGCCGCAAGCACGCCGAGATGATTGTTGAGTTGGCTGACGACATTACGAAGTACGCCCAGCGGATTGATGATGCGCAGGATCCGCTGTTGCCGTTTCGCGGGGCTGGTTCGGATGGCAGCGAGGGACGCGACTTCCCCGTCGTGGCCATGCGCCGCGGACCGCTGGACGAAGCAGTGCAGCAATCGCTGGACACCACACTAGCTCAGCTCGAGACCGACATCGATAAAGGCCCCACGCCCCAGAGCCGCGCGCTGGATGGATGGCGCGTCGAGGGAGAAGTGAGCGTCGAGCGCGAAGAGACCGAAGTGAAGAACGTGGTCGCGGTACTCGAAGGCGAGGGACCGCTGGCCGACGAGACCATTGTTATCGGCGCGCACTACGACCATTTGGGCATGGGCGGACAGGGTTCGGCCGCGCCCGGCGTGACCGAGATCCACAACGGGGCCGACGACAACGCCTCGGGCACGACGGTGTTGTTGGAGGTTGCCCGCCACCTGGCCGCGCGATCCACGAAACTACCGCGGCGGATCGTGTTTGTCGCATTCACGGGCGAAGAACGCGGGCTGATCGGCAGCGCGCGGTACGTACGCAATCCGATCTTCCCGCTCGAATCGACCGTGGCGATGCTGAATCTCGATATGGTCGGCCGGCTCGACGAGAACAAGCTCATCGTCCATGGGACCGGCACGGCCGAGGAGTTCGACGCCCTGGTCGACCGTTTCGGTGAGGATGCCGGGTTCAAGATCACGAAGCAACCGGGCGGGTTCGGTCCGAGCGATCATTCGTCGTTCTACGGCGCGAAGATACCGGTGCTGTTCTTCTTCACTGGCAGCCACAAGGACTACCACCGCCCCACGGACGACGCCGACAAGTTGAACATCGCCGGAATGCGGCGGATCGCGGACCTGGTTACGCAGGTGGCGGTGACGTTGGCCGAAGCCGACAAGCGGCCGACGTACAAGGAAGTCAAAGGCGGCAACACGTTGGGCGGTGGCGGCGACCGACCGTACTTCGGCAGCATTCCAGATTTCGCGCAGGAAGAGCCCGGCTACGCGCTGTCGGGCGTGACCAAGGGCGGGCCGGCGGAACGGAGCGGGTTGCAAGGCGGCGACAACATCGTGCAGTTCGGCGACAGCAAGATCGGGAACCTCGAAGACTTCGACAGCGCCCTGCGTAAATACAAGGCGGGCGACAAGGTGCCCGTGGTCGTCAAGCGCGACGGCCAAGAGGTCAAGCTCGAGGTGACCCTCGACCCGCCACGGTAGGGTAGAGCGTGGGAGGGGGGAGATGGTCGACCCGAAAGGGAGAGCGGACCTGCGAAGTTTTCTTCAGAAAGTTATAAAGAGCTTATTGGTCGAGAAATGACCAGTCGCGCTTTTCGACTTTCCGACCAGGGGCCATCACCGCTGCGGGAAGTTGCCGGTATTCATTGGGCGGGCATGTAGCAAGAAATCGTCGCTGGTCGGCGAGCGTGATGAGCGCGGTTTGTACGTTTCTTCTGCCGCCGAGTAGCCCACCAACTACCGCACCGATCGGCCCGGCAATGAGTGTGCCGACGATGCCCCGACCGCACGCACCCAGGAGAGTTGCATTATTCTCATCCGTCACGATGTCAACGGACGACAGGTCTGATGGCTTGATCGTGTGCGGCTTTCCGAAAAGTGCCGTCGGAATCATAACGGATGTGAGTTGTCCCGTTGTCAGGGCTGTTTGGACAATTGGCTTCTCACAATCACCGAAGTCACCGCCGATGATGCACATGGGTCGTCTCCTCTCGAAATCACGTCAAGGTCAAAACCCGGCGGATACTCGCAGTCGCGTTACTCGGCGTCAAGATTCTGACAAAGCGTTGGTGAATTCGGAAAAGAATTGCTCACCATGGACGATCAACACAGCGCCGTGCGCAAAAAACGGATTGTCGCGCGCGCTTGGTTTGCAGTTGCGTTTCTTTTTTTCTACAGTTCATCGGATACCACATCGCTTTGTGCGACATGGCGGATCGAGAAAACGAAGACGAGGTCGTGTCGGATTGTGAAGAGCGCTCGATGTGTATTGCGCCTTCCCAAGCCGAAAAGCAGTTCGCGAACCGAGACCGGAAACTTGGGATTCTCGCGCGCAAAACCGTGCCGATCCGGGTTCTCGTGAAGTGATTCAAGCGCAGCCAGAAACCCGTTGTACCAACGGGTGGCCTGTTCCGGCGAATGGTGTTTAAGCCACCACAAGTATGCCGATTCGAGTTGATCTTCGGCCCGCTCGTTGAGAACGACGCGATAGCTCATGCGTCCCGCGAGATGTTGTGCTTTTTCCGTATCTCCGCGTCGATGTCTGAGAGCGGGCGGCCTCGACCGGCATCCAAGTCCTCGATCCCGTGTCGGATATCACCTAGAGCGGTCTGCTCGTCGGCCAGTGCTCTGAACGCCTCGCGCACGACATCCTCGGCGGTCCGATACTGACCGCTCGCAAGATAGTCTTTGACTTGCTGTTCGAGGTCCGGTGGTAGTTGTGCCATTGGAACCATTCCTCAGACGGTGTGCATGCATTCTATCTTGCCGACCAATCGGCGGTCAAAGCCGCTTTGCAAGCGACCAGGCATCGGGCATTGCTGCTGGGGCGAGCGTTGCGGATTCGACAAGTGCGGCGCATCGGCCATGAAGGCAGGTTGGGCTTCGGCGGCGGAACGGCGAACAAGATTGGGCGCTCCTTAGCCTCCTCCTGGCCGAAATCGGTTGCCTCGCCACCGTTGGGCATCGTACATTGCACAGATTCCGAATCGATCCTCTCTCCCCTTGACGAGCAAATCGTATGGGCCTGTTCGACAAGTTTTTCGGCCCTGATTCGGAAGCCAAGTTTGCCGAGGCGCTTACCGGTGCCATACGGCGTTCCGGGGACGATCGACGTTTCGACTATGACGCGGATCAGCGTAGGCTCGTCTGTAGGGAAGGTGACAATGTGGAAGTCATCAATTTGGCGAATCTCTATAGCACCTATTGTGGACTTTCGAAGAATGAACGGCCAGCTTGGCTCAAGAATGTGTGTCTCGCGGTGCTCAATCGCGCGGAAACACCGACGGACTTCGAGGAGGCGAAGCCCGACTTGATGCCGGCGGTTCGAAGTCGCTCGATGCTCGAATTCTCCCAATTAATCGCCGAGGCAGAAGGCAACGACCTCCTGGACATTCCGTCGATTCAGATGAGCGACTATTTGGTGGTATGCCTTGTCTACGACCTGCCGCAATCGATGCGATTCGTGACTCAAAAGGATCTAAGCGATTGGAGTATTCCCGTGTACCAGGCGATGGAAGTCGCTCGACAGAACTTGAACCAACAGCCACCAGCCTCGTACGGAAAGATCGGCGAGGGATGCTACGTTCTCCAAACTAATGATGCCTATGACGCTTCACGGATGCTGAGCCTGGACGTCATTCCCGGACTAAAGGTCGAAGGCAAGCCGATCGCGTTACCAGTGAACCGGGATTGCCTGCTGATAACCGGCGCAGACGACGTCGAGGGCCTCGAAGCGATGGGCGGAACTGCTGAGGCGTTCACGGAAGAAATGAGACCGATTTGTACCATACCTCACATCTTGGATCGCGGCGAGTGGCAGCCTTGGTCTGTGCCGAGCGATCATCCTGCCGCCAAGAGATTCCAGTTTTTGCGGTTGCAACACTTCGGCAGCGAATACGCCGAACAGAAGCCCCTGCTTGAAACGATCGTCGAAATGAAGGGGCTGGATGTTTTCGTAGCCAGCTTCTCTGGATTGCAGAATGAGTCGACCGGAAATGTGCGAAGTTATTGCATGTGGTCGTCCAATGTGTGCACCTGGCTGCCTCGTGCGGATCTGATCGCCTTTTTCGACGCGGATACCGAACAGAAAACGCTTGTGCCGTGGGATCAAGCGGTTTCCGAGTTCGGCGAGATGATGACGCCGCTCGACTACTGGCCACCACGGTGGTCGGTCGAGCAATTTCCAGAGATGCAACGGTTGCAAGGGTTGGGAGTGGACGACCAATGACTACGCGGATCTAAATGGATTCTGGCACACGGCGTTTGCGCTGCACGGTTCGATTGCGCCGCGGGTGATCCCGCATGAGTTGGCGTTCACGCCGATTTCCGCCGTTATCTGTCCGGTGTGGTTATTGGTCGAGTGGGTGCTGGAAATCCGGCTGACGGTGGAACCCTTCGAGTTTGCCAGGGCCGCGCTGGCGGTACCTTTGGTGCTGCGCACCTACGCGGGATATGACCGCTGGTGAAAAGCGCGCAATGTGGGGCAGCATCATCAATCAACCGCGCCATGGGGTGATCAGCAGGTCGGCCTACGGACCACGAACGCGACACCCTGCTTCAAATTGAGCCGCAATCCGTCGATGGTGCGCGTGAGGCGCTAGCGCAAATTTCCGCGCAATGGGACTAGGCACTTGCGCGACTGAAGGCGTACCTCGAGGGGCGAGCAATCGCCGGGATGCCGCGGAAGCACTGCTTGCGCGACGCGACGGCCGGGCCTGGGGCGTTTGGTGCAGCATCTAGGCAAACAGTAGACTGCACATCGCGCGGATTGGGGTTTTTGCTGGCGGGGGCTGATTGCGTTCGGCGAGAAGGGCAAAAACTGCCCGCATCTCGCGGGTTTTTTGACCTTTACGCGGATGGGCCTTGTCGCCAGAATACCGCCCCCAAAACGATCCCCCCGACTGCCGGCATTCGCGGAGGAGGGGAACTGCCCGTTGGCAGCAACGGTCATGGAAGACCAAACGACCAACGCAAGGAGCGCTCGAATCGTGAGAACTACTCTAATCTCGGCCGTTTGTACGGCCTTTGTCGTCGCCGCGTTTGCCTTCACGTTCACGTACGCACAACAGGCTCCCACGCGCGGCGCTACGTCGGCACCCGCGATGCGCGGAATCGCCGTGATCGACGTGACCTACATCCTGGACAACTATCAGCGTCTGAAGCAGGCCACCGACGCATTCAAGGTCGACGTGGAAAAGACGGGCCAGCAATTCAAGACCGAGCAGGACACGATCGCCAAGGAAGCCGAGGGTCTGCAGCGCTACAACGCCGGATCGCCCGAGTACAAGCAATTGGAGGAGGACCTGGCCAAGCGGCAGAGCGATTTGCGCATCAAGGCCAAGCTGCGCGAGAAGGAGTTCGCCGAACGTGAATCGCAAATGTACCTGGCGGCGTACACCGAGCTGACCAACCTGGTGCGCGCCTATGCCGAGCGCAATGGCATTTCGCTGGTTGTGCGCTTCAACGGAAAGCCGGTCGATCGCAACAACCGCGAGGCGATTCGGGCCGAGCTGTTCAAGGCCGTGCTCTACAACTCGCAGAGCATCGACATCACGGATCCGATCCTGGCCGCTCTGAATCGTAGTGCCGCCGCGCCCACGGCGAATCGTCCGGGCGCTGCGCAGCGCACACGGCAATAGAGCGCAATGGCCAAAGCGAGCCGCGACGCAGGTCGCGGCCGCTCGGGGATCCTGGCCGGACCATCTCGCTCCCTGTTGGGCATCGACCTTTCTTCACGACACGACGAACGACGATTCATGCACTCACTACGACAACAGCGAACGATCCTGCAACCGGCGGTTGTGCATGGCTTTGGATTTTGGAGCGGAAGAGACGTTTCGGTTGAATTCCGCCCTGCCCCGCCCGACACGGGTATCGTGTTCGTTCGTCGCGACCGCGATCCGCAGGCGCGCATCCCGGCGACCGTGGCGCATCGGATCGAAACACCCCGGCGTACGACGCTAACCTGCGGCGGTGCGCAGGTCGAAATGGTCGAGCACGTGATGGCGGCCCTAGCCGGCTTGCAGGTCGATAACTGCGAAGTGTGGGTCGACGAGTCGGAAATGCCCGGCTGCGACGGGTCGAGCCAGCCGTTTGTCGAAGCGCTCGACGCGGCCGGCATCGTCGAGCAGGACGCCTCGCGCCCGCGGATTGTGGTTCGCAACATCACGCGGCTGGGCGACGACGAGAGCTGGGTCGAAGCGCGGCCCAGCACCAACGGCCAGACCACGATCAAGTTCCGGCTTGATTATGGCAGCGGCAACGCAATCGGCCGCCAGACGCTGCACATGACCCTGACGCCGCAATCCTTCCGCACCGACTTGGCGCCGTGTCGCACCTTTGTGCTGGAGCAAGAGGCGAAGTGGCTCGTATCGCGCGGGCTGGGGGCACGGGCGACCTATCAGAACGTGTTGGTCTTCGACGAGAACGGGCCGCTGGAGAACGAGCTTCGCTTTGCCGACGAATGCGTGCGGCACAAAGCGCTCGATTTGGTCGGTGATTTGGCCCTGGGCGGTTGTGACCTGGTCGGACAATTCATCGCACACCGAAGTGGCCACCGGCTGAACGCCGAGCTGGTTCGGGCATTGCTGAACGAAGAGGAAATCCTTGAAAACCGGCGACGTTCGGCATAACGCCGACCGAAGCCGTCGAACAACTTGAGTGTTTCGCACCGCGGTTTCACGGACGAAGCCGCCGCGACGCCGATAAGTCACGGAGCGACTTTCATGGCAGCTTATGTCGCCGAACAGGCCTCGATTCATCCCCAGGCCGAAATCGACTGCGACGTCGAGATCGGGCCCTACTGCGTGATCGGCCCAAATGTGCGGATCGGCCGCGGGACGCGGTTGGAAAACAACGTCACGCTGATGGGTCGGGTCGCGATTGGCCAGCACAACCACATCTTCCCCGGCGTCGTGATCGGCGGCGAACCGCAGGACGTCAGCTATCGCGGCAGCGATACGCAAGTGATCATCGGCGATCACAACATCATTCGCGAATGCGTCACGATCAATCGCGCGACCGAAAAAGAAGACGGCGTGACGACGGTCGGCAGCCACAACTTCCTGATGGCCTGCTGCCACGTCGCGCACGACTGCCGGCTGGGCAACCACATCGTGATCGCCAACGGCTCGCTGCTCGGCGGACACGTTCACGTTCACGACCACGCGTCGATCTCGGGCGCCGCGGCCGTACACCACTACGCATCGCTGGGCACGTACAGCTTCACGGGCGGTTGCAGCCGGGTGCTGCACGACGTGCCGCCGTTCATGCTCGTCGAGGGGCATCCCGCCCGTCCGCGCTGCATCAACGTCGTGGCGCTGAAGCGCAACGAGTTTCCGGCCGAAGTGATCAGTTGTCTGGCCGAAGCCCATCGGCTGTTGTATCGGGCCAAGGTCGGCCTGGACCATGCCCGCGAGATCCTGCGGGGCAACAATCAGCTCGTGCCCCAGGTCAACGAACTGTTGGCATTCATCCAGTCGCAACAAGAAGGCAAGCATGGCCGGGCCCGCGAACGCAGGAGGGCCGCATGAAACCGTTGAGGCTAGCCGTCGTCGGTGCCGGTCATCTGGGACGTATCCACGCGAAGCTGCTGCGCGAGGTGCCAGGCGTCGAATTGGTGGGCGTCGTCGATCCCGTGGCGGCCGCGCGCGAGAAAGTGGCTGCTGACGTCGGAACCACGCCGTACGCCGAACACCAGCCGCTCTTGGGCAAAGTCGACGGGGCCGTGATTGCCACGCCCACGCGATTCCACCACGCCGTGGCGCTCGACTTCTTGCGCCAGGGTACGCCCCTTTTGATCGAAAAGCCTCTGGCCGCCGACCTGGCCGAAGCCGACGAGCTGGTGCAAGTCGCCGCGAAACAACAAACGATCCTGCAGGTCGGGCACATCGAGCGATTCAACCCCGCGTTTACCGCCGCCGCTGCCCGCATCGGCCGGCCGCGGTACGTCGAGGCGGTGCGGGCCAGCACCTACACCGGCCGTTCGACCGATATCGGCGTAGTGTACGACCTGATGATTCACGACATCGACCTGCTGCTGTCGCTGGTCGACGCCCCGTTGACCTCCGTGCGGGCAATCGGTGTCGCGGTGCTCGGAAGCCGCGAGGACGCAACGCAGGCACGGCTCGAGTTTGCCAACGGCTGCGTGGCCAACCTGAGTGCGTCGCGGGTGAGCTTCACCGAGGCCCCGCGCCGCCACATGCAGATTTGGAGCGACGAAGGATTCGCGGCCATCGACTTCGGCACGCGCAGTGCCCACGTTGTGGCACCCTGCCAGGCCGTGATGGAGCGCCGGTACGACTACGAGTCGCTCTCGGCCGAGGAGAAGGGGCAATTCAAAGACCGGCTCTACAGCGAAATTCTCCGTGTCGAACCGCTCGAAGTCGGATCGACGAACGCGCTGTTGGACGAACTGCACGACTTTGCCACGTGCATTCGCGAGCATCGGCAACCGCGCGTGACCGGGGCCGCCGGACGAAGGGCCGTGGCTGTGGCGGAAGCCGTGTTGCAGTCGGTCGAGCGTCATCAGTGGGACGGTGGCGCCAGTGGACCAAGCGGACCGCTGGCCATGCCCGCCCAACCGATCCTGCGTGGTCCGCATTGGTACGCGGCACCGGGACCAGCTCCGTCGACTCCGTCCGCACCGCGTCGCGAAGCCGGCTAAGCCGCGGCTGTGCGGTTTGGCTCATCGCTTGACAAGGGCGGTATTCTAAGAGGCGCTGCCGCGCTCCGGTGCGTCGTTCCCACGAGCATCGCCCAGACGTTGCAGTGTTTTCGCAGCCGACCCCATACGACCAAGAGGACCAAGCGATGGCGATTCATCACCTAGATTCGGGCGAGATCGCAAAGCTCGCATTGGGCTCCGCGTTGGGTTCCTCGGAAACGACCGCGCTGGTCAAGACGCCCCATCTGGAAGTCATTCGCCTGGTCGTCCCCGCCGGCAAGAAAATACCGCCGCACCAAGCGCCTGGTGAAATCACGGTGCAATGCCTGGAAGGCCGGGTCGCGTTCGAGGCACACGGCAAACGCCAAGAATTAGACGCCGGGGCGTTTCTGCATCTTTCGGCGGGCGAGCCGCACGCATTGGAGGGCATCGAGAACGCGTCGGTGCTGGTGACGATCCTTCTGGCGAAGTCGTAGTCTGCGCGCGGAACGTCGCCGCGCTGCACACGCGATTGCCGCCACCAGCCAACGGACTATTGCTTGGGCTCTCCGTTGCCATTCGCTTTGCGAGTGAACTCGCCCAGGCCAGGCACATCGACCGCCGCGACCTTCCCCGAGCCGTCCAGCCGAAACGTGATCAACATGTCGCCCAGCACGCGATCGCGAAACGTGGCCTGAAACGTGTCGTAGTGCCAGTGTTCCAGGTCGGCGGTTAACGCCGGTCCTCGATCGAGCACCAGCTTCCCGTCCTCATGCCGGATCTCGGCTGTTCCGTAAAGTTCCTGCACGTACGCCCCGGCGTATTGCTCGAGCGGCAGCGACGGCTTGGTGTCTTTGGCGCGCTTCGCAGCTTCCTCGGATTCGCGGGCCTCGGCCTCGGTCTCGTATTCTTTGAACTGGGCCAACCGCTCCGAGCTCCAGTCCCGCTCGTCGCGACCCAGCAGCCGGTCGAAGATGTAAATCATCAATGGTCCCGGTAATCCGCTGCCGCCCCGATTGCAGAGCACGACGAGACCGATGTTTTCGTCCGGCAGCAGCGCGACTTGCGCCCGCATCCCGTCAATGGCGCCTCCGTGCTGCACGATCTTGTGCCCGTGATAGTCGTGCAGGAACCAGCCCAGCCCGTAGGCGGCAAGATGGGCGTCTGGATAGAAACGGCGCGTGTCGTCGGTCAGCGCGATGACCGTGTGCGCCGTGTGCATTTGGTCAATTGCCTCTTGGCTGATCAGGCGGCGACCGTCGACTTGGCCACGGCCGAGTTGGAGCCGCAGCCATTGCGCCATTTCGTTGACGCTGGCGATGATCGACCCGGCCGGGGCGATGTTGTCGATGTTGCGCCAGGCGACCACCTCGACCTTGTCGTCGATCTTTACGTGCGGTGTGGCGACGTTGGTGCGGGCCTCGAGTTCCGTCACGCTCGTACAGGCCGTGGTCATTCCGAGCGGCAGGAACAATCGCTTCTTGACCAGATCGTCCCAGTCTTGCGACGCGACGTGCCCCGCGACCTGGCCCGCGGCCAGGTACATGATGTTCTGATAGCCGAATTGGCTGCGAAAACTCCAACTTGGCTCCAAGTACCGCAATCGGCGCAGTATCTCCGCGCGGTCGTATTCGGTGGCGTACCAAAGTTGATCGCCGCGCGACAGCCCGCAGCGGTGACAGAGCAGGTCGCGCACCGTCAGCTCGCGGGTGGCGTAGGGATCGTGCAACTGAAGGTCTGGTAGGTGATCGATCACGGCGTCGTCCCAGTCGATTTTGCCCTCGTCGACGAGCATCGCCAGACAGGCCGCCGTGAATGCCTTGCTCGACGAGCCGATGGCAAACAGTGTGTCGGCATCGACGGGCGTGTCTTCGCCCAATTTGCGCACACCGTAACCGGAGGCCAGCACTACTTTGTCATCCTTGACAACAGCGATGGCCAGTCCGGGCACTTCCCACTCGGACATTGCTTTGGTGACGTAGCCTTCAAGACCCGCGAGTGTCTCCTCGGCAGTAGCTTTGCTCGAACACGTCGCGCTGGCCAACAGCGCGATACCCAGTATCAGAAACCACGGCGGACGTGTCGGACGGCGCGAACGGGTCATGGCGGGCGGCTCCGGTTGCGTTTTCGAGTGGCCAAGAGCGGACGAGGCCCATTGTAGCCACGAATTGCAGCCGGCGCGCGGCCACCCATGCCGCGTTGCTGCGTCGTGGAATCTGCCAGAATTGGCAGTTACGCCAGATCGCGATCTTCGAACATGGCCAGGCCCAGCAGCATGGCAATGGTCGAATAGAGCACGCAATAGGCCAGCGCCATGCCCAGATAACTCATCGGCACCGCGGCACCGGCCGCGACGGCGGCCTGTATATTGAAGTGGTCCAAGACCGGGAGAATCGTGGCGATGAACTGGCCGACGAACCGTACGATCTCGAACTTGCCGACCGACGAATTGACCAGCATCGGAACCAGGTGGCCCAGCACGTAGATCGATGCGCAGACGATCAAGTTGGCCATCATCGGCAGTCGGGTGGAAATGGCCACGCTGATCGCGGCCAGCACGACGGTCTCGAAAAACGCCAGCACCAGGCCCGGTACGGTGCGGATCATTTCGACGTAGCACATCTGCCACAGTGGCTCGGTCTTGGAGACTTCGCGCGAGTCGTACACGACCTTCAATGAGACGGTTGCGAGGAACAAGACGCCGAGGATGACAAACAGCACCACGACGGGCCCGAGGACGCCCAAGAACTTGCCGAGCACGAACTGGCGTCGCTTGACCGGTTTGGACAACACGGTCAGCGCGGTGCGGCCTTCGACTTCTTCCGAGACCGAAACGCTGGCGCTCCAAACAGCCACGATCATCGACAGCACCATGATCAAGGTCAGCCCGGAGTCCTTGAGCATCTTGACGTCTTCGCCAAACGTGTGATACGGCACGTAAATGAACGCCAACAACGCGACCACGCCGATCGCCAACGCCACGTAGTACAACGGCTGCGACATCGACTCTTTGGCGGTGGTTAGTGCAATGGCCGATACCTTGGGCGCCGCCAGACGTAGCGCCATGTAGACCGCTACCAGGCCGATCAGCGACAGCGCGGTTGCCGGCACGACGCGTACTTGCGGATAAGCAATGTCCGTGTCGGCATGAATGATCAATTCGGCCGGAGTGTCCGCCACGTTGGTGGCCGTCCACGGGTCGGGGACTTGGACCGGCGCGCGGTTCTTGTCCTGCACGATCGGTTTGATCCATTCCGCGGTGTTGCCTGGCGTCAGCCGAAAGGTGACTTCGTTGCCGAAGTTCACCAGGATGTTCGTTCGCAGGCCGACCGTCCTGTCAGCCTCGGCGGTGAACGATTCCAACTCGTCCAACGGCAGCTCGACTCCCTCGAGCTCGAAGTCAGTGGTCGACGCTGGAATCTCGAATCGATAGTCGCGTTGCCCCACGGCGGAAATACGCGTCACGGCCGACAGCAGGTCGCGGTAGGGCAAGTTGGGCACGAGGAACGCACCCACCACGGCAAACACGGAAAGCACAACGGCGAGATAAAAGATGGGCAGCAGGATTCCTTCCCGCACGGCCGTGACTGTCCATTGGGCCGCCGGGCGCGATACGAGATACAGGATCCCGTATGCGACCGCCAGCACCACAACACCTAGCGCAACACCTGTGCTCAACAGCCAGACCGGCGTGGCCCAGGTGACCAAGAGTCCAAACAGCGGCAACGTGCTACCGAGCATGCAGGGGAACCTTTAGATGACAGTTTGAATCGATCGTGGGCCGATCAGTCAAGGCGTCGAAACGCTGGGTGATTGGGTGCGGCGGCGCGGCGCTACTCACCTTCTGATCACGAAGTCGGAAAACTCGCCGGTGGCGGCCTCGATCGACGTATCGCGGCCGGCAATGTAACGCTGCATTTCGTCGTCAACCGCACTCAGAAAATCGTCGAGCGCCGCGGCCGTGCCCTCGGCCATTAACACCACGCGGCCGTCGGACAGATTCCGCACGAATCCGCGAACATCGTGGCGCGCCGCGATTGCCTGCACGGTGAATCGAAAACCGACGCCCTGAACGCGCCCACGATAGTGGACCGTGCGGCGCTGGATCGCATCGTTCACGTCGGACTTTGTCACTGGTGGTTGCACGTCGCGGCCAGTTACCTGCGAGTCGAGCGATCGCGCCAAGACTCGGATCAACTCAGTATACGCGCTTGGCGGCTGGCGTACCATGCTCGGCGGCGCGGCGTGCACGCGGCGAATGCGGTGGGCCCAGTTATTCGCTCGGCCGACGAACCCCACGGTCATTGGCTGCGTATAAGCACGCCGCCGACGCGAGTCTCTTGACGGCGCCAAGCGATCGTCCTAGGCTAAGTTTTGACTGGCCGCGAGTGTGCTCCGTCGGGGCTGCCGCGAGGCGGAAAGCGCGCGGGACTTTCGTCGCGTTACCACTGCCCGGTGGTGTAACGGTAGCACGAATGGCTCTGAACCATTTAGTCAAGGTTCGAATCCTTGCTGGGCAGCCTGTCAGGGAAAGAGCCCGCGCGACCCGTGTCCGCCCGACCACGTTCCGATGGCGGCTCGCGGCCAACGAAAAAAGCTGTCCTCCGAGCTCGCCAGCGGCAAAGCGTCGGAGGACAGCTTCGTTTTTTTGGGCGCGACGCGGCGACCCCTTGCGAGCCCGCCCTCGCCGCGACCGGATGCTCTAGACCAGGGCCTTCAGTGGCTTGAGGGCTTGCAACTTGACGACGTTGCGAGCCGGCTTGGCCTTGAAGACGGTCTCTTGCTTGGTGAACGGATTGATGCCGGTGCGCTCGGGCGTGGCCGGCTTGCGGGCGACCTTGATCTTCAGCAAACCGGGCATCGTAAAGACGCCGGGGCCTTCGGCTCCGATGTTCTTTCCGATCAGCGCGGTCAGCGCATCGAAGAATTCAGAAACCTGCGCCTTGGTCATACCAGTGCTCTCGGCGAGCGACGTGTAAACCTCGGACTTGCTCATGCCTTTGGCAGGTTTGGTCGTGGTATTGGTCGTCACGGGTATCTCCCCATTTTAAGAGTTCGAAGAATCTGCCCGGCGGGCACCGCCGACGTTTTCGCCGCGTTTGATGGCGTCGTAAACCTCCTGGCGATGAACGGGAACGTCCTTCGGAGCATCGATACCGAGCCGGACTTTGTCGCCGCGGATATCGACCACCGTAATCACGATGTTGTCGTTAATGATGATGGTCTCGTTGATCTTCCGAGATAAGACAAGCATGCGTGGCCCCTCCTGATATTGGGCTGCACTTGTTCGTTTTCTACCAATCACAGGCTTGCTCGACGGAGTTGCCGGATCGCGTTGCGTCCGGCCGCCGGCGAGAAACGCGTGGCTGGCGGAGATTCACTTCACTATGAACATGCTAGGTCACGTCCTGTGACTCTTGCTTTGAACCGGGAAAAAAGTGCCCCGGCACCGCGCGCCTTTGGAACGATTCTGGCGATCGAATCGTTTCCGAAGCGCGATTTTGATGAGTTGTGCAGCCATTGCCGGCCGGCTGGGGGAAGCCTGATTGGGCCGATGTGGTCGCCCTGTGCTTCGGTTTTTCCGCGGTTTTTGGCGGCAGAGACGCCGCACCACGAGAAAAACGCCGCGCCGGGGCCCGCGGGCTTGCCCCACTTTGCCTTCATTTTCTATACGGATAGCGTCGGGACTGGTTCGCCGCCCCCGTGGGGGCAAACGCACCTCCCGGGCCAGCCCGCCGCACTGGTCCGGCGACAAACCACCGGCACGAGCCAAGCGACATCGTGGGCGGCCGCCGCGGCAACCAGAATCTGAAACCGCGCCTACCGATACAGCCGGCCTATCCACTCGGCCACCAGGGCCGGCTTGTCGGAACCTTCCAGCTCGACGGCGATCTGCCAGGTGACTTGCGCGCCGCCGTCAAAGTCCTTGATCGACGCGACCGTGCTGCGGGTGCGGATTCGCGAACCTTGCGGCACCGGGCTGACGAACCGCACCCGGTTCAGCCCGTAGTTGATCGCCATCTTGCCGCCGGTGACGCGGACCGTTTCGCGGTGCAAGTAGCTCAACAACGAGAGCGTGAGAAAGCCGTGGGCGATCGTGGTTCCGAACGGAGATTCGTGCTTGCACCGCTCGACGTCGGTATGGATCCACTGGTCGTCGAGCGTCACGTCGGCAAAACCCTGGATCATGTCCTGAGTCACTTCCAGCCAGTCGCTCACGCCGACTTCCTGGCCCACCAACTCGCGCAGCGATTCCACGTTGTCGAAGGTTCGGACCGGCATGAGAGGCGACTCCGTATAGCGAGGGGTGCGGCCGCGCGCGGCGCGGTCGTCGGATAGTGTACTGCGCGATTGATTCTACCCGAATCAGATGCCCGCGGCACGTGGTGCCGCAAAGTGTCCGCTACTTGGCCCGTGAGCCGTAAGTGTTTTGATAGGTCACGAGCGACGCCTCGATGACCGGCAGTGCCGCGCCTGCGTCGGAAAACTCGTCGACTTCGACGGCCTTTTGCTCCAACTGCTTGTAGTCTTGAAAGAATCGGCGAAGCATGGCCAGGCGATGCACCGGCAACTCGGTCAGCTCGCGCAGTGGAGCAAACTCCGGATCGCCCAGTGCCACGGCCACGATCTTGTGGTCCGCCTTGCCCGTGTCGATCATCGTCATCAGGCCGATCGCACGGGCGTCGACCAGCGTGAGCGGTGCGACCGGCTCCTGGCAAAGGACGAGCACGTCGAGCGGATCGTCGTCTTCGGCCAGGGTTTGAGGGATGAATCCGTAGTTGGCCGGATAGTAGACGGCGGAATACAGCACCCGATCGACTCGCAGCAGTCCGGTTTGCTTGTCCAACTCGTACTTCAGATTGGCACCCATCGAAATCTCGATCACCGCGGTGAATTCCCGGGGCAAACGGCGGCCGGGATGAACGTCGTGCCAGGGATGCGGCATTGCGAAGCTGCCCGGTAGAGTTTGTTTCGATGATCGAAGCGGGGACGACCTTGCGGCCGTGCTATCACGGGCTGTGGCGGTCCGACGCCCGATTCGGCTTGGGTGGCAGCATGATATCACTCGGGCAAGTGGAGGCAAATCGCGGTTCTGTCCGATAAACCTCGTGAGCTTCGGTATTTTTCGAAGCCCATGCACCAGGTAGAATCTCCCTCCGATCAACACCGATCGTTACTGCCAGGAAGGCCGTAATAGCGCAACAAGGAGGTTGCCACGCTATGACCGTCTCGCCCGATGCGGACCAGATCCGCACCATCGTATTTCGCACGTTTCTGGAACTCGACGTAGCCGAGGAGAACCTCGACGATCTGGACGAACGGATCCTGCTGGACGACGGCCGGTACGTTGCCCGCAGTTATCGCGTCGAGGAACTGCTCGCGATGTGGATGATCGACGTCGGCCTGATTCAGTTCTACGACTCGGACGGGCACATGCTGCGGACGGTCAACGTGTTCGAGGAAATCGAACCGCATCGGATGGCCGCCTGAGCGCAGCGGATCTCGGGACTTGGATGCCGCGCGTCGGATCATGCGCTAGTTGGCGCGCGGGTCCGGCGGCACGTGCTTGATGCCCAGCCGCTGGTTCCATGCCGCGCCGGACACGAAGCGGCGGGTGCGCGTCCAAAGCTCCTCTTCCGGAGCGAAGACGTGGTCCGCGCCCGCCGGCATGACCGACCACGAGCCGTGGCGAATCTCATTTTCCAACTGGCCCGGGCTCCAACCGGAATAGCCGGCGAAGAACTTGACGGGCTGCTCACTGGTGCCCGCCACCAGCGTTTCCAGCTTCTCCTTGGCGGCGCAGAAATAGATTCCCGGCAAGACTTCGATTTCTAGCAGTGCCTCGTTGGTGTGCAGCGCCACCAAGGGACCATCGCAAGGACCGCCCAGAAACAATGGGTTGTCGCGGTGACACGGCACCTCGCTGACGTTCGACCACGCATCTTGCAGCGAGGCATTCGTCGAGCGATTCAGGATCAGGCCCAACGCGCCTTCCTCGCTGTGCCGCACCAGCAGCACGACGGACTGCTTGAACGGATCCGGAAGCTGCGGCGAAGCGATCAGCAAGTGAGATTGCAACGAAGTCACGGCAGTGAATCCTATCGTGCGTGTTCGGCCGGCGGCCGGCCGTCGATGCCATCCATCCTAATGTTGACCGCTGGTTCCGTCCAAGTGTTCGCCGCGTGCTTCGTGAATCGAGCGGGGCGCCGGGGTCAAACGCCGCCGCGTGCCGCTCGCGGCTGGCGCAGCAGCAGCCAGGCCGTCGGCGCCAGCACAAGAAGAATGCCGACCGCGGTGATTGGGCGAAACGGATACTGCCAAACGAGCAAGTCGTAGCCCATGGCAAACACGACTTGCGAAAGCGCCACGACCGACACTTTAGCCGGCGGGCCGGAAGCGAATGCCTTGGTCAACAGCAATTGACCCGTCGTCGCGCACACGCCAACGCCAAACAGCATGGCGGTGGTGGCCGGATCGAACCGCGACGCGAAATGGCCCTCGTCGGCCGGCAACATCAACAGCACCGTGACGACGACCAGCGCCGCGGCGGAAAAATGGGCGACGATGGCACGCGGCACGATCCCCTGCAGCCGGTGAATGCCCAGCATGGCGATCGCGGTTGTGAACGACGCAATCAGCGCGGCGATCGCCGGCGCCGCGGCAGCCGGATGATCGGCCGCGGCCAGGTGAGGTTGTTCGACCAGCACCACGCCGGTGATGCCCACGACAATGGCCAGCCACACGCCGCCGCTGGGCGCTTTGCCCAGCAGGGGCCACGACAACAGCGCGACCCACAGCGGGAACACGCTGGTGATCGTGAACACGTCGGCCACTGGCATCCGCGGCAACGCGTAGAACGTGCAAACCAGGCTCACGCTGCCGGCGATGCTGCGGACCCACATCGTCGGCGGCCGCAACACGACGAAGCGGGCACCTGCCGCGTGGGTCAGTCCGACGGCAAAGACCAACGCCAGGCTCGTCCGCGCCAGCGCCACGACTTGCCACTCGCAGCGCGAGCCGAGCGCATGGGTCAGCGTGCCCATGGTCGCCAGCGCCACGGAGCCCGACAGCATCCACAAATAGGGCGAGATCGAGTTGTTCAACTAGGTTTTGTCTCGTCAATGCGATCGGGGCTTCGCGCGGTCGTTTTGCCGCTGGATCGGCGTCGGCGAATCGCGACGAATCGTTTGGATTCGCCTGCGATTCTCCGTCTTGCCCGGCGGCGAATCGCCTCGCCCGTTAGCCGACGAGCCATTTCCGAGACGCAACCTCGTACGAATTCGCCCTGGTGGCGGGGCCGGAATGGTTGGCGTGAATCGTCAACGAGCAGCGCGCCGGTCCGCGGCACTTGGCCGAGCCACGGTGCCGCGCGGGACAAATCAATCCGCTCCAACGTTCTTGCCGAACCGTCAAAGTTTGCCCGAAACAATCGTATCGCAACCGTGCGCGATCCAAAAGGGGCCGGTGGGACATGGTAAATTGCCGTCGTCGCGCACTACGAAGGCCGAATTGTCGCGCGGGACTGGCCGGGCGCTTATTTGGCTGTCATACTCGTGTGTGCGGCCCGGGTGCATTTGTCTGGCGACCGCCTGGAACATCGGACCGTCTTACCGAGGAGAGTCGAACTTGCCCGCCACTTCGCTGCCCAAGCCGCTTCGCGGAATCATTACTCCGATGGTCACTCCGCTGTCGGATCGTGACACGCTGGACGTTGATGGCGTCGAGCGTTTGATCGAGCACTTGATCGACGGTGGAGTCCACGGCATTTTCATTCTGGGCACGACCGGCGAAGCGCCAAGCCTGAGCTACCGTGTTCGGCGCGAACTGATCGACCTGGTCTGTCGCCGTGTAGGTGGACGTTTGCCGGTGCTGGTCGGCGTGACCGACACGTCGTACGTCGAATCGGTCGAGCTGACCTGCCATGCCTCCGACGCCGGGGCACAGGCCGTGGTGCTCGCTCCGCCCTACTACTTTCCGGCGGGCCAGCCCGAGTTGCTCGAGTACCTGGAGAACATCATCTCCGAGCTGCCGCTGCCGGTGTTCCTGTACAACATGCCCAGCCATACCAAGCTGGTCTTCGAGCCAGACACGGTGCGGGCGGCGCTTGAGTGGCCCCGCGTCGCCGGCATCAAGGACAGTTCCGGACAGATGATCTACTTTCACAAGATTCGCGCGTTGGCGGCATCGCGGCCTGACTTTTCGTTGCTGGTCGGTCCCGAGGAGCTGATGGCCGAATCCGTGTTGTCCGGGGCACACGGCGGTGTGAACGGCGGCTCGAACCTCTTTCCCCGGTTGTATGTAGACCTGTACGATGCGGCCGTGGCCGGCGATCTGGAGCGCATCCGCGCGCTGCACGCCCGGGTAATGCGCTTAGGCAGCACGATCTACTCCGTCGGACGCCATAGCTCGGCGTTCATCAAGGGGCTGAAGTGTGCGCTGTCTTGCCTGGGCGTTTGCGAAGACGCAATGGCCGAGCCATTTCAGCGGTTTGCGCCGGCGGAGCGGGAACGCATTCAATCGCACCTGGCCGAACTGGGCGCGACCGCCGCGGGACCCACGTTGCACAAAGCCCGATAGCATCAGGGCATCCACGTCGCCGGTATTTTCTCCGCCGGGTGCTTCCCCGACCCTGCTACGCTGCGGCTTGTTGTTTCGGGCCGCCGATTGGCGTAGAACGGTCGTGACACGATCGTGGCCGATTCGGACCGAGTCGCGCGACAATCCGCCTGGGGAGTTTCTGGATGGCAACGCTGCTAAGCGACGCCGAGGTGGCCGAGCGTGTGCTGGCACATATCCGCGATAAAACGACGGACCGCAGCCAGCAGGTTTGGTCCGAGCCGGTGACCAACTACCGCTCGCCCGATCGATTTGCTCGCGAAATGCAACTGTTGCGATCGCTGCCGGTTCCCTACTGTCCATCGGCCGCTCTGGACAAGCCGGGAGCCTACGTGGCTCGGGTCGCGGCCGGCACGCCGCTCTTGGTCGTGCGCGGTGAGGACGGTCGGGTTCGCGCGTTTCGTAATGCGTGCCGACATCGGGGAATGCCGCTGGCCGATGGCGTTGGCTGCTCGCGAGCGTTCGTCTGCCGCTATCACGGGTGGACCTACCAACTCGATGGTCGACTGCGCCACATCCCGGATGCAGATGGTTTTGGGGACTTCGACAAAGACGGCCATCCGCTGGTGCAAGTCGAGGCCGAAGAACGGCTCGGGCTGGTATTCGTGCGCCAGCAGGCGACCGCCGCCGCAGCCGACGACGCTGACGATCCATGGGCCGGCTTACCCGAGTTGGCCCCTTCGCGGTTGCGATTGATGGACGTGCGCCATCTTGACGTCGATGCCAATTGGAAGATTTTCCTGGAAGGCTTTCTCGAAGGTTATCACATCCGCTCGACGCACCGCGATTCGTTTTATCCTTACGGGTTCGACAACCTGAACGTCATCGAACATTGCGGACGCAACAGCCGCGTCACGTTTCCCTTCCGGCGCATCGAGAAGCTGGCCGACGTCCCGCCCAATCAACGCAAGATCGACGGCCTGGTCACCTACGTCTACCAACTGTTTCCCAACACTCTGTTCACCGTGTTGTCACATCATTCGGCGCTGCTCGTGCTCGAGCCGGTTGCAATGGATCGCACGCGGCTGACGACGTACGTCTTGGCGGACGTCGGCGACGACCCTGAATCGCTTGAAGCATTTCGTCGCGATACGAAGTTTGTCGACGAGGCGGGCGGTGCCGAAGATCGAGAAGTGGTGGCCGCCATCCAAAGCAGCATCGCCAGCGAGGCGAACGAATGCTTTACGTTCGGGCGATTCGAAGGCGCGATTTCGCACTTCCACCAGTCGTTGCGCGACGCGCTGGCACAGCTCAAGCCGTAACGCGGGCGGCTCGCCCGGACAAAGTCCCGGTTGCGCTTGCGAACTCCAGCTAGTCGATGGCGGCTTCGGCCGGTCCGTACTGATCGACTTGCGTGGCTTCGATTTCGGCGATCGTTTCGAGAAACTTGCAGACGCACTCGAGGTGTTCTGGATCGAGCCGCGTGGCGCGGCCGCGCTTCCACTCGCCCTGGAATTCGTTGTTCGCGACGAACGAAGCCCCCAAGTGGTAAAACGCGCGTAAGTGTTCGGTGGCCTGGGAACGATCGCCGCGGATAGCGGAACGAGCCCAGCGCAACATTTCTTCGATGGCGCGGTTGGTTTTCATGATCGTCAACTCCTCTAAAACCAAGCGTTTGCGCGGCGGCGGATTGTCGCTCGAAGCGGTCGATCGCCGCAATGCCGATATTCGAAACGTAGGTCGCCCTGACGCGGGCGACGTCGTCGCTGGACAACGCGCCAGCACCAATTCGCGCGTGTCGGGCGGATTGCAACGATTCTGATGTGCGCAAGCTCAGGTTTTCTGCGGGGCTGCGACGATTCGCGCAAGTCGCGGAAATCCGTCTTGCACAGGTCGCCGAGCCGACCGACACTCAGCCAGCGGACCGGCCATCGACACGGCCACGCATGCATCGCAGACCAAGTTGTCACGGAAAACTCACATGGACCCCGGGTTGGACAACGTGTTCGTGCTGGTTGTTGCCGGTGCTGGCACGGGCGTGTTAGGGGCTTTGCTGGGGACCGGCGGCGGCGTGTTTCTGATTCCGATCCTGGTTGTCGGTTTCGACGTGCCGATGCACCACGCCGTAGCGACCAGCATCATCTCGGTCATTGCCACGTCCAGCGCGGTTGCCAGCGGCAACGTGCAGCGCGGTTTGGCCAACATGCCGCTGGGCATGACGCTGGAGACGGCCACCACTTGCGGGGCCATTGCCGGTGGACTGACTGCCGCGCTGTTGCACCCCACGCTGCTCGAGGGGCTGTTTTCGTTCGTGTTGGTACCGACAGCGTTGCTGATGTGGCGCAGCGCGGGCGCGGCGCCGGCGAACCGCATCGATCCGCATCACGCCGACGTACCGGCCGCGCCACCCAGCCAGAAGTCGCCTGTGCCCGATGATCCACTGGCAGGCAGCTACTACGACGCGGCGCTGCGGCGCGACGTCGTCTATCGCGTGCGTCGGCTGTGGGCTGGGATGGGAATCGCCTTTGTGGCCGGAAACCTGTCGGGACTGCTAGGCATTGGCGGCGGCGTCTTCAAAGTGCCCGCGCTGCACCTTGTTTGCGGGATGCCGATCAAAGCCGCGGCTGCCACGTCGAACTTCATGATCGGCGTCACGGCCACGGCCAGCGCTTTCTTGTACTTCGGTCGCGGGCAAGTTCGGCCCGTCATGACGGCCGCGGTCGTGTTGGGCGTGCTGGCGGGTTCGGCCGCCGGGCTGTCATTGAACAATTTGGCGCGTGGGCGCTTCATCAAGCGGCTATTCGCGGTGCTGTTGCTGGCCGTCGCGCTACAAATGTTTGTTCGTGCCTTGATGAGCGGAGGCGCGTCATGACGATGCCGGAAACGCGCGACGACTCGCTGGGCCGAGTGGTCCATCGCACACTGTTGGGCGGAGTGATCCTCAGTGCCGCATTGCTCGTCTGCGGACTGTCCGTTTCGCTGGTCCAAGGTGCGGGCGCGGACGAGGCAGCTAGCGGACTTGGCCAGATCGTACGAGGCGCAGCGGCCGGGCAAGGTGTTGCGATGGTCAATCTCGGACTGATCGTGCTGATGCTGACGCCGGCCTCGCGCGTGGCCGTGCTGGCGGTTGGTTGGGCGTCGCGTGGGCGATGGCGGCAAGCCGGCATTGCGCTGGCGGTCGCGCTGCTCTTGGGGATTAGCATCGTGCTGGGCACCGGTTGACTTGACCACGCCGTCCGAGTCGATCATCCTGACACCGTCGCTGGCGAGCGACCGGTGGCGGCACGCCGAACCTTGGCCTTAACCGGGGCATCAGGCGCGTCACGACGTCGCCAGGCGCCGCGTTATTCTAGTTTCAACATTCACGCAGGAGCCGGACCATGGAGCGGAGCATACGCGTGCGGCGGATGGCGATCCTAGTGGTATTTGCGGCGGGCTGCTTCGGCACCGCCCTGTTCGTCTCGAACCGTGCCCAAGCCGACGATTGGCCGCAGTGGTTGGGACCACAGCGCGACGGGGTGTGGCGCGAGTCGGGTCTTGTCGAGGAGTTTCCCGACGGGGGGCCGCGGATCGCGTGGCGCGTGCCTGTCGGTATTGGATACTCTGGACCCGCCGTGGTGGGCGATCGCGTCTACTTGACGGACTTGCAGCGGGACGTGGACGAAAACGGCAAGCCGCGCCGCGCAACGCGGGTTGGTATTCCTGGCAGCGAGCGCGTCGTGTGCTACGACGCGGGCGACGGCAGCCTGATCTGGGAGCACACCTACGACTGTCCGTACACGATCTCCTATCCCTACGGTCCGCGCACCACGCCGGTCGTGGAAAAGGGGCGCGTCTACGCGCTGGGTGCGATGGGCGATCTGGTTTGTCTGGACGCGACCGACGGAAAGCCGCACTGGACCAAGAAACTCACAGAAGTGTACGACACCGAGCCGCCCGTATGGGGTTACGCGTCGCACTTGCTTGTCGACGGTGACTTGCTCTATACGCTGGCTGGCGGGGAAGGCAGCGCCGTGGTCGCGCTGGACAAGCGCACCGGCGACGAGGTTTGGCGCGGCCTGTCGAGCGAAGAGGTCGGCTACAGCCCACCGATGATTTACGAGCTGGCCGGGAAGCGACAGTTGATCATCTGGCTTTCCGACGCGATCTTCGGGCTCGATCCGGCAACCGGAAAACAGTTCTGGAAGCTGGACTACCCGGTCGACGTGCCGGTGCATCGGCCCAGCGTGAACATCATCACGGTGAAGAAGACGGGCGACACGCTGTTTGTGTCCACGTTCTACAACGGTCCGATGATGATCAAGGTGGAACCGACAGGTGCATCGATCGCGTGGCGTGGCAAGAGCAACAACCCGGTGCGGCCCGACGGCGCCCATTGCCTGATGGCTTCGCCTGTGTTTCTCGACGGCTACGGCTATGCCTGCGGCAGCCTTGGTGAGTACGTCTGTTTCAACGAGCAAACTGGCGAGATGGTCTGGGATTCGTACGATCCGATCGTGGGCAAGAAGGCGGACATGGCCACCGTGTTCACGGTTCCGCAAGGCGACCGCCAGGTGATGTTCAATGACCAGGGTGAGCTGATCTTGGCCAATCTTTCGTCCGATGGCTACCAGGAAGTTGGCCGGGCCCGCATCTTGGAGCCGGTTGGCTTCGCCCGCGGGCGCGACATCGTGTGGTCGCACCCGGCATTTGCCAATCGGTGTGTCTATGCGCGCAACGATGAGGAGATGGTCTGCGTATCGCTGGACGCCAACGGATAGTTGATGCGGTGCGGCGAGGCGGATCGACCACTAACGACCCACGGGGAGCCCAATGCGAATCACAAGAAAACAGTCGTTGTTGGTAGCCGTTCTGACGCTGTTGACCGCCCCTGCCGTGTTGGCCTCCGACGATCCGACGGCGCGCGACGTGCAACGGATGCAAGGCGACTGGATGGTGCGGCGGATGCGCGTGGATGGCATGGACTTGCCCGATCCGGACGCGCAGTCCCTGTTTCGCACGGTCGAAGATGGGAACTACGCGGTGTTTCGCTACAGTAAGCGGCTGAGTCAGGGATCGTTCACGCTCGACGCGACCAAGTCGCCCAAGACGATCGACTCGATGCCCACGCCCAAGCCGGGCAGCGACGCGAGCGAGCCACCCAAGCCGATCCGTGGCATCTATGAGTTCGACGGCGACGTGATGCGGATCTGCAACTCGCGCCCCGGCCAGCCGAGGCCGAAGAACTTCGAAGCGAAGCGCTTCACCGGCCACACGCTGATCGAGTGGGAGCCCGAGATCAAGTAACGCGGCATGGCTGGGCGTCGAGAGTCGTCGCGCAGCTTGGGCATGGCGCGCCGGCGCGGTCATGGCCGTTTGCGATTAGTCGTGCGTGTGCTCGGTCAATTCGTCGATGAGTTGATCGAAGCGTCCCATGGCCGCTACCGGAAGCGGTTTTCCGTTTAAGAAAGCGCTGGGCGTGCCGAGAATCTTGAGCGATTTGCCCAACGCGGTATCCGACTTGATCTTTTCCTCGGTGGATGGCGCGGCCATATCTTCTTGAAAGCGTGGCACGTCCAATCCGAGTTCCGCGGCGATGCGTTCCAAAACTTCGGCGTCCAGCTCATCGCGCGTTGCGAACAACGCGTCGTGATACTTCCAAAACTTTCCCTGGCGATGCGCTGCTTCCGCGGCATAGGCGGCGCCGCAGGACCGCGGATGAAAGTTGCTCCGCAGGGCCGGATTGCAGTCTTTGCTGAGCGGATAGTGTACGAACGCGACCGACACTTCCGGATGCCTCTCGCGAGTCTCCGCGACGATATCCGCAAACCGACGGCACGAGGGACATTGAAAGTCGCTGAACAGGACCAGTTGATATGGATCGCTGGCGCTGCCTAAGCGCGGCGCGGAATCGTCGAGCGCGATCTTCATTTGCTGGCCAGACTCGAATTCCTCGACGAGTTGGTCGATTGTCAGCGGCGTATCCGATTCGTCGATCTGCCGGTCCGTCTGAATGAGCACCCACTGGTAGGCGACCACGCCGACCAGTGCCACGTTTAAGAGCCCCATTAACTTCCACTTGGTCATGAATGGGTCCGCGAGCGTCCCGCCGCCGACGTACCGCAGTCCGCCGCGCAGCGATTCGGTGAGTTGCTGCCTGGTCAGGCAGGTCGCCATGACGATTGTCGGCAGGAGGCCGACGTTGACCAAATGGACGATCAGGCACAAGGGACAAACGGCCGCCCGCCCGCTGAACATCAGCACCGTGAGCACGATTCCGGATAGCGCGCCGACCGCGCAAAACAGCAGCGCGCAGATCGCGCCCTCAGTTCGAAACGCGGAGCCCAACGCTACCGCCAGCACCAGCGCCGCGGCGGTCATCGAGAACTGAATGATTCCCCAACCGGCAAGCGGGATCCCGAATTGGGTTGCCAACTCGCTGCGGACTGCCGAATCGCAGCCCATTCCGAATACGGACGCACAAATGTCGAATTGACCCGGCTGTCCGCTGTCGAGCGCGAAATGCCGATACAGCAAATAGGCCGAGCAAGCCATCCCGATCACCACCAGAATCGACGCGAGCAAAAGCCAGTTTCGTCGAAGCTTGGTCGGGTGCGTCGCGGACATGAAAGGCCGGCACGGATGATTCGCGCGAAGAGTTGGAGCGGGGCGGTGCTTGCGTTCGGCGGGGCGGCCGTGGATTAGAAGCGAGACACGATTTCAGCACCGTCCTTGGTACCCAAACTCTGAAATACTTGGTGGTCGATGGTATACGGCACGAATCGCACGCTGCCATCCACGAACAGGAACTGCGCACCGTTGGCATGGTGGCTCCACCAGTGGTCGGCCGACGACTCGTCTTCGGTTTGACCGGGGCGGATCCCCTTGTTCGGATTAATCAGGGTTTCCGGTCCCCAAACCCACCATCCATAACTATTCCCGTCCGTGGCCACGACTCCACGCTCGCCGACGAATAGGGTCTTGCTGGTTCCGTCGGTCACTTTGGCAAGCCGGATCGGAAAATATTCGCCGAACATTCCCCGACTTGAGCCGGTGCCCGAATCGAGCGATCCAAGGTAGTTCGTGTGCGAAAACCAGTAGCCCGGCATGCTTGCCGGCGCATGAATCAATTGGCTGCTGGGGTCGCTTGGACAAAGCAACACCGGCACGATCAGGTCGGTAAACGGAGTGTTGGGCGTCTCGAACGGTTCGTAGGCAAAGTCGAGCCGCGCGTAGAGGCTGGATTCCTCAATGGTCGGCAGCAGGTGAGCGTTCCAACTCCATTCGTTCGACGTGCCGGCAGGGAACAATCCGTGCGCACTTTGATAGTTGTGCAGCGCGATGCCCAACTGCTTCAGATTGTTTTGGCAGCTCGTCCGGCGGGCCGACTCGCGTGCATATTGGATCGCCGGCAGCAACAACGCCAGCAGCAGACCAATGATGCCAATGACGACGAGCAGCTCGACGAGCGTAAAGCCCGCGTGGCGCTGCATGTCGGCGGATCTGCGCGACGAGCCGTGCGCGCATCGCGTGGCACGGCCCTGCCCACTACCGCTACGCTCGGGCAAACCACGAGCCTGACCATCGGACGTGTCCGACGGTTTCGCCCGCGTTACGGACGAGATGGCAAGGCGGATGCACATACTCGGGTCATTCATAGATCCCACGGCGGCGCGGTGCCGATGCACCGCGCCGCGCGGGAATATGCAGTTCGGTCCGAAACGAGCAGTGAACGAAGGGCTCAGCCCTCTTCCGGTTCCGGTTCAGGCTCGCCACACGCTTCGACACAGCGATTAAAGGCAATGCGGCAATCGGCGATGCACTGCGGGTCACCCTCGCAGGCCTCGGCACAGCGCCGTCCCGCCGCTTCGCATCGTTCCTCGCAGGTCAGGCAGCGGCAAGCGCCATTCGGACGCGCAACGAACGCCGTGCAGTCGCCGTGCTTCTCCAGATGCGCTGGCAAGGCATTGGCCGATACCTCGATCACGTGCCCGACTGGGTCGTCGTCCGAAAAGTGGCAGATCGCGACTTTGGGCGCCGGCCCCTTCTTCACGGCTTTCTTCTTGGCGAAGATCGAATTGTGCGAGAACGGTATGGCAACCACTAAGAATGCGATTGCAAACAAGGTCCATTGTCGTGAAGTCATCGTACCCATCTCCGTGTGGTGAAAACGTAACGAACCGCGGAACGGCTGAAGTCCGCCTGGCCGCAGAGTCTAGCAAAACTTCCCAGATCCACGAATTAGTTTTCGGCGATCTGTGGCCATTTCGAGGGCGGCATCCACCGAATTTGATGTTTTGAGGTGCAGCAAACGCGAGCGGACTACTACACCGGAATGGGGGGGAATTCATGTACTCCAATTAGCGTTGCGCGCACTACGGTTTCGCGTAAAATGCCAGTACATTGATGCGAAATCTGAACTGGCCGCCGTTCGGCAGATAGTCCGCTTGATACAGTCGCACCCTGCTAACGAGTAGGCTGATGATCGAGCGGGCGGCCGGCAAAAAAATCTGGATTTTTCTTCTGCGCCTGCCCGTCCGGGCGAGGGCACGGGCTGCGGCGAGCGGAATCGTGGGGCGAAGCCGCGCTGTTGTGCCAAGTTGATCGCGGCCGAGTTGTGCAACTACTCGGTCACCGTCTGACCTGCCACGTCGGCCGGTCCGTTGACCGGATTGACCCGCGCGGGCGCAGCGCCGTCGAACTGGACCACGTAGCCTGTGTCGGCGTCGGCTTCACCGGTTGGAAAGTCGGTGCTGAGAATATGGGCCCCGCTGCCCATGGCGGCGGCGCGGCGCGCCGGCTGCTGGGGCGGATCGGCGCGCAACCCGGAGTCGGCCCGCGTGCGAATGAAGTAACCCTCTTTGGCCAAGCGCGGGATGTCCGGGTCGGTGGGGTTGTCCAGCACGAGCGTGGCCGCGTCGTCGCGCGCCGGATCGCTGCGCACGAACATCACGCGCCCGGATAGCGACGGGCGGCCATCGGTGTACAGGTCGCGCGTCTGGCGATTGTCGTGCAGGACGAACAGCACCTTTCCGCGGGCGTCGGCCAGGGTGGGCCAACCGGATGACGTCACGGCGTCGCGCAGCGTGCTGGCTGTGCCGCGCACGTCGTCGGGCGTGATGATCTGGCCCTTGCCCAGTCCGGCGCGAAGCTGGGCGTCGAGTTGGTCGAGCGCCGCGGCATCGACCGCTTTGATCCGCTTGTCGATCCGCGGACCTTCACGCTTCAGTTCGAACAAGAACGATATCGGCACGTGCCGCGGATGCTCCTCCGACCAGGCGCGGATCGTGGCCAGCGCATCGTCCAGGGTCGGGCAGCTCGACACCTCGTCGACCAGCGGAACATGAAACACTTCGAACTGCCCGTCGCGATAGTGCAGGTCCAGCTCGAAGCTGCGCACGCCCCGATCGAGCTGCACGTCGAGCGGTGCGTGGCTGTAGTCCGAGCCGCGAATCTGCTGCTTGCGCTTGGGATCGCGCAGATGATAGCTGTTGTGCGTGCCGACGTATTGCAACTGGTTAATGCGCAAGTCGTCGTGGGCTGCCGGATCGGCCGCGCTGGCTGTTTGCAGCAAGCCACCGGCCACCAACAGAGTGGCGGCCACGAGGCCGATGTGCGCCATCCGGCAGATGCGACGGGGCGAAGCTTGGATTGCGATCATGTTCGTGGTGCGGCGAAGTCTTTGAAGAGTGGGGTCGCGAAAAGTTAGAGTCGAAGGCCGTGTCATCTACCACGGCTCGTAACAATCGTAGTTGTGCTGCGCGACGATCTTGCCGTCTTTCAGCTTAAGGAACACGCCCAGATGCGCGATCAGCTCGGTGCCTGGCTCGAGTCCGGCGGCAGCCACTTTGATGGTGCCCCTCCAGCGGACCTCCAGCGCGACCCGATCTCCGTCGGCGACGATGTTCTTGATTTCGTAATTCTGTTTCGACAGCAGTTGCTCGCCCCGCTCGGCGCCTTCGAGAATCGCCGCCAGGTCGCGCTTCATCCCGTGAGCGAAGAACCGGTTCGGGAATTCCTGCTGCACGACGTCCGGCGCGAAGAACGCGGCCAGCTCGTCGCCGGTGGCAAATCGCTCGACGGCTTGCAAATACTCGCGCACCAGAGCCAGATTTTCTTGGGGGTCGGTCACAGGCAACGATCCTTTCTCGCGCGGTTCGATGCGCGGTGGCGGGCCTCTCAACGCGATTTCAACAGTTTACAAGCTTTCACGCAGCAGACCACAATGGGGGCCATGCAACGACGCATTTCGCGACGAATCGACGCGGCGCTTCTGCCGCTGCTGCCGGTGGTCAAGCGGATCACCGCCGCGGTCGGCATGGTCGCCGTGCTGCTGACGCCGGCGGCCGCGATCGCCGAACTGCCGGCGTTTCCCGGGGCCGAGGGCGAGGGGCGGTTCACTTCCGGCGGACGAGGTGGCGACGTCTATCGTGTTACGTCGCTGGACGATGCCGGGCCAGGCTCGCTCCGCGAGGGACTTCGGTCGGCCAATGGGCCGCGGACCATCGTGTTCGACGTGGGCGGCACGATCCGGCTGAACTCCGGGTTGCGCGTGCGCAACGGGGATCTCACGATCGCCGGCGAAACGGCGCCGGGAATGGGAATTCTGATTACGCAATTCGGTCTGGGCATCGGCGCGCCCAACGTGATCGTGCGGCACTTGCGCGTGCGGCCGGGTGACGCGCGGATGGGACCGTCGGCCGATGGCGGGTTTGATGGCGATGCAATTTCCATTTCGGCGAGCGACGTCATGCTGGACCATGTTTCCACGTCGTGGGCAATCGACGAAAACCTGAGTGTTTCGGGCGAAAGCAATCAACGGATTACCGTGCAGTTTGCCACGATTTGCGAATGCCTGGATCAGACCGGGCTGTGGCACGGCGTGGCGAAGGCCGAGTATCGGCCTGGCGGGCAGCGCGGCCACTCGATGGGAAGTCTGCTCAAACCGGGTCGCGGCGACGGCGCGGTTTCGTTCCATCACAATCTGTGGAGCAACAACGGAAACCGCAACCCGGCGATCGGAAACTACTCCGACGAGTTCGGCATGCGGGCCGACATCCGCAACAACGTGATCTACAACAACCGGTCCAACGGCTACTCCAGCGGCGAAAGCCGGCGGATCGACATGAACTACGTCGGCAACGTGATTGTGGCCGGCCCCAGCACGTCGCGAGGAAATCGAAGAGTGGCGTTTCGGGCGAACGAGCCGAATCACATGCACATTTATTGCGCGGAGAACCGGCTGGACGGCGATCGTGACACGGCGTTGCGTCTGGAAGACTTGGGCGAGGCGATCATCGCCGGGAAGTTCGTGCCGGCGCCCGAACCATTCGACATGGCATCGGTGACGACCGACTCGGCCGACGCGGCGCTTGCCACCGTGCTGGACTCGGCGGGAGCCTTTCCGTGGAACCGCGACCGTGTGGATGCGCGACTGGTTCGGCGCCGCGTAGCAAGAGGTTGGTGGATACCCGGACGTGCCTAACATGGGGCGGCCGGACGACTGGGACACCGACGGCGACGGCATGCCGAACGTCTGGGAGCAACAAACCGCCGGGCTCGATCCGGACAAGGCCGATCACAACGGCGACGTCGACGGCGACGGGTACACGAATCTGGAAAACTATCTGCACGCCGCGGCAGCCAGTCCGCGGCCGTGAGAGGAGACGCACCATGCCACGATTTGTCGCGTTGTCTGCCATGATTGTCTGCGCGTCGATCATGGCGCCGCAGGTGTGCGCCGGCGAATGGAAAACGGCCGGGTCGACCAACGTGACCCGAGAGTACCCGGGCCTTGCGCTGTTGCCCGATGGCAAGGTGCTGGCGGTGACGGGGCATCCGCTGGGCGGCAAGAGCCTGGCCAGCGCCGAGATCTACGATCCGAAGCGCGACGTTTGGACACCGACCGGCAGCCTGGCCGTGCCGCGCAACGGCGTGCAACACGGCGGGCTGATCCGGCTGCCCAACGGTAAGTACTTTTTGGCCGGTGGCGGATCGGGCCGCCGTTCGGTTCACGAGGTCGAACTGTACGACGCGGCCAGTGGCACGTGGAGCATGACCGGCGCGATGGCCACGCCGCGCTGTGTTCACACCGTGACGCAGCTCGAAGACGGCAACATCGTGGCCGCCGGCGGGATCGACTGGCTCACCGACGAGGTACACGCCACGGCGGAAGTCTACGACCATGCATCCGCGATGTGGAAAGAGACCGGCGCGATGGCCACGCCGCGGTTCAGCCACCGTGCGGTGCGACTTGGCGACGGTCGCGTGCTGGTCACGGGCGGGCACAGCGCGTATCCCGACCAGACGCAGGTGGTCGCCAGCGCCGAAATCTACGACCCAGCCAAGGGAACCTGGCGCGAAACGGCCCCGATGCACGCGGCCCGCCGATCGCATACGGCCATCGTATTGGCCGACGGACGGGTGCTGGTAGCCGGAGGGGCGACTGGCGAGAAGCGCGCGAATCCGGCCCTGGCATCGGCCGAAGTCTTCGATCCGAACACCGAGCAGTGGACCGAGGTCAAGCGGATGCGCGAGTCGCGTTGGGGCCCGACGGCCACGCTGTTGCCCGACGGCAAGGTGCTGGTGACCGGCGGCGGCGTGGGCCCGTACGGATCGCGGCGTTCGGCCGAGTTGTTCGATCCGGCCACAGGAAGCTGGAGCGACGCGGGCCAATTGAAGCAGGCCCGCAATGGGCATCGCTCGATCACGCTGGCCGACGGGCGGGTGCTGATCGTTGGCGGCCACTACGTGGGACGCTATCTGGACAGTTGCGAAGTGTACGAGCCGTGAGGCGGGGCGCGCGAAACGCTTGAGCGAAACGGCCGCCTTGGGGTGGCTAGGCCGGCCTCAGTCCATCCGGTCCGGCGTACTTCGATCGCATATCCGCAACATCCCGTGCCCTACGGCAACATCACGCGGCCGCCGCTGGCGACCAGCGTTTGGCCGGTCATGAAGGCGGACGCGTCGGACAGCAGAAAGTGGACCACGTCGGCGATTTCCGACGCCTGGCCGATCCGCTTCATGGGCGTCTGGTCGATCAGGCGGTCGAGCGTCGCGCGGTCGACGTCGTCGATGATCTCGGTGTCGATCAGGCCCGGGGCCACGGCGTTCACGCGGATGTTGTGCCTGGCAAATGCGTCGGCCGTGCTCTGCGTGAAGGCGATCATGCCGGCCTTGCTGGCCGCATAAGCAATCCCGTAGGGCCGCGGGCGCAGGGCCGAGATGGACGACATGTTGACGATCCGGCCGAACTGCTGCTCGATCATCTGCGGCTTGACGGCCCAGGTGACGATGTAGAGCCCGGTGAGGTTCGTGTCGATCGTGCGGCTCCAGTGGTCCAGCGTCGCCTGCTCGTGGTCGACGTACTCGAAAATGCCGGCGTTGTTGACCAGCATCGCGATCGGGCCGAACTGATCGTTGACCTGGGCGACCATCGCGTCGACCGACTGCGGGTCGGACACGTCGGCTTGCACGATCATCGCCCCGGCGCCGGCCGCCTCGACAAGGCGGGCCGTTTCTTGGGCGTCTTCGACACGCGCGCGGTAGTTGATCGCGACGTTGGCTCCGGCCCGGGCCAGGCGCAGACAGCAGGCACGGCCGATGCCGCGCGATCCGCCGGTGACCAGCACCGTTCGGTTTTGGAAATCTGCTTCGGCCATGGCCACCTCGCGGGTTGAATCAGGGGGCGAGCGTGCTTGCCCGGTCCGCGCTCGCTCGCGCTTCGCAAGTCAGTACGATCGGGGGAGCGCCAGCACGTGCTCGGCGATCGCGTTTAGTATAAGCGCATTGGAGATGGGCGAGGTCTTCATCAGCCGGGCCTGGGGCAGCAGGTGGATGATGCCGTAGTCCTCGTCGAAGCCCTTGCCGCCAAAGGCGTCGATCGCCGCGTCGACCGACTTGGTGGCCAACTCCGAGGCCAGCAGCTTGGCCCCGTTGGCGTGAATGCTGACTTCGATCGGGTCGTCCTGTCGCTCGAACGACCAGGCGGCACGATACGTGGCCCAGCGGACGGCCTGCTGCCGGATCTTGACTTCGGCCAGGGGATGCTGGATCGACTGGTACGCGCCGATGGGGTCTTTGAAGACGCGCCGCTGGGAGGCATGGGCGCAGGCCCGATCGAGGCAATACTGCGACATGCCCAGCGCTTGCGCGGCGAACAAGATCCGCTCGGGATTGAACGCCGCGAACATCAACATGGCGGCGGCGTGCTCGGGCCCGACGCAGTGATCGGCCGGGACGCGGACGTCGTTGAAACTGAGCTCGAACGGCACCAGACCGCCGTCACCGTGTGCCCGTACCGGACGGCGCTGGATCGCCGGATCGCGCGCGTCGACGACCAACAGCGAGACGCCGAACGTTTTGGGCAGGCCCTCGGCGGAGCATTGTTCGATCGACTTGGTGCGGGCCAGCAGCAGCATGTAATCGGCCTTGTCGGCGCCGGAGATATAGATTTTCGAGCCGTTGACTCGATAGTGGTTGTCCTGGCGGACGGCCGACGTGCGGGCGCGAAGGATGTTGAACCCGGCTTCCGGCTCGGTGACGGCCAGGCAGAATTTGAGCTTGCCGGCGGCCAACTGGGGCAGCAGGTTTTCTTGCAACGGTCCTTCGCCGCCCAGGGCCAGCGCCATGGTCGCCGCGGTGGTCAGCACGATCTGGTTGTTTCCGCCGCCGTGCGAAGCCAACTGCTCGAGCGCGAAAATTAGCGGAAAGATGCCCGACTCGCTGCCGCCGTATTTTTCCGGCACCAACGTGCCGAAGAAGCCGGCTTCGGCCAGGGCGCTCCATGCGTCGTCGGATAGCGCGCGGCGCTGCTCGAGGCTGGTTGCCGCGCGGGTTGACTCGGCCAGCGGCGCTAGCGCCTCGCGAGCCTTTGCTTGCCACGTTTCTTGCTGGGGTGTGAGGGCGAAGTCGACCACGGCGGTTTCTCCTTGATCGTGCGGGTGGAGCGAAGTGCTTTCCAGGCCGCCTCGGCCAGCACGCGGCGGGCTTGGGCCATGTCGCCACCGCCGCGCAGCCACGCGCGGGCGAACTCGCGCGACGGACCGACCAGGATCGGCAGGTACAACGTCATGGGCAAGCGAATCAGCTCGCCGCGCGCCAGGTGCGGCGCGAACCAGGCCTGCAGCTCGCCGAAGAAGTGCTCGTTGAGCGCGTCGATCTCGTCGCGGGCCTCGTCGATGAACTGTGCCTGGCCCATTTCCAGCAGGTAGCGGGCCCAATCGGGATGGCGGGCAACCCAACGCAAATAGTGGTCCACCACCAGCGTCACGCCTTGGCGGGCCGAGCGGCGTGCGGTGCGGCGGGCCAGTTCCGCCAGCAGGCTCTGCTGGTAGTCGCGCAAGCCTTCGACAAACAGGGCGGCGGCCAGTTGCTCCTTGCTCTTGAAGTGATGGTAGATGCTGCCGACGCTGGCGCCGGCAGTGCGGCGGACGTCGTCGATGGCGGTGGCGGCATATCCACGGCGGGTAAAGCAGTCGAGCGCCGCGGCGAGGATGTCCGAACGGCGGGCGTCGGTGGTTGCGTTGCGTGGCATGCGTCGGTCTCCGGAGCAGAATCTTGTTCTAGAACCAGATTCTACACAAGGCGTGCCGCCGGGTGAAGGAGCGTGACGGAATGCGCGCAGAGGCAGCGCGAGATGCGCGCGGAATCGCATGCGGGCCGTCGCCGAAAAAAATTCGTGCGCCGCTGCGGCCCTCCCGGGGCC
>CALFYT010000021.1 GCA_937952415.1 uncultured Planctomycetaceae bacterium | reverse complement strand
CAACGCCCGGCGGCTGTCCGTGATGTCTTGTGCGGTGACCACGGTCTGGTTCCTGGATGAAGTTGTGCGCCGGGCCCACTTTGTCCTGGCCAACAAAAAAAGGCCCGTCGCCTGCAGGACGCGGTTGCGCACTGCGGGCGACGGGCCTACGCGGATACCCGCCAACTGTGGCAGGCTCTCGTCAGTACCCGTCCGATTAGGTAGGACGTTCGAGTTGTTCGTGGCCTGACGCGACGTCGCACGAGCGACGAACGACATCAGACGTTCATTGCTCCGAAGCTACCACAAAGCGCGGCCGATTTCACGGCGCGAATTAGGCCACTCGGCAAAGACACTTCGCGCACCGCTGCGCGTGCGATTCGCGAAGCGGACTGCATCGAACTCGCGCGCTGGCCTAGAAATGGAACTTGACAGTCGGCCTCGTTTCTGCCCTGGGCGGCGGCCAACTTAACGATGGCCACGGCGACCGGCGCGATGAAAAAGTGGTGTGACAGGCGGGCTTTAACTTGCATCGAAACTCGCAACCCCGACAATGCAATTTGGGGCACTAATTCACTGCGCTTTCTCCTACCGTGCTGTGGCTGCCGGTGATACATCGAACCTAATGAGCACGAGTCAGTTCTATGGGCACATGGGGCCACAACGCTTTTGAGAATGACAATGCTGCCGACTGGCTAGTTGAATTGGAGAATTCAGACGATCCCCTCATTGTTGAAAACGCTTTGGCGTGCGTTGACAAGGCTCCGGCGGATGCTGAGATGTGCGACTGCGAGGAAGCTGTTGGCGCTGCGACAATTGCAGCAGGAGCCCGCTATGACCCGCCAGTTAGACTGCCACGACAAGCGCGCCGTTGGGTGAAGGCGACCGGATTCGTGCCAAGCAACAAACTGCTTCGCCTCGGACTGCGCGTTGCGAAGTCAATACGGCGGCGATCGGAACTGCAGCAGGCGTGGCAAGATTCTGGCAACCTGCCGCGGTGGGATCGTTCGCTCGAACGTCTTTGCTCAAAACTCAAAGCGGCTCTGGATGAGCCTGTTCCAAAACGTGACCCAACACCCAAAGCACGACGAGTTACGGTCGCCGAAATGATGATGGAGATCACCCCGGACGAACAAAGCGCGCGGCGCAGCGAGTTGCAGAATAAGCTTCGCAAACTCAAGAACCCAAACAAGGAAGTGGGTGGCAAGGGACTTAACGCGCTGACACCACTTCATTGGGCGTCGATTCGTGGACTGATTTTCGAAATCGAACTCCTGATTGCGAAGGGTGCGGACGTAAACTACCGCGATGGAATGTTCGGCAGTCCTGTGGTATTCGCTGTCAAGAACAATCAAAAGGAGGCGCTCTCCAAGCTCCTTGCCGCGGGCGGCGATGTCAAAGCCGCCTTTCGCTCGGCAGCAAGGTACAGTCGCGTGGCGATCTTGCGGTGGCTTATTCGGCAGGGGCATGATCCCAAATGCGCCCCGACTGCCATGCACGCTGCTGCATCCAACGGGGCTACTAGATCGATTCGGTTGTTGGCTGACAATGGCGTACCACTTGATTCGTGGGACGAAATCGGAAGCACACCACTTCACGAAGCCGTGTACAAGAAAAAATACTCCTCAGCTCGCGCTCTCTTGGATTGTGGTGCAAAACGCGAAACACGAGACGAAGGCGGAAAGACGCCGGCCGAACTGGCTGCATCATTCGACCTTCGAAGATTCGCGAAGCTCTTGGCGTGAAGTCTCAGGCATAGTCTACACACCGGTCAGATTCGGTGGCAGATGATCGCGGCTATGGGGAATTGAAAGGCCCGATGGATTCTTAGTTGTCGATCTCGTCGGATGCGCAAGCGTCCGAGTTGCTAGATCCACTTTTTGTTCGTCCGGCGCAGTCTATCTTGTCGTCTAGCCTATGCTGAACGTGCCCGCCCGCGCAAAAAAACGCCGCGAGGCCCGTAGTGAGCCCCGCGGCGCTTAGTACACCGTCAGATTGCAGTCAATCGCGCGACCGATCGGCCGCCTGCGCGATTAGCGGCTGGCCTGCTCGTCGTCGCCCGGCTTGATCGCCGCGCCGGTCTTCGGATCGATTTGCAGGTTCAGGTTCTCGTCGTCGTCCGTGTAGAACATGAACCCATACATCATCTCGTGAAACGTTTGCCGCCCTTCCTTGACCGTGGCGGTCGGATCCGGATTGTAGGGGTTGAACTCGGAGTTGTCGTAGTGCGCGATGCACTCGATCTTGGTTCCCTTGGGAAACTTCACTTCGTCTTCCGGCCAACGATACGCCATCTGCCAGTCGAAGCTGTAATTCGGAACGGCCAGCAACAGCTCGTCGGTGCCGTCGGGATAAATGGCCCGATACGTCATGTCCTTGCCGCGCAGGTGCATGTGCGTCATCAGGCCGTATCCGGTCGCGTTGCAATCGAGCGTCTTACGCGCCGTGACCGGATGGTGCGGAGCCCCCGGCGGAATGGCGAACTTGCCCGTGTGGACGATCGCGTGCTGCAGGCTCTTGTTGACCACCTCGCGGGCGAACTTCAGGCCGACGGAAATCTGGTCCGTCGTCTCATGCCCGATGGTGACATAGTGAATTTGCAACATCAGGATCGATCCGGCCGGAATCTTCACCGCCACGTTTCGATCCAGAATCATCGCGTCGCCGCCGGGCACCTGGCCGGTGATGAAGTTGTCGTCGCTCGGCCGTTTGCCAAACTGCACGTAGTAGATGTTGCAGTGGTGCATTGCCGCATGGTTTTCCGGCAGGATCTGCAACCCCTGCACCCACGTGTCGTGCTTGAAGGAATGCTGCAACGGCACGTAGCGATAATCGACGTACCCGGTCGCCGGCAGCTTCTGGACCGGCGTTTTGATCACAACGTCGGGCGTGCCGATCTTCCACTTGGCCGCGTCGAACACGCGCGGCGGCGGCGCCTTCGACGGATCGCCGGCCGGGCAACCCGCCTTGACCCAATCGGCGACCAGCATCCGCTCGTCAGCGGTCATGCCGCGAACGTTCGTGAACTTGCCGTGCAGTTCGCTGCCATACCACGGCGGCATTCGCTGCTCGGCGACTACTTCGGCGATCATCTCGGCCTGGTCCACCACATCGTGATACGAAACCAGCGCGAACGGCGCCTCGGGATTGTTCGCCCGATGGCAGTCCTGGCAGTGCGTTTGCAATAGCGGCACGATGTGCTCGTTGAAGGTTACCTTCGACGCCGGATCGCGCTCGACCGGAAACGTGATGCGGCAGCCGTCGACGGCGGTCTGCGCCACTTCCACGTCGCGTCCGGCCAGCACGTCTTCGATGGCCATCTTCAGATCTTCGCGTCCGCGACCGGGCCGTTCACCGCCCAGCCGAAACTGCCGATCGACCCGCCCGCGATACACCAGGCGCTTCTCGCTGTCGAGCACGACAACCTCGCCCGCGCGCGTCGCGCCCACGGCCTTCGCCACTTCGCCCGTAATGTCCTTCACGAACGGGAACGGCGCGTCGGCCAAGATGGCCTGATACGCCACTTCGCGAATAGCGTCGTTAATGCCGACGTTGACCGCCACAAACTGCACGCCCTGCGGGCCGAACTCTTTGTCCAGCTCGACCAGCCGCGGTAGATAACGCTGCACGATTGGACAGTCCAGCGTGGTAAACGCCAGCACATAGGCCTTCTTGTCGCCGAAGTCGGCCAGCTCGCGCGGCAGATAGCGAATGTCCTTGAACGTAACGTCAGCCACCTCCTGGCCGATTTCGACTGGCGCGCCGGCCGAGCCCGTCGTGGCCTTCGCCTCGGCAAACGCCAACGAGGAGGTCGCCATCAACACGGCGATCGCGCTCAACATCTTGCTCATGGCCTGCATGTTTGGTCACCCCATTTCAGATTCGAAGATTCTGACGCCGGATGCTGCCCGAGGGGGGGTTGTCGATCGCGACCAGCGCCACCGACTGGCGGCTTGTGCGACACAGACATTGGGCGCAGTTCCGCCTTCCGGACCACCATCATTAATGCGTCCGCACAAAACCCACCGAAGTCCGCGACAACAGGCGGCAATCGGTGGTGAAACGCCGATTGCACCCGCGCGCCCAGCGGTCTTGTCCGGTTACACTTAGCACCGTATTTATACCACGGGCGGCGTGTGCCTCCAATGTTTCGTTGGCCAAATTCGCCCATGCTACCGCCGTTTCGTGCCGGACCTGGTCGGCGGAAGCCAGGTCTGCCGCGACTGCCCGGCCCAACCGCGGCGATCGACCAAGGGCACATCCGCCCGGCCTGCACGCGCGCCGGCCACTTGTCGGCGGGCGAGTTTCGACGCACATTGCACCTATGCCGACCGACTCCTCATCCATCGACCTGCCCCGATACCTTGCCCGGATCGAACTGCCAGACGCGTCGGGCACCGACCAGAAAACGCTCCGAGCGATCCATCTGGCCCATGCCACGCACATCCCATTCGAGAATGTCGACGTTCTGCTGGGCAAGCCGATTCGCCTCGACCTGCCCAGCCTGTACAAGAAGCTCATCGACGAGCGTCGCGGCGGCTATTGCTTCGAACAGAACACGCTGCTGGCCGCTGCGTTGGAAGCGATGGGCTTTGAGGTTCATCGGCTGCTGGCCCGCGTCCACCCGGAAAACGGGCGCGAGCATCCGCGCACGCACATGGTGCTGGAAGTGGTGGCCGACGGACGATCGTGGATGGCCGACGTCGGATTCGGAGCCTGGGGACTGCTCGAGCCAATCGCGTTATGCGAGGGCGAATCGCGGCAACATGCGTGGGCCTATCGATTGCGGCCCGATGGCGACGAGTGGCGGCTCGCAGCGCAGCAGGCCGGCCGGTGGCGCGACCTGCACACCTTCTCGCGACAGCCACAGTTGCCGGTCGACTTCGAGCCGGCCAACTTCTATACGTCGGCGCATCCCGAATCGATCTTTCGCCGGATGTTGATCGTGCAGCGAACGCTGCCCGAGCGGCGCTACATGCTGCGCGACCGCGAATTGATCGTGACCACGGCCGATTCGTCCGACCGTCGGGTACTCAACGACGACGATGAGCTGCTGCAAACGTTGGCCGATTGCTTTAATCTTCGGTTAGAAGCAGGTCCGTGGTTGCCGGCAGCCGCTTCGTGATCCGGCCGACGTATCGTGAATTTGGCGAGAAATCGTTCTCGGCCAGCCCGTGGCAGGTAGTTGCGCGAAGCGGCACGCGGCGGTATGATGGAGCCATCAACCGCGCCGCTCACTCATCACGGAGTCTTTGGGCATGGACGAACCGAACCACGCAGGCGCCTCGATCAACGCGATCCACCGCGGCGACTGCATCGCCGGCATGAACGCGATGCCCGAGGGAAGCGTCGACCTGGTGTTCGCCGATCCGCCGTTTAATATCGGCTACGACTACGACGTGTACGACGACTCGCTGGGCTACGAGAAGTATCTGGCCTGGTCGCGCGATTGGATCTCGGCCGTGCATCGCGTGCTGAAGAAGGACGGCACGTTTTGGCTGGCTATTGGTGACGAATTTGCCGCCGAGTTGAAGCTCGCCAGCCAACAGATCGGGTTTCACTGCCGCAGTTGGGTCGTGTGGTACTACACGTTCGGCGTTAACTGCACGCACAAGTTCACGCGCTCGCACGCGCATCTGTTCTACTTCGTCAAGGATCCGCGGCACTTCACGTTTCGGGCCGACGATCCGGCCAACCGCATCCCTTCGGCCCGGCAGTTGGTCTACAACGATCGCCGCGCGAATCCCAAGGGCCGGCTGCCGGACGACACGTGGATCATCCGCCCGGCCGATGCCATCGGCCAACTTTCACCCGACGATGAACACACCTGGACCCTGCGGCCGCAGGATCTCGACGAGTGTTTCGGCGCCGCCGAAGACACCTGGTACTTCCCACGCGTCGCGGGCACATTCAAGGAACGGGCCGGATTCCACGGCTGTCAAATGCCCGAGCAACTATTGGGCCGCATCATCCGCACCTGCTCCACAGAGGACGACGTCGTGCTCGATCCGTTTTCGGGCAGCGCCACCACGCTGGCGGTCGCCAAGAAACTGGCCCGCCGCTACGTCGGGTTCGACGTGTCGGCCGATTACGTCAAACACGGCGAAAGCCGCCTGGCCGCGATTCGCGCAGGCGACCCGCTCGACGGCTCGGCCGAACCGCTGGTCTCGGCACCAAAGACCCGACGAACAGCGCGTACCACGCGAACGACAGTAACGCGGGTGCGCGATCGTTCAGCTGATCGACTGCCAAAAGAGTCGGAGAACGAGGAAACTGCGAGCGCGAAACCTAGAATCGACAGTGCGAACGCAGCCGATACATACCGCGGCATAGTCGATGCATTTCGATTGGTACGCCATGGATTCTCGGCAGACCGCGTTGTTGCTGACCCTGAAGTAAACCAAGAGTTTGTCGCTGTTTGTCGGAAGTTGGGAATCCCAGGAACTGCACGAGAATGGAATCTAATGCTGTTTCGGCTGAGAAAGAGCGGCAAGTTGGCCGACCTAAGGACAACGGATCGCACGATAGTCACATGGCAGGACTGTGACCCATACCTTTTCGCTAGCGAGGTCGCTTGGAAAATGATGATCGACGAGTCCAAAGCGAAGACGCTCGATGATATTCTGTGCGATCCTACCTTGGCGGAGGAGTTTGACCGGAGGGCAAACCGCTGGACGCCAGGCTACACATCACTGGAATACCGATGGGCAGCCCTCAAGATTCGGAAGCAGGCGAGGTTGGCACATCACCGAGGCTCTCAGCTACCCACGAACCAGAGATTCCGTGGACCTCTTCGAATTGAGGAGCTCAACAATGATCATCTCGCAAGCATTGCCGCAGTCTACGTGCTAAGGCCTGGCGAGCGTCGCAAACCGGTGTATGTGGGTGAGTCACAAAACCTTCGCAATCGCTTTTCCAATGACCAGATTGCTGTGCTGAGGAAATACCACAAGAAACTATTGGTTCAGTGGCATGAAATTGACCTCGGTCCCGTCGTTCCACTCGCCTGGCAGAGTTGTATCGCTCGCAAATATCGACCAGAGCTGAACATCGCGAGTCTCTATCAAACAAAATGACGTCACTAGTGGCGGCTGCATATGAGACCGTGTCGGATGGCTATACATGCGATCGTGTTGTAACGGATCCGAGTCTTAACGAGAAGTTCGTCGCCGAGTGTCGCCGGCGCGGCTCAACCAGTTCTCCTAGCAGGCTCAATCGCGCTCTGCTAAATCTGCGGAAGAGGGCGTTGCTTCCGCGCACCCAATCGTTGAGGCGCACTACTTTTCGTAATCAAGATGAGTACATGTTTGCGTCAGAAATGGCGGTTCGCTACCTCGAGCGGCGCGACGATGTGAGTCTCGATGACATCATCTGTGATCCTAAATTGGCTTCGGAGTTTGACAGAATTGCCGCCGATATTGCGCCAGGGCACTCACCCTTGGAATACCGATGGGCTGCACTAAGACTCCGCAAGTCCGCCCGGTTGAGACCGGAGATTCTTGCTCGAATTGCTCCACCTACGCGGGTCATGTCGTTCCGGGTCGACGAAATTGAAGCAGGCAACCTTCCGACGGATCAGGGGTTGTATTTGTTCTATGCGTCAACGGAGCTGCTCTATGTGGGGGAAGCCGCCAACCTGCGTACTCGGCTAAAGAAGCATCTCGACCATTCCGACAACAAAGGACTTGCGCGATGGATATGGGGCAGCGGAACTTGTGAGTTGCGTGTTGAAATTCAGGTTCTGGACGAAAAGACTCCTCCGAAGGCTCGAAAGGCACTCGAGCTTGAGTTGATTCGGTCACGGAAACCGCTGTTCAACGTGAAGCGGTGACTTTCGCTCGACCGTTACCACTAGAGCAAACATAACACGAATAGTTGCTCGGTCACGTCACTTGCAACCGCGCATCTTGACCCGCCTGGAACGTTCCACAAATTCGTACCGCCGGGCACCGCTGGAACATCCGGGGTAGTCCGGTCCGATCAATCCTTCTGTGCCGGACCCGGGACGACCCGCCGGACGATCGGCACTCAGATGCGACTCATCCGCCGCAGCCCACGTGCCCGATGATACTGGCCGCTGCCATGCAATTCGCGCGCACGGACCGGTACTTGCTATGAACGCCCACTTTTCCAAAGACGTGCTCCGCCGGGATCTTGAAGTCCTGGCCAAGGTGCTGAAGGCGGACCCTGCCCGCGATAACGGTCTTACGGATGCGGCCGGTCGGGCAATCTGGGCCGAGGCCCGATTCGAAACGGACTACACCGTGCAGCGCGACGCCCACCTGGCCCATCTGGCACAGCGCCCCGCGGCGTAGTGTTGTCCCGCGAGATCGCGTTCGATCCGTTGTTCGGAAACGGCGCACTTTGCGCGATTCTAGACGCCAGAAGTCGCGGTCAATCACCGCACACCTCAGTCTGGATCACGCGGCGGAAACACGATGTTGTGCGGCTTCGGATCAAGGTAGTAGATCTGGAAGCTCTCCAGCGCTGCCAGAAGCGATTTCACGGTCGGCCAATTCTCATCAAACAACTCGCTGCCCTCGGCTTCAAATTGTTGGAGCACTTCGCGTGAGAAGTCAGGCGGGCGATCAATGCGCACTTTGGCAAAGTCGATAATGTATGGTGGGTGCTGCATCAGGTCCATCTCCACGACCATGAGCTGATCGTCCCACCCGTGCATTTCCGGAATCCGAAAGCCGTCCAACTCTTCAGTCACGCCAAAGTCAGCAAGGCGTTGATAGCAGTCTCGCTCATTGAAGTAGCCCCGTTCCGATCGGAACGCCTTCGCGGCAGTTCCGATGCTCGTTTCCCAAACGTCGCCGTCTGTGCCACCGCCCAGGTACGCTTTGACCTGTACGCCCGAACCTCGTAGGCTAAGATAGCGGCCGACACGATCGAGGGCCTGGGGATCAATCATGGGCGTGCAGCGCGAAGATGGCTATTCGGCCGACGTCGAAGGGTTTTTGCTGGTCGGAGAGCGGCGTCTCCGTGTGGCCAAGACGAACGGTTCGGCCGTCGTGCTGGTCGAACCGGCGGAATTGCCGCCCAACTGTGAGTGTGAATTGCTTTCGATCGTCGACGGTGACAAGTACTCCCGCCGTGTCACGTTGCCCGACGGAGCCTCGCTGGCTTCGGCTCGCGTCAACTACCGGGTCGTCGCCCCGTTCTAACGAGACGGAGTGGCCCCCTTCGGCCCGAATTCCGCAGCCGGCATCCCGTCGAGACATCGTCCCGCGGACCGTTCGCGTCCCGCGGTTCCGCCGGCCATCATAGCAACAATCCCGGTTTTGGTTGTGCTTGACTAGAATCTGAAACGACCGAAGATTCACCATACCGTCGGCCCCGTGCGACCCGCTCTGGCGTCGCATGACCCGCGGTGGCAGAATATAGAGAGTCGGCCTGAACCGCCGCGCCGATTCCCGCCCCCGCTTCCCCCGCCCGCGACCCACGATGAGCGAAACGTTTGTCCTAATCCCCGGACGGACCAGCAAGCAGGGCTGCGGCATCAGCGAGGGCAAGTTCACCGACGGCTACGTCTCGGAGACGACCCAGTTGCAAGTCTGTCCGGCAGACATGCAACGGCTCGGGCTGGCCGATGGTGACACGGTGCGCGTGACCAGCGAAACCGGCGCGATCGACGTGCCGGTTGTGGCCGCCAAGGGCGACGAATTGCCGCCCGGCCTGTTATTTATTGCCTACGGCGATCTGTCGAGCCGACTGATGGGCGGAGATACGCACGGCTCCGGCATGCCGACCAGCAAAGGCCTCGACGTCACCCTGGAAAAAATCACCCCCTGACCGCGATGGCCACGACCCAAGAAAACACCACCACCGAAGACGGCCTGAAGATCGTCAAGGACGCCACCTGCACGTTCTGCGGTTGCGTGTGCGACGACATCGACCTGAAGGTCGACGGCGAGAAGATCGTCGAGGCCAAGCGGGCGTGTGTGCTCGGCAAGGCGTGGTTCTTCAACCACGAAGTCGACCAGCGCCCGTCCTGCCTGGTCGACGGTCAGCCGGCAACCGTCGACGAAGGCGTCGAGCGTGCCGCGCGGATCCTGGCCGAAGCGCGCTATCCGATCATCTACGGACTGAGCGACACCACGTGCGAAGCGCAGCGCGTCGCCGTCGGCATCGGCGATTGGATCGGCGGCACCGTCGACACCACGACCAGCGTCTGCCACGGACCCTCGGGCATCGCCTTTCAGGGCGTCGGCGAAGTGACTTGCTCGTTGGGCGAGATCGCCAACCGGGGCGACATGATCATCTTCTGGGGATCAAACCCCGCCGAAAGCCATCCGCGCCACTTCACCAAGTACAGCCTGATGCCCAAGGGCATGTTCGTCCCGAACGGTCGCAAGGACCGCACCTGTGTCCTGGTCGACGTGCGGCGGACAAAAAGCTCGAAGGCGGCCGACATCTTCCTGCAAATCAAACCGCGCAAGGATTTCGAGGCGCTGTGGACCTTGCGCGCCCTCGCGCAAGACGTCGAGCTGGATGCCGACCAGGTCGAGAGCGAGACCGGCGTGCCGTTGGCCACCTGGCAGGACCTGATGCAGCGAATGAAACAGGCCCGTTTCGGCGTGATGCTCTTCGGCATGGGCCTGACGATGACGCGCGGCAAGCACCTCAACAGCGAAGCCCTGTTGGCCCTGGTGCGCGATATGAACGCCCATACGCGCTTCGTCGCCAAACCGATGCGCGGCCACGGCAACGTGACCGGAGCGGACAATGTCGTTTCGTGGCGAACCGGCTATCCGTTCGGCGTCAACATGTCGCGCGGCTATCCGCGCTTTAATCCCGGCGAGTACACCACCGCCGACACGTTGGCCCGCGGCGAAGCCGACGCGGCGATGATCATCGCCAGCGACCCGATGGCCAACTTCAGCCAGGCGGCCCGCGAGCATCTGGCGTCGATTCCTTACATCGCGCTGGATCCCAAGGAAACGCCCACCACGCGCGCCGCCGCCGTCGCCTTCACCACCGCCACGTACGGGATCAACGTGCCAGGCACGGTCTATCGCATGGACGACGTTCCGATTCCGCTGCGGCCGGCCTTCGACGCTCCGCACCCGAGCGACCTGGACGTCCTGCGCGGCATCGAGCGCCGCGTGCGCCAGCTCAAGAGCATCGTGCGCGTGCCATGACACCATCCGGACGATTGCACTGCGTAACTCAGGCGGCGATTGGATTCCCGGCTGCCTCTTATCGTGACGGCCGCGCGCCGCTGATCGATGGCTGATTCGCTGTTCAAAATCGCCGGCGGTACCGTCTATGACCCGGCCAACGGGATCGACGGCCAGGTGCGCGATCTTTGGATTCAAGACGGCAAGATCGTCGCCGCCCCCACCGATCCGAACGTGCGCGCCGACAAGACGCTCGACGCGGCCGGAATGGTCGTCATGCCCGGCGGCATCGACATGCACTGCCATATCGCCGGGCCGAAGGTGAACATGGCCCGCAAGATGCGCCCGGAGGAAAAGCGCGTGGCGCCGAAAGTTTCCCGCACCGCCAATACCCACAGCGGCACGCTCGGCAGCGTGCCCAGCACGTTTGCCACCGGCTACAAGTACGCCGGCATGGGCTACACCACGGCGTTCGACGCGGCCATTCCGCCGCTTGCCGCCCGACACGCCCACGAAGAGTTCGACGACACGCCCTGCATCGACAAGGGCTTCTACGTGCTGGTCGGCAACAACCACTACATCATGCGGGCCATCCAGCAAAACGAGCCCCAGCGCCTGAAGGCCTTTCTCGGCTGGCTATTGGGCAGCGCCAAAGCCTACGCTCCGAAGATGGTCAACCCAGGCGGGGTCGAAGTCTGGAAACAACAACAAGCCGGCAACGTCAGCGACCTGGATACGTGTGTCGAACACTTCGACGTCACGCCGCGACAAATCATTCGCGGCATTGCCGAAGCGGCCGGCGAGCTTGGATTGCCTCACCCGGTGCACATTCACGCCAACAACCTAGGCCTGCCCGGCAACTGGACGACCACGCTGGAAACCATGAAGGCCCTGGAAGGCCACGGCGGCCACCTGACCCACATTCAATTCCACAGCTACGGCGGCGGGCCCGACGACCAGGACACCTTCAACTCGAAAGTCGTGCCGCTGGCCGACTATGTCAACAGCCACCAGAACATCACCGTCGACGTCGGCCAGGTGCTCTTCGGCGAAACCACGAGCATGACCGGCGACAGTCCGCTGGGCTACTACCTGAGCAACGTCTACAAGACCAAGTGGTTCTCCGCCGATACCGAAATGGAATCCGGCTGCGGCATCGCGCCGATCGAGTACAAGAACAAAAGCCTGATCCACTCGCTGCAATGGGCGATCGGGCTCGAGTGGTACTTGCTGGTCCAGGACCCCTGGCGCGTGGTGATGAGCACCGATCATCCCAACGGCGGGTCGTTTCTGGCGTATCCACAGATCATTCGGCTGCTGATGGACCGCACGTGGCGGCGCGACGTGCTGAAGACCGTCAACCCGCAGGTACTCAAGCGGTCAACGTTGGGCGACCTGGACCGCGAGTATTCGCTCAACGAGATCTGCATCATCACCCGCGCCGGCCCGGCCCGGCTGCTGGGCTTGTCGCACAAGGGGCACCTGGGCCCCGGCGCCGATGCTGACGTCACGATCTATACGCCGAACGACAACGTCGAAACGATGTTCGAGCTACCGCGCCACGTGATCAAGGCCGGCCGAATCATCGTCGAGCAGGGCGAAGTCCGCGATCCGGTCGACGGCAAGACGCTGCACGTCGCACCGGACTACGATTCGGACGTCGAGCCGGACATCGCCGACTGGTTCGAGAAGTACTATTCGATTCGTTTTCGCAACTACCCGGTCAGCGACGCGTACCTGGGCGACCACGAAACGGTCGCTTGCCGGCAGGGTACTGACTAGCGCGGTGCCGACTAGCGCGCCTTTTCCGAATCCGGCGCGTTCTCTTTCGGCGCGACCGACGTTCGGCTGCTCTTGGGCACGGCCTCAAACGTGATACCCACCGGCTTGCCGCGGATCGGCTTCCAAGCGCTGTGCTTCACGCGCAGATTCGGCAACTGGTCCTGCAGCGCCGCGATCCCGTCTTCGGTGTACATCGGCTGATCATTCGCAATGTCGAGCGACCGCAATCGCTGGAGTTTTCCCAAATGGCTAAGACCCGCGTCGGTGATGTCCAGGCTAATGAGTTTGAGATCCTCCAAGTTCGCAAGCCGCACGATGTATTGGATTCCTGCATCGGTCACGCCCTTGGGAGCGTCAGCCGAATAGTCGCGTCCGGCAATGGTTAGTGACCTCAGGGAGGTTAATTTCGACAGGGGCTTAAGGCATTCGTCCGTCAAACTGTCTGAATGAACCGAGAGACGCTCAAGACTGGTCAATTGCGCGACCGCCTCCATGCCGCGAAAAGTAACGCGGTTCGATCGCACATCTAACCACTTGAGTTTGCCGGCTACTTGGAGCCCGATCAGTCCCTCGCCGGTGATCTGGTCCGACGAGACTCCCAAGAGCTTAAGTTCGGTCAGGGTCGACAGATGTTCCAGGCCGCCATCGCTAATCTTGTTGGAACTGAGATACAATGCCTCCAGCCTCTTCAGCCTGGACAAAGCGAGCATACCGTCGTCGGCGAACGGCATGTTGAGGGCGGCGAGGTGCCTCAAACCACGTAGGGCTGCCAGATCATCGGGCGTCAGCTCGTCGCCACGATCCAATTGCACGTGGGCATACACAATGTCTTGAAAGTAATCATCCCCGACCCAGCGACGCAGCCACGCGGGACCGCGCAACTCGGCACCCCAGTCGTAATCGCCCCGATACTGGTAGTCGTAGGTGACAAAGGACGCATACTTCAACCGACGAATCTTCTCCACCGCCCGCCGCTGCCGCTCGGCCGGCACGACCACCAGCGCCAACACCAGGCACAACAGCGTCACCGCAACCAGCATCGTCCGCATGCTGTAGCGAAGCCATCGGCGGCGCTTGATGGCGGGTTGGGTCATCTTGATGTTGGTGGGTTGTTTTGCGCGGGCTTCAACGGTCCGCGAATGGTCAGCCCGGTTCGAAAACTCGGGTCACGGTATTCCACGACCAATCCAGGAATCCGAGTCAGCAGACCGATTACGGCCGCTTCGGTGTACTTGGCATCGGAGTGCGCAATAGACAACTTCGACAGTTTGCGCAACGTGGTCAGGTGCGCAAGCCCGACATCGGTGATGCCGGGACTGCTAATCGAGAGTGTCTGCAGGTTGGACAGTTGAGCGATATGCCTGAGACTCTCGTCGGTAACTCCGGGCGGGGCATTCCTCACACCGCTCCGTCCATCGATCGTCAATCCTGTGAGGCCCTCCATTCCCGACAACGTCTTGAGACATTCGTCGGTCAGGCTGTCTGAGTTAAGTTGCAGCGATTCGAGGTTACTCAATCGAGCAACAGCCTCCAGACCGTCGACGGTGATGCTGTTCGATCGCAATATCAGACGGCGCAGGTTCTTCAGTGCTGCAAGCGGGCGCAGGCCCTCCCCGGTGACTTGATTCGAGTTGACGTTCAAAAGCTCAAGCTCAGTCAGGCTCGACAGTTGCTCTATTCCGCGATCCGTGATGCTATCGGAATAGATCGACAACGACTCCAGATTTCGCAAGCGAGTGAGTGTTTGCAGTCCATCGTCCGCGAGCGGCATCCTCACGGTAGTAAGGTGCTTCAACGCCGGCAGGTTGGTCAAATCGTCTGGCGTCAGGTCGCCACGGGATAGGTATATCTCGGTGGAGACAACGCGGTGGAAGTAGTCGTCGCCGAGCCATCGCCGCAGCCAAGCCGGACTACTTCGTCCGGCCTGGCCGTCCACCTCAAAGTCGTAACGGACCATTGAGTGCGGATCAGAAGCTCGGATCTTCCTTACTGTCCGCCGCTGCCGTTCGGCCGGCACGATCACCAGTGCCAACACCAGGCATAACAGTGTCACCGCGACCAGCATCGTCCGCATGCTGTAGCGAAGCCATCGGCGGCGGCGAGATGGTTTGCACTCAGTCATCGCCCGCTTCCCGTGTCAGTCATCGCCCGCGTCTCGTGACAGGTTCTCCAAGACGTCCAGCGGCGCGTCAAACCCGGCCTGGGCCAGTGCGGCCAGATAGTCCGACGGATGGTTCAGGTTCTTAAGCGTCTCCAACTCCGGGTCGACGTCGGCCAGCTCGTGTGCTTCGACCTGGCGCGTCGGCACCGAATCGAACAGGAACACCGGCCGCATCCGGTCGGCCGCCAGCAGTTGTTCGACCTGTGGAATCACGTTGCGCCGATAGACGGCCGCCAGCGGATGCCGGTATCCGCCGCTCGTGGGCACCGCGATCGACGCCTCGCCCAACAGCGCGAACATCCGCTCGACAAACGCCGGCACGAGAAACGGCACGTCGCAACTGGTGGCATAGGCCGCTTCGACGTCGTCCGGCAATGCCGTCAGCCCGGCGAGAATACCCTCCAGCGGCCCGCGCCCTTCGCGGCGATCGCGGGCGACGATCAACTTGGCGACTCCATCGGTAGCGATCGGCGGCAACTCCTGGCCCGGCGCCGCCACGACCACGATCGGCTGCACCACCTGGCCCAGCAACCGCACGATTCGCGCAAGCATCGTCTCGTCGCCGAATGGCAATGCCAGCTTGGGCATGCCCATCCGACTGCTCCGCCCGCCACACAGAACAATCCCGGCCCGGTTCATGAACCCTATTGTACGCGGTATCGGCGCCGCGCCGGCTGGTTTATACTCCGACAGCCGCCGGAACTTTGTCCCTCTGTTGCCCGCCATGCCCCTGCGACTTGTCTACCAGGCCGAAACCAGCGTACCGGTCGAGTGCGACAGCCTGACGCCCGACGCGCTGCGCGAATTGTCGGCGGCCGAAGTCGAGCGGATCGAGGTCTTTCACGGCAACCAGAAGCAGTCGCTGGCCGACTTCTTTTCCGTCTCCGGGAACGCGGACGACGAACGGATCGAACTCGAAGGCGATCTGTCGGGCGTTCACTGGATCGGCACCAAGATGACCACAGGCACAATCCACGCCACCGGCGACGTCGGGCGTCACTTGGGCAGCGAGATGACCGGCGGAGAGATCCACGTCGAGGGCGACGCCGGCGACTGGGTCGGCGGTGAAATGCACGGCGGACTGATCCACGTTCGCGGCCGGGCCGGCCACCTGATCGGCGCGGCGTATCGCGGCAGCAAACGCGGCATGACCGGCGGCACGATCCTGATCCACGGAACCACCGGCAACGAGATCGGCCACACCATGCGCCGCGGCCTGGTGGCCGTGGGCGGATGCGGCGACTTCCCGGCCCTGAACATGATCGCCGGCACCGTGCTGGTCTTCGGACCGTGCGGAATCCGGCCGGCCGCCGGAATGCGCCGTGGCACGCTCGGACTGTTTGGCGGCGACGCGCCCGCGCTGCTGCCCACGTTTCGGCCCGGCAGCCGCGATCGGCCCTTGGCCGTGGTGCTGTTGCTGCGCGAGTTGGCGCGGCTTGGCTATCCGGTCCCGAACGAGCTGGCCGGCGCCGAGTATCAAATGTTCCACGGCGACCAGGTAGCCACCGGCCGCGGCGAGATCCTGGTGGCGGATTCACACTGATGCGCGATCGCGTGCAGCCTCAGGCCCGCGTTTCCAGAATCGCACGACTTGCCCGCAGGATTGCTTCTTGATCTGGTGTGTAGCGCGCATCGCGCAGATCGACCAGGTAGAAATCCACGCCCTCGATGTTGGCGCCGCGCAGATCAGCGCCCCGCAGATTGGCTTTACGAATCTCCTCGGCCGCTTTGAACCCCTGTTGAAGATACTCGTCCGTGTAGAAACCCGTGCGAGAACCTTCGGAAGCGATGGGACTCCCGACAAGTCCACTGCGCGACGATCCGAAATGAAACATCGCTCCCCGCAAGTCGGCATCGCGCAGGTCGGCACGCTCCCAGGCAACGTCGGCCAGGCCCGCGTTTACAAGCTTTGCGCGGCGTAAGCAAGCGTTGGGCATCCAGCTTCCGGTGAGCAAAGCGCCGGACAGGACTGCTTCTTCCAAATAAGCGCCCGGCATGCGCACGTACTCCAGGTCGCATTTCCGCAATTCAGCGCGTGCCAACCGGGCTCCGGTCAGTTCGGCCGTTTTCAGTACGATTCCGTCCAACACACTGCCCGACAGATTCGCGCCTGTGAAATCGGTCTCGGTCAGGTCGGCCGTCGGGTGGGAGAACTTTGCGCCACTCAGGTCAGCGCGCGAACAGATTGCCTCGCGCAGATCCGCTTCGCGAAGGTCGGCGCCTGCCAACAACGCGCCTTCCAAGTTCGCGCGCGACAAGTCGGCTCCTTCCAGATCCGCACCGACAGCGCGCATGTGTGAAAGATCGGCTCCACTGAAAATGGCCTTCGGAGCAGCGAGTTTTCTCAGCCACGCCCCATGCAGATTCGCATCGGCAAACGACGCACCGCGCGCAAACACCTTATCAATCTGCACGTCGCCCAAGTCGGCCCCGCTCAGGTCCGTGTTTGCAATTTCGAGCTTTCCCAATCGAAGTCCTTGCCAGTGCGCCTTCGGCAAATACGCGCCCGAGAGTTGAAACGCGCGGCCTTCGGCGGGCACCCACGCGGGGCCCATCGCATGTAGCAGGCTGACTGCCATGGGCTGCTTCGGTCCCGCTTCCCCCGACAGGATGCTCTCTAGTCGACTTCGCACATCCACGTCGTCGCGCAAAAGCCGCACGGCATCGTCGACAAGCGTTTTGGGGAGCCGCATATCGATCACGTCGGTGTCTGCGCATGACAGCAACTCGGCGGCCACGTACTCCGCAGCGAGTGATTCGCGTACTATGCGATGTCGCAATAGCGCCGCGGCGGCGGGCGAAACCCCTTCCTTGTCGTCCGGCGGCGGCAGCAGCCTTCTTCGTTTCGGTTCGCGAACTACGAAAAAACACCACTGGCCAGCCGTAGCCAATGCTTCGCCGGGCGGCAACCTGACCAATATTTCGCGCTCCAGGGCCGCCCGAACCGTGTCGACTGCTTCGTCGTCGGCCATCTGGTCAAGCACCGGGCAGACGATTTCGGGAAGGCCGTGTAGCGAAGCCCGATCCGGATCCGCGAGAATCCTTCGCATCACGCTTCCGCAGCGCGCGGGATGTGTTGCCACCAAGTACTCGATGCAATCATCGGTGATCCACGGCGCCAGTCGCCAAGCTTCGTCTGGTTGCGCGTCCGACCATTGCGCGTCGGATGCGTAAATCACCAGGTGACGCTTCCCGACTTCTGCCAGCTGCGCGGCGTGAGAAACGGAGCGCGTCCAGCCATCGACCAGCCGCAAGCGCGGCCGGTTCTCGAAGACCGACGCGAGATGTGCGATCGCCGAGCTCTTCCCCGAACCCGGCGGCCCGGTCAACTCGATAAGTCCCCGTTGACCCGACTCGATTCGCTGACGAACTTCGTCCTCCAACCGAAACGAGTCCACTCCGTCGGGTGTTCTAACGCGGGGTTGAACAGCGGCCCGTCTCGGCATGATCATAAATCGCCTCCGAGGGCACATTATACCCCACGGCGCGCAACCGTCGCACGAGCACGGGCTGCCGCCGCCCGTCTAGTTGTCGCCCGCTCGCAGGCCCAAACTCTCCAGATGGGCCCGCACGGCCGGATCTTCCAACAACTGGCAAAACGCCTGCACGGCCGGACGTTCAAGCCGCCGCCGCGGCACCACGAAGTCATAGTGCTCGTCGCCGATCGGCAAGAACGCTAACCCGGCGCCCCGGGCAACGGTTTCGATCGCCACGCCCCAATCGGCGCGACCCTGCTCGATGGCCGCCACGACCGCGTTGTGATTCGTGACTTGCACGGCGTACCCGTCGGGCCGCGCGTCGTCGAGCAAACGATCGATCAGGATCCGTGTGCCGCTGCCCTGGTTGCGATTGACCATCAAGCAGCCCGGCGTCTGGCACGCGCGGCGCATCGCCTCCTCGGCGTTCACCTGCTCGAATCGTCGGTCGTCGGCCCGGCACACAAAACCCTGCATCCGGCGATAGCCGGGCAACAGTGCTAACTCCGGCGTGACGAACGGATGGTTGTACTGCCCCGTGGCAACGTCCAGCAGATGAATCCCGGCCAGGTCGCACTCGTCGCGCGTTGCCGCGGCAAGTCCGGCCGTGCTGCCAACCGCCATGAACTTCGTGTGAAACCCTCGGTCTTGCAGCAGCCCCAGCAAGTAGTCCAACCCGATGCAATGGCTGCCGATCACGACCAGGTCGGCGGCGCGCACGTCACGGGCCAGCAGGCGCACTTCGACCGAGCGCCCTGCTTCGACGATCTCTTCGTGCCGGTCGATCGTGACGAACCCGTCGGCCCGGCCGAACGCCGTGACCGAGCCCGACCCTTTGCCGATCGCATAGGCCACCGGCTCGCCGGCATGCGTGTCGCCGACCAACCCCACCAGAACATACTCGGTGCGGCCGACGTCCGAATTGACGCGCACGGCCATCCGCGCCGTCACGCTCGACGGCGGTTCGCCGCCAAGTCCGGCCAACGCCCGAATCACCGGCGCCACGAACTCGTGAAACGTAAACGTGGCCGATGTCGGAAAGCCAGGCAGGATCACCACGGGCTTGTTCTGATGGACTGCCAGACAGATCGGCTTGCCCGGCTTGAGCGCCACGCCGTGCGCCACAATGCCCGGCGCGTCCAACTCGGCGACCGCGCGGTATGAAAGATCGCCGGCGCCCTTGCTGGTGCCGCCGGACAAGAGCACCACGTCGGCGCTGGCCAGCGCTTTGGCGATGACCGACCGTAGTCGATCGAAATCGTCGGGCACGATTCCCATCGGCACCGACTGGCCACCCAACTCCGTCACGGCATCGGCCAAGGTGCGCGCGTTCGAGTCGAACACGGCCGCCGGTCGCGCGGGCTCGCCCGGAGCAATCAGCTCGTCGCCGGTCGAAATGATGGCCACGCGCGGTCTTCGCCAGACCGACACGCGATCGCAACCAATCGCCGCCAGAACGCCCGTCTCGCGACTGGTCAGCAACTCGCCGCGGCGCAGCACGGTTTCGCCCCGGGCAATGTCGGTGCCGGCAAACGTCACACCCGCGCCGGGTGTCACCGCTTTGGCGATCGTCACCCGGTCGGCCGAGCAGGTCGTGTGTTCGACGGCCACGATTGCGTCGGCTCCGCGCGGCAACATGCCGCCGGTGGCGATCGCCGCGACCGTGCCAGGCGTCAGTTCACAACGGGGCACCACGCCGGTGTCAATCGGCTCGTCCAGCACGCGCAGCGTGCAGGGGCGTTCCTCGCGGGCGCCGTAGGTATCTTCGGCGCGCACGGCGAACCCATCGAGGTTCGAGCGATCGAACGACGGCACGTCGACCGCTGCCACGACGTCAGCCGCCAACACGCGCCCGTGCGCCTCTTCGAGCGCCACGGTTTCCTCGCCCAGCGGGTGCAAGCGCAGCGCGCCCTGGAAGCGCCGCACGGCTTCGTCGCGATCAACCACTTGCAGAAATTGTTCTTGTGATCGCATGGCAATCGTCGTTCGCCGCGGCGGCCGACGCGCGGCACGTCGTCCATTCGCCCGCACCGGCCCAACTAGTCGTACAAGTAAACGTCCACGATGCTTCCTTCGGGAAAGCCCTCCGAGTCGGACGGAATCAGCACGAATCCGTCGGCCCGCGTCGTCGACGTGAGCACCGACGCGCCGCCGATGGCCAGCGGGCGGACGCCGTCGTCTTGCACGACCACCCGCGCGTAATCGAGCCGCCCGACAACCGAACTGATTTTTTCCGCCAGCGGTGCGCGTACCGTGCGATAGGGCCAGTCTCCGCTCCGCCCGCCAAGCCGGCGAATCGCCCGTCCGGCAAAGAAATCATAAGCACACAAACACGACACCGGATTGCCCGGCAGCAGGAAAACGAGCATCCCGCCGATTCGCCCCATGCCGGTCGGACTGCTGGGTCGCATCGCCACGCCATGCACGGCCAGCTCGCCCCGCTCGGCCACGATCGACGGCACAAAGTCCTCCTGCCCGACGCTGGAACCACCGCTGACGATCGCTACCTCCGCATCGGTTTCCAGCGCGGCACCAATCCGCGCGCGGTCGTCGGGCACGATTTCGCGATGCACGATATCCGCGCCGTCGCGCCGCGCCAGCGACTCGAGCATCGGCCCGTTCGCATCGACGATCTCGTTCGGCCGCGGCCGCGTCCCGGCCGGCAACACTTCGTTGCCCGTCACGATGATGCAAACGCGCGGACACCGCACGCACGCGACCTGCGCCGCGCCAATCGAGGACAGCACGCCCAAGTCTTGCGGCCGCAATTGGCGACCCGACTCCAGCACGGTCGCCCCGCGGACCACGTCTTCGCCCACGTTTCCCACGTGCTTGCCTGGCGAAACCTCACCCAACGCGTGAACCACTTCGCCCTCGACCCGGGCCACTTCGGCCGGCAGCACGGCGTTGGCCCCGTCGGGCAGCGGCGCGCCGGTCATGATCCGAACCGCCTGACCGCGCCCCACGGTCGCCTCGAACGGGCGGCCGGGAAACGACGCGCCCACGATCTCGAGCGGCTGCTGATTGTAGGGCGTGGCGCCGGCGACTTGTTCGGCCTGCACCGCAAAGCCGTCCATCATCGCCCGATCGAAACCCGGCACGTCGACGTCGCTGACCACGCGTTCGGCCAGTACGCGACCGGCGGCTTCGGCCAGCGGAACCGTAATGCTCGGCAAGCGCGTGCTATGTGCGTCGAGCCACGCGATCGCGTCGTCCACGGTCGTACGGCGCGAAAAGCCGCGCATCCGCACGTCGCTATCCGCGCTGTGTGATTGGGCCGACTTGTCGGTCATGAGCAAGCGTAGGAGATTCGGAGACTTTGCCTGGCAATTGAATTCGCTGGCCACCGGCGCCTCGCGAATTCGCTAGCGGTGTGTGCTGTTCGCCGGCATGGTCGACGCGGAAAAAAAGCCGGCGCCATCATAACCGGCCGCCGCGGCGGGCGTCATCGCGGCTTCCCCCGGCCGGGCTCTGTTGCCCGGCGGTCAACAGGGGGGTAAAGTCTACCTTTCAGCCGCGCCCGCTCCACAACCGCTTCGAATCGGCCCGCCGATCGGCCGACACCACGCAGCGCCGAACGACGCCCTTCGCCTATGGCATCGAGTTACGCCGTTGGAATCGACCTGGGAACCACGACTTGCGCGCTTGCGCGATTCGACGCGGCCGGGCGCACCGCGATGATCCGCAACCCGTTGGGCGATCAGATCGTGGCTGGCGTGGTTTTTTTCGAAGACGACGAGCTGCTGTTCGGCCGCGCGGCCAACCAGGCGGCATCCACCCAACCGCAGCGGGCGGCCGAGTGCTTCAAGCGCGACTTTGGCCAGTCCTCGTACACCCGCGCAATCAACGGCGAACTGCTGCCGGTCGAACTGATCGAAGCGTGCCTGCTGAAGAACGCCTGCGACGATCTGCCAACGGCCGGCGACGCTCGCCCGGCGGTCGCGCTGGCGCTGCCGGCCGCGTTCGACCAGGCCCAGCGCCGCGGCGTCGTCGACGCGGCTCGGATTGCCGGCGTCGACCTCCTCGGCACGATTAGCGAACCGCTGGCCACAGCGCTGGCGTTTGCCGAAGTACAGGGTTATCTGACGGCCGACGCGCAACAAAAACCCGGCTGCCGCGTGCTGGTGTTCGACTTGGGCGGCGGCAAGCTCGACGCGGCCATCGTCGAGATCAAACACGACCGGCTGCGCACGCTTGCTGTGATCGGCGATCCGCAATTGGGCGGCCGTGACTGGGACCAACAGTTGGCCGAGTACCTGGCCGCGAAGTTCGAGAAAGAGTTCGGCGACGACCCACGCTACGACATGGTGTCTGTCCGCCGACTGGTAGCCGGTGCCGAGGAAGCCAAGCACACGCTCACCGCGCGGCAGCAAGCGCGGGTTCATATCGAGCGCACCGGCTATGCCACCGACATCGCCGTCCAGCGCCACGCGTTCGAGGAAGCCACGACCGAATTGGTCGATCGGGCCCGTCGTGTCGCCGAAGATGCCATCGCCCAAGCCGGGTTGGCCTGGCGTGACATCGCGCATCTGCTGCTCGTCGGTGGCGCCACGCGAATGCCCATGATCGGCGCCATGATCGAGTCGGTCACCGGGCTCAAGCCCGCGACCAACATGCATGCGGAAGAAGCCGTGGCCCGCGGCGCGGCGCTCTACGCCGAACAGTTGCTCGCCGCACGCGAAAATCGAGCCTCGCCGGTGCGGATGCAAATCATCGAAATGACGGCGCACAGCATGGGCATCCGCTGGCAAGAGCCGGGAACCGATCGCGCCGAAAACGTCGTGCTGATTCCCCGCGGCACGGAAATGCCCTGCGGCACGTCGTCGAAGGTCGTCACCGAAGTCGACGATCAGCGGTCGGTCAGTCTGCAACTATTGGAAGGCGAGAGTCGCAACGCGGAAGAGTGTCGGCCGGTCGCCCAAGTCACGATCGACGGGCTGCCCGACGAGCTGCCGCGGCAATCGTCCATCGACGTTTTCTATCAGATCTCGGCTGAAGGGCGCTTACAGGTCAAAGCCCAATTGAAAAAGGGCGGCCATCCCCTCACAACCCGGATCGAGCGCGCCGGCGGCTTGACCGACAACGAAATCGCCGACTGGAACCAGCTCTTGCAAACTTCGCCCGGGCTCAAGGCAATTCACGCGCTGGTGGCCAAACACACCGCGGCGCGACCGCCGGACGATCCTCCGCCGGAGCCCACAAGCGAAACCCGTGCGCCCGCGTTCGCCCCGCCGCAACCGCGCGACAGCGACAGTTCGGACGACTTTCAACTCGACGTCACTCCGTCCGAGGCGCCTGAGCGGCGTGCTTCCGCAGGCTCCGGCGCTCGAAAAGTCGCGATCCTGCTGACCGGCTACGTCATATCCTCGGTCCTCGGGCTGGCCATCGGTTACTATATACTGATGGTGCTTCGGCCCGAGTGGAACGTGCTGAACCTGCGGCTCCCCGGCGTTCGCACAGGAGCCGCCAGCGACGGCGCCGCTTCTCCCGATACCGATTCCAGCCAAGGGCCCGACTCCGAAGTTTCGCAGCCCTCGCAATAGTAAACCACCCGCGCTGAATATGACCGCCGAAAACACACTGGCCGTCGGGATCGATCTGGGCACGACGTATTCCGCGGTGGCATACATCGACGACATGGGCCGCCCGGTCACGCTGGTCAACGCCGAAGGCGATTTGGTCACGCCCAGCGTTGTGCTGTTCGAGGACAATCTGCCGATCGTCGGCAAAGAGGCACTCAAGGCCCTGGCGACCGAAGGCGAGCACGTCGCGCAATGTGCGAAGCGCGAGTTGGGCGAGCGGTCGTTTCACAAGGCCCTGCACGGCGCCCTCTATCCGCCCGAGGCGTTGCAAGCTCTGGTGCTCAACAAGCTCCGCCAAGACGCGATCCGCCAAATCGGTCCGTTTTCGCAAGTCGTCATCACGGTGCCGGCCTATTTCGACGAAGTGCGCCGCAAAGCGACGCAAGACGCCGGCCACATCGCCGGGTTCGAAGTCCTCGACATCATCAACGAGCCGACCGCCGCGGCCATTGCCCACGGATTTTTGAAAGGCTTCTTGAACCGCGAGGGCGAGTCCAACGAGCCGCGCAAGATCCTCGTCTACGACCTGGGTGGCGGCACGTTCGACGTCACCGTCATGGAAATCCGCGGCAACGACTTCCTGGCACTGGCCACCGACGGCGACGTGCAACTCGGCGGCCACGACTGGGACGAACGGCTCGTCAACCACGTCGCCGAGGAATTCAAGCAGCAATTCGATCTCGATCCCCGCGAAGATCCAAATGCCGCCGGCCGACTGTGGCGCGAGTGCGAGGATGCCAAGCGCACGCTTTCGGCCCGGGCCAAGGTCTCGATCAGTTGCGACTACAAGAGCCATGCCACGCGCGTCGAAATCACCCGCCAGGCGTTCGAAGAGCTCACCCAGGATCTGCTCAATCGCACCGAATTCACCACCAAGCAAACCTTGCAAGCCGCCGGGTTGACCTGGAAAGACATCAACCAGGTGCTGATGGTCGGCGGCTCGACACGCATGCCCATGGTCGCCGAAATGCTGCGGCGCCTTTCGGGCAAGGAACCGGATGCGTCGGTTTCGGTCGACGAGGCAGTGGCGCACGGCGCCGCGCTGCACGCCCAAATCATGCTGGCCAAGAGTCGGGGCGAGCGTCCGGTGGTGAATATCAAGAACGTCAACTCGCACAGCTTGGGCGTGGTGGCGACCGACGCCCGCACGCAGCGCAAGCGCAACGCGATTCTGATTCCGCGCAACACGCCGCTGCCGGTCACCGCAAGGCGGATCTTCCGCACCCAGCGCCCGTCGCAAAAATCGATCCTCGTGCAGATCGTAGAAGGCGAAAGTGCCTCGCCCGACGATTGCCTGCAAATTGGCCGCTGCGTCGCCCGCGACCTTCCCGAAAACTTGCCGGCCCAAACTCCCATCGAGGTGCGTTTCGCCTACCAGGAAAACGGCCGCCTCACGGTGCATGTCAACGTGGCCGGCTCGCGCCGCGAACTGCTTCACGAGATCAAACGCGACAATACGATGTCGCAGCAGCAACTCGACGCATGGCGCTTGTTCGTAACCGGCCAGCCGGGAGAAAACGCGTTGCCAGCCGCCGAGTCGGGAGTTCTTGACTCGCAAATCGGCCAAACGCCCCTTTCACCCGCCGGCAGTTCGATCATCACCGGCGACAGCCAAATCGTCGAGGGCATCCCGGCCGAAGACCTTTCGATCGACACCGGCCAGCCGCGCCGGGGCGAGCAGGTCGGCACGGACGACGATCTTTCGATCATCGAAGACGATTGACGATCGGCCGCGTGCGCGATTCCTGACGTGCGTTTCGCGGCATGCGCACCGCGCGTTTGCAACGCACGGAACCGGCAAATTATACTGATCCACGGTCGTCCAGGTTGAACTCCAACGGCCGCTTCCCGCCTTCGAACCGCCTGCCAGATACTCATGACGTCATCGTCGCTCGGCCATCTGTCCCTGTTTCGCGTCGCGCGTCTGCCATTGCTTCTTGCCGCGGCGCTGCTTGCCGCCGCCGCGCAACTGCCGGCCCAGATCGCTCCGCAGGAAGAACTCAAAACCCTGCAAACCCCCGAAGGAATCGACGTCACCCTGTTTGCCAGCGAGCCGATGATCACCAACCCGGCCGCGATCGACGTCGATACGCACGGTCGGGTCTGGGTCGCCGAGATTCAATGGTATCGGGGCGGCGCCAAACAGCCGCCAGCCGACAAGATCAAAGTCTTGGAGGACACCGACGGGGACGGCCGCGCCGACAAGGTCACCGTGTTTGCCGACGACCTGTTCGCGCCGATGAGCATCTGCGTCGCCGGCGACAAGGTCTATGTCGCCACCAGTCCCGACCTTTGGGTCTATGAAGACGCCGACGGCGACCTGCGCGCCGACGGCCCGCCGCGAAAATTGCTCACCGGGTTCGGCGGACTGAACCACGATCATGGCGCGCACAGCATTGTGTTGGGGCCGGACCACAAATGGTGGATGGCCCACGGCGACCGCGGTTTCGACGTAGCCGGAACCGACGATTCGCACTTCGCGTACCAGTGGGGCGCCGTGTTGCGCGGCGAGCTCGACGGATCGCAGCTCGAATTGGTTGCGGTCAACTTCCGCAATCCCTACGAAGTTTGCGTCAGCTCGTTCGGCGAGGCCTATCTGAGCGACAACGACAACGACGGCAACGAGAGTGTCCGGATTTGCTGGATCCTCGATGGCGGCAATTACGGTTGGTTTGGCGGACCGCCCTTCGGCAAACAGGAACTTGCCGCGCGACTGTCGCCGCAAACCCCTTACCGAGAACATTGGCACTTTCGTGGTCACGTGCCGGGCTACGTGCCGGCCACGCTGGTCACCGGCTTTGGCTCTCCAACCGGCATTTGCTTTTACGAAGGCGATGCGTTTGGAGCCCGTTTCAAGAACGCGCCGCTCCATACCGACGCCGGGCCGCGCCTCTGCCGCGTGTTTCGGCACGAGCCCCATGGATTCGGCAAGCGCGCAACCAGCGAAACATTTCTCTCGAATTCCGGCGACGACTACTTCCGGCCAGACGACGTGTGCGCCGCGCCCGACGGAAGACTCTACGTCTCCGATTGGTACGACGGCGGCGTCGGCGGACATGGGTACAACAACCCCGACCAAGGACGGATCTTTGCCCTGGCGCCGGCCGGCCAGAAACTCGAGCGCCACGAAAAGCCCGGCCCGTACGACAACGTGGCCGACGCGATCGAAGGCTTAAAGAGCCCGAACCTGGCGACACAGTACCTGGCTCGACAGCGGCTGTTGGACGCGGGTCAGGGGAGCGTGGCGGCGCTGCGCCAACTGCTCGAACACAAAGAGCCGAACTATCGAGCCCGTGCGCTGTGGGTCTTGGACCGGATCGGCGGCGATGCCCGCCGGGAGGTTGTCGGACAATTGCAGAGCGACGATCCGGCCTTTCGCGCGCTGGCCGTGCGCATTCTGCGGCGCAATGAACGTGCCGAGCGCGAAGCGACCCTATCGCTGGCCGATGACCCCTCGCCCGAAGTCCGGCGCGAGGTGCTATTGGCTGCTGGCGACCTGCCGGGCGAAGCCGCCGTCGAGGCCATCGCGTCGATCGCGGCCAGCTACGACGGCACGGACCGCTACCTGCTCGAAGCGATCAACGTCGCGGCAGCCGATCGCCGCGAAGAGGTACTTGCTCGGCTGGAATCGGACCGGCCGCTCGACGCGGCGCAGTTTCCGTTGCTGCAATTGCTCGCGCCCGAGCGCGCGGTGGCCAGCCTGCTTGCGCAACTGTCCGACGACGCGCTGGACGAGGCAACAGCCCGCGTGCTATTCGACGCCGCCGTCAACATTCCCTCCGACGAGGCCGGATACGGCCTGCTGGCGCTGGCCGCCGACGCGCAGCGCCCGCTGGCGATTCGCCGCACCGCGCTCGAAAGGCTCTTGGCCAACGTCGGCCCGCGCGGCGCATGGACCGACATCAACGGCAGCCCAAGGTTCCAGGAAAGCCTGGCGACGCTGCTCGACGACGAAGCACTGCGCGGTCAGGCGCTAGCGGCCGTCGGGCGTTTGCGATTGCGCAAGCTGGGCGATCGGGTCGTTGCCATCGCGCGCGACCAATCGATCAAACCAGGCCAGCGCGCCCAGGCGACCCGCGTCGCCGCCCGCCTCAATCCGTCGGGCGTACACACCGTGCTCAACGAACTGCGCAACGATCCGAACAGCGCCGTATCGCAGGCAGCGCTCGACGCGCTGATCGGCATGCTCGACATCCGTTCGCTGCGCAAGATTCTCGGCGGCGACCGCTATCCGGCCGAAGCGCGTCGCTCGATCGCCGAGCGGCTCGTCGGCACGACGGGCGGAGCGCTCGTCCTTTTGCGGTTGATCGACGAAGATCGGCTCTCGCCCGAGCTAACGCGCGCAATCGTCGCCAAGGCCTCGACGCATCCTGATGCGAACGTGCGCGTGCTGTTCGAGAAGTTCATTCCGCCCGAACAGCGACCCAAGAAACTTGGCAAGGAGATCACGGCCGACCAGATCCTGGCGATCGCCGGCGATGCGGAGCGCGGCCGGCAGATCTTCTTCAAAAGCTCGGCGGCCCAGTGCAACGCCTGCCACGCGGTTCAAGGGTTCGGCAGCACGATTGGCCCGGAGCTGTCCAAGATCGGCGCCAAGTACGAACGCCGCGCGCTATTGGAAACCATCCTCGATCCCTCCAAGGCCATCGCGCCGGAATACGTTCCCTACGTGCTGGTCACCAAAGACGGCCGGGTATTCGCCGGTTTTCTCGTTGAACGAGCCGACGACCACGTCGTCGTCAAGGACATCAAGAACCAGCAGATTCGCGTCGCGGCCGACGACATCGAGGCGCTCGTCGAGCAACAAACGTCGCTCATGCCGCAACTCGTGCTCAGCGAAGTGACGGCCCAAGACGCCGCCGACCTTTTGGAATTCTTGACGACACAGCGATGACGCCGACGCGCGTGGACAACATGACGCACGGCGCGCCATTCGTGGGCCGCGATTGCGTCGCGGCGGTTGCCGGGGCCGCGGCGCTGTCGGCAGCGCTTTTGTTCGCGATCATGCCGCAACCGGTCCACGGCCAGGCCCTCTCGCCCGAGCAGGCCCTCCAGCGGTTCAAGATGGCCGACGGGTTCACCGTCGAGCTGTTCGCCGCCGAGCCTGACGTCCGCCAACCAGTCACGATGACGTTCGACGCCCGCGGCCGAATGTGGGTCATTCAATACTTGCAATATCCCAATCCAGCCGGGCTGACGCCGGTCGAAGTCGACCGCTACCTGCGCACCAAGTACGACCGCCGGCCAGAGCCGCCTCCGCACGGTCCGCGCGGAGCCGACAAGATCACGATCCTCGAAGACACCGACGGCGACGGACGGGCCGACAAGTCGACCGATTTCGTCACTGGCTTGAATCTCGCGTCGGCGCTGGCCCTGGGCAACGACGGAGTCTACGTTGGGCAAGCACCATACTTGCTGTTCTATCCGGATCGCGATCACGACGACGTGCCCGACGGCGATCCCGAAGTGTTGCTCGAAGGCTTCGGGATGGAAGACGCGCACGCGGTGGTCAACTCGCTGCAATGGGGCCCGGACGGCTGGCTCTATGGCACGCAGGGCAGCACGGTGACCGCCGACATCCGCGGCGTCGGTTTTCAGCAAGGCATCTGGCGCTACCATCCGGCCACCCGGCGGTTCGAGTTGTTTTCCGAAGGGGGCGGCAACACCTGGGGCCTCGACTTCAATGCCACCGGCCAGGCCATCGCCGGCACCAACTGGGGAAACGCCGTCTGCCTGCACCAGGTGCAGGGCGCGTACTACGTCAAAGGGTTTTCCAAGCACGGACCGCTGCACAACCCGCACACCTACGGCTACTTCGAACATGCCGTCCACTCGGGCCACGTCGGCGGGCACGTCACCTGCGGCGGCATCGTCTACCAAGGCGGCGCGTTTCCCGACGCGCTCAATGGACAATACATCGCCGCCAACCTCCTCTCCAACGCCATCTACTGGCACGCAATCGAGCCGGCCGGGTCGACCTACACCACGCGCTTCGGCGGCACGCTGCTCGAGACCGACGACATCTGGTTCCGGCCGATCGATTGTCTGACCGGCCCGGACGGTGCTGTCTACGTGGCCGATTGGTACGACAAACGGGCCAACCACGTCATCCCGGAAGATACCTGGGACAAAACCAACGGGCGGATTTGGAAGATCGTCCATCGCGACGCACCGCCCAGCGATCCGGTCGATCTGGAAACGGCGACCAGCGACGCGCTGGTGGATCACTTGTCGCACCGCAATGCCTGGCACCGCCGAGAGGCGCGGCGCATTCTGAGCCAGCGGCGCGATCCGGCCGTATTGCCGCGCTTGCGACGGATGATCGATGGAGACGGCGATTCGCGGTTGTCGTCCGAAGCGCTGTGGGCCTTCTACGTAAGTGGCGGCTGGAACGACGAAGTCGCCCTGGCCCTGCTGGATCATGACAGCGCGGACGTGCGCGCCTGGACGGTGCGCCTGCTGGGCGACGAAGCGGGCCCGCTGCCGGCTGCCATTAACCAGCGCTTGGTGCGGCTGGCCAGCGAAGAACCCAGTCCTGTTGTTCGCAGCCAGTTGGCCTGCACGGCCAAGCGATTGCCCGCCGCCGACTGCCTGGCCATTGTTGGGCCCCTGCTCGGACACGACGCCGATGCCGACGACACGCACCTGCCGCTGTTGTTGTGGTGGGCGCTCGAGGACAAGGCCATCTCGGACCGCGACGCCGTACTTGCCTTGCTGGCCGACGCCGACAACTGGCGCGAACCACTCGTCTCGGGCACGATTGTCGAACGGCTCGCGCGGCGCTATACGAGCATGCAAGACGACGCGGGCTACGCCGCTTGCGCGCGGCTGCTCGCCCTGGCACCTACCGACGAAGACGTGCGGCGCATCGCCGGGGCGATCGAAAGTGAATTCTCCGGTCCGCGGCTGGTGCGCGTTCCGCCGCCGTTGGCCGACGTGCTTGCCAGACTGCAAGAACAGCACCCGGCCGATCCCACGATCGCCCGACTCGCGATGCGATTGGGTAGCGACGCGGCCTACCGCGATGTCCTTGTCCGGATGGCCGATCGCGACGAACCGCAAAAAAGTCGCCTCGCGTTCATCGCGGCCGTCGGGCAGTCGGGCGGCGACGATGCGGTCGAACATTTGCTGCCGCTGCTCGACCCCGCGCACGAAGAACCAATCCGCTCCGCGGCGATGGCGGCCTTGGCCCATTTCGACGACGACCGGATCGCCCGCGATCTGCTGGACCACTATGCCGAGTTGCCGCCCGCGTTGCGTACCCGGGCCGTCAGCATGTTGGCCAGCCGCCCAAAATCCTCTGCCGCCCTGGTCGCGGCCGTGCAATCCAAGTCGCTCGACGCAGAGGATGTGTCGGTCGACCAGGTGCGCCAGATGCTGGCGCACGACGATGATTCGCTCAACACGGCCATCGAATCGGTCTGGGGCAAGATCCGTTCGGCGACGCCAGGTGAGAAGATGGCCTACGTGCCGGTGCTGGGCCGCGTGCTGAACGCCGGCAAGGGCGACCTAATCGCCGGGCGCGCGTTGTTCACCAAACACTGCGCCAACTGCCACACACTGTTCGGCGAAGGCAACAAGGTCGGCCCGGATCTGACCACGGCCGATCGCAAGAATCGCAATGTACTCTTGTTGAACATTCTCGACCCCAGCGGCTACGTGCGGCCGGAATTCGTGTCTCAGACGGCCGTGCTGAGCGACGGCCGCGTGCTGACCGGACTAGTCACCGAAGCCAGCGCGCAGGAGCTGACGATCGTCGACGCCAAGAATCAAAAGACCACCGTGCCTCGCGACGAGATCGAACAGATCCAGCCGTCCGCCCTCTCGCTGATGCCCGAACGGTTGTTGGAAACGCTCCAGCCGCAGGAAGTGCGCGACCTGTTTTCGTACCTGCAATCCGACGGCCCGGTCGCCTCGGCCGGCGGGAAGCCATGAATCGGGCCTTCAGCCCTCCAGGCCTTGCCGCCAACTCTTTCCAGGGGCGATGCCCCTGGCTGGTATCGAGCGCACCTTCGGTGCTGAGGGCAGGCCGAACCGTTTGGTAGGGGGATTGGCTTTGCCTGCCATGATGTTTGGTCATTCGGTGAATCATGCCAAATGGTCCGCATGGCGGGCGATGACTGGCTTGGAGCGCACCTTCGGTGCTGCGGGTGGTGGCGATCGGCCGATAGCGCAGCCCGTGGTGCGTGGCGGCATGTTGGGCCAACGGCCCAACCTATATCAGCCTGGGGCAACGCCCCAGGTAGATCGGAGAATCCATCCCTCAGAGTCAAGAGGGCCGAAGGTCCGACCCAATGACTCAAGCTAACGCGCGGCCGAGACGCTCGCGACAACCATCCGAGGGCGCCATCCGACCGCCGACAATCGCCGAACGAAACCCAACGCCTAACCCGCCCGGCGTAGGGGTCCACGGCCGTCGTCGTCCCAATGGGCCCGGCGCATGGCCGTCAACAGGTGCCGCAACGCCTGCTGTCGGGAGTTCCGCCGGCTGGCGCACACGATACGCGCGTCGCGATGCAACTTTTCGCGGACCCTGCACAACAAGCAAGGCATGTACACCATGCTGCCGCAACCCGGACATCGCTCCAACGGCCCGCTGGGCAAGTACGCGTCTTCCCGTTCCTGTTCCCGCTGGAGTTGCCGGGCCTCGCGGTCGGTATGTTTGCCGCGGGCGATCGCGCCCACCGTGGCGCGGCTGACGCCGACAACCTTGGCGATCTTCCGCTGCGAAAGTTGTCCTTCGCCCAACAGTCGCTGTACTTCCCGAAACGTCGCCAGTGGAATCATACGTCGCCTCGATTTGTTTTGGGCGGACCGTCGGCATACCTGCGCCGGCGGTGCTGGTTGCCATGCCTAATAGCTCGCGAAGGGCGCTGCCTCGGGGTCGTCCCAGTCGGGCTCGATGACGAAATCGCCCGGCTCAGGTTCCGGCTCGGGATCGAGTCCGTCGAACACGTCGAGGTCCACCACGTCGTCAAACGGGTCTGCGTGTGCGTCGGGGCCTTCGATCCAGCCCCATGGCGGACGACTGCCGCGACCCCGGGTGCGGCGATCATCCGGCCGCGGTTGGCCACCGGACTGGGCCGGCTGTTTCGTTCGTTTTTGCTGCCAGCGCGACCGTCGCGGCATGCCAAGTCCCCTTTTGCCAAAATTCCCCCCTCAACAGCGTGCGGCCGCGTCGGCGGTCGCCTCTGCGTCCCAACCACTGGGGGCATCCTAGGGCATAAAGTGGCCATATTTCAACCGTTATTTTGATCATAATTTTGGACCATTTTGTGTAGCTAGAAAGCCACGTCGTCGCTGGTGTTTCCGCGCCATCTCATCAGATTCGCTGGAATCCAGCAAAACGACCGGCTACCATGAAAAGCCGGAACGCAGGACGAACAGGTTATCCACCCACAATTGTGAGCAAATAAATGACCCTCAAAGCGTACGACGCCGATCGGCTCGATCAGCTCGCCCTGCGGATGCTCGACCTCTGTGGCCGGGTCCGCGACATGGCGCGCCATAGTCGCGACGAAGGGATCACCGGCCTGCACCTGCACGACCGAAAAACGCTCGAGCACCTCGACGCGATCGAGCAATGGCTTTTCAAGGCCGAGGCCGAAGTCCACGCCGCCGCCCTCAGGCAGCGCGGACAGCAAGCCGCGCAAAAGAAACGCCGCGCCCGGGCCCGCTAAGATCGGCCCGTCGTACGTGCGGAGTCGCGGCATCGCGCCACACGCCCAAACGTCGCACCAGCAGGCGACGCTTCAAAACCAGCGCTTCTTGTCCGCCACGTTCACTAGCGGTTCGCCCCGCACGAAGCGCCGCACGTTCTCCAGCAGCACGGCCAGGTGCCGCGCCGCCACGCGCGGCGATTGGCCGGCCACGTGCGGCGTGAGGATCACGTTGTCCATCCCCCACAGCGGATGATCCGCCGGCAGCGGCTCCATCTCGAACACGTCCAGGCCGGCTCCGGCGATTTCTCCGCCGCGCAACGCCGTGGTCAAATCGTCCAGATTCACGATCGCACCCCGGCCGATATTGATCAACACGGCCGAGCGCTTCATCGCCTCGAACTGCGGCCGGCAAAACATTTGCTCCGTCTCGGGCGTGTGCGGCGCCGCGATGACGACGAAGTCGCTCTGCGCCAACAAGTCGGCCAGCCGCTCGCTCGGCCACACCGCCTCGACACCCTGCGGCAACTCGGTCGCGACCGGATCCACCGCCAGCACGCGCATCTCGAACGCCGCGGCCCGCCGCGCCACTTCGCGCCCAATGTGCCCCAGCCCGACGATGCCCAACGTCAGGTCGCCCAGGTTGCGATGACTGCGGTCCATCTGGCTCATCACGCCCGGCCCGGTGGCGAAGTCGGGCACCAGCGCGTCACCGCCGACCGGTGCCCAACGGGCCTCCGACTGGCGGCGCACGTACGTGTGCAGATTGCGCGTGAAGCAGAGCATGACGCCCAGCACGTGTTCGGCGATGCCCTCGGAATACAGGCCACGCATGTTGGTCAGCACGCACGGGTGCTCGACCAACGCATCGAACAGGTAGTGCTCCAAGCTGGCCGTGGGCGATTGCACCCAACGCAGCCTGGTCGCCGCCGCCAGCATCTCGGGCGTCAGCTTGCCGAAAAATGCGTCCGCATCCGGCATGGCAGCGACAGCCGCCTCGACGTCCGCGGCGTTGACCACTTCCATCGGCTCGGCCGCGGCAGTCACCCGCTCCAAGCGCTGTTGTTCCAGCGGCGGATAAACGACCAGCTTCATCTTCGACGTCGCTCCTGCACCAGCGGCTCGCCGCGATCGGCCGCCCCGTCCGCGGCGGCGCGGCCCCTCGCGCGGGCCGTGGCGCCCGCCGAAAACCGCCTACCATGGGAACCGAACTCCTTGTGGGTGCCGGGCCGCTATCCTAACAGTCCACCCGGCCCACGGTCGACATCCGCCAAAGCAAACAACCACGGCGAACCATTAAACCATGCGCTGGCCCCTGGTCCTATTCTTGATGGTTGCGCTGGCGACCCAACGACCGCCGCAAAGGCTATCCGCCGACGACGACGTGCCGAAGCGCGACGCGCCGCAACCCGCGTCCGCCGCGACGAGCCTCGGTCCGGCCGATCCCAAACAGAAGGCCAAGCCGGGCCCGATCGACGAAGACGCTCCGCAAGAATGGACGCGCACCAAGAGCGGGCTCAAGTATCGCGTCCTCCGCAAAGGCAAAGGACCCAAGCCGGGTGAGCGGGACAATGTCGTCGTGCACTACAAGGGCTGGCTCGACGACGGAACGATCTTCGGCAGCTCGTATCGCTCCGGCGAGACGACGACATTTCCGCTGGTGCGCGTGATGAAGGGCTGGACCGAAGGTCTGCAACAGATCGGCGCTGGCGGCATGATCGCGCTGGAAGTCCCGCCCCAACTCGGCTACGGTGCCCGAGGCAAGAAGGGCGAGATCCCGCCCAACGCCCGACTGCATTTCATCATCGAGCTATTCGCCATCCAACCCGCGTTCAAGGTCTTCTAAGCCGCGCGTCTTCGGGCCGTCGCCCGGCGCGTGCCGATTGCCGAAACCGTCGCCGCCGACCATCTTCCCCCGGACCCACCGTCATGAACCGCACGCAAGCCATGGCCGAACTGAAGGCCGCCGGCACGGCGCAAAACCGCAAGGTCTATGCCCGCCACGGCATCGCGGCTCCGATGTTCGGCGTCAGCTTCGCGAACCTGGGCCGCATCCACAAACAGATCAAGACGGATCACGCCCTGGCGTGTCAGCTTTGGGCGACGGGCAATCACGATGCCCGTGTATTGGCCACGATGATCGCCGACCCGGCCCAGGTCGACAACAAGCTGGCCGAAGCCTGGGTCAAGGACCTGGACAACTACGTGCTGACCGACGCATTCTCGGGAATGATTCGCCGCGGAAAGCTCGCCTTGCGCAAAGCCGACAAGTGGAGCGCGTCAAAACACGAGTGGATCGGCCGCGCCGGCTGGAACCTGATCGCCGGATTGGCGCTGTACGACCCGGTGATCAAAGATGACTACTTCGCGGCCTACCTGCCGATCATCGCCCGTGACATCCACACCCGTCCGAACCGCACGCGCGACGCCATGAACTCCGCGCTGATCGCGATCGGCGTGCGCAATCCGAAACTTCACAAGCAGGCGATGGCCGTCGCCCAATCCGTGGGCCAGGTCGACGTGGACCACGGCGAGACCAGTTGCAAAACGCCCGACGCCGCGGCGTACATCCACAAGACGCTGGCTCATCGCCGCGCACAAGCCGCCAAGCAGAAAAAACGCGCGCCGCGTGCCAAAGTCAAAGTTAAGGCGAAAGCCAAAGTCAAGGCGATCCCCAAAGCCAAAGCGAAGGCCAAAGCCAAGCGGTAGGCTGCGCAAATCACCCTGGCGCGCCGCCACGGCCATTTCTTGCGAGCCGTCGGCCGCGGCAGTAGATTGAGGCGACCGGCTCGCCCCCGACGATGGCGCGGATCGACGCAACACGCCGGTTCGCCGCGTCGCCGAGCCGTTTGGCGCCGGCACGTGGCATCGGCCATCGGTCGCGCGCACCTCGCATCATTTCCAACAAACCCGCGGAAGGAATCTTTCATGGCAGTGGTTGACGGCGGAACCCTGATCGGCCGCGTGCTAGCCGAGCAGAAGGTCAAGTACCTGTTTTCGATCAACGGCGGCCACCTGTTCCCGATCCTGGCCAACCTGCGCAATAACGACATCAAGCTGATCCACATGCGGCACGAACAGGCCACTGCCTACGCGGCCGACGCCTGGGCCCGCAGCACCGCCACGCCGGGCGTTTGCGCCGTGACCGCCGGCTGCGGACTGACCAACGCCGTGACCGGCCTGTGCGTTGCCGGATTGACCGGTAGCGCCGTGGTTTGCCTCTCTGGGCAACATCCGGTCGGCGAAGACGGACTCGGCTCGTTCCAAGAAGCGTACGGGGCCGACGTCTGCAGCTCGTTCTCCAAGTTTTCGCACCGCATTCTGGACTGGTACCGCATCTCGTTCGACGTCCGCCAGGCGTTCCGCATGGCCATGGCTCCGCCGCAAGGCGTTTCGGTCGTCGATATCCCGACCAACATTCTCTATCACCAAGAAGAGGAAACCGACCAGGTCCCCGGCGCGAAAGTCTACGAGCCGGATCAACTCCGCGGGCAGGGCGATCCGCGGGCCATCGAGCGCACGGTTGAACTGTTGGCCCGCAGCGAACGGCCGCTATTGGTCGGCGGCGACGGAGTGTTCTGGTCGGACGCCACGGCCGAGATGGCCGAACTGTCGGCCCTGACCCGCACACCCGTCTATTCGCGCCGCGCCGGGCATGGCGCCCTGGCCGAAGATCAACCGCTGGCCGTGCAAGGCGCGTGGAAGAAGCCGTTCACCGGCCGGGCCGACCTGGTGATCGCCGTCGGGTTTCGGTTTTGGAGCGGCGAGAAGTTCGGCCAGCCGCCCACCTGGACCGATCAGGCCACGTACGTGCAAATCGACGCCACGCCGACGCGCATCGGTTGGCAAGTGCCGGCCGAAGTCGCCATCGTCGGCGATCCGAAGCTCGTGCTGCGACAACTGATTGACGCCGTGAAAGCCCGACAGCAGGACTTTGCCGCCGACAAGAACGCCGACTGGCTGGGCGAGGTAAACACGGCCCGCGAAAACTTCCGCAAGATGGTCGACGAGCGGGCCGAGAAGGTGCGCGGCGACACACCCATCCATCCCGATCGTTTGATCGGCGATTTGGCCAGCGTGTTGGACAACGACGCGACCGTCGTCGTCGACAGCTTCACGCTCTCGGGCTATATCAGCCACTGGTGGACCGTGCGCTTCCCCGGCCAGATCGTCGACGCAGGACCGTTGGCGCCGGTCGGGCACGGCATCGGGATGGCCATCGGGGCCCAACTGGCGCGGCCCGGCAAACAGGTGGTCACGGTCATCGGCGACGGTGGCTTGGGCATCGGCGGTTGGGACATGGAGACGGCCGCCAAGTACGGCATCCCGGTGATCGCCGTGCTGTGGAACAACAGCTCGTGGGGTCCCGGCTTCGAGCAGATGCCGCTGCTCAAGGGCCGGACCGATCCGTTCGACATGTTGCCGGGCATTCGCTACGACAAGATCTTTGCCGAGCTGGGCTGCCACACCGAGCACGTCGAGGCGCCCGACGAGATCGTGCCCGCGCTGCGCCGCGCGCTCGACAGCGGCAAGCCGGCACTCGTCAACGTCGTAGGCGACAAGCGAATCGGCCACCCAACCCTCGGCGGCAACCTGCTCGGGTCGACACAGGTGTGAGGCGATGCGACGGCCGGCTCAGCATACCGAATCTGGCGGCGGTAAAAAGCGCCGTGCCCCTTAGACGCGCAAGCCCCGCTCACCCCGGCTGCCACGGATACTCGATGTACCGGGCCGACTTCGCAGCCACCTCCGGGCCCAAGAGTTTCGCCACGACGTGAAACGACATGTCGATGCCCGCGGCCACGCCGGCCGACGTGATGATCCGCCCGTTGTCCACCACACGCACGTCGTCGCGCACCGTCACCTGCGGTCCGACCTTGCGCAGCAGGTCGAGCGCCGCGTAGTGCGTCGTGGCCGACAGCCCGTCGAGCAAGCCGGCCTTGGCCAGCAGCAGCGCCCCGGTACAGACCGAAAGGACCAATTCGGCCGACTCGGCCCGCTGCCGAATCCAATCGATGATCCGCTCGTCGTTCACCAGCGGCCGCGTGCCCTGTCCGCCGGGAATCAGCAGCAAGTCGATCGGCGGGGCGTCGTCGATCGTCGTCGCCGGATTCACGCTCAAGCCGTTGCGCGCCGCAATGGCGTCGCGCGTGGGCCCGATCGTGCAGACCTCGAACGAGCCGGGCTGGGTCTGGTGCCCGGTCACCGAAAAGACCTCGAACGGCCCGCAGAAGTCGAGCACCTCGACGTCGTCGAAAATCAGAATGCCGACCGATCGCGTCTTGTTCTGGGTCATGCCGGGTCGCTCCGCTCGTAGTCATCATCGTCGGCATCGCGCTGCCCGTCGCCGTCATCGCCATCGCGGTCCCGCTCTTCCTCCTCCTCTTCTTCGCGCTGCTCCTCCGGCAGCACGGCCCAGGCCGGATAGGTATCGTCGCGACCGCGCGTGGCGTGCCACAGAATCCGGTTGAGCGTGTCCTCGTCCGCCTCGTCGACGTCGTCCAGCGGCAGCTCCATCGAGACCTTGGCCCAGTGCAATTGCCGCGGATCGCGAATCGCATTCGGCTCCGGGTTCAATTGATCGAGCGGGATGTTGTTCTCGACGGCGTCGTACGGCTTGAGATTCCGGGTCGCTTCGAAGCAGCCCGTCATGGCCGAAGCCGACGCGTCCAACTGGTTCATCGGCGGCAAACCCAGAATCAACTCCATCGTGCGCATCATGCTCGTCTGGTTGTAGTTCGTGCTGTCGACGGCTCCGCGCGGCGTGTACGGACTGATCACCAGCGCCACGGTGCGATGCCCGTCGATATGATCGAACCCAGCCTGCGGATCGTCCTGCACGACGAAGATGGCGGTCTCGGGCCAGAACTTGCTGTGCGTCACCGCCTCGACGATCCGCCCCACGGCCAGATCGTTGTCGGCCACGGCGGCTTGCGGCGTCGGCATGCCCGGCCGCGTGCCCGAAGTATGGTCGTTCGGCAGCAGCATGATCATCAGGTTCGGCATCTGGCCGTCTTCCTCGAACTGCTTCAGCTCGCGGATGAACTGATCGGCCCGATACACGTCGGGCACGTTGCTCGGAAAGCCGATCGTCGTCGGGCAGACGTACGGCGCCAGCGATTCGATGTTCGCCTCGCCGCGAATCTCGATCTGGTTCGATTGCTTCAAGAAGTCGTTGTAGCAGTCCATGAACGTCGGACGTTCTTTGCGCTCGGCGTCTTTCCAGCGGACCGTGGCCCGTACGAACTCGCCGTAGCTCCGCAGCGTCTTGCCGTGCTCCAGGGCGTTGTCCCAGAGAAAGCCGCTGGAGGCATACGCCAGCGCGTCGCCGCCGGCATAGGGATAACTGCGCGGCCAGCCGCCAAACCCGCGCTCCAGATAGTCGGTCACATAGGCTTCGGTGACCCACTGGTGTCCGTCGGCGCTGAGGATGCCGCTACAGTAGAAGTTGTCCAACAGGACGAACTCTTCGGCCAGCTTGTGCTGATTGGGCGTCACCTCTTGCCCAAAGATGCACAACGAAGGATCGCCCTCGCCGCGCTCCACGTCGCCAAACACCTGATCGTAGGTGCGGTTCTCCTTGATGATGTACAGCACGTGCTTGATCGAGGACGGCTCGCCGTGCCGCTGTGGCAACGGACGGGGCGCAATGCCCTCGCGCGGCGGAGCCAGTGCGCTGATCGTTTCGGTGAGCCGGTTGTTGATCAGGACCTTCTTGGTGTGCGCTTCCAGGTCGTTCAGGCTGTCCAGCTTCACGAGCGAAATGGTGCCCAAGTGGTCGTGCGTGTTAAAGCCAAAGACCGACTTGCCATCGACTTTGCGCTCGCCGGTCCAATCCGTGTTGCGCGAACCGACCCCCTTCACGTTGGCCACGTACAGCGACTCGCGCTTCGCGTCCAACGCCAGAGCGGCCGGATACCAGCCCGTTGGGAAGCATCCCGCCAACCGGCTCATCGGCGGGGCCAGCTCGATGACGGCCACGGCGTTGTTCGTGCCGTTGGCCACGTAGAGTGTCTTGCCGTCGGCGCTGGTCGCCAGCGCATTGGGCGCGCTGCCGAACAATAGCTTCTCGGACGGTCGCGTGGATATCGTCTCGACCAGCGTGTCGTTCGACGTGTCGATCACCGTCACCGTGTCGCTATTCGCGTTGGCTGTCATGGCATAACGGCCGTCCGGCGTGGCTACGATCATCGACGGGTGCAAGCCGACGACGATTTCCTTGAGCTGCTTGCCGCTTTTCAAGTCGACGACCGATACCGAACCGTCGTTGGCAATGAACCGCACGGGGTCAACGCGGACCGGCGCGCCGCGCCCGGCCGGGCCGGTCACCGAATCGGCGGCCGGCATGCGGCCTCCCCAGTTGGTCACATAGGCCTTCTCGCCCAGCACCAGCACGCCGAACGGCGCGTTGCCTACTTTGATTTCGCGGAGGACGCGTCCGCTGGCAACGTCGATCTCGGCCAGCGCATTGCGCAGGTTCAGCGCGGCGTACAGCTTCTTGCCGTCGGCGCTGACAGTCAGCCCGACCGGCAAGATGCCCTCCGCGTCGTCGCCCGCCTGACCGGCCAGCTTGATCGGTGCCCGCGGTTGCAGTTCGCCGTCGGGCGTGACTTCGAACACGCCGATCGTGCCACGAATGCTCGAAGCCATCAGCCGCCGCCCGTCGGGCGAAAAGGCCAGCCCGGCGTAACTGCCGCCCCGATGCTGCGCGCGCGACACGATCTGGCCCGTCTCCGGATCCAGCACGAGCACGAGCGACTTATCGAGCACAGCCAGCCATCGTCCGTCGGGACTCAGCGCCAGGTCGACCGGCCGGCCGGAGTAGGCCACTTGCTGCCCCAGGGGCGAGAGCACCTGGTTGGTCGGCACGACGATTCGATTCGGATCGCTGTCGCCAACGCGTGACGCGTCGTAGCGCTCGGCGTCGTCCGGTTTCGCGCTCTCGGCCCGCTGGGCCGACGCGGCATGGCAATAGACAAACAACAGGAGAATCGCGCAGGCCGGAAGCAAACGGCTCATCGAGGCACCTTTCCGTCAGAAGCAGCAGCGGCAGGAATGTCGTCAGGCAGAGACGCCAGCATACGTGCCCCAGCGGCGCGAGTAAACACACGGCCGCTCAAGCCGGCTGCACGCCAAAGAGCCGCAGGCAGCAGGCGCGGATTCCGGTGGTCGTTTCGCGGCAATCCTCGAGCAGCGCCTCGCCATTCTCGTAGCCCAACAATCCAGCCAGCTTGGCCAATTCGCGCGGATCGTCCGGCAGGTTGTCTCGCGCGGTGGGGCTCATCAGCCGCATCCGCGCTTGGACGGTGCGCAGGAAGCGGTAACTCTTGACGAAGTACTCGGCATCGTCCGGCTTGAGAACCCCCTCGGACCGCAGCGCAGCCAACGCGTCGAGCGTGGCCGGCACGACCACCTGCGGCAGCGTGCGGCCGTGCTTCAGTTGCAGCATCTGAACCAAAAACTCGACATCGACCAGTCCGCCCGGCCCGCGCTTCAAGCTGCCAGGCGACGACTCCTTCTCCAGCCGGCCGCGCATCTCCCAAATCCGTTGTGTATCTTCGGCCTGCCACGGCTGCGAAAACGCCGCCTCGCGCGCCGCCTTGCTGACGTAGGCCGCGATCCGCTCCGAGCCATAGACCACGCGGGCCTTGCACAGCGCTAGCCGCTCCCAAAGCTGCCCTTCGCCCGACTCGAAGTACCGCTCGAACTCAGCGACCGACGTGGCCAGCATGCCGCTGCGGCCTGTCGGTCGCAGCCTGGGATCGATTTCGTACAGCCGGCCGTAGGGCCCCAGTTGGCTGGCCACCTTGATGATCCGCTGCGCCAGCTCGCTGAAAAAGTGTTGGTTGGTCGTCGTGTTGTCCTTGCGCGTGCGCCGGGTATGAACCGTCGACCCGTCGGCTTCATACAGAAAAACCAGGTCCAGGTCGCTGTAGTAGTTCAGCTCGCGGCCGCCGAATTTGCCCATCGCCACGATCGCCAGTTCGCAGACCTCGCCGGCGGCATCCCCCTCGGCGATGGTCGGCGCGCCCAACTTCGTCACCAGCCGGGCGTACTCCCGCTGGGCGATTTGTTTCAAACAGGCCTGCGCGATGTCCGATAGCGCGCCGGTCGTGGCGCCGATTCGTTCCTTGCCCAAAATATCGCGCACGCCAACGCGCAACTGCTGCGCGTTCTTGAAGCTGTGCAGGGCCGGTTCGATGTCTTCGGCGCCGCGGCACAATTCCGAAAGCGTTTCGTCCAGCGTCTGCGGCAGCGGCAGTCGATCCAACAGCAGGCTGTCCAACAGCTCGTCGAGCATGCCGGGATGACTCGTCAGCACGCCCGATAAGTACTGGCTCGAGGAGCAGAGCTCGACATAGAGCCGCAGCGTGGGCGGATTGAAGCTGAATAACTCCCACAACACGCCCTTGCCGCCCAACGATTCGCTGACCTTCGCCAGGTTGATCAGCGTGAAGTCCGGGTCGGGCGTTTTGGCAATCGCTGCCAACAGCTCGGGCGCGATCGCGGCCAGAAAATGCCGGCAGCGCCGCGTCGAGAGGAAGCGAATCTTCTCGGTCGCCAGCTCCATCAGGTTGGCGTACGCCTGCGGCACGTCTTCGAATCGGTACTTGCCCAGCACCTGCGCGACGTGCTCTTCGCTCGGTTCGGGATCCAGCACCAGATCGGTTTCCGGCTCGCTTTCCGCGTCGTCGCGAAAGGCGTAGTGCAGCAAGTGGTCCAAGATTTTGCGGTTCAGGGCCGTCTTACTTTTCAGATCGTTGTCGAACGCCTCCAGCGCCGACTGCTCTTTGGAATCCGCATAGCCGGTGCGCAGCGCCAGCCGCCGCAGTTCCTCGGGCGCACTGGGCAACAAATGCGTCTGCAAGTCGAACATGATTTGCAGCCGGTGTTCGATCTTCCGCAGGAACTCATAGTTCTCCTGCAGGATGGCCCGCTCCTGATCGGTCAGGCAGCCGCAGGTTTCAAGCTGTGCGATCGCCTCGAGCGTGTTGCCGGTTCGCAGGTCGGGCAAGTCGCCGCCGTTGAGCAACTGCAAGAACTGGATCACGAACTCGATGTCGCGAATGCCGCCGTGTCCGGTCTTCACGTTGCGTTCGTCGTCGCCCTGGGCGTGCGTTCGCTGCTCGATCCGCCGTTTGAGCGCCTTGATGCCCGAAATATCGGCCCGGCTCAGATAGCGCTGATAGATCCACGGTTCGAGCTGTTCGAGAAACTCGCGCCCGAAGTCCAAGTCGCCGGCGATGGGGCGCGCCTTGACCATCGCTTGGCGCTCCCACGTGCGGCCCATCGTGTCGTAATAGTGCAAGGCCGACTCGTAGTTCGTGGCCATCGGGCTGGCCTTGCCGCCGGGCCGCAATCGCAAATCGACGCGATAGGCCGCCCCCAAGTCGGTCGCCTCGGTCAACAGCTTCACCACGCTGCGAACCAGCCGGTTGTAGTACTCGGCCAGGGCATGCTGCCGGTTCGTGTCGGCGGTCCGATCGTGGTCGTACAGAAAGATCAGATCGATGTCGCTGGAGTAGTTCAGCTCAGCCCCGCCCAGCTTGCCCAAGGCCAGCACGACGAATCGTCCGGCGTCACCCGGCGGGCGACGGGCGGCGCCGCTCTGGTTGGTCGTGCGCTTGACGGCCGCGGCCACCGCCGCCTCGACGATCGCGTCGGCCACGTACGAGATCTGACGGGCCACCGTGGCCAGCGGCTGCTCCTTCACGATGTCGCCGTAGGCCACACGCAACGTCTCGCGCCGTTTGAAGCGACGAATCGCCGCCGCGACCATCGCCTCGTCGTCGGCCAATCGCACGACGTCGCCACGAAACTCGTCCACCAGCGGCTCCCGCGCCACCGGCTGACCCTGCGAAATCCGCAACAGGTCGTAACTCTCCGTGTCGGAAATCAGCACGTCGCTCAGGTGCTGGCTGGTGGCGAAGATTTGCAGCAGGATCGGCAGCGCCTCGCGATCCCGCTCGAACAACGAACCCAGCGCCAGCGGATTGCGCGCGGCGTCCACGAATCGCTCGAGGTTGTTCAGCGCCCGATCCGGATCGCTCGATTGCGGTAAGTGCTCGACCAGTTGCTCGCACATCACCGCGAACAGATCGGGCGTGATGCCGGCTTCGGCCATGCGGGCCAGGTTCTCGCGGCCGCGCTCCGGCTCCGCCAAGCCCAACGAACCAAGCCACTTTGCCGCTTCGGCCGGATCGTCGAGATAGCGATGTACCTGGGCAATGTCCATCGATCGGCTCGGCAGGATTCAGTCTATCGGCCGGTTGAGTTGACCAACCGGCTGCTATCCCAGGCAGTATACTTCCGGGCCCGTATGTTGCGTGACGACCGCGCCAAACAGCGTAAACGCGTTGGCGTCGACGATGGTCACGGGCAACAACTGGCCGATCTGTCGCCGGTTGCCCTCGAACACGACGATCCGATCGCAATGGGTGCGGCCGACCAATTGCAACACGTCCGACCCGTCGTCGTGCCGCTGCGCGTTCTTGCTGGGGCCCTCGACCAGGATCTCCACCTGGCGGCCGACAAACGGCTCGTTGTCTTCTTCGCTGATCGCGTTCTGCACCGCCAACAGCTCGTTATTGCGGCGGCGTTTCACGTCGTCCGGCACGTCGTCGGCAAACAGTTGGGCGCCCTTGGTGCCCGGCCGCTCGGAATACTTGAAGATAAAGCTGTTCTTGAAGCGCGACTCTCGGACCAGCTCGACGGTGGCTTCGAAGTCTTCTTCGGTCTCGCCGCAAAAGCCGACGATGAAGTCGCTCGTGACGGCCGCGTCGGGAATCGTCTCGCGAATCCGCGCGTGCATCGTGCGATAGTCCTCGACCGTGTAGCCGCGCTTCATCCGCTCGAGCATCCGGTTCGAGCCGCTTTGGGCCGGCACGTGTAAATAGGGCGACACTTTCGGCAGATCGCGCACGGCGGCCAGCAAGTCGTCGGTCATGTCCTTGGGATAGTTCGTCACGAACTTGAGCCGCGCGATGCCCTCGATTTCGTGCAGCGTGGCCAGCAGATCGGAAAGCCGCGTCGTGCGGCCGTCTTCGGTGTGGCGATAGCTGTTGACCGTTTGGCCAAGCAGCGTCACCTCGCGACAGCCTTCGTCGGCCAACTGGCGCGCTTCGGCCACAATCTGCTGCGGCGGCCGGCTTTGCTCCGGACCGCGCACGCTCGGCACGATGCAATACGTGCAGAACTTGTCGCAGCCGATCATGATCCGCACGTACGCCTGAAACGGCGTGGGCCGCATCTGCGGATCGCGCAGCGGATCGTAACTTTCAAAGCTTCGCTCGACGTCCGCCCGGCTCCCCTCTTTGCGGTCCAGGCTCACTTCCATCTGCGGGCCGGCGCCGGCGGCAATCTTTTCGATCAGCGACGGAATTTGGTGCAACTGCCCCGGGCCGACCACCAAATCCACGAACGGCGCGCGGCGCAAGATCAGTTCCTGGTCCTTCTGCGCCATGCAGCCCAACACGCCGATGATCTTCCGCGGGTTGTGCTTCTTGGCGTGTTTCAGCCGGCCCAGGGCGCTATAGATCTTGTCCTCGGCGTGCTGCCGCACGCTGCAGGTGTTGAACAGAATCGTGTCGGCTTTGCGCGGCGAGTCGACCAGCTCGTAGCCCGCCTTGCGCAAACTGGCCACCACCAGCTCGCTGTCGAGCATGTTCATCTGGCAGCCGACCGTCTCGATGTAGAGCTGTTTGGGCATGGGCAAGAAAAACGGCAATGGACCGATCGGCGATCGTCGCGGCGAGGTGCGCCTGGAACCAGATCGGTCACCTTGTCGGTAGACGGCCTCGGGCTTCTTCGCAACAGGGTCAACGGGTCGGGTCGTGGCGTCGCAGGACTCGGGCCGCGGCCGCGCGGCGCCGCTTGCGAGCCAGGATATCCTCCGCCAAGCGGTGACGCTCGAATCGCAATTGCGCGCGGCGCCGGTCCACAAGCCGCTCGCGATGGTGCGCCATCAGCCGCACCAACGACACCACGGCCAGATACGTGGCCACCAGCCACAGCGCAATTTCCCAGGGATCCCTGCTGGGGAACATCGGCGCCTCGCCCTCCTTAGCCCGAAAAGTTCCAGACGTATCTTAACCGCGCGCGTGCCGCGCCGGCCAGCGCGAAATCACGCCGCCGCGGCCCCCGCGACGCTACCCAGACACCCACAATCGGGCGATTGCTTGCAGGGCCCAAGGTTGCGTCTCGTAAGTGGCTCGTCGGCCAAAGGGCGAGGTGTTTTGCTGCCGGGCAAGGAGGAGAATCGCAGGCGAATCGAAGAGATTCGTCGAGATTCGCCGACGTCTATCCGGCGGCGAAACGACCGCACGACGCTAGATCGCACAGACGAGGCACAACCTACTGCCCAAACCGGTCGCCGGGCCGCACGCCGTAGCCGCGCAGGAAATCGGCCGCCGGCAGCACGCGCTTGCCGGCCGGTTGCAACCGCTCGATTCGCAGAGCGCCCCGCCCGGTCGCCACCACAAGCCGCGGTCCGCTTGCTTCCAACACGGTGCCCGGCGCGGCTCCGTCGCCGTCCGCCGGCAATCCAGCGTCCGACGCCTCCGCCACAACCTGATCCAGGATCAACCGCAGCGGCTCGCCGTCGTCGCGCTGCAAAAACGTGTGGGTCTTGGGCCAGGGCTCGAGCGCGCGCACCTGGTTGCCGATCGCCTCGGCCGACCGCGACCAATCGACCAGCCCGTCCTGCTTCTTCAGGCGCGGGGCTCGCGTCGCCCGGGCCGGATCTTGTTCGATCGGCCGGGCCGTTCCCTTTGCGAGCGCGTCGATCGCCTCCAACACGGCCGGCGCGCCCAACTCCGCCAAGCGCGGCTCAAGCACCGCGGCCGTCTCGTTCGCGTCGATCGCGGTGGCCACTTGCACGATTGCCGGGCCGGCGTCGAGCTTGGGCGTCATGTGGATCACCGTCACACCGGTCTCCGTCTCGCCGTGATAGATGGCCCAATGGATCGGCGCCGCGCCGCGGTACTTCGGCAGCAGCGACGCGTGCAGGTTGATCCCGCCGAACTTCGCGATCTCGAGCACTTCCGGTGCCAGGATCTGTCCGTAGTCGCACACCACGTACAGGTCCGGCCGAAAGCTGGCCAACACCGCTCGCGAAAACGGCGCGTTCACGTCGTCCGGCTCATGAACCGGCGTACCGCGGTCCACCGCCAGCTCGCGCATCGGATTCGCCTCGGCCCGGCTCTTGCGATGCAGCGGGCGGGGCGGACGCGTGACCAGCGCCAACACGTCGTGCCGCGCGGCGTACAACTCTCGCAACGTCGGCACGGCAAACGGCCCCGTGCCCATCATGATCACGCGCATCGAGCGTTCTTGAAATGTTTGTAACGGGTGCCTTTGATGCGAACTCGCGCCGACTGTACCAACGCGGCGCGCCGGCGAAACTCGCACGCGCCCCGCCGCTCACCCGCATCGACTCACGTTCGCAGGTCTTCCAACTCTTGCAATCGCCGCGCGATGGTCGCGTCGTCCGCGATCTCGCCCGTTTCGCGCAATCCGGCGAATCGCGATTCGAACTCGTCCAGTTTGTCTCTGACCGCCAACTCGCCGGTGGGACTCAGGCGATCGATGAATAGGATTCCGTCCAGGTGGTCGATCTCGTGCTGCACGACCCGCGCAAACAACCCGTCCAACTCCAGGTTCAACTCCTCGCCCGCCATGTTGTAGGCGTTGAGCGATACCTTTTCCGATCGTTTGACGTCGCCGTACAGGCCCGGCAAGCTGAGGCATCCCTCTTCCGCCTCGGCGTTGCCTTTGCGATCAGTAATCACCGGGTTGAGAAAGACGAACTCCTCCTGCGGCGCTTCGGGGTCGGACTGCAAGTTACCAATAAATAGTCGATACGGCAGATCGACCTGGTTAGCCGCCAGCCCCACGCCCTTGGCCTCGTACATCAGCGTGAACATCTCGCGCACAATCTGGGCCAGCTCCTTGTCGACACGCGTCAAGGGCTTCGAAACGTGGCGCAACGTGGGATGAGGATACTGAACGATCTCCACCGCGTGTGGCTCCTGGCTTTATCCCGTCAACAACCGGCCGGTCAACATCGCCGGCCCGCCGGTCATTGCGCCATCGTATCAAACGATCGAAGCCAGAGCAGGGGGGAGGCGCGTGACGAATAGCTGCCTCGGCGCGGTGAGATCGGGCATGACGCCGCGATCGGCCCTGCGGTACGACCGGCCTCGCGACGCAAGCTACGCCGCGGCCTTTTGCGCTTCGGCCGCCAGGGCCACGATCGCCAGCTCGCGGCGATTGGCCAACTCGATGACCCGCTCGCGCTCGACGATGATCGTACGGCCCGCCTCCACAGCCAACACGCGACCGCCGGCGTCGGCCATCGACTCGAGCGTGCCGATGCCGATGGTCGGCACGTCGAAGCGCATGTCCTGCTTCGGCTTGGCGACCTTCACCACCGTGAATCCACCGCTGGGGCACAACTGTCCGGCGCGGCGAATGCACTGGTCGGTCCCTTCGACGGCTTCGATCGCCAGCGGCGAGCGGTCCTTCACGGCCACGCTCTGTCCGACGTCGAGCCCGCCCATCGCCTTGGCCAATCGCCAGCCGAACTGGATGTCGTGCCACTGGTCGGCCGTCGGCTGCCGCGCGGTCAGACAGGCCAACTCCACCAGCAGCCCGGGCACGTAGTCGGTCGCCGGCCGCACGATCACTCCGCCGCCGGCAAATGCTTCGACGATGCCGCCCAGCAGGCTATCGTCCTGCAAACTCTTGCTGCGCGTGATGAAGAAAGGCCAGAAGGTCTTTACGCCCTGCCAATCCGGCAGGTGGTGCAACCAACTGAAGCGTTCGTAAAGCAGCACCTTGTGAACCTTGCCGGCCATCGTGGCCTGCGACACACCGTGACCGCGAAAGAAGCGAATCACCTTGCCGATTTTTCCCAGGCCCGTCCAGTCAAACGCCGCGCACAGCTTGCGAATGGCCGGATCGGCGTGATTCTTGATGCCCAGGCAATAGACTTCCGCGCCCTGTGCCGCTAGCGCCTCGGCCACGACGATCGGATACGTGCCCCAACCGGCAATCAAACCGACCTTCGATCCGGGCTCAATCTTGCAGTGCGCCGTGCCCGATGTCACGGGCAGCGAGGATTGCTCGGGATTCACGATGCGCTGGTCTCTCGAAATAGGCGGGCAGGGGGTGTCGATAACGGTGTTGTCGTGGATCGCGGGCTGATCGATTACGGCTCGATCCATAGTCGCCGTGGCGCGACGTGCCGGACGGTTTACGCCGCGTGTGACTTGTCGATCTGTGCGGCTCGTTCGGCCACGAGCGCGTCGACCTGCTGTTGCAGCGCTTTGAGCTTCTTGCGCATTTCGGGCAGCTTCGCGATGACGGCCAACTGTTGCTTCTTATCGCGCGCCGGCGTCGCCGGACTTCCGAACATTCGGGCGCCTGCGGGAATATCGTTGCTTACACCAGCCTTGGCGCCCAACACGGCCCCGGTGCCGATGTGAACGTGATCGCGAATGCCCACTTGCCCGGCCGCGACGACGTAGTCGCCCGTGGTGCTGCTGCCGGCGATTCCGGCTTGCGAGCAAATGATGTTGTGTTTTCCGATCTTGCAGTTGTGGGCGATCATCACCTGGTTGTCGATCTTGGTGCCTTCCTCGATCACCGTGGGTCCGTACGTGCCGCGATCGACGGTCGAACATGCGCCGATCTCGACGTCGTTGGCGATCTCGACCCAACCAAGCTGCGCGCCCAGCACGTGGCTACCGTTCGTGGTCCGATATCCGAACCCGTAGGCGCCCAGCACCGCGCCGGCATGCACGATGACGCGATCGCCGATCACGGTGTTTTCGTAAAAGACCGCGTTGGGAAACACGGTGACGTTCGTGCCCAATCGGCAGCCCGCCATGATCCGCACGCCGGAGTGAATCGTCGAACCGGGCCCGATCTCGACGTCGCCATCGATCACGGCATAGGGATGCACGTCGACGTCGTCGGCAATGCTGGCCGCCGGGTCGACGATCGCCGCGGGGCTGATCCCGATGCGCCGGACCGCGCGCGGCGGACGAAAATGAACCACGATCGCCGCGAATGCCTCGTGGATGTCGTCGACGACGACCACCGGAATCGTCAACGTGCCATGGTCGAAGTCGCGCGGCACGACCACCGCGCGGGCCTCCGTCTTCAGCAGCCGGTCGGGCTTAACCTGCCCGTCGACCAGCGTGATGTCGTGCGGACCGGCGTGTTCGAGCGTCGCGGCCCGTTCGATCGACACCGATCCGTCGCCGACGAGCTCTCCATGAACCAATTCAGCCAGTGCCGCCAAAGTTGTCGGCATATCGGAATCCTTTCCGTCGTTGCACCGCATGCGCAGCATCTGCCCCAAGTTGGCAGGGCAACGAACTTTAACGAGCCGGCCCCAGCCGGACAAGAGCGAACGCCGCATGCTAGCAACGGCGTCGCTGGCGCCTCTTGCGCCGTCGAGGCACCGGCCGCCGCGCTGTCCGCCGTGCTCGCTAGTTCCGTGGAATGACGTTGAAGTCCAGCCCCAGCACGAACAGCATCAGGCTCAGTATGAACACGAAACCCACGTAATGAAACGCGATCTGCACGCGCTCGCTCACCGGACGTCGCAGCAGGCCCTCGAGAATCAGGAACACCATGTGCCCACCGTCCAAAAGCGGGATGGGCAGGAAGTTGATCACCGCCAGGTTCGCGCTAAGCAACGTCAGGAAGATGAGCAGTTGCGAGACGCTGTCGTAAGCGGCCCGGCCGGCCGCTTCGGCGATGGTCTTGGGTCCGCCGAGCGCGAAGGGCGAAATCTGCGATCCGAGCTTCTGCAAAAACAGGTAGACGTGCAGCACGGCGGTGACCGTCTCGCGCCCGCCCATCGACACTGCTTCGGAAAACGACCGCGCCGTGGTCGTCGTGTAGATCGCCGCGGGGTTCAAACCCCGATCGGCCGAAAACCAATCTTCCGCGTCGACCGGCTCCAACGTCGTGGTCCGCCCGTCGGCCAACGTCAGCTTTACCTTGGCGCCTTTGGGCAGCATTTGCAGTTGGGTCATGAAGAAGGCCCAGTTCGGCGTCTTTTCGCCGAACTCCAGCGGTCTTGATTCGTCGACAATGATGTCGCCTTCGTCGACCGCCTCATCGTCTCCCTCGGGCATCACGATCTTCGCCTCGACGATCTCGTCGCGCGGCGCCAGCAGCGCCGCCGATGCGGGCTTGCCGTCGATCGTCAACTGCGCCGTGGCTGCCGGACTATCCTTCTCGGTCGTGTCGACGATGTTCAAGACTTTGTACGCAATGCCCAAGACCGGCACACCGACCGGGCCGCCCGGCAGTATCAAGGTGCCGGCCCCTTCAGCCCACTTCGGCTTGCGCAGCGTTACCTGCGTTTCGATCGTTTCGTCTTCGCCGGCGCTCCCCTCGCGCTTCAGCTCGATCGTGATCGTCTCGCCCGCGCGGCGGCGCAACACCTCAGGCAGGCGCATCGGATCGCCCGGTGGTTGCCCGTCGATGCCGGTGATGAAGTCACCTTCGCGCAATCCGGCGTCGGCCGCCGGCGACTTGGCCTGCACGGCCGTGATCCGGCCCATCTTCATCACCAATCCCAGCGTGCGCATCGGGCGCGGCGGCACTTCGATCTCGACACGTTCGGTCGGCGGCGGGGACTTCGGCTCGGCGTCCTCTTCGGCGTCGGGCGCGGCGCCGTCCTCGTCGGCCAATTTCTCGGTGCGCTCGACCACGAACTTCAGCGACTCGTCCGTGTGGCGCGCAAGCGCCGCCACCAGGTCCGCATAGCCCGAGATCTTCGTGTCGCCCACCTGCACGATCTTGTCGCCACCCTGAAACGCGTCGACCTCAGCGGCCGGCGTGCCCGACAGCACGGGCAAGGTTTCGGATAGTTGCGTTCCGCGCGGATTGACCACGCCGATCGTGGGCCGGAATCGTTTCTTATCCGGATCCGGGCGAACGTTGATCCAAAAAGGCTTGGCCACCCCTTCACGCTCGACCAAAAAATTGATTCCCTCGTCCAGGTCGCACAAGGCCACGGCGTTCATCAGGTCGCGAAACCGCAGCGGGCGATCGCCTGAATCGTTGATCGCCACGATCGTATCGCCCGGCTGCATGTCGGCTTGCCAGGCGGCCTCGCCCGGCATCACGGTCGAAATACCGCACGCCTGATCGCGCACGCCGATCGAGTAAGCCGCCGCGGCCATCACGCAGGCAAAGATCACGTTCATGATCACGCCGGCCGAGATGATGGCCATCCGCTGCGGCACGCTCTTGGCCAGATAACTCCGCGGATCGAGCTTTCCCTCGTCTCGCTCCTGCTCTTCGCTGGTCGGCTCGGCCGGCAGGTCGCCATGCGGCACGTGAATCGTCGAGCGCTCGCGCTCTTTCGCCGCGCGCGATGGATTGTCGTCTTGCCCCAACATCTTGACGTAGCCGCCCAGCGGCAAAATGCCGATCCCGTATTCCGTTTCGCCCCATTGAAACTTGGCCAGCTTCAGCCCATAGATATCGAAGCCGAGATAGAACTTCTCACACTTCACGCCGCACATCTTCGCCACGGCGAAGTGTCCCAGCTCGTGGACGAAGATCACCATTCCCAGGCCGAACGCGACCTCGAGAACGACCAAGGCAAACTGCCAGTCGAACGTAATGGCCATTAGATGCATGCCCAACGGACTACCTCCTCGCGAGCCCACGCATCCAGCTCGAAGAGCGTCTCAAGCGATGGGCGCGGCTCGAAATGATGTTGTTCCAAAACAGCGCGGCAACTCGGCACGATGTCGACAAAGCGCATCCGCCGCGCGCGAAACTCCGCGACCGCCGCTTCGTTCGCCGCGTTCAACACGGCTCCGGCGGTGCCGCCGGCGCGGGCCACTTCTTGACCCAGTGCCAGCGCCGGAAACTTCTCAGTATCGGCCGGCTCGAACTCTAGTTGCATCGACTCGGAAAAGTTCAGTCGCGTCGCCACGCCGGGCGTCCGCCGTGGATACTCAAGCGCGTATTGAATCGGCAGCTTCATGTCGGGCGAACCGAGTTGCGCCATGATCGAACCGTCGACGAATTCCACCAGCGAATGAACGATGGACTGCGGATGCACCACCACGTCGATCTGATCTGGGCGCAAATTGAACAGCCAGCGGGCCTCGATGATCTCCAGCGCCTTGTTCATCATCGTGGCCGAATCGATCGTGATCTTTGGGCCCATTTCCCAGGTCGGGTGGCGCAGCGCGTCCTCAACCGTGACTTCGGCCAACTGTTCGGCCGTGTGATTGCGAAACGGGCCGCCGCTGGCGGTAAGAATCACCCGTTCGACTTCGTCGCGTCGCCCGCATTGCAGCGCCTGAAACACGGCGCTGTGCTCGCTGTCGACCGGCACCAACCGGGCGCCGGTTTTTTCGGCCAGCGCGCCGACCAACGGACCAGCGACGACCATCGTTTCTTTGTTGGCCAGCGCGACGGTTTTGCCCGCTTCGATCGCGGCCCACGTGCCGCGCAAGCCCGCGCTGCCCACGATCGCGGCCAGCACAATGTCGACGCCTTCGTCCCGGGCCACGGTTTCCAACCCTTGGGGCCCGACCAGCCGTTCGACTCCCTTGGGCAAGTCGGACCAATCTTGTGCGGCGGCCGCCACCGGATCCGCGGCCACGATCCACCGCGGCTGGCACGATCGGGCCTGATCCACCAACGCGTCGAGCCGGCTATGAGCGCTCAGCGCCACGGCTTGCAGTCGCTCGGGCGCTGCGCCGATCACCTCCAGTGCGCTTCGACCGATCGAGCCGGTCGAGCCGAGCACCGCCACATTCGCAACGTCCTGCGTCATGGATACCGATTCGCTAAGGATCGCGCCGATGCTGTCGACCATGCGGGTCGTTCGTATACCGCGGGGTTGCGGGTTGGGAAAAAGCGGCTGCGCTAGTGGCTACGCAAGTCATTTTACGCGGCATGACCGACACGGCCACCGACCGCGCCAAGAGCCTCTGGCGGGCCCCGGTATTTCGGGCGCAACGGGCATTCTAGGGCGGACCGCCCACAACTCACAACCCGAACCACCCCACGCCCAGCCGCGTCGCGGCGCCTCGGTGCGTTGTTTTTGGAAAATGTAGGTCATACTATGAACAGATGGACCCGGCCGGGGCTGCGGCAACGGCTCTGCCCGCCGCCCGCTTGGTCGATAGCCGCCGCATGCACGCAACCACACCTCTCGGCCGCGCAATCCGGCCCATCCACAAAGCCCCAATTCGCCAACGCGAGCCAAGAAGAAATACCCTATGACCAGCGAACGCGACCCCCTGCGCAAAACGCCCGACAAGAAGTCCACGCCGCTGAACAACAACATCGTTTGGGTCCTGCTGATCCTGGGCGTCGTCATGTTTTCGGCCGTCAGCCTGCTGACCGCCGGCACGGAAGACAAGCTGAAGTACAGCGATCTGCTCGAACTGGTTAAAGCCTCCGACGGCAAGACCGAACACAACTATGTCGAGGTCACCAAGGGCATCGGCGACAAGCAGCAAGTCATTCGCTATTCCCATCCGACCGAAATCAAAATCGGCAGCTACGAAGTCACCGGGAAGATCACTAAGCAAATCGGCGACGAACAGCCGGAAGAGAACCAGAACTTTTCGGCCAACGTCAAGCCGATGGACAACCGGCTCGCCGAACTGCTCGAAGAGAAAGGCATCCCGTTCGACAATACGGATCGCCCGAGCGCGTGGACCTCGTACATCCCAATGCTGATCGTCACGGGGCTGTTCGTGCTGTTGATCTTCTACATGATGCGCCGGCTGGGCGGCGCTGGATCGCCCATGGCCTTTGGCCGCAGCCGCGGCAAGATGTACGCTCAGGAAGATCTCGGCGTCACGTTCGACGACGTGGCCGGCATCGACGAAGCCGTCGAAGAACTGCGCGAAGTCGTCGAGTTCCTGCGGACTCCGGAAAAGTATCAGCTCCTCGGCGGGCGCATTCCTAAAGGCCTGCTGCTGGTCGGACCGCCGGGCACCGGAAAGACCCTGCTGGCCAAAGCGATCGCCGGTGAGGCGGGCGTGCCGTTTTTTAGCCTTTCGGGCTCCGACTTCGTCGAGATGTTCGTCGGCGTCGGCGCCGCCCGCGTTCGCGACATGTTTCAACAGGCCGAATCCAAGTCGCCCTGCATCATCTTCATCGACGAGCTCGACGCGCTGGGCAAGACGCGCGGCTCGAGCATTGTCGGCGGACACGACGAGCGCGAGCAAACGCTCAACGCGCTATTGGTCGAGATGGACGGCTTCGACTCCAATAGCGGCGTGATCGTGCTGGCCGCCAGCAATCGGCCCGAAACGCTCGACCCGGCCTTGCTGCGCCCCGGACGATTCGATCGCCACGTGCTGGTCGATCGGCCCGACGTACGTGGTCGCGAGTCGATCCTTAAGGTCCACGTGCAAAACGTGAAGCTGGATGAAAAGGTCAACCTGGCCGAAGTGGCCGCCATCACGTCCGGCTTCGTCGGGGCCGACCTGGCGAACCTGGTCAACGAGGCCGCCCTGCTCGCCGCGCGCAAGGGCAAGAACGCCGCCGGCATGGAAGAGTTCAACGAAGGCGTCGAACGGGTCACCGCCGGACTGGAAAAGAAACAACGCATCATTCACGAAGACGAAAAACTGCGCGTCGCCTACCACGAAGCCGGCCACGCCCTGGTCGCCTACAGCCTGCCCAACACCGATCCGGTCCACAAAGTCTCGATCATTCCGCGCGGGCTGGCCGCTTTGGGCTACACGCTTCAGCGGCCCGAAGGCGATCGCTACCTATTGACCCAAGGCGAATTGGAGAGCCGCATTCAGGTGCTGCTGGCTGGCACCTGCGCCGAGGAAATGGTTTTCGACGAGGTTTCGACCGGCGCCCAAAACGATCTGGAACGCGCCAGCGGCATCGCCCGCAGCATGGTCATGGACTACGGAATGAGCGCGATGGGTCGGGTCAACTATCGCGAGAGCTCGCGCAGTCCGTTCTTGGCCACCGGCAACGACGCCGGCCACGAACACAGCCACAGCGAGCAGACCTCGCGCGAAATCGACGAGGAAGTCAAGCGAATCATCGACGAGTCGATGGACAAGGTCCACCACATCCTCGAAACCCGCATGGCTTCGCTGCGGGCGCTCAGCGCCCGGCTGCTCGAGAAGGAAGTGGTCGACTCGGACGAGCTGAAGTCGATCATCGAAGCCAACTCGCCCAGCCCGCAGATTGTGCCGGGCACCACGGCCGAAAAGAAGCGCGCCGCGGCGGCGGCCGACGGAACCGAAGTGGCCGATGGCTCCGCTCCGTCGCAAGCGGACAACGCGTAGCGATCCGGACGATACTCCTGGAGCGTTACCCTGGGCTGGTAGGGAGCGCACCGTTGGTGCGCGCGTGTCTCGCGCCGTTTTTCGGGAAACGTTGCGCCCAGCGCCATGAATCGGGCCTTCAGCCCTCGGAGTGTTTGCTCGGCACGCTTTCCAGGGGCGTTGCCCCTGGCTGGTATGAAGCGCACCTTCGGTGCTGGGACGCGTTGGGCGAATCAACGGGATTGTTTCGCGAGCGCACCTTCGGTGTTCCAACGCGTTGAACCTTTGGCCCAACTAGGGCGGCGAGTGCCCGTGACGCGTCCGCCGTGCAACTCGTGGTGGGCGACATCCTGGACATTGGCGCGACCACTTGCCGAGGGTGCCCGTGACGCGTCCGCCGTGCAACTCGTGGTGGGCGGTGCGTTGGGCCAACGGCCCAACCTATATCAGCCTGGGGCAACGCCCCAGGTCGACAGCCCAACAACATTTCTGAGGGCCGAAGGTCCGACCTAGGAATGCATCAGAAGAGCGAATGGGCGCCCGTCTAGTTCGGCGCCAGCTCCCCGCCCGGCCAGTCGTACGTGCCGCGCATCGCCGCCTCGACCGTGCCGGTGAGCTGCTGCCGACTGACCGGCTTGGCCAACACGGAGAACGCCTTGGCCAGCTCCGCTTGCCGGATCAGCGATTCGTCCAGCCCCGCCGAGATCAAGATGCAGGGCAGCCGCGCGCGAAACTCCTTCATCCGCCGCAGCGTCTCCAGCCCGGTCAGCTTCGGCATGTGCATGTCGAGCAGCACCAGGTGGATCTCCTGCGAGCGCACGATCGCCAGGGCCTCTTCGCCGTCGCCGGCAACCAGCGTGCGGAAGCGTGGCTCGAAAACGTGCCGCAACGTCTCGCGAAAGTCGCGATCGTCGTCGGTGATCAGAAGTGAAGGACACTCAAGTCGCATGGCATCGACGCTCGTCGGACATGGACCAAGGCACGCAGCCGCACCAGGCAGCCGCCGTCGCGGTTGCACTAAGTGCAACTCGAATACCGTTCTTCGCCCCAGCCCCGGGGCATCCACCGGCCGCGTCGCGGTAACATGTGTTCGGCGTTGCTCTTATAGGATAATTCGCCATCTACCCATAGATCATCCGAACCCGCCAGAAACCGCAGTCCGCCCCGGATTCGACTGCCAAATAGGCAGATTTTGGCGGCTGTTTGCTCCGACCCGGCGGGCTACATATCGGCAAGGCCGGGCCCCACGCACCACGTCCAAATGCGATGCCGCCGACCGCCGCGCGGATATAATGGCCAAATGAGCATGTGGTGGAAACGGTTCCCGAAAGCCTCCTCCTTGGCTCCGAGCAAAGATATCCCGCGAGGCGCAGAGCCAGATTTTTCACCCGGCGACATTGTTCGAATTCAAGGAAAGCCGGACCGCAGGCGCCGCGTACTGCATGCGGTTTGGCATGCACACCGCCACCAAATTGCCTACGTCGTTGAAACAAGCGCGCGGCATCCATTTGAACCTTATTGGTTTGGCGATCAGCTGATTGCAGAATCTTCGCATTCAGACTGATCCACCGCCCGTAGGCGGCTTGCCAGGCGTGCCTGCCCCCCTATACTACAGTGCTTTGCTGCTTCATCATGCGACTTGCTCCGCCATCGCGCCGCGAGCGAGTCCGAGGAACGTCCCTCGTGGCAACCACTTCCGCTCCCAAGACTCCCGCTGCCGAGACCCCGGCTGCCGATTCGTCTCCCTCGTTTCTGATCCGGCACCAGTTCATCATCTACCGCCTGTTCTCGCTGGCGGGGCTGATTCCGATCGGCGCGTACGTCTGCGTCCACCTGCTGACCAACGCCTCGATTGTCAACGGCGTCTCGACGTTCCAAGACCAGGTCAATCGGATCCATTCGCTGGGCGTGGTGCTGCCGCTGGTCGAGTGGACGTTCATCTTCATTCCGATCTTGTTCCATGCCGCCGTCGGCTGGCTGATCATCAGCGGCGCATTGCCCAACACCGGCGCGTATCCGTATGCCAGCAACATCCGCTACACGATGCAGCGGGCCACCGGCATCATCGCGTTCGTGTTCATCCTGTTCCACGTCGTTCAAATGCATCATTGGTTTGGCGGCCCGTTGAAGGAGATCGGCGGAGCCCAGTTCGATCCTGAGCATGCGGCCAGTTCGGTCGCCGCGGCCATCCGCCCCTTTTGGATCACGGTCGTCTACACGGTCGGCATGCTGGCCGCCGTGTACCACTTTGCCAACGGGCTCTGGTCGCAAGGCATCACTTGGGGTCTGTGGACCAGTCCGGCCGCGCAGCAAAGGGCCAGTTGGATCAGCGGCATCGTCGGCGTCGGCCTGGCCGTGATCGGCATGTCGGCGATCATTGGCATGCATCGGGTAGACATCGAGCAAGCGACCGAAGTCGAAAACGTGATGCTTGAGCAAAAGGCCGCGGTCGAATCGCTCGAAGCGCCGGCCGCCGCCGAAACGGTCGACCAGCCCGAGAATGCCGAGCAGAATGCCGAGCAGCCGGCCGACCAGCCCCAGCAGGAAGCGCCGCCCGACGTGCCCAAATCGCCCCCCGAGTAAACCGCGGCCCCAAGGCACCTCCGCCCGACCCAACATCCATCGCCGGCCCCGACCGGCCAACATCGCAAAGCGGCGAGTTTCTTTCATGGCAGACAAGCAGCGTGTAATGATCGTCGGCGGCGGACTGGCCGGGTTGTCGGCCGCCATGCGGATGGCCGAACTCGGGCTCGACGTCGACCTGATCAGCCTCACTCCCGTGAAGCGCTCGCACAGCGTGTGCGCCCAAGGCGGAATCAACAGCGTCAACCAACTCACCCGCCAGCAAGGCGACAGCGAGTGGCTGCACTTCGACGACACGGTCTACGGCGGCGCCTTTTTGCAACATCAGCCGCCGGTCAAGGAAATGGCCGACTGGGCCCCGCGGATCATCGACCTGATGGACCGTCTGGGCGTTCCCTTCAACCGCACACCCGAGGGCTTTCGCGATCAGCGCCGCTTCGGCGGCACGCTATTCAAGCGGACCGCCTTTGCCGGCGCCACCACCGGCCAGCAACTGCTCTACGCCCTGGACGATCAGGTGCGCCGCTGGAGCGTGGCGGGCAAGGTCAGCCTGCACGAAACGTGGGACTACCTGGGACCGGTCCTCGACGATGCGGGTACCTGTCGCGGGATCGTCGCGCAAGATCTCGTCACCATGGAAATCCGCGCGTTTCCGGCCGACGCCGTGGTGATCGCCTCGGGCGGGTGCGGCTTGATCTACGGCCGCTCGACCATGTCGATGGTCTGCACCGGCAGCGCCGCCAGCCGCACGTTTCAGGCCGGCGCGAAGTACGCCAACGCTGAGTTCATCCAGGTCCATCCGACTGCCATCCCCGGCGCCGACAAACTCCGCCTGATGAGCGAAAGCGCGCGCGGCGAAGGGGGCCGCGTTTGGGTGCCGCGCACTCCGCAAGACAAGCGCCGCCCGATCGACATTCCCGAAGACGAGCGCTACTACTTCCTGGAGGAGTGCTATCCGGAGTACGGCAACCTTGTGCCGCGCGATATCGCCACCCGCGAGATCTTCAACGTCTGCACGAACGAAGGCCTCAGCGTCGAGCAGGACCGGCTGTGCGTCTATCTCGACCTGACGCACCTGCCGCGCGAAATGCTCGATGCCAAGCTCGGCGGCATCCTCGAGATCTACGAAAAGTTCCAGGGCGTCGACCCGCGCTCGGTACCGATGAAGATCTTTCCCGCCGTTCACTACTCGATGGGCGGGCTCTGGGTCGACTACGAAAAGAGCGCTTCCGGCGGGCTGGTCGTCGGATCGCCGCGCAACCAGCAAACCAGCATTCCCAACCTGTACGCCATCGGCGAGTGCGACTACCAGTACCACGGCGCGAACCGGCTGGGCGCCAACTCGCTGCTAAGCTGCATCTTCAGCGGCCTGGTCGTCGCCCCGGGCATCGTCAACCTGTTGAAAGGCGCGAAGCAAGCGGCCGCCGACGAGACCCAGCTCATGGCCGCGGCCCAAGCCCGGTATCAAGACGACCACGACCGGCTGCTGCGGCGGCCCGCCGGCGGAGCCAATCCGTATCTGCTGCACCAGCAGTTGGGCAACGTCATGACCAAGGCGGCCACGGTCGTCCGCTCGAACGATGCGCTGGACGAAGCCTACGGGCAAGTCTGCCAGTTGAACGAACAGGCCCGCCGCTGCTCGCTTTCCGATACCGGCAACTGGACCAACCAGAACGTTGTGTTCACCAAGTCGCTCCGCGACATGTTCCCGATCGCTAAGGCGATTCTGCTGGGCGCCCGGGCACGCGACGAATGCCGCGGCGCGCACTTCAAGCCGGAGTTTGCCATGCCGGGGCTCGAGGCCACCGATCCGGCCGAGCACCGCCGCGAGGCCGAAGCCTGGTGCGATCGGTTCGAGCAGAACACCGCCAAGTGGCTCAAGACCACCATCGCCACGCTCGACGGCGACGACGAAGTCAAGCTCTCGTACGAAGAGGTCGACACGTCGCTCATTCCGCCCCGGCCGCGGCTCTACGGGTTGGTCGGCGCCGAAGTGATCGACGAAGTCTGGAAAACACGCCAACAATCCAAATCGGCCGACGGGCGAGACGGCGCCGACGGGCGCGCCTCCGCCGCCCCCAAAACGGCCGCCGCACATTGACGCTTCGACCAGGACCATCATGAGCGAACCACACACCAACGGGCACGCCGGCGAGCGAACCTTCGAAGTCCGCATCCTGCGCCAGGATTCGCCGCGCACTGCCAGCTACTGGGAACGGCATCGCGTGCGCTACGAGCCCGACATGAACGTCACCAGCGTCTTGCAGCGGATCGCCGCGCAAGGCGAAACGATCGACGGCGACCCGGTCGCGCCGGTCGCCTACGAGTCGAACTGCCTGGAAGAGGTCTGCGGAAGCTGCACGATGATCATCAACGGCCGCGTGCGCCAGGCCTGCTCGGCCCTGGTCGACAAGCTGCTGGCCGACCGCCCGCACGAAATCGAGCTGCAACCGATGAGCAAGTTTCCGGTCGTGCGCGATCTGTTCGTGGATCGGCGGCGCTTGTTCCGCGCGCTGGAGAAAGTGCACGCCTGGCTGCCGGTCGACGGCTACTACGATCTGGGCCCCGGCCCGCAGCGTTCGCAGGAAGACCAGCAGCGGGCCTACCCGCTCAGCGAGTGCATGAGCTGCGGCTGCTGCCTCGACGCCTGCCCGCAGTACGCCCACGTCGAAGTTGAGCGCAAAGCGGGCGAGACCGACGAGCAGTTCCGTGCCCGGCAGAACGCGATCTTCGACGTCAACTTCGTCGGGGCCCACGCGATCAGCCAGGCCGTCTACTACAACGCGCATCCCACCGGCAAGCTGAACGCCGGCGAGCGGGTCGACGCGCTGATGGAAGCCGGCGGCGTGCAAGTCTGTGGCAACGCGCAGAACTGCGTTGCCGTCTGCCCCAAGGAAATCCCGCTGACCACGTCGATCGCCCGCGCCGGCCGCCAGGCCACCAAGCGGATCTTCACGCAGTGGTTTGATCAGTAGACAGCGGGTGCGGTAGTTAGCGGTGGGCTGGCGGCACGTACCGTCCAGGGCCAGTGCGCGGATAGCTGTCGGTCACCTGATTCTTCGTCGACCGCAACGCGCCGCTCCATTGTCACCCTCAATGGAACCGTGAACGATGAGGTATGGTCTATCAACGTTGCTATTGGCTGTTCCGACCATTGCGCTGTTGATTTTGGTGGCGATACCGTGCGCCAATACAGGCGAATCGGCCTTGCCTCCTCCAATTCGCACTGGGCTGACTCTGATACTATTCTCCTATGTCGCATTTCGCATAGGCAGTGATCAGTTCGGAAAGCGACTGTTGCTGGTCGTGGCCGCTATAGGGTTTCTATTCGCCGCTTTTCGCGTGAACGAAGTCCTAAGCCTACAAACGCTTCGCCCCGCGCCGGAGCACGTCATCGCGCACATCTGGATCTGCGCGTCGATCGCCGCTGCAATAGGCTTTATCGCGGTAGGCTTCGCGGTCTTTCGACGTCAGTCGTAGCGGCCCGCGGTCCGGAGAGAGCGTGCCGACCCGCGGCGCGAGAGCCCCCCTACATCAAATACCAATCGCCGCGGGCCACGACCCAAATGCCCAATAGCAGGTTGGTCGTCATGTGCGCCACCACACAGTCCCACATGTTGCGCGTTCGCCACATCAGCCACGTGACCATCGAAAACCACGTCACCACGGCCAGCAGCTCCGTCATCGGATGCGTCACGATCGGCACCAGCGTGCCGGCCACCAGCGCAGCCCGGGTGAGCGTGCCGAACGGCACTTTCCACCACGCGTCGTCGATGAAATAGCGCATCACGAACCCGCGCAGAAAAAACTCCTCGATCACCGGCACGATCACCACCAGCCCCCAAAACCGCACGGCCAGAAACGCGTACGCCGCCAGCGGCTGCGCGGCGAAGTAGGCCAACGGGTCGAAGCCGCTCCGCTGGCCGTAGTCGAAGATCTGTTTGCCGCCAGGCAGCTCGGCCGCGAACCGTTCCAGCTCCAACTTGCACAGCCCGATCCACACCGCCGCCCCGACCACGCCGACGACCAGCGCCAACGGCGAGAGTTTCCAGGCGAACTGCCGGTACCCGGCCCGCAGCCAGAACATGCTGATCATCACCACGACGAGCTTCGCGCAGTAGACGGCCGGATAGCCGATCGCGGGCACCGTCCAGCCGAACATGGCCAGCGACTCGCCCGGCTTTGGCTCCAGCGCGCTCAGCGCCACAAACAGCACGTAGGGCACGATGAACACGGCCCAGGGATAGCGCGCGACCACGCCGGTGCCAGCAATCGGTTCCGGCGGCACACCGTCCGCGTCGTCGTGCGCGCCGGCCGGCGCGTTGGTTCGCGGTTCGTGTGGCGCGCCGGGCGATGCGTCGGAGGGAGGAGCCATAATGCGAGAAAAACCTAGTGCCCGCATAGAGATAAGTCAATCCGACTGGGCCCGTCGCCGCGCCGCGGTCTGCGGGGTTTGGGTCGGCAACCTGGCGGCCAGCCCAATTCGGACCCACCAAGCCGTTTTGTCGCAATCTGGCCTTTGCCGCTTGCCGATCACTACGTAATATAAATCATTAGACCAGCCTGCATTACAGCCACTTCGGCTTTGTCGCTTGGGCGGTTGAAACTGCCCGCAGCGGCTGTGTTCCCCTGAGTAACACAAGCGTGCGTGCCCGGCCTGTGCGCCCAGCGCGCCCGCGAAACCCTTGTTGGAGCGTATACCTCGAGTTTCCCATGGAACTGGCCAAACTTCGCAATATCGGCATCTCCGCGCACATCGACTCGGGCAAGACCACCTTGAGCGAGCGGATCCTGTTCTATGCCGGCCGCATCCACCGCATCAACGAAGTCAAGGGCGGCGGCGACGGCGCCACCATGGACCACATGGAACTCGAGCGCGAGCGCGGAATCACCATCACCAGCGCCGCCACCACGGTCAACTGGCAAGGCCACACGATCAACCTGATCGACACGCCGGGCCACGTCGACTTCACGGTCGAAGTCGAGCGCAGCCTCCGCGTCTTGGACGGGGCCATCCTCGTGCTCTGCGGTGTCGGCGGAGTGCAGTCGCAATCGCTGACCGTCGATCGCCAAATGAAGCGCTACCACATCCCGCGGTTGGCCTTCATCAACAAGATGGACCGCATCGGCGCCAACTGTCACAAGGTCGTCGCTCAAGTGCGCGACAAGATGGGCTGCGACGCGGTGCTGATGCAGTTGCCGATCGGCGCCGAAGACAACTTCGAAGGCGTGATCGACCTAGTCACGATGCAAGCCAACTACTTCGACGGGGCCGCCGGAGAAAAGGTCCGCCTCGCCGAAATCCCCGACGCGCTGAAGCCCGAGGCCGAAAAGGCCCGCCAGCAAATGCTCGAAGCGCTGTCGATGTATAGCGACGAGCTAATGGAGCGCCTGCTGTCGGAAGAACCGGTCGAAGAGGCGCTGGTCCACCAGATCGTGCAAGCCGCGGTCCAGGGCCAGGACCTGACGCCCGTGTTCCTCGGCTCGGCGTATCGCAACAAGGGCGTGCAGCCGCTACTAAACGCGATCGTGCGCTACTTGCCCTCGCCGCTCGAGCGGCCCGTCCATGCCATCTCGAACGACGAAGCCAACCCGCAACTGGTGCTCGAGCCCGACCCGGAGAAACCGTTTGTGGGCATGGCGTTCAAGCTGGTCGAAGACGCCTACGGGCAGCTCACGTTCGTGCGGATCTATCAAGGCACGATCCGCAAAGGCGACATGCACTTCAACCAGCGGACCGATCGCAAACAGCGCTTCAGCCGCATCGTGCGGATGCACGCCGACAAGCGCGAGGAAGTCGATAGCGCCTCGGCCGGCGACATCGTGGCCGTGATGGGGCTCGACTGCGCCAGCGGCGACACGTTCAGCTCCGAACGCCAGTATTGCACGCTCGAAAGCATGTTCGTCGCCGAACCGGTGATCAAGATGGCCATCACGCCGCTGTCGCGCGAGGCAGGCGACAAGCTCGGCAAAGCTCTGCAGCGCTTCCGCCGCGAGGATCCCACGTTCCGCGTCATGTCCGACGAGGAAACGGGCGAGACCGTGATCGCCGGCATGGGCGAGCTGCACCTGGACATTTACGTCGAGCGGATCCGCCGCGAGTACGGCGTCGAGGTGGAAGTCGGCGCGCCTAAAGTCAGCTACCGCGAAGCGCCCAGCCGCGCCGCCGAGTTCAACTACAAGCACAAGAAGCAGACCGGCGGCTCCGGCCAATACGCCCACATCGTCGGCAAGCTCGAATGCCTGGAAGACGGCGAGGAAGAGACGTTCACGTTCGAGGAAACAATCGTCGGCGGCCGGATCCCCAAGGAATACATTCCCAGCGTCGAAAAGGGTTTTCGCGAGGCGATCGTCAAAGGTCCGTTGGCCGACTTTCCGATCGTCGGCGTCAAGGCGCTCTTGGAAGACGGCTCGTACCACGAAGTCGACAGCTCCGACATGGCGTTTCACATCTGCGCGAAAAACTGCTTCCGCGAGACGTTCCTCAAGACCAAGCCGGTGTTGCTCGAACCGGTGATGAAGGTCGAGATCGAAGTCCCCTCGCAATACCAGGGACCCGTCGCCGGCGAATTGACGGGCCGCCGCGGGCTGGTCGTCGCCACGGAAGTCCACGGCAACTTTGCCACGATCGAAGGCGAAGTGCCGCTGGCCCAAACGTTCGGCTACTCGACTGACCTGCGGAGCATGACGCAAGGGCAGGGCACCTTCACGATGGAGTTCGCCCGCTACCGCCGCGTGCCGCAGAGCATCCAGGACGAGATCATCGCCGAAAAGAAGAAGCAGCAACTCGTCGGCGCGAAGTAAACGGCCCAACCGCCGCGCAATCCAATGGCGCAGCCCCGACCCCGCCGGCGGACCGTGTTCTCAGCCAACGATGCTTTTCTCCGGTTCCGCGTCAGCGCCGTACCCGCGGCGCGACGAAGAGCGTGCTGGTTGAGGAATCAGCCAAACGATGAAAGTTCCCAACGCCCGCCGTGCCGTCATCGAACGAGCCAAGCTCGTGGACTATCTGCTCAACCCTGAGCACGTGTATGGTGGCCCCAAGGCAAAGCTACTTCGATCGCTTGGCTATGCCATCGACGATTGGTCGCGATTGGAATCCGACATTCGTAGCCAACATCTGACTCAAGATGTCAGTGCCACCAGGGAAGTGGCGTGGGGAGTGCGCTACGAGATCGTTGGGCTGCTCGCTGGTCCCGCGGGAAAGAGCGTCATGTTCCGCAGCATTTGGCAGATCGACCGCGGGACGGATGCTCCGCGTTTGGTTACAATGTATCCGGAGTGAATCATGCCGCTCGAAATGTTCCATCCCGCCATTCTCACCGTCGACTTGCCCGACGAAGGCTTGCACGCCGGCGACGTGGGTACCGTCGTGGATCATCACGTCGCGCCGGGTGTAACCGAAGAAGGTTACAGCGTCGAGTTCTTCGATATGACCGGGCGGACCGTGGCCGTAGTGACCTTGCCGGCCAGTCGCTTGCGCGAGCCGACGCCCGCCGACCGCCCCAGCGTCCGCGTACTTTCCGAGACGTCGGAATAGGGCGATCTGAACGCCGATCGCGCGGCAAGCACTCGATTCGCCTGTCAGGCACGCGCGTCCCCGGTCTGCGATTCGTTCCGCGTGCGATGCCGCGCCGTCGCCCGCTTCGACCACTAAGCAAACGCACCGACGACCGCTCGCCAGATCGCCACCAGCACGAATCCGGCCACCGCGACAATCGCCACGAACACGGCGACCACGCCTAGGATCATGGCGGCCACAAACAACCAGTCGCCCGTGCGAGCCCGCCGCGAACCGAAATTCGGATCGGCCAGCCGCGCCTCGAGCAGCCGCGCGTTGCGCAAGTTGGCCTTCCACCAAACGTCGAACACGTCGCCCACCAACGGCACCGCGCCGATCACCAGATCGATCATCACGTTGAGCGTCATCCGTGCCAGCGTGATCCGCGGCAAACCGAGCCGCCCGGCCAGACTGATGATCGCCAGCGACACCATCGTCGTCACCGCGTCGCCGACCACCGGGATCAGACCCACTAGCGCGTCCAACCCGAACCGCCAGCGCAGGCCGGGCAGCTCGAAGCTCGAGTCCATCAACTGGCTCAAAAACGCAACCAGCCGCCGAATCTGTTCCGGATCGGCGCCGTCGAACTGCTCGAACTGCCAGGTCTCGAACGACTCGCGCTCGACGCGCGGTTCGACCGGCCGCGGTAGTCCATCCGGTTCGACGTTCCAGTCGGCCATGACCCAGCTCGCAAAGGTTGTGTGTTTGCCTGAAATCCAAAACTCTCACTGCTCGGGCAACGAAAAGCCCGCCTGCTTTTATCATAGCGGACCGACTGCGATTGCGGGTCGGGTAACGCAGATCAATCGAAGCCGTCGAGCGCCCGTCGGTCGCCCCGCTCCGACACGAGCGCTCCGGGCCCTGTGTCCAAGATCGCTGCGGCCGGAACGAATACACGGTATCTCGCCCAACGCGCCCCTCCGCCCGTTCTCCCGAGGAATCCCCCATGGACCGCATCCGCATCTTCGCGTTGACGCTGCTGCTACTGCTTTGGCCAAGCGCGATGGCAGACGCCGCCGCGGCCGAAGACCAACCGGCTGATCAATACGAATCCACCGCGATCGTCGGCGTCACCATCATTCACACCGACGGCCGACCGCCGCAAACCGACGCCACGGTGCGAATCGTCGGCGAGCGGATTCACTCGGTGATTGATGCAGCCGACGCTGCGCCGCTTCCGGACGGCGTCCGCCAACTCGACGGCCGCGGCAAGTTTCTTATTCCTGGTCTGTGGGACATGCACGTCCATCTGACCGATTCCACCGAGACGGCACTGCCGGCGCTGGTGGCCAACGGCGTCACCGGTGTGCGCGACATGGGCGGGGATCTCAAGCTGCTGGATCGCTGGCGCAGCGAAATCGAATCCGGCCAACGGCTCGGCCCGCGAATCTACCGCACCGGACCGTACGTCGACGGCCCCAAGGAGGACGCGCCGTTCCGCCTGACCGTCACCAACCCAAAGGAAGCCCGGGCCGCGGTCGAACAACTCGCCGCGCAAAAGGTCGACCTGATCAAGATTCACAACGAAGTGCCGCGCGACGCTTTCTTCGCCCTGGCCGAAGCCGCCGACAAGGCAGGTGTTCCGTTCGGCGGCCACGTGCCCAAGACCGTCCGCGCCGCCGAAGCCTCCGACGCGGGCCAAAAAAGCATCGAACACGTGATGACCCTGTTCGAGGGCATCTTCACCAAAGAGGAGCCCGGCAAGAAGGGACTCGTCACCGGAATCGAACTGTTCAAAGAGCAGGGGGCACGCGAACTCTTCGCCCGCTTTGCCACCAACAGAACCTGGGTCACGCCCACGTTGATCGCTTACGACGCAAGCGCTCGCTGGCGCTCGACCAAGGGCGATCCGCGCGGCGTCTACGTCGCCGCCTCGCTCAAGAAGCAATGGAACCGCTACTTCCCGATTCAAGGACCGATCGTCGAGAGCATTCGCCAACGCATCTCGGCCCACTGCTTCGACCTGGTCGGCATCATGCACAAGCAAGGCGTCGGGCTGCTGGCCGGCACCGACCTGGCTCTGCGAGACATCTTTCCCGGCTTCAGCCTGCACGACGAACTTGCCCACCTGGTCAAAGCCGGATTGACGCCGCTGGCGGCGCTGCAAACGGCCACGATCGCCCCGGCCCGGTTCCTCGGAGTCGAGGCGATGCAGGGTGCCGTCAAGCCGGGCTATGTAGCCGACCTGGTGCTCTTGGACGCCAACCCGTTGGAGAAGATCGGCAACACTCGGCGGATCGCCGCGGTGATCGTGCGCGGCCGCGTGCTTGAGCGGTCGGACTTGGATCGCCTGCTCGACAAAGTGCAAGCCGCCGCGCCGTCGCATTGATGTGCGCCCATGAGACCGGTTTCACCTCGCTTGCGCGTCGGGTTAGTGAACGGCTCGCGCGTTCGCTTCGTGTCGAGCACCGCACACACACCAACCCGCAGCGCCAGCTAGGTTTCTTCGTCGATCGAGCGCGCCGGCGAGCCGTAGGTCAGGACTTGTCCTGACATTCGTGGCGAGATCAGCCGGTTCGCGCCAGGGCAAGCCCTGGCCTACATCGCGGCGTTCATCGCGCGTCCGCGCCGCACGCTTCCACCCGAACGAGCATCTCACGCCAGGGCAACTTCGCGCCGGCCCGTCACTCGACCGCGGACCCAATCACCCGCCAGCACAATCGCCAGAGAGATTCCCACGACCGGAAGCACCACACACAGCGCGAGAATCAGCAAGCCCATCCAGCGGGGAATCTTCGCGTCAAAATACCGCCTGGGCAATCCAGCGGTTCCCGTCGGCCGCCGCTTCCACCACATCCAGACGCCGGTGATCGGCAGCAGCATCAGCCCAACGCACGCGATCAACCACGGCACCTTCGTCCACATGCCCAGAATGGATCCCACGTGCAACGGGTAGTTCCACGTCGACCACCAGGCCAGCGCCGGAAACTCGCTGTTCGTCCGTTGCTGGATAATCTCGCCGGCGCCTTGATCGATGACCACGACGCTGTCGGTCGACGGCCCGTACGGCGTGCTGCCGAAAACGACGTAAGCCAGCGACGGGTCAGCCGGCATTCGCACCGTCAGGGTCGTGCCTGGCATCGCGTCGCCGGCGATGGCAACAATTTGGTCGACGTCGAGCGGCGTCTTTCCGGGCGGCGTCGTTGCCTTGGGCGGGTTCAGATAGATGTCGTACGCTCCGGACTTCGTCGCCACATATCGGTATCCCTGGCCCCACACGTACGTGTACAGCAACCCGGTTGAGGCAATCAGCAAGGCAATCACGGCGACATAGGCGCCGCTCACCGCGTGCAGATCGCGCAGCGTCCGGTACGCGGATCGACTGAACCGTGGCAGCAAAGCTCCCCACACTTTGTTTCCATTGCGTGGCCACCACAAATAAAGCCCCGTCGCCACCAGCACGATCGTCCAACACGTCATCAACTCAACGATGATCCGGCCCGTCGTGCCGATGAACAGCCGACGATGAATGTCCAGCACCACGCGGAAGAAGTTCATGGAACCCAACGTACCGAGGAACGTACCCCGGTAAGGATCGACGTAGACGCTGTGATACTCGCCCTCGATCTGGCCATACGCGCTGACCGCGTGCGTTGGATCGTCCGGCACGATCAACGAGCCGATCTTGAATCCCTCGGGCATTGCGGCGCCGATTGCCGCGACTTGGTCAGCGTACGTGGCACGCTCGGCGCTCGGCGCCACGAACATCAGCTCGGCATAGAGAAGCCGTTCCAGTTCCGCCTTGAAGATGTAGATCCCGCCGGTGGCGGCGGCCACGATCAACACCGGTGCCACGATCAAGCCGGCGTAGAAATGCCAGCGCCAGACGGTGCGATAGAGCTTGGCGATCGTCTGGCTGTCGCCGGCGCGGCGCTCTTCGACCTGCGGCACGTCGCACACGACGGCGCGCTGTTCCCGTTCGACCACACTCATGACCAGCCCCGTTGAATAGCTGACTTCGGACTTCGCGCTGGCTTGCCGAAAGGGGCTGGCTGGCAGTCCACACAGGTAATTACAGTTGAGACTTAGTCTCAACACCCCGAGTCTACCGAATGAAACCGCCGCGTCAAGCAATGGGCCACCCAGCGTCGACCGCACGGACACAATCGTCGCCCCGCTTGTCCGGCTCCGCGTTGGGCGCGCTCGTCCTGGGTGCGGCGCGTGCTGTGCGCTTTCAGTTGGCGAGCCGGCACGGCGATACAATCGCATCGGTTCGCCGAACATACCCCGAGCACCGAAGGTGCGTACCAGCCGGCGCAACCGCCGAGCACCGAAGGTGCGCTTCATACCAGCCAGGGGCAACGCCCCTGGAATGCGTGCCCACGCGAATACAACAGGGCCAAAGGCCCGATCCATGGCGCGCGGCACGCGTGCCGTGCGTTGGTCGTAATTCCCTCGCTGGCGCGTCGGGTTAGTGTGCATGTTCGCAGCCACACCAACCCGCAGCGCAAGCAAGGGCTCTTCGTGAGTCTCGCGTCGAGTTCGCCGTAGGTCATGCACCCCGTGCATGACAAGTACGGTTCCTCCGTCAGGCACAGCGCGCCTGACCTATCGATCAACATCGCGTACTTGTTGCGCGCACCGACGACACCATGTCAAGATCCAAACTAGGCCAGCGCGCGAATGCATTGCAGCGCGCTTTGCAAGTCCCGCACACGCGACGCGCGAAAACTTTTCTCGCCGAGTGGCCTAATTCCGTCGTTGATCGCCAGCACAGTTTCTGTACAGTGAAATGAAACTGGTTGGACGAAGGTGTGCTACAGGAGAACTTGTTCACGGCGTGTGAGTCGAACGGCAGCGTGGGCCTCTTGTCCCGACTGCCCAGAGAGCCAGGCGTCCTCGGCGCGACGGTGCGGTGCGACCTGTTTCGACAGGCGTGCAAGGCGTGCTGTAACGAAGCGTTGGGCCAGCGTCTGGCGGCACGCCGGGTCACCGGCCAAAAGGCTTACAGGCCGCGTCATTCGCATGCAGCGGCGTGGCGGTAAGTGCGTGCTTTGGGCTTTGCCAATCCAGACCGAAGATTTCGACAGCCCAGCGGCGTAAGGGGACCTG
>CALFYT010000020.1 GCA_937952415.1 uncultured Planctomycetaceae bacterium | reverse complement strand
AGATGGTCGGATTGACGTGATCGTCCAGGTCGCGATGCTGGGCGACGGATTTGACCATCCCCCATTGTCGGTGGCAGCGGTGTTCCGACCTTTTCGGTCGTTGTCTCCGTACGTGCAGTTTGTCGGCCGGATCATGCGCACGCTGCGAAGTGGTCCGAGTGATCCGGACAACTGTGGTGTCGTCGTCTCGCATGTAGGTTTGAACACGGAACGTCATTGGTCCGATTTTCGGTCGCTGGATAAGCCGGATCAAGAACTGTGGTCCGGATTGGCCGGGGGCGAAATCGTAGCTGCGTCGGCGTGCGACACGGGGAACGGAGTTGCACAAGCATTCGCGCCAGACATGCTGGTCACTGCCGAGATACTCGGTGAGTTCCGGCAATCGCTGTTCGGACAGCCTTCCACAAGGGGAGAACAACAACCGTTGCCGCTCCTTGACGAGACGTCGTCGATGGCGGGTCCGCAGCAGAGACGTCATCAGGCCAAACCCCGGCTGCATGAGATGTTCAACGATTCGATCCGTACTACATTGGGGGCAAGTCAGTTGTCTGGAACGGGTTGGCAACTTGGCCGCCGCTTCGCGTTTGTGCGAAGACAGAACAACTGGGCCGCGGTGCGCCAGTGGACCTATCAGGAGCTGAACCGCCGCTTGAGCCGCCGTCCTGGTCGAGGCAAGGAATGGACTCTGGCCGAGATCGAGCAAGCGACGGACGCTCTGCCAGAAGTTCAACGCGTAATCACGGAACAACTGCAATCTTGTTTTCGGCGTAAGAAGAGATGGCCAAGGTCCGACAGATTCTGAAGCACGTGCACGTCGAGATTGCGAAAGGAACTCGCCGCTGCCGAAGAAACCGCGATCACCGGATACGCGCCGGGGAGCCATGTCTGGTAATTCGTGATGATGCTGGTCCCTACAGCAAGAACTACTGCCGCGAATGTGCCCTGCCGATTCTGAAGCTATGCGCGGCGGACCTACGGCGCTTTCGCGATGTGCTCTTTCCTGATCTGATCGAACAGGCCAAAACGGTGGCACGGCGACCGGTGACCACAGAGGCCGTGACAATACGAAAGGACGTCGAACGTATTGTCGGCCGGCCCGTGAATGTGACGTTGGGCGTGCCAATCCGAGATCGCAGGATCGTGAGTGATGCGGGGGGCGAGGAGAAACAGTAGTGGTAGCCGACCCAGGTCGGTCCGTCGCACGCGACGCGAGCAGGTGGAGACTTTGATTCGAATCGATCGACTGCTGGAAGAAGGGCTGACCAGGAGCGACGCCTGTGACTACGTCGGAATCAGCAGCAGTACACTTCACCGATGGCAAGTGCAGCACGGCCTGTGCGGTACTGCAAGTCAGCCGGTTTCGGACTGCGCGAAAACCGTTCTGTAGTTGTGTCATTCCAAAGCTCCAGCTTCGCCCGGATTACGGGCCGCTTGTCGTCCCTAGAATTAGATGTGCGCCGCGCCACGAGAAATTGAGATGGTCGCGCAACATCTTAGAGGGGAAAAGGTTGCGGGATGAGCGGGTGGTTGCGGCGAGCTACTGAAATCCACCGGCGGGCTTCGGCCCCGTTCAGGGAGTCTGTTGTTCCGTAACAGAGAGCTCCGTCATCGCCGCCTTGATTTCGGCGTCGGTGAAATCGGACTCCACTGCCGAGCCGGGCGGCAGCGTTGCCTGCAGAGTGGCGATGCCTTCGGCGGTGACATTCGTCTGCTGGATGTGCAGGTGCACCGGCATTCTCTCCTCCAGTCCCCAGCCGTGCAGGTGCCGCAAGCCGGTATCCGTCACAGCGGTGTTGTTGAGGTTCAGTCGCTGGAGATGAGGCAGCGTCGCAATCTGAGCCACGATATCGTCGGTCAGAGATTCTAGGTTTTCATTCACGTAGAGCAAGCGGAGCTGTTGGAGTTCGCGCAACACGCTCCAGCCGTCCTCTTCCACGCCCAGCAGCGTATTCGCATACAGAATCTCCAGCGTGTCGCGGTAACGCGTGAGTCCTTGAAGCCCCTCGCTGGTCAATTGACGCGAATTGATTCGAAGCTCCCGCAAGTGCGGCCAGTCCGGCGCGGCTCGGAGTTCCTCATCGTCAATTGGGATCTGTGCGACCAATAACACTTCAAGGTTTTGACAGTTGGCCAAACGTTGCAGCACGGCTCCGGTGACCTTCGTGCCGCTCACGTCGATCCACCTCAGATTCTGCAATTGGGCAACATGTCGCATACCATCGTCAGAAACCTCCGTGTGGCTGACATCAAGGGATTTAAGGTTGGGAAAACGGCTGAGATATGCCAAGCCATCGTCGGTGATTTGCGTACGCGTGACACTGAGATCCTTTAAGGATGGGAGATTTGTCAGCAAAGCCAGCCCTCGATCCGTCACGGGCATCAACCGGCTACTGGTGCCACTCAAGTACAGGCCCTCCAACTTCGGCAAGTTCGAGAACCAGCGAAGATCCTCGTCAACGACTGGACAATCTCGTAACGAAACCGAGACGATTTCAAATGGCTCATCCGGAAGTTGCTCGGATTGACTGCATTTCACGTTGTCATTGACGTAAATGTGGCCGCCAAGCGCAAACACCTTCTTCGCAACAGCGCGACTGTCTGCAGCAACGACCGGCACAACTCCGCGACCAAGAACTTTGCCGTCGCGCAGCACCTGCACTTCGCCGTCTAGGAGGACGACACGCAGCGACACTTTCTCTCCGCGTCGTAAGACGAAGCTTTCGGTGTCGAATTCCAGGTCGCCCCTCGTCACGTGCAACTTGTGCTCGCCCGGTTTCACGGTAATCGGATCACCGGACTTGTCCTGCCGGGTGATGCGGATTCCTCCGTCAACGGCGGTCACCTCAATCTGATCATCGTGAATTTCGACGACGAGCGTCCCTTTAGCCGTCTGGATGTACAACGTTATGGCCGCGAGCACAGCAAGCCCTACGCCGGCTATCAAAGCGAAAAGCCGGGGCCGACTCCGACTGTGTCGTAACGGGTCAGTACCAACTACCCGTGCTGGCGAATCGTCGGGCGACTTCTTGGGGCTGTGTGCGACAGTGCGGCGAGCATCAGAAAGAGATTCCGTATGGCGGTTGGGTTCGAGCAATTGGTCCAGATCGTGCTCGGTCGCAAATGGAGCTAGGGCGGTGGCGACGTCACTGGCCGAAGGAATGCGGTCCTGCGGATTGCACGCCACCATGCGATCCACCAGCGAGACGAGTTCGTCGGGCAGATCGTCACGGAATTCGGCCAACGAAGGAGCTGCGCCGCTTGCTTTGGCCATCATCAACTTGAGCGTTGAATTGTGACGGTCGGGCGGAAACGGAGTGCGGCCGCTCAAGAGCTTAAATAGCGTCGCACCGAGGGAATACACGTCGGCCCGTGCGTCGACAGCGTGGCTGTCCGTTCCTTGCTCGGGCGCCATGTACTCGACGGTTCCCATGATGTTGCCGGCCGCCGTGAGCTCTGTGCGATCGGGTGCGTCGGCTTCATGTAACAGTGCCAGGCCGAGGTCGAGGACCTTGACCTGCACGTCGCCGACGGCAGTACGCGTGAGCATCAGATTGGCGGGTTTGATGTCGCGGTGAATCATCCCGAACTGGTGGGCGTGAGCGATTCCAAGGGCCGCCTGCCGGACGATCTCGCAAGCGTTCGCTACCGAGAGCGGCCCGCGTTTTCTCACGACGCGCGCCACGTCGATGCCGTCGACCAGTTCCATCACCAGATAGTGCATTCCGTCGGTCTCCCCGGCATCCGTCGCCTGCACGATATTTGGGTGACTGAATCGTCCGACTGCTTTCATTTCTCGTCGAAAGCGTTCGACGATACCTTTACTCTTTAGCCTGTCCGGCGGCAGCAACTTGACGGCGCAAAGCCGGTCAAGGTGTTCGTGGCGGGCCTTGAAGACGGTGCCCATTCCGCCCCGGCCAAGTTCCTCGATGAATTGGTAGGGACCGAGCGACTTGATCGATTCAGCACTGAAGTGCTCGTGCCGAGGTTCATCTTTGTCAGCTGACGCGACCCGGGGCCGCATCGACTGCACGACCGCGACGAGGTCCTGGCATTCCGGCTCCTGCTCAAACTCTGGTTCCGGTTTCGGGCCACGGAGTTCACGAATCAGCGGATCAGAGGGAGACGCCTCCAGTTCCCGCACGGTATCGCTACATGCGACGCACGTGTCTACGTGGTTAGCGATTTGCTCGAATGCTTCTTCCGCCAGAGCTCCGCCGGCAAATTCGTTCAGCTGATCGTGGCTGGGGTGCATGCTTCCGCCTTCTGCTACCTGCGATGGTGTGGTGTGATACCACCGTAGGATGTCACACGCGCCACGCGAAAACGCGCGCCTGTGGCGCAACCATCTCCAAGTGTTGGTGTTGCGTCGTCTCGCCGCCATGAAATCCGGGGGTAGCTGCTTCGGGCGGTCACGAGAGTTCCTCCACTTCGCGGCGGAGTCGCTGCAGCACACGGTACTTCGCCTGACGCACCGCCTTGCCCGTCATACCATACTCGGCGGCGAGATCGGCGGTATCGTCTCCTTCGACCGTCGACCGCCAAAAGATGTTCCAGGTGCGCTCCTCGAAGTCGTCCCGAACGAGATTCATGAGCCGGTGCATGAAAGCCCGCTCCGTATCGTCGTTTTCGATGGTCGACGGATCATCCAAACCCTCGATGTCGACGGCCGGCAGCAACTCTGCCTTTTCACCCATCAACTCCGGGTGTTTGGCTTTTTTGCGGAAATGCTCTTTGAGCAGCAGTTGCGTGGATTGAAACAACCAGTTCCGAAAACTGCCCGTCCGCCTTCGGTCGAAGTCGGATAGTTTCACTGCCAGCAACTGAAACACTTCCTGTCCGACATCTTTGGCATCTTCCTCCTGCAACCCCGCCCGCCGCGCCCACGCATAGATCCGGGGCGCATACAGCTGCGACACCTTGTCCCAGGCGCCGTCGTCGTTGCGTTTGGCACGCTCCAGGAGTGTGGGTGACGTTGAGTCGGAGGAGAACGATTCACTCATCGGCTATGGTTCTATAGCTACGGCCTCTCCGTTTCTTCAAAGTAACAGCGTCAGTTATATCGCAACTCGAGTGAGATACCACGGTTCGGTCGAGTGCGGCTGAATACCAAACTCGAAACGCCGAACAGCGGACAATCGCGTGGCCTTGGTGGCCGCTCAAGGGTAGATGTCAGAGAACAAACGCTTCCAACCGGAGCTTCCGCTGTTCCCAATCCGGCATGCAGCGGGTTAGTAGCCGATAGAAGTCGCGGCTATGATTGTGGATCTGTAAGTGGCATAGTTCGTGCATTATCACGTATTCGATGCAATATAGGGGTGTTTTGACGAGTTCGGTATTTAACAATATTCGGCCGGACTTCGTACAACTGCCCCATCGCTTTTTCATCTGTCGAATAATGATCTCCGGCGTTGATACCGCTAGGGAACGGGTGGAGTCGAGACAGAAGTCCAGCCGACGGGCGAAGATATCCTTCGCGTGGTGTCGGTACCAGGCGTCGAGCAGGCGTCGGACCTTTTCGGTGTCGTCGCGATCGGGCAGATGCACCCGGAAAAACCTGCCGACGAGTTTGACGGACGCGCTCTCGTCCTCAATCAGTTTCAACCGATACTGCCGACCGAGGTACAGGTGGGTTTCTCCCGGCACGAAGCGGCGACTGGGAGTGAGGGGCTGGAATTTTTCAAAATGGGCCCGCTGCCTGGCAATCCAACCCGCCCGCTTCTGAACACGATTGACGACCTCGGTGATATCTCGGCCTTCTGGGGCGAGTACGGTCACCGAGCGGTCGGGATGGACACTGATTGCCAGCCGCTTCCGGTCCCGAAACTGCACCTCGAATGGAATGCGCTGCTTTCCAAACGTGATCTCGTGAGTTTGGCCGTTGCGGTTTTTGGTCGTCATGACGCGTACCTCAGCCGTGCGATTTCCAGGCACTGCTCCATGATGCTGTCCATGTCCTCGAACGTGAGGTCAAACCCATGCTCTTCCTTGAGTTCGAAGAGGTAGTCCTCAATGTCCGTCTTCATCTGGTTCTGGACGTCGGGGTTCGTGGTCCAGTTAACGATCCGCCGTCGTTGAATGATGTCGTCGATCTCTGCACCGGCCTCTGCCCCGATCACTTGCGGGTCAACGCCGTTGTCTGCGTACCGCGAAAATACCTCGCGGGCAACGCCGTAGAACGCTTGAGCGACCTTCCGGCCCCGAAGCCGTTCCGGCAACTCGTCGCCAGTGCGGGTGCGGACTGACTCACTAATCTCAGATACCTGGCGCAGGTATTCCGCATCGGAGAGTCGCTGTTCGCGAAAAGCACGAATGGCATCTTCGAGCATTTCGGAAAATCGTCGGTAGAATGCCGGGTCCTCCTGCATTCTCTCCTCAATCGTCCGCTTCGTGCGAAAGGCGATCGTATCCGCTTTCGACGCGGTGCCCTCCAGCTTTTCGACTTCTTCGGCGAATGCATCAGCGTCGAAAATGTTGACCAAGTCGGTGATCTTCTCGACCTCGCCGGTTCCGATGTATGTGTCCACGAGCTTCTGGATTTTTGGCTCGTATTCTTTGAAATCGATGGCTTCGGCGTACCGTTTGCGGACCGACGTGCGGAGCTTCATAAAGAACTTCAGGTCGGCCTTGTACTTGTCGATTTTGCTGGCCGGCGCTTCTTCGAGAAACTTCGCTGACGCCAGTGCGATGGCGAGGCACCGGGAGTACGCCGAAAGACGTTCATAAAATTGAGTTCGGACCTCTTCGTCGGCCAGCAGCCGCTCGTAGGCCTCCTCGTCCTTCTTGTTTCGCAGCGACTTGAACAGATCCCACAGTTGCGAGTGCTTCTCAGGAAGTTTGCGAATCACCGCACTGACGTCGGTGAGCGTCCCGGCGAGGTCCTCCTTGGCAAATTCCGGCAGGCTGCTGTACAGATCAAGCGCGCTGTCCAACTCCTGCAGGACGCCGCGATAGTCGATGATGTAGCCGAACTCTTTGCCCTCGCAGAGACGGTTGACGCGTGCAATCGCCTGCAGCAAGGTGTGGTCCTTGAGCTTCCGCGTCAGGTACAGGACCGTGTTCCGTGGCGCGTCAAACCCGGTCAGGAGTTTGTCGACGACAATGATGATTTCCGGCTCGTCGGCATGTTTGAACGCGTTGATAATCTGCTTGTTGTAGGTCGTCTCGTTGCCGAAGCGCGTCATCATCTTTTTCCAGAATGCCTGGACGCCCTCGGGGTTCGTCTCTTCGACCTCCTCGTTCCCCTCCCGCATGTCCGGCCCGGAGATCAAGACTTCCGACGTCACCATGCCGAACTCGTCGAGGAACTTCTTGTAGAGCAGCGCAGTCGATTTGTCCTGCGTGACGAGCTGCGCCTTGTACGGAGTCCCCTGCCAGTTGTCGCGGTAGTGAACGCTGATGTCCCACGCAACTCGCATAACCTTCTGCTGCGCTTTGTTGAGCTGGTCGGTCGTTGTGAATTTCTTCTTCAGGTCGGCGCACTGTTCCTTCGAGAGACGATCCGTTAGCCGCTCGAACCAGTCGTCGATAGACTCGCTTTCGACCTTCTGCTCGACGTGCCGTCCCTCGTACAGGAGTGGCACCACAGCCTTGTCTTCGACCGCCTGGCGGATCGTGTACGCCGGCTCGATCAGGCCGCCGAACCTGTCGATCGTGTGTTTCTCCTTCTTCATCACCGGCGTACCAGTGAACGCTATGAAGCAGGCGTTCGGAAGGACGTTTCGCATCTTTGCATGCATTTCGCCGTACTGGCCCCGGTGTCCTTCGTCGACCAGTGCGAAGATGTTCGGGTTCTCGTTCCGCACTGCGTGCTTGCCCACGGCCGCGTCGAACTTGTCAATCACCGTCGTGATGATTCGCGATTTGTGGCTGGCGATCAGTTCGGCCAGGTGCTTGCCTGTCTTCGCCTGGACAGGCTCCGTCCCACAGTGCCGGAAGGTCTTGTAAATCTGGTCATCCAAATCCACGCGGTCCGTAACGAGAACGACCTTGTAGTCGTTGATGGCCGGGTCCGTAGCGATCGCGTTGGCCAGCATCACCATCGTCAATGACTTGCCGCTCCCCTGTGTGTGCCAGACAACGCCTCCCAGCCGCCGACCGTCTGTTCGCACGCCACCGATGCGATCGAGAATAGTGCGCACGGTGAAGTACTGTTGGTAACGAGCAACCTTCTTTTCCCCTGCATCGAACAGGATGAAGCGCTGCATCAGTTCCAAGAGGCGTTCCGGCCGACACAGGCAATACAACGCGCGGTCCTGCTCGGTGATCTCGCGGCCGTCGCGTTTGATCCCGTCGAAGTAATCACGGACGTACCGGAACCGCCCGGCGAACAGCCTGTCTTTCTCCTCAGGCGCGAGAGGTTGGTTGATCAGCTTCGAGAGATCGCTGTCGATATTCATTCGCTCCTTCCACACCGCCCAGAACTTCAACGGCGTGCCTGTGGTCGCATACTTGGCTTCGTTCTTGGAGATGGCCATGAGGAGCTGCGAGTAAAGGAACAGTTTCGGAATGTGGTCGTCCCGCTGGTTCCGAAGCTGCTGTGAAATCGCCTGGTCGATTGGATCCTTCATATCGGGCCGCTTGCACTCGATCACGCAGAGCGGGATTCCGTTGACGAACAGGACAATGTCGGGGCGGCAGGTGTCGTGGCTGCCGGATCGTTCGACGACGAACTCTTCCGTGACGTGAAAGAGATTGTTCGAGAGGTCGTTCCAGTCGATGTACTGAAGTGGGAAGCTCTTCGTGTCGCCGCGGATCGACTGTTGCAGGCTCTTGCCCCATAACAGCAGCTCGTAGATTTTCTCGTTTGTGCGAACCAGGCCATCGAACGGCAATTCCTTCAGCGCCTGGACGGCCGACTGAATGTTCCCCTCCGAGAATTCGAGCTCATCGCCTTTGTAACGGATCTTGTTGATCTTCCGGAGTTGCTCCTCGACGACACCGTCGAGCAGAACGGAACTCAGCCGGCCGCCGCGAAGCGTCACCGCTTCATCTTCGGTCAAGTACCGGTAGCCGAGGTGTTGCAGCAATTGCAGCGCCGGTACCTGCGAGATGTGGTCTTCTTTGAACGAGGGCAGATCGTGCGGCATGTCAATTACTCCTCAGTTTCCACGCCGGAAACAAACAGGTTGAACAGGAACACGTGAACGATGACGTGCCGCTGTTCATCTTCGGCCGATCGAAACTTGTACCGCCACTCGCCGGCCTGATCAGAGTTCAGTGCACGAACGCAGTTGGGATGCTGGCTCAAAGCTTCCGGTATTTTCTGCTGAATGCCGGTGAAACCCGCGACATCCTTGTTGAAGAAGATCAACGCAGCCTTGCAGTCTCTCCAGGTCAAATAACTCAATAACTGATCGACGGCTTTGGTGAGTTCTTTTGGGCCCCGCCAGACCTTGCATTCGGCGACGAATGCTGCGCGATTCTGGTCCTCGATGCGGATGTCGGTCTTGCCGTGCCGACGAAATGTCTCACCCGTCGCATCCCCTTCGAAATGACCATTCAGGTGAGCCACAATAATGTCGCGCAGCTCCTCTTCGTCGTGAACCGCGAACGTGCGCGGCGTTGCCTCGAATGTCCGGCCTTCGTGACGGATCACCTTTAGAATGTGCGTGTAATCTTCGTCGCGAATTCCTGGTTCGGGAGGACGATTCGATGCCGCAGGCAACGGCTTCACCAGTCGTCGTTTCACGGGTAGCGGTGAAAAGTCCGGCGACCCGGGCTTCCGTTTGAGAGGGATGTTCAGCACGCTGGCGATCTGCGAGTGCGTTCCCAGTCTCGCCCGTCGCTGGGCTACACACTGTTGGATGTGGGTGTGCAACTTGTGATTGTGCGCGTCTACATCGCGTTTGCTGTTTTCCAAATAACTTCGAATGCTGGAAAGCATGTTGTCGATCTCGCGTTTGAGTTCGTCTCCGCTGACATTATCTGCGGGGCGGGATTGCAGTAGTTCGATCTCCCCACTTTGGTCACCACGGCCACTCAGGACGTTTGCTCGCGGTGGATTCAGGCCGAACGTGCTCGGCTGACACTTCCAAAGCACTGCATCACCCGTAAACGGGATGGTCACTCGCACATTGACGGCGGGGATCAGTGCTGGGCGACTGCGGTCGAACACGGCTCGGTCAAAGTGGTGCCGAACATCGACCTGCGATTCCTCGGTCTCCATCTCCATGCGGTCCTCATGCAGTTCGAGCGGCACGGCCTCGCACTTCGAGAACACGTGGGCGGTAAGCTCGTCATCGCTGGCCTGCAGAAACTGCTTCTCCGGGATTCCGTCGACCTCTTGCCGCGCCCGCTGCAGGTTGTTTTCTAGCGTTTGGCGAAGGTCAAGTTCATGGAATAGCAGATCGGGCAAATCTCTCATGGTGGACTTGTCCTTTCGTCATTCGAATGCAGGAAGCGTGACAACATCTGCATCAACCCTCGCTTCTGGGAGCAGAGCTGACTCAATTGCTGATGAAGTAGCGCCAACTCGGTATCGGCTGTTGTCAACAGATCAGCAATCTTCCGTTGTTCCTCGCGTTGCGGCATGAGAATCGGCAGCTCGGCAATCGATTCTTTCTGGAGACGCCCAGTACCGTGACCGGAACGGGTCACCATCCTGATCAACTGGTTTCGTCGTCCGACGAGCGCGTAGGCAAGAAAGGTTGGATCGACATCATCATTCGCACAGATTGCACGTACATCTTGGTTGAAAGCTGCTTGTGTCGTCGTCACGCCAATCGGCACGTCCTTGAGCAAGGTCATTCCCCTGACGAGGATTAGTATTGTTCCAGGCCCGACGATACGGGATCCGCTCGTTGCGCCGCTCTCCGTAATCTGGATCTGCGAGGCTGCCAGCCGAAATGACTTCAGGTCCTTCGCGGTGTACCAAGGGTAGTTACCACCCCAGAACTCTGGATTGTCCTTTCTAGGGGTGCCGCCAGACAGAATTCGCGCGAGTTCGATCAGCTCCTTCCTTTTCCACCCAAATGGCATCGACCGCGAGCGAATCGGATCCCCAAAGTGAGACAGTCGGAGTTGTCCAGTAACGAGGCCGTGAACGAGGTGGTCCCTGAGTCGCTGTTTCGCTCTGATCAGTTCCTGTGTCTGCAGAATGGCCTGGTCGCTGGTCCGCAGCGCAGTTGCAAAACGTCTCTGATCTGCAACGGGGGGTGGTGCCGCCGGTATTTTGGCAAAGTCCTTGAAGTAGAGGCGAAGCCGGTCGTTGGTCAGGCCGTAGGAGTACGCCCAGAACAGGTAGATCATTCGAGGCGACTTGAACCAATACGACGCGAAGAGCGGATCGATTCCGCTGTTCGGGGCGACAACAACATAGGCGGGGCTGACGATTCCATCTTGCTCGGCCAATCCGGATGCGCCCTGCCACATGCGCATCATGTTGTAGGCTATGTCTCCCTTTTTGATAAGCAGATGCTCCTCGTCGGCCAGGTTGGTGTCCGTTTTCCGGTCCAGCGTGTCTCGGTGGACGAGCCCGTTGTTCATCGTCACCGAAAACAACGGCAATCCGGGCTTGCCCTTCTCGCTGCGCTTCTGGAAGTAGTCACCAAGGTGTTTCTCACTTTGCATAGCCGAGTTCCTTCATGTACTCAGCCATCTTGGCGCGTGTCTCGGCCAGTTCCGCTTCGAGTCGCGTGATTTCGTCTTGGACTGCGTCAATGTCGACCGGTTCTTCTTCTTCGTAGGTGTCGACGTACCGCGGAATGTTCAGGTTGAAATCGTTCTCTTCGATCTCGTCGAATGTCGCGCGATAGGCGTACTTCTCGACTGTCTTGAACGCCTGGAAAGATTTGGTGATCTTCTCGATATCATCCCCGCGCAGGTAATTCTGGTTCTTGCCATCCTCGAACTCCCGGCTGGCGTCGATGAACAGCACATCCTTCGCCTTCCTCCCCTTGTGGAAGATCAGGATGGCCGCCGGGATGCCCGTGCCGAAGAAAAGGTTCGGCGGCAGGCCGATAACCGCCTCCAGCAGACTCTCCTCAATGAGTTTCTGGCGGATGGCCCCCTCAGACCCGCCGCGGAAGAGGACGCCGTGGGGCACGATCACGCCCACCTTCCCGTCGTCTTCGACGGCTGTCTCGATCATGTGCGTGACGAAGGCATAGTCGCCTCGGCTCTTCGGCGGCACACCGCGCCAGAAGCGATTGAACTTGTCCGCCGTCGCTTCTTCCTGCCCCCACTTGTCGAGTGAGAAGGGAGGATTGGCGACGACCACGTTGAACTTCATCAACTTGTCGCCCTCGACCAGCCGGGGGTTACCGATGGTATCGCACCACTCGATACGGGCGGCGTCCATCTCGTGCAGGAACATGTTCATCCGGCATAGCGCCCAGGTGCTGCCGTTCGATTCCTGACCGAAGAGCGAGAAGTTGTCGCTGCCCACCTGATTTCCGACCTTAATCAGCAGAGACCCGGAGCCGCACGCCGGATCGCAAATACGGTCGCCGGTTTTCGGGTTGACCAGCTTCGCGAGCAGTGTCGACACCTCCGGCGGCGTATAGAACTCACCGGCCTTCTTGCCGGCGCCGGCGGCGAACTTGCCGATCAGATATTCGTACACGTCGCCGATGATGTCGCGGTCGCCGAGTCGAGACGGCCGCAGGTCGAGCTTCGGGTTGTTGAAGTCATCGAGCAGGTTCTTCAGACGGCGGTTGCGCTCCCTGGTCTGGCCCAGCGCTGGCTCCGAATTGAAGTCGATGTTGCGGAAGACGTTTTCGAGCTTCGTCTTATTGGCGTCTTCGATCTTCTCCAAGGCGATGTTGATCAACTCGCCGACATTGGCCGCGTCGCGGTGTGAGTAGAGGTAGTCGAAGTCGCACTCCGGCGGCACGACAAACCGCTCCCGGCCGAGCGCCCGTTCGACCCGCGTCTTGTCGCCTTTGTATTTCTCTTCGTAACCTGCCCGCTTGTCCTTCCACATGTCGCTCATGTATTTGATGAACAGCATGGTCAAGATGTAGTTCTTGTACTCGGCCGGATCGACGGCGCCGCGGAACGTGTCGCAGGCCTTCCAGACGATGTTGAGGATTTCTTCTCGTGAAACTTTGGGCGACATCGGTGTCCTTTCGATTCATGAAGGCCGGCGGGCGGCCTTCATGCTGATGGCTTGAATGAGTTGGGATCGTTTCTTCTGGACGGCTGCCAGCAGCTTCTGCTCCTGCAGCCGGAGCTGGTCAAGTTCGACAATGGACCGCTGCACGGACAGCGGCGGGATCGGAATTCGCAGCGATTGCACATCGGACTTTGATACCAGGGGAATGTGGGTTCCCCGCATCAGCGGCTTCAGCGCGGCCTGGAACCTTGGCTGGTTGATCCACCACGCCAGGTATTCAGGACCCACCGTATCGGCTTTGGGCCGCATGATGAAGAAATAGCCCGAGGCGATCGCCCGGCCGACCGGCTGGTCGACCACTGCAGCAAACAGTTGATGGCCGCGGGCGAGGAAGAGCACGTCGCCCTGGTGGACCTGATGCTTCTCCGACCACCGATCTAGTTGGACTGTCACGACGGTCTCCGGCGTCAACCGGTGGTCGTCGTCGAAGTCCTTGATCTGGATCACCTGGACGAGCTCCTCCGCCGGCGCAGGCTGGCCGAGACGCCCAGCTCGTGTTTCGTCGAACGGTTCGACCTTCCCGCGAAATTGGTAGCCGGTGTCGAAATCTGCCACCTGGCGGAGCTTTGGATTTTTTGATTTCATGTTGACGAAGCCCGTGGGTCAGGGCGGCCCGGATGGGCCGCCCCGTCCCACAGTTAGAGGAACAACTACTCGGACGCATCCGCCGCGCGGATGGCATCCTCGATGGAGAGCAGCGCCTCACGGATTTCATCCCGCAAGGTGGTTGCCTCCGAACTGATGTCGTCCGCGGAACTGCGGACGTCCGTCACCTTGCGGTTGATGCTGGTGACGCGCTTCAGCGCCGTCCGGATTCTCTCGATCTGGCATTCGACCAGCGAGCCGTCGAACTCGGGCGACTCCGACCGCAAGGTCCGAACTCGGTGTAGCGCGATCAGCAGCCGCAGCGCGGTCCGCAGATGCTCATGGGTCGTGGCGATCCACGGGCCAAGGTCGCACTCGCCCTCGGCCCACTCACCAATCTCGCGTGCCAGACCGGCCTGCGACTTACTGAGGTAGATGCCGGCGGTCGCGCCACGCTCCGACATTTTCGTGGTCAGCTCGTCGGCGACCGCCTTCCGGCCCATCGGCGATTGCCGGTCGCGGGCCTCGATGACGATCTTCAGTCCGGTGGCGGCCACAGACGTGCTGGTGATCGTGACCACCACGTCGCCCGGCCGGTTGTCGGAGCCGACGTGCTCGACCTCCGCGCCGACTTCCCGGGCCCACGGCTGGACTTGAACTACGACCTCTTCCTCGTAGGGCGTGCCCTTGGCGATCGTCTGCATGACGGCCTCTTCGGCTGCCTCCTGACCGCGGATTTCCTTGGCCAGGGAGTCGACCTCCTCCTTGAGAGGCTTGATGGCATCCGCGACGACCAATTTGACGGCCTTCGCCAGCTGACCGTCTTCTCCAGTCACCTTGGTAATGGCGCTTTCGAGCGAGCCCTGAACCGAGTCTTTGCGATTCGGGTCCAGGAGATTTCCCAGCGTCTTGAGCGATTTGCCCAAAGACGAAGAGTCCTTGCCGGGGTCGAGCTCGTCAGCAAACAGTTGCTTCACCTCGACGATTCGGTCATTGACCGATTTGGCCACCGTTGTGGTGGCGTCGAGGATCGGCTTAAGGACCTGGCCATCGCCGGTGCCGACCTTATTGATCAGCCGGTCATGGACGGCTTGCGGGATGCCGGACACCTTCGTCTCCGTCTCGCTGAGCAGGCGCTCAATATGACGTTTGACGAACTCGGTGTCCTTCGATGCCGATGCCCTCTCCAGGCAGAAAACCCCAACTTCGATGGCGCGGGTCAGCGCCAACGGCCGATCATCATCAGGGAGCGGCGTCAAGTAATCAGCCACATCCTGATTCCGGACACGGAAGTTGTGGACGGTGACGACGTCGCCAGTGACGTCGATCGAGTCAAAGGGATCAGCGGCAACACTGGCGTCGCCATTCCCAGCCACAGTTTTGGTAGTAGCACTACTCATTGTTGTTCTTCCTTTGGAAAAACAGGGCCGGCGGGCGCCGGGCTCACACGAACCTCGGAACCTCGCCCGCCAGCCGATCGGGACTACTCGGTCGTTCGGCACCTCCCTTCGGAATGGCGGCGAGCATTGACCGGCGCCCCGATCGGGGCGACAATGAGCAATGGTGCGTCTTGCTCGGGCAATGCTGCCTGGGTTAAGGCATCCAGGCTCCGTGTGACAGCACGGAGCCTCTTTCTTTCGATCCTCCAGAAATTCTGACGTATAACTGATACCGCGATTCTACCGCGTAACCCGCGGTGTACAAGTGCAGTATTGGAAATACTTCATTTTTTCTGGAATCGCGGCCGGGCGGCCAGATTGGCCAAACCGACGATCGCTGCAGATGGCATATCGCATGCCGCGACGGAATGATCGCTATAAGTCTCATTACGCAATTAACTTACAAAAAATACATGCGTGAGTTGTGAGGGCGGCACCGACGGCTCCGCCCCCCGCAACCGACGCCAGCATCGAGAAACCGCGGACAAGATGCGCCGCGGGCGTCACTCCGGCAAACCGTTCTGTTCGAGCAGATCGAGAATACGAACGACAGTTCGTACCCACCTCCGGGGCGTAGCGTATTCGGGCTGTTTCGCCAGCCGCTCCACAAAGCTCTGCTTCAGACGGCGCTCACAGCCCCAGGCCTGAGAGTGAATCCCGGCGATTCGATGGAAGAGCTCGACGCGCTGGGCCGCCGTTAGCTTCGGGCAGCTGTGCCAGCCTTGCCCAGCTTGCTCCTCTGCCTCGCGACTCCACTGATTAAATGTGCGAACTTCTTCCGGCCGAACGGTCTTCTGGCTGCGGATTTCTCGACCGTAGTTTGACCGGCCCCATGAGTCGAGCATTTCGATCACTTCCGGTGTGGACGCGAAGATGACGCGAACAGCCGGATATACCGGCGCCGAACAATACCAGGCGAGCGTCCTGAAGCAGGCGGGATGGCCTCGCGTGCCGATCTGACGAACGACGTTGTCGATCTCGTCGACGAAGAGCAGTAGCCCCTGGTGCCCGGTGTCTCGGAGAATTCGCTGGACCAGCTGAAGACGGTAGGCCACTGCGAAGCGTCCATACCAGCTCTTGTTGATCAGGTCTTGTCCGGACAGATATCGCAGGAGCTCTGAAAAGTACCTGGAACGAACGAAGGGCTGGTCGTCCTGCTGCATGTGCCAGAGGTAGCCCCACAGACGATTCGGATCGGTGCCAGCCGCAGTGTATGGATCTTCGGAATACGCGCCGGATAGCAGCGATACGACAGATTCAGGGTCCTCCTGTTCCATGAATGTGCGAACAATTTCTGCAAACCCCTGGCAGTGTTCGAACTTTTTCAAAGAGGAACGTATCGAATCCAGAATCAGGGCGAAGTGACGCTGCGGGTGATTGAGGGCGCCGTCGTCGCCGTTCACGTCGAGTGATGCCACAGCGTATCCGCGCTCAAGGGCATAGTGCTTCGCGTAGCAGTGAAAATGTGACTTTCCTTCTCCGTACTCGCTGGTGACGTAAAACCAACGAGGGCTTGCGTCGGGTGCGAGCAGGACATCGAGTTTCTTGCGCAGGCTGCGCATTCCGACAGACAGCTCGTCGATCGCATGGACAGGAGGGACGCCACGTTTCAAACGGTCGAGTGTCTGCCGACTGACGATGGCGTCCATCTTTCATTACTCCTTTGCCTCGTCAGCGAACGCCGCTGCGACAAACTCCGCAGAGTCGACGGATTGGAGGATGTCGGGATGCTGTTCAGCCACTTCCAGTGCCTTGACGACAGATTTACAGAGCGGCCGCAGACCGCCATGCTCGCCCATTCGCTCCTCGAAAGACTCGACCAGGGAATTGAGCCATTCGTCCGTCACCAGGGACTGCGGCTGCCAATCGAACGCCACCTCGTGGATGTCGCGAAGGCGTCGTGCCAGGTCACGACGGTTTTCGGGTGTCAGTGGACTCACGCTCAGATTGAGGATGACCGCCCGATAGTCAATCAGTCCGCGGAGTTGAGGAATGTCAATGCTGACATCCTCGATGCGGTCTTGAAGGGCGGGGTATTCGCGGAAACCTTTTTCCCCAGTGAACATTACGGGCGTGGCGGCTACATAGCATACCGCCCGGCTCAGTCCGACTCCGCTGACGCCGCCATCAACATTGTCGAGTAGTTCGCGAAGATTCTGATATGCCGTTCGGCGGCGGTTCTTCGGATAGTGCTGGGCGTTCTCCGCTTCGTCAATGAAAATCGCCATACCGCCGTATCCCAGCTCTCGCAGCAGCGAAATCACACTTCGCAGCGTCTGTTTCGCGTTTTTATTGCTGATTGGCGCGAGCACTCCTCGGCTTTTCAGCTCCGGCACTCTCTCGCACGCGAACCACCGAATTACAGCCTCCTTGAGTTGTTGGTCTTCCGCGCTGGCGCGATCGAAGGCCGAGCTTGCGTAGGTGCGAACCGCAGAGGCGAAATCACCCGATACATTGGCCTTGCGAAGCAAGAGTTCGAGGGCACTAATCGTCCGGTCACGGGCGCCCTGTGAATTCGGGTCGATGCCCGAGCCGGATTCGGCCTGGACGTGCCGCTTGATCCAGTCGTCGAGAATCCAGGGCCAACCATTCGCGTCACCTGGGTCATAGAGTTGTTCGTGCTCGTCGATAATGCGCTGACAAAGGCAGTTTCTGAGAATCGCCGCGTACAGCTCGTCGAACTTGTCGAGACGAACGCCCTCGGCATCGGAAAGCTTGACATAGCTCGTGACCCAATTCCGTTCCAACGCCATCGCGTTGATCATCCCAATGAAGTGGGTCTTGCCGTGCCCATAGTCAGCGTTAAGAAAACGGATGCTTGCGCCGCCGCCCTCCTGGACGTCGTCGAGCAACCGCTCGACTTCTTTGAAGTATCGCTCTCGCCCGACGTTTAGGAATGTCACGCCTTCCAGCGGTGTCGTGCCGGCCGAAATCTGGCGGATCATCTTCTTCGCCAGGGGACGGGTAAGTTGTCGCGCCATGATGGCATGCTCCGACTCAAGACTCATGTTGGCGAAAGCTAAGGCGGCCACAGGTTGCCAGCCGTTTCGTTTGCGGGAAATACATGAACAACCCGTCGTCAGCGAATGACCCGCCAACGATTTCCAAGCTATAATTGACGCCCAACTTCTTCACTGGCGGTGCCCCAGCCGCAAGGTACGACGTGAGATCGGCTCGAAACTGCGCCAGCGGATACGGCCGAAACTGTTCGCTGGATGGGTCGTGCTGAAACCGCTTGGATTGCCGCTGCCAGCACATCTCTCGTAGCAGGTCGAATACAAGCACTCCATCTCCGGGCTTCGTTCCAAGAGACTCAAGGCATTTCCAGACGAGCTCGACAAAGTCATCTGGCTTCGGAATGGCCTTCGTCAGCCGTTCTAACTCGGCCCGTGCCTCCATAACGAGTGTCTCGGCGCTGAGGGGTGGCGCAAGGGCGCGTCCATTGATCGTCGCCTTGTCCTTCTCCTCGTCGATCTTTACAAAGACGACTTCCTCGATCACCGGCTCGGGCCAATCCCCAACAATCTTCCAACCCAGATGCTGTGCACCCTGTTCGACGCGCAGGCGGCGAGAGCCTCGCTCAGCGGTTCGCCACTTTGAAATCGTCTCCGTTAGCTTGCCGATGTACTTCGGCGATTCACTGGTCAGCTCGACGAGTTGGCTGCTCACCTTCTCCGCAGTTCTGGCGAAATCCGTGGTTGCAAGCCGGTTCACTGCACCATGTTTTTGTGCATCGGTGACGGCCTTCCGCAGTGTATTGACCTGTCGATGCAGAGCGTCCAAGTGTTTGCCCAGTTCTTCGATAGCGTTCTCGCACGCGTTGGCTGCGAACCCTCGCGGTGCGTCAAGTGAAACTGGTGTGGTCGGTGCATTGGGGGAAGTCTTTGTCATTTGGGCGTCCTTTCACGCTGGGAAGTGGGCGGTAGCTGCTCCTCGATGGCATCAATCAGCCCCGGCTTCACCTTGATTAGGAACTCCTGGTCAAGCCGAGATCCGCCCGAGTATTCGAGATACGGCCTCCAGGGGCCGGCGGCCATTGTTCGAAGAACACTGAACATCTCAGCGATTTCGATAATCCAGCCCTCTTCCAGCCCTAGTAGGCATCCCGCCAACGCTATCGTGCGCCCCGGTGTGAAGCCAATTTCTCGTTCGAGATATGGAAACCCCCTTGCAAAGTAATAGAGGCGCCGAAGGTCCCCATCACAGGGTTTTGCATCGAAGTCGTAGATCTCTGCCGCCCAGTGGAAGAAGTGTGTATCAATCAATTCCAGCTGTTGTTCTGTGTCCTCACGCAAGGTTTGGAATACGCTTGCTGCACGTGAGCCAGCGTCCGTCGCGACATACGGAACCACGCGGCGGCCGCCGTCATCAGCCTCACTCCGATCGACCAGCCCCAACTCGAACAAATGGTGGTATCGCGGCTGTGCCTGGTTGCGGGCAACTGCCTTCGACTGCAAACGCTCCGCAAACTGACGGCAAGAGCGTAAAGATTCGACATTGGAGATGTCGGTGACATCTACCAGCGAGTCAACCAAATCATTGGCAGCTTGCGGCAGCAACTTCGGCGAATTCGACGGGTCACCCTGCTGGCTGCTTGCAAAGCGCTTCAGGAGAAATGGCGTCAATATGTCGACCGACAACAATGCGTACAACAAGAAAAGCTGCAGCGCCGGTCGTCTCGCGATTGCAAATGGGTTGGCTGTTGGTGCACCATCGAGGACTCCCGGCATCGTCGCCTGAAGGAACTTGTTGAGGAAAACTCCTTTTTCGGAAAGAGCATACCCCGTCGTCAACAGTTCGAATGACCGTCCCATCTCAAGAATACGCGTGGCGTTCTTCTCGGTCAGAAGTCCGAGGTGTGAAGGAATATCGCGTTGCGACAGCCAGAGCGCCTGCAGCTGGTAAGCGGGCGCTGAAGTATCCGTCATCCCAAAGAGTTCGTGTAGCTCCGCCGTCTTCTCATCTACGGGAGTTCGCATGCGCTGAAGCTCGTTGCGGTCAACGCTTTTGGCAAACTCAGGCCACCGTGGATCCGCTTCGTCGATCATCTGGAATACGAATCGGCCAAGTCGATCGACTAGTGCCTGCCGCGTGTCCAGTTGTCGTCCTGCGACCAACGAGAGGCAGCATAGATATCCCAGGCGCAGCTGCGAAGGCTCCATGTGTGTGATCAGTTTCATCGGGTCTCTCCACCATGCACACAAACTCGTGGCCGGACGTTCATGATGAAGCTACGCGCCAGTGCTCCTTCGCGCTCCAATCGGATGTGCGAGCTGGATACGACAGCCTGTCCGATTCCCAGTGTGCGAATGAGCCCGGAATAATCCAATTCGCGTTCCCGCAGTTTCACGCTCTCGGGCCACGCCGATTGCATGTCGCGCCATGTTGTCTCAATATCGTTCTGCGTCATGAGGCTATGGACAATCGTCGTATCCACCTGGGCCCGGACCTTTGAACTGATGGCACCAACGCTCGGCCGCTGTGTCGCAAGGATCATTGACAATCCGTAGTTTCTGCCAAGAAGACAGAAATCTTCCAGTGCCTGACGTGCTTCTTGTCCCTCATCACCGACCAATTCTTGGGCCTCGTCGAGCGCCAATACTGTCCGCGGAATCAGTCGCGCCAAATGTGCCTCTAACCCCTGGCGTTCTTCCTCTTCGATGTCGGGTTGGAGATCGAGACGATTGCGGATCTGCGAAGCCTCTTCACGCTCCCGCATGATCCGCCGGATCAACAGCCTTGTGAGAACCCGACGCAAGTCATGTCCGACGCGACTGGGAAGCATCAGGACGGACAAGCGCCCCTCTTGAATCATGTCCGTCAGGGGCGTTCCTCCAGCCGAGAAGAGCGGCAACCGTGCGTAGCCCCGAAAACTACGAAGCAGCGCTCGGCAGGTCTGCGTGGCGTGGTCAGTCAATTGGCCGTTGGCCACGGACGACCGTAGCATCTCCAAGTAGGCAATGATGTCCTGGATCGTGTATTGCCGCTTGGGAGGACGCCGACGGCCGTCGCTGTCCTGCCAACCATCTTCCCGAATTGCGTCGAGCGCCTCGGCGAGCAGAATCCCCTGCGGATCGCGGATCAGATTTGTTCCAAGAATGTCGGCCCAATCTGCTGCGTCGAGATCAGCGACGTCGACGTGAAATTCCTGAATGTTCGGGTGGTCTGTGTCGCGCTTGAAGCCAGCTGGAATCCAAACGACGACGTTAATGTCTTCGGGATTGCAGCCCCAACCTTCAAACATTTGAAACTGCTCGCGGACCCGGGGCTTTCCATCGCCTCGGACGGGAACCAGCGACGTCCAGAAGTTTCCCATCGGATCCAGCATCAACACACCACGACGTTTCGAAATCTTCGAGATGGAAGTCTCAGGCTCTGCTGTGCACAACCCCTCCAGAAGCGAACCCAAACAAAAGCTCTTTCCACTTCCGCGTTTCCCGATAATCAGGGAGACGACTTCCTTGGAAGCGTCAAAGAAGACCCGACCGGCGCCTCCAAATTCAGCCACCTTTCCGAGGTAGACTTGCGTTTCTCCTCCTTCGGTCCCGATCGCAATGTCGCCCTTGGGAAGCGCTGTCTCAACGATGAAAGTCTTTTGGTTGAGCATTGTTCTGACTCCCGACTACGCGTTGATCCCGTGTTGAACCAAAAAGTCTTCATTGATCAGCCGTTTCTCCTGCATGAATGCTTCAGCAGCCAAGAAGTCCAGTTTGGGGATGATTTCCGCCGGTTTGCCGATCTTCGGTTGTTCGCCGAAATAGCGGCAGAATTTCCGGAATGCCTTTTCTGTGAATGGG
>CALFYT010000019.1 GCA_937952415.1 uncultured Planctomycetaceae bacterium | reverse complement strand
ATTGTTCCCGTCGAATGACGAGTTGTTGTAAAACACGTGCCGGCCTTCGACGGCGGAACTTGGTGGCAGGCCGACGCTGCGCGGATCCCACGTGGTGTCGACCGACAGCGCACCACCGAAGGCCGTGTTGATCGCGTCCCAGCGAACAAGCTTAAAGTTGACGTCGTTGTCCTGGGCGACGAACATCCCCTGCGGAAACTGGCTGCCCAGCGGCGCGTTCGTGACGTCGATTCCGTCGGTGTCCGAAACGGCGTCGATGCCGCCGCCGGCGACCAGTTCAAAATTGCCTAAATACTCATTCGAACCCTCGCGACGGTAGACCGCGAATTCATCGTTGCCTTGACTCGACGCCAACAGATAACCGGTTCCGCCGGTCACGTAGTAGATGGTCAACCCTTCGACGTCGGCGTCTAGGTTGCCGCCCGATCCGGTCGAGTCGACTTGGGTCCGCGCGGTGCCTCCACCTGGTTCGGCCGAGTACTTCCAGATGCCGACGTTTTCCTCGCCGGCATAGAGCCAGCCGTGCACGTCATCCGCGACGATCCCTTCGGTCTTCGACCCGACAGCAAAGCTGCGAACTTGGGTCGCATTGACGGCGCCCGAGCCGTTGTCGAACAATTCCCACTGCTGCACTTGCCCGGACTCGGACGTGACGAATGCGTAGTACTTGCCCGACACGGGACTGATGTACATCGCGGCGCCGTAGATGTCCATCCCGGTCGAAATGGTTTGGGCGGCGACGTCTTCGAGCAGCCGGGTCTGCGGATCGACCTTGTAGATCGCGATGCTGTCGTTCGAGCGTTTGCTGCCGATGACCAACGTCGTGGGCTGTCCCGAGAGCGAGAAGTTGTAGCGCAGATCGACGTTGTTGATGTTCGATGTACTGACGCTTTGCAATTCGTTGCCGGACAGATCGTAGACGCGCAGCGAGCTGGAGCTGTTCTTGATCGCGCCGATGATCGTGCTTTGCGCCGGATCGGTCGGATGGATCCAAATCGCGGCGTCATCGGCCGACGATGTGTTTTCCGTCTCGACGCTGGGCACTACGCTAACGGCGAGCAGCGAGCGCTGCTCGAGCCGTTCGCTCCTCAGTCGCCGAGAGCGTGCTGAACGATACTCAAACGATCGTAACTCGTTCCGTCGCCCATGCCTTTGCGTGTGGAATCCATTCGCCACGATCACAACCTCCAAGTTCCGTTGCGCTCGACTAGCCTCGTGCCGTTCGCGCCATCATCATTGCGAGCCCGCGCGGACGCGTCCAGAGGACTTGGGGCTTGCCGTCGCCGCGGTTCGACGTCGAAGATGCAGCCCGGACGAGCCCCGCAGGGCGCGACGCGAGCCACGTGCGCGGGTTGCTCCGCTTCGAGCGTCTTAACATACTGGGTTCCATGTGACGTGCGCAAAGGTGCAGCAGGCGGGCGAGGGCCCGACCGTGCCGGCACGCTTCGATCGTTGCGAAGGAGATGTCCGCATGACGTGCAGTCAACGCTTTGCCACTGCCGGCCTGGTGGCGATGGTCGGGTTGGTCCAGTTCGCCGCCGCTGCCGACAACCACCACGCGACGCACAACGTGATCCTGCTGATGACTGACGGCTTGCGATGGCAGGAAGTTTTCCATGGTGCCGACGCGGCGCTGGTCAACAAGGAGTCCGGTGGCGTCGAGGACGTCGAAGGACTTAAGCGGAAGTACTGGCGCGACACGCCCGAAGAGCGTCGAGAGGCGCTGATGCCGTTTTTTTGGTCGGCGTTAGCCAAGAAAGGGCAGGCCTACGGCAATCAAGCCAAAGGGAGCATCGCCAAGGTGAAGAACTCCATGCTCTTTTCCTATCCGGGCTACAACGAAGTACTCTGCGGTTTTGCCGACCCCCGGATCGATAGCAATGCGAAGGTACCCAACCGCAACGTGACTGTTTTCGAGTGGCTGCATCGCAAGCCGGCATTCGACGGGCGCGTGGCGGCGTTTGCCGTGTGGGACTGCTTTCCGTTCATCTTCAACGATCGACGATGCGGGTTTCCCGTCAATGCCGGGCGCGATCCGCTGACCGTGGGCGAAGCTACGCCGCGGGTCGCACTTCTGAACGAACTGAAGGCGATGGACACGCCCTATTGGCCCGCCGAGCCATTCGACTCGCTGACGGTCTTTACCGCGTTGGAATATATGAAGCTGCACAAGCCCCGCTTGATGTTCCTTTCGCTTAACGAGACGGATGCCTGGGGTCATGCCGGTCGCTACGACTTGTATCTGGATGCGGCGAACCGCGCCGACCGTTGCTTGCAGATGGTCTGGGAGACCGCCCAATCGCTGCCGGAATACCAGGGCAAGACATCCGTCATCTTTTTGCCTGACCACGGTCGGGGCGATGCCCCGGTCGAGTGGAAAAGCCACGGCGAAAAGATCGCCCGTTGCGAATTCATCTGGCTCGGCGCGATGGGGCCCGACACGCCTCCGTTGGGTGAGCGCGAAAACGTGGAAATGATCACGCAGAGCCAGGTTGCCGCCACGTTGGCTGCGCTGTTGGGTGAGGACTACTGCGACGCGGTGCCGCAGGCCGGCAAGCCGATCGCGGACCTGCTCGGGCCGGTCCGTTCGGCAAGCCGTTAAGCAGGGCCGGGCACACGTGCCGTCCGGGTACGGGTTGTGCCGCAACCGTGCGTCGCAGTGCGTGACTTCACGCGAACCAGCACACGCGAGGCCTCTTGTCCGCGGAGACGATTAATGACAGGCGTGGTAGTTTGGTTGACGCTTGCCGCATGTGCCGCCGAGACACCGGCGACGATCGTGCCTCCGGACGTGCGCGACGAACGCTTGACCGTTCAACTCATCGCGGCTGAACCAGACATCGTTACGCCGACGGGTTTGGCCGTCGACGACCGGGGGCGCGTGCTCGTCGTCGAGAGTCATACGCACTTTCGCCCGCCCGACTATGCCGGCCCGCCAGCCGATCGAATCCTGATTTTCGAGGATTCCGACGGTGACGGCCGTGTCGAGCGCAGCGGAACGTTCTTCGAGGGATCGACGCACACGATGAATATCGGTGTGCATCCCGAGGACGCGGTCTACGTCGCGACGCGAATGGAAGTCTTTCGACTGCGCGATCTGGACGGCGACGGCCGGGCCGAACAGCGGACACGCATTGTTCGCTTGGAAACCGAGGGCAACTATCCGCACAATGGGCTGTCGGGCTTCGCCTTCGATTTTGACGGCAACGTCTATTTTGGTCTGGGCGAGAACCTGGGCGCCGAGTTCAAACTGATCGGTACTGATGGTTCTTCGGCGAGCGACCTGGAGGGCGGGCAAATCTATCGCTGCCGTGCCGATGGGTCGGAGTTGGAGATGGTGGCGTTTGGTTTCTGGAACCCATTCCATCTCGCGCTGGACACATTCGGCCGTTTGTTCGCGGTGGACAATGATCCGGATTCGCTGCCGCCATGCCGCCTGATGCACATCGTCCCGGGCGGCAACTATGGTTATCGTTATCGCAATGGCCGCAAGGGCGTGCATCCGTTTACCGCGTGGAACGGCGAATTGCCCGGCACGCTGCCGATGGTGTCGGGCACGGGCGAGGCGCCGTCCGGCATGGTCGCGTACGAGTCGGATCATTTGCCGCAGGACTACATTGGCGATCTGTTGGTGACCTCGTGGGGCGACCACCGCATCGAACGGCACCGCCTTCAGCCGCGCGGTGCAAGTTTCCAGTCGACGGCCGAAGCGATCGTGCAAGGCGACGAAAACTTTCGTCCAGTGGGCATCGCTGTGGCGCCAGACGGATCGTTGTACATCAGCGATTGGGTATCGAAGTCTTACGACTTGCACGGCCAGGGCCGGTTGTGGCGGATTGCCAACAAGCAACCGGAGGTGCTTAAGCGGCCCAGCGAGCCATCCGAAGCAATACGCGCTGCGCACCGCCCGTTGCGCGAGGAAGCCGCGCGGCAGTTGGCGGCGGATCGCGAGACTGGCCGCCCCTTGTTGGCAAAGCTCGCTACGACGGATACGTCGCCGCGCGTTCGAGCAGCGGCCGTCGAATCACTTCGCCAGATCAATGCGTTGGAACCGTTGGCCGACGTAGCCGCCTCAGACCAACATCCTGGCGTGCGGGCAGCGGCGATCCGCGCATTGCCGGCCGACGGGCGCTGCGACCAATTTGCGCGGATCGCCCAGCCGCCGGAAGTGCGCGCCGCTGCTTTGAGGCGCGTCGGACCCAACGTGCCCGCGACGTATCTATGGGAGTGCGTCTCGGAGTTGGACGCATTTGTAGCAGTCGCCGCCCGCGCGGGACTGGCCCGCCGCGGTGACGTTTCTCCGGACATCGAATTGTACGGACGCTCGCCGCCGGAGCGATTGGCCGCGCTGCTCGTGTTGCGCGAGTCGCGGGATCCGAAGGCAAAGACGGCCCTTGCACGGTTTTTGAAGGATCCGGACGGCGCGGTTCGGTTTGCTGCGATCCAATGGGTCGGCGAGGAACGGTTGGTGGAGTTTCGGAATGCACTGTTGGACGCGTTGTCAGCCGGGCCCGCCACCAGCCTGTTATTTGGCGGCTATTTGGCGGCGCTTGAAAGGCTCGATGGCGCACAGCGGGCACCTTCGGATGAATGGTCGTCGCAACAATACATCCTTCAAGCGCTCGACGATCCCGGGACCCCGCCGGAGGTGTTGCGATGGTCGCTACGGATGCTGCGGCCGGATCACAAAGCGCTATCGTTCGTACGCATCGAGCAATTCATCGCGGCGGACGATCCACAACTTCGGCTGGAGGCCGTACGGTCGTTGCGCGAAAGCAACCACACACAACGAGCGAGCATGCTCAAGCGGGTTGCGCGCACCGAGCAGTACCCGATCGACTTGCGAGCCGAAGCCATCGTCGGGCTATCCGGTGAGTTTGCCGACCAGAAAGAATTGTTGCTGCAATTGGCGCGTCGCGGTCCGGCTGCGCTGCGCGACGAGGCCTTGCGCTCGTTGCGCGGCGCCCAATTGTCGGCTGCCGAACGCACGATGCTCGAGGCGATGCGCTCCGACGCGCGTACGCGCGAGCTAATCGACCGAGTGCTGCATCCTGACGTGGACTTCGAACGGCCAAAGCCCACGGACCTGGACGGTTGGCTGCGGCTGGTCGACGGACCCAACGCGGCGGCGGATGCGGCGGCTGGAGAGCGCGTCTTTTTTCATCCTCGCGCGGCAGGCTGTTCCCGCTGTCATCAAATGACCGGTCGCGGCGGGCATGTCGGACCGGAGCTTACGACCACAGCCAGCCGACTGTCACGCGGGTGTTTGATTGAGTCGATCGTTCGGCCTGGCAAGGAAATCGCGCCCCATTTCGCGGCCTGGCGGCTGGTGACAACCTCGGGCACGACACTTGTTGGAGTGCTTGTTGACGAGCAAGCCACCGGCGAACAGACCTATGCCGACAGCGAGGGCAAGCTGCACCGTTTCGCGCCTGGCGAAATCGAGGTTCGCCAACCGGTGCCGACTTCGATCATGCCCGACACGATTGCCCGGCAGTTAACTGTGCAAGAATTTCGCGATCTGATCGCGTATTTGCAGTTGCCGGCGCGGCACCTACCCGTGCAAGTCAACGATTAATCGTCGCGCTGCATGATCTGGCGGGACGGACCGCGAGCCAGACCTTGCGTTATGAACAATGCGTTCGCGCGTGGACGGCGGATGCACGGCGTCAAAGCGACGACACGAAGAGTCGTTGACTATCGGCGTCGACGGCGTCGCACCAGCCATGCGAGCCCCGTTCCGACAAGGCCGACTGCCAACAGAACGATCGACGACGGTTCGGGAACCTGCATCGTTCCGCTGATGACTTCAAAGGGATGGGTCCCGCTACCGTCGGCCAGTCGGAAGTCAAGATTCACGGTGGTGCCGGACGGCACGACGAGGTATGCGAAGTCCCAAGTAGGCGTTGGAGCGCCAGCTAGCGAGAAGTTGCCATTCAGTGAATTGCCGAAGCCGGCAAACGGTGCCTCGGTTGGGTCGGCAACGATCTGATTCTCGCTCGGCGCGATGACAGGCAAGATCGCCGGCGGATTGACGAGAAAGTGTGAATCGATCGGATAGTAGACGGAGTTGGCTCCATTGATCAATGCGAGCGTGGGCGTGGGCGATCCATTGAACGCGAACTCAAAGACCTGATGCAGGTTGGTGCCCACGGTGGTGATGCCGGTCATCCCGCCCGTTACGCCGTCGAACGCGTTCGGCATGGCCCCGTTGAGCCCGACGGCCGTGAGCGTCACGCCGAGAAGTGACGTTCCCACAGGCGTTGGTGCCGATGCCTGAACCTGGTAATTGGTCCCAGTCCAAACTGTTCCGCCGTAACAATTCGCAGTTAGCGGAACTGCCGCGAGCAGAAGCGCGGCACCGATAGCACTCAGTCGATTGCGCATGTAGCGGTCTCTCCGCGCACGACAAGCGTGTTGATAAAGGCTCGAGTTGTATTCCGTTTGCACGTTTGGAGCAGCTTGATCTGGAGGTGTTTTGCTGCCTCAAGCCCCGAAAAATTGCCGATGGCGCGTGCCCATAACCACACGCGATTCTCGGCAGGTGGGCCAAAGCGAACGCTGCACCCTACCGCCCTGCCTTCTAAGTTAAGCGAAATCCGAGGTGGATATCAAGCAACTTTGTACAAATTTCGCCGGTTTTTCATCCGTCAGCGGGCCAGCCTATCGGACAACCGGAGTGTACGGCGGACCGCAGGATTGGGGGGCGAGTAGGGGAAAAATTCCTAAATAAGTTTTTCGTGAAAACTTGACAGGGGGTTTCGGTCTGGTACGATCAGAGCGAAGTTATAGTCGAGCCAGGGTGCGCCCTGGTGCCTGCAATCATACCGGCACCTGTGTAAGGAAAACGCTAATGAACCGGGTTACAACGCCGATACTCATCCTCTGTGCGCTCGCACTCTTCGCGGCGCCAGCGCTGGGCGGGCCACTCGCCACGGCGCCAGGAGTTTACTTCGACGGATTCACCACGTGGCACGGTTCGTCGCCGTTTCAGGGCTACTTCGACCCGCCTTTCAATACTCAACCCAGCGGATTGTCCGGCACCATTGATTGGGCCGTGTGGGCCCCGGGCACCTTCCCCGCTGGATTCTCCGGCTACACGCCGACGCCAGGTGAGTTTGTCTACACGTATCAAGTCAACGTCGACGGTCCGGATCCGTTGTCACAGTCGATCGTGTTGACGTTCAACCAGGCCGACAACATCGGCTCTTTCTCCGGTGATGCCGGATTCGGCAGCGTAACCGGTGATTTCCCTTTCAGTAGCGTGATTATTCCGTTCGACTCGGCACAGTGGACGTTCGTGCCGGGTGTTGACGGCGGCGAATCAACTTCAGGATTGGCGTTTTCGAGTTTGTACACACCTGTCATGTCGGCCGGTGTTGAGATCGATGGCGGTACGTTCGCGTTGACGATGGTTCCCGCACCCAACGGTCCGTTGATTCCCGAGCCCGGCACCATGGCGTTGGCTTCGTGTGGCTTCGGCGTGCTGGCGGTTTATTGGCTGCGGCGGCGGTCCCGGCGCACCGTGTAGACGGGACGATTGAGATCGATGCGGTTAGGCGAAGGGAAATGTCGTCACCGCAACTTGTTGATCAAACGAATGCAGGAATGTGGCGTGAAAACTGGTGACGTGAGTGAATTGATCAGGTAGTTTCTTTCAACGGAACGGATCTTGGTGGCTGCTCACTGCCGAATGGAATTCAGCCATGCCCAATAGTATCGGACGCTTTTTCGCAGCGGCGCTTGTCATCGCCCTGCTCGCAAACGCGGTTCACGCTGGCCCGCTGGTCGGGGATCCCGCCGCGTTGTTTTCGGGCACTCAGCCATTCAGCGGGTTCAACGGATTCAAATGGGTCAAGGCCGATATCGACTACGCGGTCTACGCACCAGGTGCTTTCAGCACGTCTGGCCCGCTGCACCTCAATTCGCCGCCAGACTTCAGCGGTGGAACCGAATACATTTACGCCTACGAGATCTTTAATACGGGAACCTCGCTCGACGCGCACGTTGCATCGTTGTCGGTCGGACTGTTTCCGAATGGCGTCTCGGACAACGCGACTCTGATCGGCCACGTTCCGGATCCCTCGTCGGCTGGTGCGGCGCCGGTTGCGTCCAACTTCAACCCGGCGGCCGCGGCAACGCCCAAGGTGAATGCGTTTTGGAGTTTCTCTCAGTTTCCGGCTACGTTAGGATTCGGACAACACTCCGAAGTCTTGATCTTTGCCAGCCCGAATCCGCCGTCGTTCAAGGTCTCGTCGATCACCGGCGGTTTTGCCACGGGGGCATCGGCAGATTTGCCGTCGCCTGTACCCGAACCGGGTTCTCTCGTGCTGGTGGCCATGGCGTTGATCAGTCTTGTCGGATTTCGAGTTTTTCGGAGGCGACTGCATTGAGAGACATCGCGGCAGGGACTGCCGTGACACGCTAGCCACTCCGTGATCCTCATTTCCGCTTGGCGTGTCGGTAATCTTAAGAAGTCGACAAACCCTCATGCGCCCAGGGCGGTCGCTGGCACTGCTTCTCGTACTTGCTACGTTGCCATCGACATGCGCCACGTCGTGGGCAGTTGATCCGGCCAACACGCTCGTACTCTACAACCCCCTCAGCTCTGAGGGAGTGCAGATCGCCAATCACTACAAGGCGGTTTATCCCGGGGTTCGGACGCGCGCTATCTTCGGGCTCGGCAGTTCAGAAACGATCACGTCAAACGTCTACCTGAACACCATCCGGCCACAGGTTCTGGCCGCGTTGGCATCGTCTGAAAACGCCAACAATCAATTGATCGTTACGACCAAGGGCATGCCGCTGCGCATTCAGGTCACCGACCCGAATCCGGGATCCTACGTCGACCCGCAGGGCATTCCACGTACGATCCTCCAGTGGAAGCCCTATTCGAGTCTCGAAAGCGAACTGGCAGCCGTCGACATCATTAGCACCGGCCAGATGATGGGCGACCAAAGCTACGCTTGGCCCGGCCATTTCACGAAGAATCCTTACTACAATGCCGACGATGAGTTTAGCCATGATGTTTACCTCACACGTCTGACGGCCCGGCTCGATGGCTATTCCGTCGGCGACGTCACCGCGGCAATCGATCGCGCGCAGAACGCATTCATTGGTCCATTCAACAGTCCCGCGGGTCCGGCCCATTTCATCGTTGATAACGATCCGGGCGCTCCGTACGACGTGACCATGCAGCGCCTCGTTGACGACGTGCTCGGGCCGGCGGGCATGCCGCCGGGGGCCGGGAACTTTGATGACACAAATGCCTTTATTTCCACCGCCAACGGACCGGTGATTGGCTATGATTCGCACGGCGTTCACCCGTATACCGCGACACCGGTCGGCTACATCACGGACGTCTTGGGTTCAAACCTTACGCTCGCCAATGGAGCCGTCTTCACCAGCCTAGAAAGCTTTAACGCGTACAGCTTCAACGATGGGGGTTACGCGGGCAATCAGGGACAAATTGCCGAATGGCTTGAAATCGGCGGGACGGCCGCCGTGGGCCACGTCGAAGAGCCGATTGCAAGTTGGGTGACGGTGACGAACGAAGACATCATGTTTCAGGCGCTGCTCGACGGACGGTCGTTTGCCGAGGCCGCCTGGTTGGCCAACTTCCAACTCTCCTACGTCAACACGCTCGTCGGCGATCCGTTGATGCGATGGCGTATGCTGACGCGTGGAGACGTCAATCGGGACGGAATCGTCGACATTTCCGATCTCTCGATCATGGGAGCCAACTGGGGGTCCGAGATCCAACCGGGCGGCTACGGTTGGACGATCGGAGACGTCAACAGCGACGGGCTGGTCGACATTTCCGACCTCTCGCTGCTGGGCTCGAACTGGGGCAGCGTTTCGTCCTGGGCAACCGGTGGGCAGGATAAGATGGATCTAGACGGCTTCGCTGCGGGCGATCTGGAAAATGCCATTCTGCCGTATATCCACAATACGCCCGAGCCGGCCACCTGGGTGCTGCTGACACTTGGTTTGGCCGGACTGGCTGCACACCGGGTCCTCGTCCGGCGGGCTCGCCGAGGAAGCTGACGCCGCGTCGAGGGCGATTGTGCGACCCTGATGGACCGCGCACTGAGTCCGGCCCGCACCGCGCGGCAATTCTTGCCACGCTTGACCAACTCTCCAACGGGTGACAAAGCGATGCCGGCAACACGGCAATTGACCCGTTAAACATAAGCAGATAAACTGGTTGGCTCGCCGCTTCGAACGGTCCGAGGCGGTCGGGGTTGCGGCATTTGTGTGCCACGTTTTGCACATTGTGACTGACCGAGACTCTGTCCCAACGCCGGACGGTTCCGCGCTTGACCGCGGACGAGTTGCCGGTGTGCCATTCGAGGAGTGTACTCTTGCCACCGGTATTGGTTAAGCAACTGATCGAATCCGGGGTTCATTTCGGCCATCGGGCGAGCCGTTGGAACCCCAAGATGAGGCCCTACATCTACGCCCGGCAAAACCTCATTCACGTCATCGATGTCCGTGAAACAATTCGCGGGCTGCTGCGTGCCAAGAAGTATCTCAGCCAGGTTGCATCTGGCGGAGGCCTGGTGTTGTTTGTCGGCACCAAGCGGCAGGCGGGCGAAACCATCGAGCGCGAATCGCTGCGCTGCGGAATGCCGTTTGTCGCGGATCGCTGGTTGGGCGGAACGCTGACCAACTATCGCACGATTCGCGGCCGACTTACCCGCCTGGAAGAACTCGAGCACTTGCGGTCGAGCGATGAACTAAGCGCGTACTCGAAAAAGATGCAATCGGCGCTGTCGCGCGAGTATCGCAAGATGTATCGCAATCTCAACGGCATGCGGACAATGAACAAGCTGCCGGAGTGCCTGGTTATTATCGATCCGAAGAAGGAACGAAACGCCGTTCGCGAAGCGCACAAGTTGGGTATCACCACGGTTGCGTTGATCGACACCGACAGTGATCCGGACGAAGTCGACCTGCCAATTCCCGGAAACGACGACAGCATTCGATCGATCGAGTTGATCGTCCAAAACCTGGCCGACGCGATTTTGGAGGGCAAGGCCAGCTCGGCAAGCTCTGCCGAACAGCAGAAGTCCGAAGTTGCCGACGCCCAGCCCGTCGGATAGCCGCGCTTCGTTCGGCTTGGATTGGTCGGCCGAGATGCGGTTGCCGGTCGACCGAGCGGCGCCGGGCGGCATTCGATCCTGACTGGCCCTGCGGGCACCGCCCACGATCGGTGCAACGTGGCGGTTCATTCATCAACTAACGCTAATACGGAATTAAGTACGCCGAAGAAGGGTAGAGACTATGTCCCAAGTTACCGCCGCGATGGTGAAATCGCTCCGAGACAAGACCGCCTTGCCGATGATGAAGTGCAAGGAAGCGCTCCAGGCGAGCGGCGGCGACGAGCAGGCAGCCATCGAATGGCTGCGGAAAGATAACGTCAAGGTCCAAGAAAGCCGGATGGGCCGCGAAACGGCGTTTGGCCGGATGGGCCTCTACACGGATTGGGATAAGGGTGTTGGTGCACTGGTTGAGTTGCAATGCGAGAGCGCGCCGGTCTCCTCACAGGAAGAGTTCATCGAGCTGGCGAACGACCTGGCCAAGCAACTGGCCACCGGCCCCGGAGCGAGCGATGGCGAGGCGTTGTTAGACCAGCCGTCACCGTCCAAAAGCGGACAAACCTTGCGCGACCAGTTGAACGATCTGACCAACCGCATTCGCGAGGTGTTTAAAGTCGGCCGCATCGTCCGCGTTGATTCACACTGTGCCGGATACGTGCATCACGCCGGCAAGACGGTGGGCGTATTGGTCGAGGCGTCGGAGGGAACGCCCGAGGCGGCCCGCGACGTCAGCATGCACATTGCAGCGATGCAGCCCCAAGTACTATCGAAGGAAGACCTCGACGCGGCCGAAGTGGAAAAGGAGCGCGAGATCCTCAGCGAAGCGGCGCGCAACGAAGGCAAGCCGGAAAACATCATCGGCAAGATGGTCGAAGGGCGGCTGCGAAACTTCTTCGCCGAACGCGTCTTGCTCGAGCAACCGTTCGTCAAGGACGAAAAGATGACCGTCGGCAAGTACGCGAAGGAAAACGGACTGAAGATCGTTGGCTATACCCACTGGGTATTGGGTCAGTAACCCGGCGGAATTGTGCGACGTTAGCCGTGGCCCACCCCGCCGGAATTAGCACGGAGTAAGCGATATGGCCCAACGCACAACGGATGAGGACGCCGCTCCCTACCGACGCGTCGTCTTGAAACTATCGGGCGAAAGCTTCGCGCACACCGGCGAGCGGGGCATCGCAATGGACGAGGTTGTCGCGATCTCGACCCAAGTCTGTAAAGCGGCCCAGAGCGGCGTGCAGATCGCGATCGTCATCGGCGGCGGCAACATCCTGCGCGGCGCCGCGTTCACCGCGGGCAACTCGAGCATCCAGGAAGCCACGGCCCACTACATGGGCATGCTGGCCACGGTGATCAACGGCCTCGCTTTGCAAGACGCCATCGAGTCGTTGGGCGTCGAAACCCGGCTCCTCACGGCGATACGGATGGACGGCGTGGCCGAACCGTACATTCGCCGTCGCGCACGGCGGCACCTGGAAAAAGGCCGGATCGTGATCCTGGCCGCGGGCACGGGCAGTCCGTTCGTAACAACCGACACGGCCGCCGCGCAGCGGGCCGTCGAGCTGGAAGCCGATGTGTTGCTCAAGGCAACCCGAGTTGATGGAGTCTATAGCGACGATCCGGAAAAGAACCCGCATGCGATGCTCTACCGTGAACTAAGCTACAATGCGGTACGCGAGCAAAACCTGCGTGTGATGGACCCCACGGCCATCGCGCAGTGCATGGAACATGGTATGCCGATCTTAGTCTTTAACTTCAAAAAAGAAGGCAATATCGAACGGGCCGTGCAGGGCGGTCGGCTCGGGACGTTAATTAACAGCCGCGCGGCCATCACCAAGTAGTTGGCGGTTGGCCAAGGGAACCGTGCCGGCCGACGTTGTCGCATTACGGCTGCCGGGGCGGCTCGGGTAATTGAACAACGAAACATAACTCCGTCGAACGCGGAAATCCCAGACAGGCTGGTGGTCCATGAGTGCCGACGATATCTTGCTCGACGCCGAAGAGCGCATGGAAAAAGCGCTTGCGAAACTGAAGCAGGATCTGGCGGGCATCCGCACCGGTCGGGCCAATCCGGGGCTAGTGGATTCACTGCGGGTCGAGGTCTATGGTTCGCCAACCCCAATCAAGACGATCGCTTCGGTCGGCGCGCCGGAAGCCACGCAGATCGTGGTCCGTCCCTTCGACCCGAACACGCTAAAGGACATCGAAAAAGCAATTCTCGCCAGCGACCTGGGGCTGAATCCTCAAAACGACGGCCGGCTGATCCGAATCACAATTCCGCCGCTGTCGACGGAGGTTCGCCGCAAACTGGTAACGCGAATCAAGGAATTGGCTGAAGATGCGAAAATCGCGATTCGCAACGTCCGTCGAGACGCGAATAAATCGGCCGATCAGGAACAAAAAAACAAGCTTCTCTCCGAAGATGAGCGCGATCAGGTTAAGAATGAAGTTCAAGAATTGACCAAGAAACTTGAAGGTTCGGCGTCCCAACTCGCGGTCGCCAAGGAAAAGGAAGTAATGGAAGACTGACTTGATGCAAGTGTCTCCCCGCCAGGACACGTCGGAGCGTGTGGGTGGGACCAACAAGAGCCTGCACCAGATGCTACGCAATTCGATCTTGTTTGTCGGAATTGGGATCTTGCAGTTGGCTGCAACCGTTAATCCCCTTGTCGCAGCGGACGCGGCACTATCGACCGCCGGCCAGCGTGTCAATGCGCCTGGCGTGCTGGTCATTGCCCATCGGGGCGACAGCAAAGTGGCGCCGGAAAACACGCTGCCTGCATTCGCGTCGGCGGTGAAGGCCGGCGCCGACATGGTCGAGTTGGACTATCTGCACTCGGCCGACGGCGTGCCCGTGGTCTTTCACGATAAAGACTTAGATCGCACCACCAACGCCTGCGCGGTTTGGGGCGATATGAAGATCCGGCTATCGGAGAAGACGCTGGCCGAGCTGCGCATGCTGGACGCCGGAGTCTGGTTCAACCAGCAGTTCGCGGGCACGCTCATTCCAACTTTGGACGAAGCGCTCGACACGATTCAGGCCGGTTCGATCACGCTGATCGAACGCAAAGCGGGCGACCCGAATACGTGTGTCGAGTTGCTGAAGCGCAAGAAGCTGATCCCGCACGTCGTTGTCCAGGCCTTTGACTGGGACTTTCTCGAGGGGTGCCGCAAGCTGTCGGACGATCTGGCGATCACGGCGCTTGGTCACAAGGAGGTTACCCCAGAAAAGCTGGATGACATTGCCCGCACGGGAGCGCGCGTCATCGCCTGGGAAGACAAGTACACCACGCCCGAGACGATCCAAGAGATTCACGATCGGGGCTACAAGGCGTGGGTCTGGACAGTCGACGATCCCTACCGTGTTGCCGAACTGGTGGCCGCCAAAGTGGACGGCATCATCACCAACCGGCCATCCGAAACGCGCGAGGCGATCCGTGCTCTGCTAGCACCCAACTAGGCCGCCCCGCGCGTCGGACGGCGGTGCGAATCAGCTAGTGCCGTGCGGGATTCGGCGTATCTGGCCTGCTGATGCCGGTTTAGGCCTCTTGGCCGGCCTTGACCCCGCGCGGCGGCTGCCCGTATAGTTCCTGCCCCCAACGTTTTAGAGGCCCCAGGGCACGGCTGCCCAAGCCTCTCGTTTCGCGACGTGGGTCTGTCGTATCTTCGAAGGAGTATGCCATGGATGGCAAACCTCTGGTCCGCCGATCTGCCCGTTTGATTGGCTTTGCGCGACGTCTTGGTTGGTTCGCAAGTGGCATGGCCGTGCTCGGCGCTTGCCTCATCGGACGAACCTTCTATCAGACCGACACGGCATCTGCCGCCGGAAAGGCGCGACAGGGCAACGTCCGACAGGCCACGGCTACCAGCCCCGTGAGTGCCGCACCGAACACGCCCGCGCAGCCCCCCGGGCCACTGGCGCCACGCAAATTGAAGGTCATGGCGGTCGTCAACAACGAGCCCATCAGCCGTGAGGATCTGGCGCGCGAATGCCTGCTGCACTACGGCGCCGACGTGCTGGGAAGCATCGTCAACCGAACACTTATCTTGACCAGTTGCCGCCAGCGGAATGTCGTGGTGACCGACCAGCAAATCTCCGCCGAAATCGACCGCATGGCCCGCAAATTCGGGTTGGCCAAAGACCAATGGCTGAAGATGCTCGAAGAAGAGCGCGGAATCACGCCGGCTCGCTATGCCCGCGATATTATCTGGCCGACGCTTGCACTGCGAGAATTGGCCAAGGCGCAGCTCACCGTCACGCGGCAGGAACTCGACGAGGCGTTCGAAGGAGAGTTTGGTCCGGCAGTGAAAGTTCGCTTGATCGCGATTCCCAACGCCGAGGAAACTCGTCGAGTCCATGCCCAGGCGTTGGCCAAGCCCGAGGAGTTTCCGGCGCTGGCCAAAGAGTTTTCGCGAGACGTCAATAGCGCCAGTGCCTACGGATTGATCCAGCCGATTCGCCGGCATTCGGGTGACAAGAATTTGGAGCAGGTTGCGTTTGCATTGAAGGAAGGCGAAGTCTCGAAGATCGTGAAAGTCGGCGACCTTCACGTGTTCATCAAATGCGAAGAGCATCTGCCGGCGCGCAAGGGGGTTGTGCGGTCGGAAGTCGAACCGTTGCTCACCGAAGCGATCAAAGATCGCAAGCTGCGCGAGGCAGCCAGCGGCGTCTTCAAGCAGTTGCAGGACACCGCGACCATTGTGGTCGCGTACGGAGATTCGGCCAAAAGCAAACAGATGCCCGGTGTCGCCGCGGTCGTCAACGGCCAGACCATCACGCTTGTGGAGCTGGCCGAAGAATGCATCGAGCGTCACGGCAAGGACGTATTAGACGGTTCGGTCAACCGGCTGCTGCTGGACCAGTCTCTACGGCGGCGGCGCGAGCGTGTCAATCAACCGGAACTCGATGCCGAAATTGCGCGCGCGGCCGCGAGCATGGGCAAGGTAAAGAGCAACGGCGAACCCGACGTTGCCGGCTGGATCGAATTCTTGACCGAGTCGCAGGGCATCACCCGCGAAGTCTACATTCGCGATGAAGTTTGGCCTTCGGTGGCGCTAAAGAAGCTGGTGGGCAACACGGTGCAAGTGTCTAAGGAAGACTTGCAGCGGGGCTACGAGGCGAACTACGGTCCGAAGGTCCGCTGCCGTGCGATCGTGCTGAACAACCAGCGACGGGCGCAGGAGGTTTGGGAGCGAGCGCGCGAGGCCCAGTCATTGCCGGACTTCGACGCCGTGCTCAAGCGCTTCGGCGACCTGGCCGAACAATATTCGATCGAGGCCAGCAGCCGATCGTTGCGGGGCGAAGTGCCGCCCATTCAGAAACACGGCGGGCAACCGATCTTGGAACGAGAGGCCTTTTCGCTCAAGCCGGGCGAGCTGTCGGGCATTGTGCAGGCCGGCGATGCCTACATCATCCTGCTTTGCGAAGGTTACACGAAGCCCATCGACACCAGCTTCGATGAGGTCAAGGAGCTGTTGTTCCGCGACATCCACGAAAAGAAGCAACGGGTCGCGATGGCAGAGCTGTTTGACCAACTCAAGGAAAACGCCCGGATCGACAATTTCCTGGCTGGCACGTCGAAAGTGCCACGGCGCGAGGAACAACAGATCGACCAGGATCCGAGCGTCCCGCGGGCTCAGGTTGGCCAATAGGCTCGGCGGGCGAACATTCGACGGCTGGCAACTGTCCCTTCACGCGGGCTTGCCTGGATAGCCCGTCATTGCCGTCTCGCTTCCGTTCGCGGACGAGCTGAGTCGTGGCGGGCGTTTCCTCCAGGCCGTCGCCCGGTTATCCTGAACGGTTACCAATCGACTGCCAAGCACTCCGCGCGCCCTTTCCCCAGCCATGCGCTACGAGCACGAATCCGACAATCCGCGGAACAACACCGCGCCGTTCCACATCGAAGTCGCCGATCGCGTAAAGCGGCTGCCGCCGTACCTGTTTGCGCGGATCAACGCGGTGAAGCACCAAAAACGGCGCGCCGGCGACGACGTCATCGATCTGGGTATGGGCAACCCGTCGGACCCGCCCCAGGATCTGGTTATCGAGAAACTGGCCGAAGCGGCCCACGATGAGCGCAATCACGGCTATAGCAAAGCCGCCGGCGTGCTCAATCTACGCCGCGAAGTGGCCAGCAAGTACCTTAAGAAGTTTGGGGTGCGGCTCGATCCGGAAAGCGAAGTGCTCGTCTGTCTTGGGTCGAAGGAAGGCTTTTCGCACATGTGTCTGGCGCTGCTCGGCCCTGGTGACACAGCGATTGTGCCGGCGCCGTACTTTCCAGTACATGTCTACGCGGTGGCACTGGCCGCCGCCAACGTCCTCGCCCTGGAAGTGGCCGACAGCGACAAGTTCTTATCGAACGTCGCCTATACCTGCCAACATCTGTACCCCAAACCAAAACTGCTGCTGCTGAACTATCCGCACAATCCGTCGACGGTAACGGTCGAGCCTGAGTTCTTTGTCGACGTAGTCAAACTGGCACGCCGCTACGGATTCATGGTGATCAGCGATTTTGCGTACGCCGACGTAGCATTCGACGGATATCAGCCTCCGAGCTTTCTGGCAGCGCCCGGAGCACGCGAGGTCGGTGTCGAGTTCACGACGATGAGCAAGGGGTACAACATGGCTGGCTGGCGCGTCGGATTCTGCGCCGGCAATGCCGAAATGGTTCGGGCATTGGCCACGATCAAGACGTACTACGACTACGGAATGTTCGAGCCGGTGCAGATCGCCGCGATCATGGCACTGCGCCACACCGATGCCGCGGTCGAGGCCCAGAGCGCACTCTACCAGCGCCGCCGCGACGTTCTCTGCGACGGGCTGCGGCGCATCGGCTGGGACATCTCGCCTCCGCGGGCCGGGATGTTCATTTGGGCCAAGATCCCTGAGCCCTGGGCCAGCCAAATGGACACCATGCAATTCGCCACCAAGCTGCTCGAAGAGGGCGACGTCGCCGTCAGTCCGGGAAGCGGTTTCGGGCCGGCTGGGGAAGGTTATCTGCGGATGGCGTTGGTCGAGAATGAGAATCGGCTCCGCCAGGCAGTTCGCCAGATCGGCCGTTGCCTCAACGCGGACTCGCGCAGCCAGCAATCGGCCGTCAGTGATCCACGGGTGGCCGGTTAGCCTCTTTTTGTGGCCTTTTCGGATCGCAACGCGCGATCCGATTGTACGCGCTACCCAGCAAGGTTCGCGACGCGCGGCCCACCGGAGCCCGACGGGCGCCGTGAGGTAGCCTTGCAAGGAATACCGTTGTGTCGTCCGCGCCAGGCCACATTCAGCGTTGCGAGTACCATGCAATCCGAGCAATTCGATCTGCACGCCAACATCGAGCAGCGGCACTGGTGGTTTGTTGCCCGGCGCGAGATCCTGCGGTCTGTGATCGGCAGCGTTTTGCCGCCGTCGTGTGGGTCGACGGTTGTCGACGTGGGATGCGGTACGGGGGCCAATCTGGCCGCCCTGGCCGACAGCTACAACTGTCTGGGGATCGATACGTCGCAGGAGGCCATCAACCTGGCCACACAGCGGTTTCCCGATGTGCAGTTCGTTTGCGGTCCGGCACACGAAATGCCGTCGGTGGTTCGGCAGGCCAATCTGGTGCTGTTGTGCGACGTGCTGGAGCACGTTTCCGATGACTTTCGCCTGCTGTCGGACCTGTTGTCGTTGGCCGCTCCGGGCACGTATTTCCTCATCACCGTACCGGCCAACCCGGCGCTCTGGAGTGAGCACGATCGGGCTTTCGGCCACTATCGGCGGTACGAACGGCCTCGCTTTGAGGAGTTGTGGCACGGCTTGGACGCGCGGGCGATCTTCGTGTCGCACTTTAACGCACGGCTTTACCCGATCGTCCGGGCGGTGCGGTGGTGGAACCGCCGAAAAGGCCGCTCTTTGGGCGCCGCAGGCACCGATTTCTCGATGCCGGTCTCTCCGGTCAACGGCGTGCTGCGGCGTCTGTTTTCCGGGGAACGCCGCAAATTGGAATCCCTGGCCCGGGGCGAATCACCGCGTCCCTACGGGCGCGGCGTTAGCCTGATGGCCCTACTACAGCGCGGCGAGGGGGCTGTCGAGCCACGGCAACGCCCGAGCTTCATTCCGCCCGATTCGGTCACACCGATCGTGCCGCCAGTCGGCGTTTCCGTCTAGTCCGCACGAGCGATGGCCGGTCGAACGGATTGCGCGCGACGCGGCCGCTGTTCGTCCACTCTGCCCGTCGATATAATGGGCCGGATCCACGTGCGAATGTTTGTCGGCGTGCGCGCGAATTCCAGGAGTAGCTTACTGCCAGCGCAAAAAATAGAGGGTCCTTGCTCGCCGGGGCAAGAACCCTCTTGGTTGGCTGTCCGGATCGACAAACGTGGTGTTGGTCGAGTCCAGAGACCCACAGCCGTAAAAAACCTATCGGGCAATCCCCAACACAAACTTTAAGAGCCGACCGGTTACCGGCGCGTCGCGCGCAGCGCCGCGCGTCGGGGTCAAACGGCACAGGCGCCACGACTAGATCGGTTGGACCGTCTGCGCCGCACGAAACGGGAGTACCATGACAACTGCCAAACTCGCTCTGGAAGACGGTACCGTGTTTACGGGTACGTCGTTCGGTGCGCAAGGAGAAGTCGACGGCGAGGTCTGTTTCAACACCTCGATGACCGGTTATCAGGAGATTCTCACCGATCCCAGTTATCGTGGTCAGATCGTCACGATGACCTATCCGGAGATCGGCAACTACGGGGTCAACGCCGAGGACGTTGAAAGCGGCAAGCCGCAACTGGCTGGCTTTGTCGTGCGCAATCGGAGCCACATCGCGAGCAATTTTCGGGCGGATGCCACATTGGATCAATACTTGGACCAGCACGGCGTTGTAGCCCTGGCGGGCATCGACACTCGGGCCCTGGTGCGGCGCATCCGCGAACATGGCGCGCTGAAGGGGGTGTTGTCGACCGTCGATCTTGACGATGCGAGCCTGGTTGCCAAGGCCAAGGCGAGTCCCGGACTGGTTGGCCGCGACCTGGTCCGGGAGGTGATTCCCGACAAGCCTCGCCAATGGGATGCAAAGCTGAGCGATTGGGCGCGGCTCCCGTCGGCAAAAGAGCGACCTGCCACGCCGCTCTCGGGCCGCCGTATCGTCGCCCTCGACTACGGGATGAAGTGGAACATCGCCCGCCACCTATTCGACCTGGGCGGCGACGTGACGGTCTTGCCGGGCACGGCATCGGCCGTCGAAGTTCTCGAGCAGGATCCCCACGGCGTGTTCCTCTCGAACGGTCCCGGCGACCCGGAACCCTTGGAATATGCGATCGAAACAATCCGCGAGCTGCTCGGCAAGGTGCCGATTTTCGGCATTTGTCTCGGGCATCAGCTTCTGTCGCTGGCCTGCGGGGCGACGACGTTCAAGCTGAAGTTCGGCCATCGCGGCGCCAACCAACCGGTGCAGAACCTGTTGAACGGGCGCGTCGAGATCACATCGCAGAATCACGGTTTCGCCGTGTCGGAGGAAAACCTGCCGTCCTGCCTGGAGGTAACGCACCGCAACTTGAACGATCAGACGATCGAGGGTGTGCGCCACCGCGAGCTTGCGGCCGCCAGCGTGCAGTATCATCCGGAAGCGTCGGCAGGGCCGCACGACAGCGACTACCTGTTCGAGGTCTTCGGCGAGATGGTCGCTTCGTGAGCGGACAGCCCCTCGGTGTGACGGGCGACGTTGCGTTCCCAGATTCTATCGTTTTGCGACGACATAAATGGGCAGGGGAGGAGCTTTGCCCGGTTGACACCCCCAACGCAAGCCCCTATTGATCGAACAGCACGCAGAGCACGTCAATCGCTGACATGGCCCGCTGTGGGCTACGCATCTCGTCGTCGGCGCACTCCTCCCAGATCGACAGTGCGCATCGCAGATACTGCTCGCGCGATTGGTCGATGACATCCGAGTCGAGGTCGGCGACGGCGGCCGGCCACAATGACTGTAACTCCTCCAAGGCGTGTCGATCGCCGGAGATGGCCGTAAAAACCAGATCGTCCACTTCCTCCAACAGGTCGAGCGCCTCGGCCGGTTGATGAGCCAATGTCTCGATCAAATGGTCGACCGCTTGGGAATCGGCCGGCGCGGGTTCTGGTGAAGAATCGTCGGGGAGCTGGGCGTAGGCGGCGTCGGCCCGTTGCTGGTATTCTTGATCAGCACCGGACACGGCGGGTTGGGCGACCATCGCCGCTTCCGCGTTTTGGCCGACCGAAGTTTGATCTTGGCCCACGACCGAAGCAACTTGCATCGTGCGCGGCTGTGCCAACGCCCGAATCACTTCGGCGAAATCAGCCAGTCCGGCGCACGTCAGCGTGGGGCGCCGCCGTTCGAGCTGCGTGGCCAGTAGCGAAATCCGGCCGCTCTTAAGAACATCGGCGACACAACCGGCCCAGCCTTCCCAGTTCGGCTCTTCGCCCGTGTCCACCGTGTCGAGGCTCAAAAGCGTCACGCCGTAACGCCCAATTGCGCGCCACGCGGCGCGGTCGTCCGGCAAGTGCGAAACCCGGTACGGTCGGCTGGGAGAGTATTTCAACCCGGTCGAGAACGAGAACTCGGTTCGGCATTCGACGGGCAGTAGGTTCAGCAACCCGGCCAACAGTGTGTCAGCGGGTATCGGAGCGGCAACCGCCAGTTGGTCGCTCGACAGTGCCGCTTGAATGAGTGTTGCCATAGCCTCTGGCCCCGGACGACAGGCCAGTTGCGCTAAGAGCGACGGATAGACCGCCGGGGCGCGGCCGCTTAAACGAACCGGATCGAGCGATTCAGGAACTTCGTCATAGGTGCGCAACACGCCGCTGGCCGTGGCGGCGCGAATCACCGCGAACGGATTGTTGCCGAAGCGCAGCAATACTTCCGTTGGCAGAACGAGAAACTGTGTGTAGACGCGCGCTGCACCGCGACCACTGTATTCAGCGCCGGCCATGCTGGTGCGAGAGACGGCATAGGCGCCGCTGGCCATGCGATGAAAGTTCGTGCTGGTTTTTTCCGGCTGCCCGTCGGAAAGCGCGTCGTGCGCCGGTCCCCATCGGGTCAATTCCGCACAGTCAGTTTCCGAGAGTCCCGGACTATGGGCAATGAGCTGGTAGCCTTGCGCGCGATCGGTATCGGCCGACGTGTAGATCGCTTGTTCGATGAGCACTTTCGATGTTCCCCATGCGAATCAATGCGGATGGTTCGTGGCGTGGCGGATCGGGCCTTTCGCTGATCGTTGTCGCCTAGCCGACGACGTTTTCCACGAGCCACTCGAAGGGCTCGATGATGCCCCGCGGCTCAATCCTTAGCGGCACACTCTTCGTGCCTTCGCCCTGGACGTGCCGCGTGACACAAGCGCCGGCCACGCCCGAAGCGAAGAAGCGGTGTTTTCGGTAGCGCTGTTGGCAGACGCGCCACAGACCTGGGGCGTGTCGCTTGGCGTAACCTGCCGGATCTTCGAAACACATTTCGCACTGATCTGCCTTGCTGAAGATCAGCGCCATGGGACGGCTGCCCCACGAAGAGTTTTTCTCTTCGCCCAATTCGCTTAGGTGGCTTAGCAGCTTCATGGCGAAATAGTCTTCGTCGAGCGAACCCGATTGAAGCTTCGTGCCGTCGATCAAGATCATCACGCCGTGGCAACGTTCCAGAAACGCCTGGATCAGTTGGTACGACCGGGGATGATCTACCTCCTCGAACAGCGCCTCGCCGGCGATGTCGGGCATGACCAGTTCGACCGGCTGTCGATGGCGCGGACTGCGCAACTGGCAATGAACCCAATTCCAGCGGTCCGGCTCGCTGGGCGTTTTGCTCGGGAACTCGCAGCGGGCAAGAGCCGCCAACGTGTTTTGTTGGAGAGTTACCGAGAAGCCGCCCCGGGCCGACATTTGCAGTTCCTTTGGCTGTCGCGACAACATGTCCAACAACATGCCCAGGTAGACCGTCTTGCCGACGGCGCTGGGGCCCAAGGTGGCAATCATCAACGGTGCCGCTTGCCGCGACTGGGCCTGGTGGGCCAAGACCATCGGCGCGTAGCAATTGCGGCAGACCTCCGCGTCGAGCGTGTTGCCGCGATCGCAAATCAGGCACGGTATCTGTGCCGCGTAATTGGCTAAACGGTAAGAATCCAGCTCGACGGCAACACCACGGTTCATGATTCGGCCTCCTCGTTCGCCTCTTGGTCGCTATCAGTCGCCGCCGCCTCGCCACATCCTTCGAACATCTCGAAGTCGCATAGGCTGATGGCACACCGGAAACCGACGTTGTGTTTGCGTGCCAACGCGTTGTCGCCGCTTTGAAAATGATTGGTCGCCTGGCAGTCCAAGTACGTATCGTAGGCACCGCCACGCAGACTCTTTAGTTCCTGGCAGGGCGGCTGTTCATACTCGTTGTCCTCGTCGTCGTCGATCGCCAACGGATCGACCGTCCACTCCCATACGTTGCCGATCATCTGTTGCACGCCGCCGACGCTAACCCCGCCGGGAAACGAATCGACTGGCGCCGTGGTTTCCGGACCGGAGCCCCAAAGATTGGCCCTGGTTCGGTCGACCGCCTCGCCCCACGGATAGCGACGCTGCATCAATGGATGGCCGACGATCGCTACAGGCCAGCTTGCCGCCTTGACCCATTCGGCGTCGGTGGGCAGTCGCTTGCCGACCCAACGGGCGTAGGCTGCCGCCTCGTACCAACAGACGCCAACGACCGGATGATGATCCGCGCCTCGCGGGAAACGGCCGTCGCGCCAGAACCGAGGGCCGGGATGGCCCGTTTGGTCGACGAAGTCCAACACGGCCGGCAACACTTCCGGATCCCAAATCGCCATCTGCTCGTAGCCGCCGTGGCGGACGAACTGGCTGTACTGTGCGTTGGTCACCTGGAATCGGTCGAGGTAGTAGCCGTCGACCCACATCGGCGCTTCGTCCGACAGGCCGGGTTCTTCGACCTCGTCTGTAAATGTAGCCACGCGGCGCAACGCGACTTCGCCGGCGGGCACCAGGCACATGCCTTCGGACAGCGACGAACGGGCCCGCGCAAGTTGATCCGGAGAAAGGTTGGTGATCAGTTGCGGTCGAAGCAGCAGCGCGTAACGCCCGCGAGAGAGCATCTCGTCGACCAGCGACATCGCATTGCCGCTCGACTCGGCTAGTTCGGCTGCTTCGGCCTCGGCCAATTCTGCCGTCGGCTCGTCTGTTGGTCCCTCGGGCTGTGCATCCGCCGACTCCATCACCGTCGCTGGATCCTGCTTGGGCGAAACTTCCGCCGCCGCGGAATTCGAGTTCAGCAGGCCACCGACCCAACCGGGTACTTTCCCTAGCACAGTTCCAAGAACCATCGCCAAGGGGATAGCGTCCGCGGACATCCAGAATTGTGGTTCGACTGAGTGCATGACGACATCTCGCAACTAGATTTGACTCGACAGGTATATGTGATGCGTTTACTTGGACGTCTTTGCTACTCTGCGGACCTTCTTCTGTTGCAGCATTTCGAACTGCTTCACAACGTTGTCCATCACTTGGTCGCTCTTCTCGCCCTTGCCGTTTGCCGGATGTCTGGGTGCAGCCACTGCAGCCGTCGATGCCGGGCCGGCATCCGTCGTTGTGGCGGCCGTTGGTCGGTGGACCATAAGTTCCGCCTGGCGGTCGACAGCCCGGCGCAAGAGGCGAAGTTCGTCGCTCCACTGGTCTCGCTCTTCGGAGACCAGCTTTTTTTGCTCGGCCAGGGCTTCGGCAAGTTCCGCGGCCCGATGCCGTAGCTGATCGAGTTCCAACTCGACTTGTTGGCGCTCTGCTGTTTCAGCGGCCAGTTGTTCGCTCAGGTCAGGTTGATTGTCCTTGGTTTCGAGCTGCATCCGAACAGCAGCCAGTTCTTGCTGGGCGGTGGCCAGTTCTCCGCGTAGTCGGGCCGCGTCGACCGTAGCCTCGGTCAGTGGACCAAGCTGCTCACGAAGCTGACCTAGTTCTTTTCGCAGTTCCGCCTCGGTTGTCTCGGACCGCCCAAGCTGTGCTTCGAGCTGCTTGACTCGCTCCTGTTGCACTTCGAATCGCTGCCGACTCTCCGACTCGGAGGCTTGCGCGTGGCTTGCCTTTTCAAGCGACTCCGCAAGCTCGGCTCGGATCGCTTCGAGCTGTTCGCTCTGCTCGGTGAGGCGGCGGGTCGTGTCTTCTGCGCATCCGGTCCGCTGAGCGAGAAGCTTTTCTTGTTCCAGCAGGCTGCGTCGTGCCTCGGCCAGTTGCCGACGACAATCATCCAGCGCGGCGCCGCGTTGTTCGCACTCTGCGACGGCCTGTTCGACGCACTCCGAAAGCGCGCGATAGCCCGCCCTCAGTTCGTCGATCGAATCGTGCAGCGGCTGTTTGAGCAGCTTGAGTGGTACGGCAAAGTCGAGCGACACGTAGCGACCTTTGGTCGGAGGCGGCATTGGGCAGCCAGCGCACCTTGCGCCCCAAGCCCCGTCGGTTCATCGGGAATCGATGGGAGGGGCCCCAAAACAGAGAGAAATGCGATAGGAACTGGCCGCCTTGAGAACTCTAGGTCACAACCGTTCGGTTCGCAAAAACAGCCGGATCGGCCGCCCAGGACCCGCCGGAACCGCGGAGTCCGAGTGCGGAATTGTGCTCGGCCGGATGAAATCCCACCTCCGTAAAGGCATTTACAACAATATGTTGCGACGATGATTCGACTGCGTAAATTGCACAGACCTTGCGGAAAACGCAAGATATGCCATGTTTAGGCAGGTCACGGGTTTTGCTACGCCGAGTCAGGAGAGGATTCAGATGTCCATCAAGCGTGTCACGCTAGCTGTCATGGGACTTACCGCGTTGTTCGTGCTTGCGCAGGCAACTCCGGTCGAGGCGCGACGAATTGCGAAACGCGGTGCCGCGAAACTGACGACTTCGGACAGCGCGAAGACGGAAGCGGAGTGTTGCACACCGAAAGAGGTTTGCTGCCCCGATCCGTGCATTGTGTATCGCCATTGCGGACCGAAGCTGTGCTGCACGTGTGATCCGCCGAAAGAGGTTGTGCTGCAGGTTGAAGATCCCTGCACCGGCTGCATGGTGGATGTGCCGATTTGCATGCCGGCATGTTGTGAGGGCGCGCCGGAAGTGTGTCACGGGACCGGATTGTTCTGCCGCGACGTCGTCACGTACGACTGGTGTTGCGGATTCAGCGTGAAGGTCGTATTCCGCAAGCGCGGCGACCTGCTCGTTACAACCTGGGGCCGCTAGAGCCCACGTTGCGCGACGGATCACTCGACATACCAACGGCCCGCAGGGCGAAATGCCCTCGGGCCGTTCTTATTGCGCCGGTACACAGATTCGGACACGCGGCTCGCACGATGGCCGGTCCGCAGTGGTGCGACTATGATGGTGTGTCGATTGATCCAGGTAGCAGATGGACCGCGGGGATGAAGGCGTGGCCGATAAGAGAAATCGAAGGCGCCGGGCAGCTATTCCGGAAGAAAGCCGAGTGTCGCTGGTAGTCACGGTGGCCTGGACCGTCAGCGTGATGACCACGCTGCTCTGCGGCAGCGTTGCGGTCCTGACCTGGATGGCTGTGCGGAATCGCCCCGACGGCGAAACCGGGCTGGCCTTTGTTCAATTGCTGCACTTTTGCGCGATTGTCACGTCGGGTCTGTCACTGCTGCTGCTGCCTGTGATGTTGCGTGTCCGGCCCCATCCTCCACCGCCGGGCTTTTTGGTGTTTGCGATCGTCGTGTCCGCCCTGCCCCTGGTGGCCGCGCTGCTGTAGCGCGAACTGTTTCGCGAGCTAGGGCCGCCGTTTAATTAGCGCGGACGATGCGCACCATGCGCGTGGTGCTGCTTAGGCGCTCGCCAGGCCCGCTGCACGGCCGCTATGGCCAGTCGTAGCGCGTTCCGAGCAACTGGAATAGCCGCTCGTTGTGCGGCGCGAAGTGGTCGTTCAGGCGTTCGCGTGTCGCCGGCGACATCGGATCCTGGTAACGCCCTGAGTAGAGGTTCCCAAAACTCTCGGGGACCCAATCGCCGTCGAAGCTCAGAAAGCGAACCACCTCGGCGAAGACCTCGGCGGGTTGCTTGAACATCCGCTCCGACTGGACGACCAGTCGCTGGTCGTCGGGGAAGTAGCGCCGCCATCGCTCGATCTGGTCGGCGTACAAGCCACGGGCCAGGTACGAATGATGCTGGTGCGCTCGGCTTTGGTAGGTTTGGTCATTGAGCAGCCGATCGTGCTCGCCTGCCAAGCGATCTGGTTCGGCGGCGATTGCGTCCTCGAACGAAAGAGTTTCGCGACCGCGGCGGACGCTGTGCTTATAGTGCGAATAGGCGCGGCTCACCGGATTGCGCAACAAAAAGATGATCTTCGCCTGCGGCAATGCCTGATGGATGCGTTCGGCCACGCGCGGGTCGAACATGTAGTAGGGGCTCGACTCGAAGCACTTCGTGTGGGGTCGGGGCGGCCGCGATTGGTTCGCGCCGTTAGCTCCGAGCGGAAAGTGCATGCGATACCAGGTTTCGCCGCGGAAAAAGTTGCGGTCGAAGTAGTGCACTTCCTTGGTCAGCGAGGCTGAGCACTGCGGATGGCCGCGCAAATAACCGAACAGCGACGTCGTTCCAGCCTTCTGTGCGCCGGCAATGATGAACGATGGCAAGCGGCGCCGTTCGGCCGTCAGGTAGCGATACCAGAGTTTGGGAGACGCCAGATGGCGCGTCTGTCGGACGCGCGATGACTGCCAGAATCGAGTCATCGGATTGTGCGAACGCATGGGGCAAGACTCCTTCGTGACGCGTGGCACTGCGCGACGGCCGCCGCTGCGAATCAGGCGGCGTCGTTCGACGCTTTGTGATGGTCACACGCGTTTGCCCGATCGTTCGTTGGCCGCTCGATGACTTGCAGCGGGCCGTGCGGCTTCGGAGGGCCCTGGTGGACGTGCGTTGGAGCGGCGGCGACGGCGGGCTGTTCAGTTCGTCCCATGCCTAGCCATCGCAGGCTCGGCCAAACCAGCGGTCCGTTGGCTGTCAGCCAGCGCGTACGGAAGTAGTAGCTGACAAAGCATTTCGCGTGTAGTTCGGCCACGCGATCGGCGGTCAGGTTCTTGTACTTCAGCACGGGCGTGTACACGGTGTATTTGGTCGTGTCGAAGGTCGCAATCTGCGGCTTGATCTGCTCGTAGAACTCCGTGCCGGGGTAGGGCGTGACGACGTTGAAGTTGGCGAACGTCGGATTGACGGCCTTGGCATAGCGCAGGACGTAGCGGATAGATTCTTCGGTGTCTTCCGGGAAGCCGATCATGAAGCCCGCGACGGTGCGGACGCCCAACGAGCGGCAAAGTTGCACGAATTCGCGTTGTTTGTCGTCGCGAATCGGCGCGCGGTGATACTTGCGCAATGTGTCTTCCGACGGTGTCTCGATGCCGACAGTAATGCTGGTCAGGCCGACGTCGGCCAGCGTTCGCAGGATGTCGGGCTTCAAGATGTCCAAGCGCCCTTCGATCGAGAATTGAACCTTGCGAGGCAGTTTGCCGATCAACTCGGCGAGTTGGAATATCTTCTTCCGGTCGACGCCGAATAGCGGATCACGGAACTTGAACGAGCGAAATCCGTGGTCCTTGATTCCGGCCCGCATTTCTGCCGCGACGCACTCCGGAGAGCGTACACGCGTCGCGTTTTCCAGGATGATGTACGGACAGTAGTTGCACTTCAGCGTGCAGCCGCGACTTTGCTGGATCAGCGCGGTCGGGAACTTCGTAAAGTCGTATCCGATGCGAAACTTGCGCGGCGAAAACGGCGACCAATCCGGAAACGGCAACGTATCGAGGTCTTTGACTTTTCCCACGTCGACCGTGGTTTCGGTCGCATGGAGCGCCTCGTCCAGTTTCCAGAGCAGTTGTTCCGGTTCGCCCTTGATGATGGTGACGGCCAGTCCCTCGAATGCATTGGGCATCGAGTTGGCCACCGCACCGACGACGAATACCCGACACCCGGGATTTGATTCGAGGGTCCGCTGGATGGCGGCCCGCTCGAGCGATAGCGTAATCAACGAGGGATTGAACACATACAGATCGGCACCCGAAGGAACCCGCTCTAGCGCGTATTCGACCTGATGGCCGAGCGACCGAAACACGGCGGCCAGATATCCGTAGACCATGGCCACGGGGCGAAAGTCGCGCTTGTAAAACCGCCGCACGATCATTCCGGGTAATCCGCCACGCCCGGCGTATTGACCGACGCCGAACCCTCCGGCGAAGTCTTTGGCTACGTCGAGTTTCCGTGTATCCCATAAGACGACGCGCATCGCGAACTCCTGTAGTGCTGACTATCCGGTGCGAACTAAACCCTAGGCGGCGCGGCGAACGTCGGCCGAATCGTCCGTGGTCTGGGGCACACCTTCCGCGGCTTCCGCACTCGAAGGGATCTTGCGGATTTGGCCGCCGTAGCTCATTTCGTAAACGTTGTCTTTCCAGGTGATCCGGCGACCAATGGCCGATCCGACCAGCGCGACACACAGTGCCAAACCGGCCACCGGACCGCACCAAATGTCGAACCGCCGGGCCGCCGTTAGTTCCTTTTGGCAGTAGGGCAAGTAGACGCGCGACGCCGTCTGCCGTAGCCAGCCGCGCACCACGTGCGTGGCGTAGAGCACGCCGGCAACACAGGCCGGCTGCCAGGCCCACGGGGCTCCGCTGACTGTCCCGGCAATTGCCGCCATCACGCTGGACCAAAAGACGGCCTGAGTGAAGCAATGGCCGACCGACACCACAAGCCAAAGATACGGGGAATAGAACCGGCCGATGATGAACTGCCGCCGCACCCACGCCAGCATGGTGCGCATGTCCATGTCGATTGGCGATGGCAGGATACAGGCGGACTCCAGCGCCAGCGGCTCGCGTAGCGAAGCCAGTACATTCGACGCGACCAGGTCGTCGCTCAGGGTTCCTTCCCAGGCGTCACGCATCCTGCCACCCTCGAAAACGTCGCGCCGAATCGCCCACGAACCGCCCCAAACCTTATGGTGGATGCAGGGAAACATGATCGGTACAACCGACGTGTCGATGCTGGCGACGATCAGGTTGGCCAGCGTCGGTCGTTTGGGCACGAAGCGGCGATAGCCGGTCGAAGCGGCGGATTTGTGCAACTGCTGCGTCAGCAGACGCAACCAATCCTGCGGCGGCCGAATGTCGGCATCGGCAAATGCCAGGATTGCGGTTTCCGGCGCAAGGTTTTCCGTGGCGACCAGCAAATTGTGGACTTTTTGTCCGCTGGTGGTGGCCAGACCGGCGATCACCAACCGGCTGGCGCGGTGTGGATGCGCGTCCATCAGTCGTCGAATTGGCTTGTACGCACCGTCCTCGACGCTTTCGACGATGAACACCAACTCGTAGTTCGGATAGTCCTGCACGAACATCGGGCGCAGGTTGTCCTCCAAGTCGCCGTCGTCGCCCTTGCAGGGAAGGAACAGTGCGACTCGGTCGGTCGGCGCTTTGCGGCTGATTCGGCGACCGCGGCTGTTAGCGTAGCGGCGGTGTTCGATGGTTTGAATCAACAGCAGCAGCGCAATGCAGGCCGTCGAGGATGCCGCCACCCAGTAGCTGATTTGAATCCACGCGATCATCGCCGACACCTTCCTTGGCTGGTCGACTGCCTGCACTACCGCCGGCACGAGGGGCCGCGAGCTTGCCAATACCTTGGCGACGCCAGGTCAGACTTCGCGCGATAAGGCGCTCCGCCTCCGGCCGCTGCACAACTCCAACGGCCCGATTCCGATTGGCGCTCGACGGCTCCAAAGCGGGCGAGACAATAACGTTACGCCCCTGATGCGTCAATGCGATATCGGACCGGCGGGCCAGCAGCCGTCGCGGAAAACCGGTCCAACCGTCATGGCTTCGATTCGGTGTCGAAGCCAGCATCTTGGAGCTCCGCAAAGCCAGGCTTCAGCGGGCGCACCGTAAAGCCGAGCCCTTCGAGAAATTCGCCCGCTAGCAGTGCTCGTGCTCCCTTAGCGCAGTGGCAATAGATGATCCTGTCCTTCGGCAGCTTTTCCATGAGCGCCTTTTTTGCTTCCGGATCCTTGGCTACCTGGTTCAGGTGGCTAAGTGGCACAAGCAGGGCATCTTTGACGTGGCCACGATCCCATTCGCGCTGCTCGCGGACGTCAACTAACACGGCCTTGTTCTCGGCGATGTTTCGTTTCACGTCGTCCAGCGAGTCGTCGGTATGTTTCGGCTCGGCGAATGCCACGGACGAAAATACCAACGTGGCCAGGAACACACCGGCCAGGCACTCCGTCGTTAAGACACGTTTCACAGCGATAGGCTCCAGGAGAAATGATGCAACGCGGAAAAACTGGCGAATCAACTGACTAGCTGGGCCGTTCGCTGACGACGAACAACAGCCCATAGCCTACCCTGCCAATCTTCGCGCCGTCAACGATTTCGTTCTAGTGCGGGGTCGTTGACCTGAATGCCAACCTGGCTGTCAGCATGACTACCTGTTGGGATGCTTAAGCAGCCTTAGGTGTGACAAGCATTGGACACAGAATCAGATACGACCGCCGCTGCCGCGTATCCTCCGCGCACGACAGGCTGGTGCCACTTGGCCGAGGCTTATGCAGCTCGGTTGAGCTGGGCGGACTGGGCCCCTGCTTCGTTCCAGCGGCGCAGGGCGACGGCCGCCAACGTTCCGCCAAACGCCACCGAAAGTTTCAGCGCTGCCGTCACGTTGTTCTTGCGGCCCACCAGCGGAATGCAGTCCAAATCGCACTCCGGATCGGGCCGCGTGAGATTGAGCGTGGGTGGAACGAAACCGTCGCGCATGGCCAGCGTCGTAATTGCCAATTCGACCGTGCCCGACGCGTTGATCAAGTGCCCCAGGATCGACTTGGTGGCGCTGACACAAAGCTTTTGTGCGGCGTTGCCCATCGAACGGTGGATCGCGCGGGCTTCAACCAAGTCGTTTTGCTGGGTGCCGGTGCCGTGCGCGTTGATGTACTCAACGTCGTGCGGCGCCAAGCCGCTGGACCGCAATGTTTCGGTGATGAGGTGCGCCAGGCAATCGCTTTCAGTGTCGAGTCCAGTCACGTGATGCGCTGTTGCGGCAAGCTTTCCGCAAAGCAACTCGGCATAGATCCGAGCGCCTCGGGCCTGAGCATGGCTGAGCCGCTCAAGCACGAACATCGCGCCGCCTTCGCCCATCACGAATCCTTGCCGGTCGGCGTCGAACGGCCGGCAAGCCTGCTTGGGATCGTCATGTTCGGCGAGTACCCGCATCTGGTGGAAACCGGCGGCGAACAATGGGTCGATCGCTTCGGCGCTGCCAGCGAGCGCTACGTCGCACTGGCCGTCCTGAATCGCGCGCATCGCGGTGAGGACCTCGATCAGTCCGCTGGCACAGGCCGTCGAATGGCCGATGCGAGGTCCAAGCAAGCGCAACCGTGTCGCGGTGCGCGCACAGGCGGAGTTCGGCAGAAACTGGTCCCACCATTTCGCGGTTCGGGGCGGTAGCTTGTCGGTCAGCCCGGTTCGCTCGGCGACCCCGGCCGCATCGCCCATGTGGGCGCTGATCGCGCAACCGAATCGCTCGGGTGGAACATCCTGAGGATCGATCTGCGCGTCCGCGATCGCTTCATCGGCGACCCGGTCAGTCAGTCCGAACACTTTGAGTTCGCCCGGCTCGCCTGGCTCGATGTCGACTGGCGCGCCGATGAGCATGCCGTCGGGAATTCCGGTCAAGCCGGTGAGCCGGCGCATGGCGCTGCGTCCTTCGCGAACGGCCCGCCAGACGCTTTCACGGTCGTCGCCAACCGAGGCGGTCAGGCCGATTCCGGTCAGGACGACAGGTTCGAAATTTGGACGGCAATGCGACACGCGATCCTCGAATCTCGCATGAGGCTCCCGACGTGAGCGGTCCTGCACCGTGGCACCGAATCCATTCGGCGGTTCCTTGACCGGTCTGCAGGCAACCGCGGGAGGGCGAGACTGTAATGGATCCGGCCGAGTCGCCCAACGGCAAACTAGGTCTCTTTCGGCCCGTTGAGCAGGGCCCGAAACGCTAGCGGGCGCAAGTCGTTGCCCGCCCGGCCCGTGCCGCTACGTTGGGGCGATCTTCGGCCCACGGAAACTGCTCGGAAAAGTTTTTCGGCCCCCCTGCTTGCAAACTCGAATTGACTCGCTAGACTGCTACCTTCGTGGGGAAAAAACCCAATTCGGCAATGGAGACGCCATAATCATGGGGATTATGCCCAACGGACGGAAAGGCTGGAGCCCCGCCCAATCACGGACGGACGGGATTGCAACCAACCCCAACCCGTCAGGCATCGATGCCCCCATCCCAAGAATTCATTCTCGGCGAGTTCGGCCGGACGCTCGACGAGCGATACCGGCTCTCCTTGCCGGCGGCATTCGCCGAGGCCGTTTCGCCCGGCGGCTCCGAGTGCATCCTGGCCAAGGAGCGGCCCGGCTGTCTGAGCCTCTGGAATGCCAGTATCTGGAAGGGCCAACTCGACAATGGAGTCGATTTGGTGAAGCGCAAAATGCGGACCGGCAAGCTGGGCGAGAGGATCGAGGAAGTGCAACTTCTCAGCCGGCTGCTGTCGACCCGTCACAAAACGGTTTCATTGTCCGGCCGCGGCCGGCTATTGATTCCCGACGGATTTCGCGAGTTCTTGCAGATCGAACCCGGCGGAAACGCGATGGTCGTCGGGGCGGGTGTCTGCGTCGAGATCTGGAACCCTCGCGCATGGCTGGCACACTTGGAGGAACGAATGCCTGAATTCCGGCAACTCTTCGACGAATTGTCCGGTTAAGCGTAGAACGACCATGCCCGGCAGTTAGGAATCCACTGTTACTTACCATTGCCCGTGTCACCCGGTCTGGGATAGCAAGTCGCCAGGGAACGGGCATCCTTGGCATGGATGCCAAATACACTCCTACTGCCGGGCATGGCGTCTCTTGAGGCGCCATGCCTTTTTCTTTAATCCGGCATTGCGGGCGCACAGTCCGAGTTGCGCCGTCGGCAAGTTTCACCCCGCGACGATCGCGGAGATGTCGATCAGTTGCAACTGCCGCCCCGCCGAGCCATCTGGCGAATCGATCACGACCGACGTGCCGTCCGGGCTGAATCGTGGATGCGTGTCACAGCGCCACTCGCCCGTGTACTCGGCCGGCGAAACGAAATGTCCCAGCGGTACGACGGCGCCCGACTTGACGTGGTAGAGATACGGCGTTTGCTGGCGTTTTCTGTTCGGGTAGGTATCGTTGAGAATCCACTGGTCGCCCGGCAAGTACGTGCAATGTCCGTCGGCTGTCATCACGTTGGGACCGACGACGTCGATCTGCCGCTGTCCGCCGTCTTCGAACAGATAAAAGCGTTTGCCGTGTGACGGTTGATTCGAGAATGCGAGGATGTGGTGCGGATCGCGCCAGATGAAGTGCGAGGTCAGTCCGTTGCCGTCGACTAGCCGCAGGTCGGACCCGTCCGGCGCCGCCGTGAGCATCCGCGTTTCGCGCGAGCGGCCGGCCTGCCAGCGATGCAAGAACACGAATCGCGAGCCGTCCTGATTGAACAGCAAGTGGTTGAACCAATGCTTCGCGCCTTCGGTGCTTGGCAGCGGTTTGCCGACGGCGGCCACCTCGGCGATCGAAAATAGAAGCTCCTGGCGGCCAGTCTCCAAGTCGATCTTGAAGATGCCAGTTTCCTTAGGAGTGCGCTGGGCGGCATACGGGTCGGGTATGCCGACGTATCCGTAGCCTGGCCGCAGATCTGCCAGGCGGCGAAAGTCGGGCGCGATCGCGGTGCGGCCGTCTGAACTCAATGCGTACACCGGATGCCCAATAGTTCGTTTCTCACCGGTGTCCACGTCCAGAATACGGCAAACGTAGTCTGAGCCCTCGCGGTCATTCCAGACGATCTTGGTGTGCGAGCCGGGCAGCCATTGCAACATGCAACCCTGTTGCCAGCACCAAGCGCTCGATTGGCCCAATTCAATCCAGCGATCGCCATCTGACAAATCGACCATGCCGACGGCGATGGTGTCTTCAGGACGCGGTGAGCGATGCTCGAAGTCGACCTCCATGCCCAGCACGTAGCGGCCCGTGGGGTCGAACTCGAGCTTGTCGTAGTAGCCGAACCAATGGTGCCGTGGACCCTTGGTAATCGTGCGGACGGGCGGAAACTTCGTGTCGTCGGCAGCGCGTCCGCGGCGCGGCAAGCCAACGAGCCCCGCGCCTGCCAGGAAGGCCGCGCGAAGAAACGGGCGGCGCGTGAAGCGTGGTTGGTTCATGGCAGTGGGTTGATGCGGCAGCCTTGCCCGAACGCAGCGCAGTCGAAGTGTGGCATGCGAGCCGTCGGGTTCAGACGCGCTGGGCTGCGCCACGCGACAAGTGCCTTTCTACCGCCGCCCCGATGAAACCGGCGAACAGCGGATGGGGCGACGTCGGTTTCGATTTAAACTCCGGGTGGAATTGGACGGCGACAAACCAGGGATGGTCTTCCAATTCGATCATCTCGACCAAAGCGCCGTCGGGGCTTGTGCCGGCCACGATCAGCCCGTTGGCCGCAAACTGTTGCCGGTATTGGTTGTTGAATTCGTACCGATGCCGGTGACGCTCCGAGACGATGAGCCGGCCGTAGGCCTGCGCGCTCTTGGTGTCGGGCGTCAGGTGACAGACCTGCGCGCCCAGGCGCATCGTGCCGCCCTTGTCGGTAATGGCCCGCTGTTCGTCGAGCAGGCAGATCACCGGATAGGGTGTGTCTTTGTTGAATTCCGTCGAATGCGCCGACTCGAGTCCAATCGCGTTGCGCGCGAATTCGATCGTTGCGCAGTGCAGCCCGAGGCAAAGTCCCAAGAACGGAATGCCGCGCTCCCGGGCGAAGCGAATGGCTTCCACTTTGCCCTCGATGCCACGTTCGCCGAATCCGCCAGGCACCAACACTCCGCCGTAGCCGGACAGCAGTCGTTCGGGGCCTTCGCGTTCGATGGACTCGCTTTGGATGCTCTGCACGCGAATCTGCGCACGGTGTGCGATTCCGGCGTGGTCCAGCGCCTCGTAGACCGACTTGTACGCATCGCGATGTTCCGCGTACTTTCCGACCAGCGCAATCGCGATCTCGTGCTCCGGGTTGCGTAGGTGATGCAGTAGCTCGCGCCATCGGTCCAGGTCGGGCTTTTCAGTCGGCAATCCCAGCGCGTCGACAATCAATTGATCCAACTGGTTATCGACGAGGCTCATCGGCACTTCGTAAATCGAAAAATCCTTGTCCTTTTCCTCGATCACCGCTTCGATCGGCACGTTGCAAAACAGCGCGATCTTTTCGCGGTCTTCCCGCGACATTGAGCGCTCCGTGCGGCAGATCAGCACGTCAGGTTGAATACCGATTTCGCGCAACTGGCCGACCGAGTGCTGTGTGGGCTTTGTCTTCAGTTCACCGGCTGCCTTGAGATACGGCACCAGCGTGAGGTGGATGTACAGGCAGTTTCGCTTGCCGACGTCGAGCGAGAACTGGCGAATCGCCTCCAGGAACGGCTGACTTTCGATGTCGCCCACCGTTCCGCCGATTTCCGTAATCACGACGTCGACGTCGTCGACCGCCAATTTGCGGATGCAACTCTTAATCTCGTTGGTGACGTGCGGAATCACCTGAACGGTCTTGCCCAAGAACTCGCCGCGGCGTTCCTTGTTGATCACCGACTGGTAGATCTGGCCGGTCGTGTAGTTGGAATCGCGCGTCAGCGGGCTGTGCGTAAAGCGCTCGTAATGGCCCAGGTCGAGATCTGTCTCGCTACCGTCGTCCAGCACGTAGACTTCGCCGTGCTGGTAGGGGCTCATCGTGCCCGGGTCGACGTTGATGTACGGATCGAGCTTCTGCATCCGCACGCGCAGCCCGCGCTGCTCGAGCAACATGCCGA
>CALFYT010000018.1 GCA_937952415.1 uncultured Planctomycetaceae bacterium | reverse complement strand
TGGCCGCGGCCCCGGGAGGGCCGCAGCGGCGCACGAATTTTTTCGCCAGCGTTTCGCGCATCGGTGCGCGCTCTCAGGCATGCTCCGCTGCGCGCCGGCAGGTGCCGATAGAGAATCGCCGCCGCTTGGCTACTCGTTGCCGTAGACGCGCGTGCTCTCTTCCTTGGTGATCGGGTCGCGGATCTCGTCGGACGAGAGCTGAACCTGCAGACGCAGGTCGCCCGGCTGGAGTGCTTGGGCGGTGAGCTTGTAGATCGTTTCGCCCTTGGCCGGCAATTGCCGCAGCGGCTCGAACACCACCCGCTGGCCTTCGATCCGGTATCGTGCAGGCCCGTCGGCCGAGACGCCCTTCATCTCCGCCGGCAGCAGCGCCACGAGCTGCACGTTGCTCGCGGCTTTCGTGCCCTGGTTGGTCACGCGCACTTCGTAGGTGGTTTGGCCGTTGACCTCGATCGGATCGCTGGCGTCGGAAAGCTGAAAGCTGACCGCCGCGATGCCGTCGATCTCGACGACTTCCTCGCGCTCGTCGGCCAGGTTTTCCTGAGCCTTGCTCCGGATCAGCAGCTTTGCATCGCCCGGCTTGACCGGCAGCGTGGTCAGCGTGACGGTTCCGGTTTCCTTGGCCGGCAGTTCTTCCAGGCTCCAATAGACGCTATGCGTGGCCGGGTCGAACTGACCGTTGTTGTTGGCCGATACGAACTTCAACTCCTGCGGCAGCACGGCCACCAGCTCGATTTCCTTGGCCGATGCGGTCCCGGGGTTCGAGACCGAGATGTTGTGCGTGGCATTGCGTTCCAAATAGCGCCGTTTCGGCCCCGCCATGCTTACCGCGATTTCCGGCGCGATGACATCGAATTGCGTCTGGACTTCCGTTTGCAAGTTGCCTTCGCCGCGGGCCGTCAGAATGTTGGTCACGCTGCCCGCCTCGGCCGCGGTCAGCGAGAGTTCCAAGTCGCGCGTTTCGCCCGGCTTGAGCGTGCCGACGTCGAACTCCAGGATATGGCCCGCCGGATGCGAGAGCCCCTGCGGAACGCTTTCCGAGAGGACCACTCCGGTGGCTGCACCGCTGCCTGGATTCGTGATGCGGATCTGAAGCGTGACCGGCTGGCCCTTCATCACGCGCTCGGGCGCCGTGACGTCCATCTCGAGGATCGGCTTGGTAGCCACGGTGCGCACGGACGCTTCGGCCTTAAAGTGAATCGTGGCGACGCTGCCGATCTCGCCTTCTTCGGTGGGCATCAACTCGAGCTCGATCGCCTGTTCCTTGCCGGGCTTCATCGTGCCGAGATCCCAAATCAACTCATCGCTCGGGCCGCGACTGGCCGGCGGCGTGGCGCCAATGAATTGCGTGCCTTGCGGCACCTGGTCGTGGATCTCAACGCCATGTGCGTCGACCGACCCGGCGTTGCGGACTTTGATTCGAAACTTGGCCGGCTTGCCGATCTGGATTTCCGGCGGGGCCGTCTTTTCGATCGTCAGCGTCGGCGCTTGCGTTCCACTTAGCCGCGGATCGCCCGGAACACCGGTGCCTTCGTTCAGTGCGTCGCTGGCGGCGGCACCGGCAACAGCGCCGACCGCGGCTCCGGCTCCGGCAGCCAACGGCGCGACGCCGGTCGCGGCGTCGGCGCCTGGCGCGGCCACGTCGCCGGCATAGGAGTTTGCCGTTGGCACCGCGTGCAGTCCGTCATTCGCCGGGGCCACATCGGCCGGGGCAAAGTTGTCTTGCGGCGGCACGGCTTGCGGCGCGGCGCTTTCAATCGTGGTCGGCTCCGTCGTATGCCCCACGGGAATCGGACGGCCGTAGCGATCGAAGTCGCCCTGGTCCGACGGTGCCTGAAATGTGTTGAGTTCGGCCGGCGCGCCGACGGCGTCATTCGGCAACTCCGCGGGATCCGGGTACGCCGCATCAGCCGGATCGGCGTAGTTCGGATCGTGGGCGGCGGCCTGCTGCTCGGCAAACGCTGGCTCGCCCGGGCCGGTGGCTTGCGATCCGGCGGCCAGCGGATCGGCTCCGCCCGGCATCGTCGGATCTTGTTGATTCAGTTCGCTGGCGTGTGGGATGTCGCCTTCAAAGTCGTCGACCGGCAGCGCTTCGTCGGCCGGCGGCAGTGGCTCGCCGGCCTCGACCGGAACATGTCCGACGGCCGGATCGACTTCGGGGTACTGGCCGGCGTCATCGGCGTAGCGATCCTCGATCGCCGCGGCGGGTTGCACCTGGCCAAGTCCGCTGGCAAACGGATCGGCGGACGGCGCAACGTCCGTAGCGGTACCTTCGGTGGCGGTATCGGCCAGCGGAATCGGCTGGGGCGTCAGGTCGCGCGAAGTTTGCACCGTCTGGGGCGCCTCTTCGGTGTGCGGTCCCTTCTGCTGCGGAATCAGATCGTGGCCAAAGAACGCGGCCGTCGCACCAAGACCCACCACGGACGTCAACACCGTGGCGCCGACCAGAAAGCTTTTCATTTTCTTTCGTCCCGAAAGAAGAAGTGATTTGACGACAGTTACCGGCGGCTTCCTTGCACAACCGGGCGACGAATTCGCAAAAAGACGGGATGCGCGCCGCGCGACGATGCGCGGGAATGGCCCGACATATTGCCGCGACGCGGCGGGAGTAAGTAGCAAAGATCGGCCGGCGGCGAAAGGTCATTTCGACCTGACAGCCGGCGACCGCGGCGATTCGGCCAGTGTGCCGAACGATTCGCGTGCCGCGGCTGCTAGCGGTCCGGGCCGCTAGCTAGCGTGTCGAGCCGCCGAGAAATGTGGTTGAGCGCTTTCAGCTCGTCCCACTTTTTGGAGTTCGTGTTCCGGTCCGCTTCGCGAAGCGCGATGCGCCGCGCTGCCGAAACTCGGACGCGGGCCAACGCGATCGCCGAGTCCAGCGTTTCGATCCGGGGTACGGAGGCCCGCTCTTGCTCGGACAATTGCAGCGAACTGGCCGCCAGCCCGACGCGCGTCAGTCCGAGTTGCGCGATCTTGTCCACCGCGGCGTCGAGCTGCGTCACGTTCCAGGTTTGCTTGGGATACAGTCGCGCGACGAGGCGCGCCATGTCCGCGTTGTAGCGCGCGATGTCGGTTTGAAGTTCCGCAGCGGTTAACGGGCCATCGGCCGACTCGAGCGACGTGTGCACTTCGGCAACCGGCTTGTCCGACTTCGCTCGCCACCGGCCGGCGTCGACGGTTTGGAAGTCGGGCGTCGGCGGCAAGGGCGGCCTGGAGGAAATCCGTTGTTCGAGAATCGCCGCCTCGATCCAATCGATCAGCTTCACCTGGCCTTCAAACGGATACGGCGAGCCATCGCAGACCCGTTTCGTGGCCGAGGCCATCTTCATTCTTCGCTGAAACTCCCACTCGTTCACACCGGCTGCCGCGCGGGCCGCCTGGCGGAACTGTTGGGCGAGTTGCACAATGCGGGCCTGCTGCCGTTGGTCGATCGAGCGCAACGCCGCGACGAGCTGATCGTCGGTCAGCCGATCGTTGTCATTGCCGCGCCGCTTGATGAAATCGCGCGGATCGGTTCCTGTCGCGTCGCGCTGCTCCGTGTCACTTGCAGCTTGTGTCGCACCAGCGGCGCTGGCCTCAAGCCATTGGAGCCACTGATTTCGTTCGGCCGGACTCAACGACGCGTACTGCTCGACCGCGTGACGATAGCGCTTGGGTACCGCGTCGTCGGCGCTTCCTGGCGTGGCGAACAAGCCGGCCAACAACGTCATCACGGCGAATCGGACGATTCGGCTTTGCATGCGCATGGGAAATGGAGTGAAATCGGGTGCGGAAGGGGCCTGCGGCGCGCTTGGCAAGGGCGCAGGCAACCCTAGGTTGTGCCGGAAGTAAGTCAAACCGCGACTCTTGCGACAAAAACGGATCGGATCGATGCACGGAATCTGGAGACCGCTCGTGGTGATTTTGCTGGCGCTGGCGGTGCCGATCGTGCCGTTTTTGGCGCTGGGCGAATCGCTGGACGAGCGGATCGCGGCCTGGCTGGATCCACCGCCGGAGCCGGCGACCGTTGCCGCAGTGACGATTGCCGTTCTTGCCGTCGACGTCTTCTTGCCCGTTCCCTCGAGCCTGGTCAGCACGTTTGCCGGCGCGCAATTGGGCGTGGTCGCGGCCACCGCCGCGTCTTGGCTGGGCATGACCGCCGGAGCCGTATTTGCATTCTGGTTGGCCAAAGCCTTTGGCCATCCGTTGGCCGTGCGGCTTTCGTCGGCAGACGACATGCGCGAGACCGAGCGACTTTCGCGGCGCGTCGGAGGCTGGATATTGATCGTGACGCGGCCGTTGCCCATCCTGGCCGAAGCGGCCGTGCTCTTGTTGGGCACGACCGGAATGACCTGGCGGCGGTTTCTGCCGCTGGCCATGCTGAGCAACTTGGGAATCGCGCTGGTCTATTCCGTGTTAGGCCGCATTGCCCGGTCGTACGACGCGCTGCCGATTGCATTGGGCGCGTCGGTCGCGCTGCCGGTCTTGGCCACTACGATCGCCCGGCTGCTGCTGCGTCGCACAACTGCGAGTACCGAACCCACGCCCGAATGAATCGCCATCAACCAAAATCGCCGAAGGCAAGTGAACCTGACCGATGAGCCAACCTGCCGCCGCGTCGAACGACGCCTTGAAACTACTGGACGCTGCCGACGCGCGGCTCTACGGAGCACAGGCGCATACTGCCGTCACGTCCGGCTCGTTGCCGCTGAGCGACGAGATGCTCCGCGAGTGGCCGTGCGGCGACCTGTTCGGGCTGATGCAGAACGCCGGCATGGGCTGGGACCCGCGCGCGATGACCGGACCGCAGTACCTGCTGTTGAGCACGCAGGGCGGCGTTCGCGCCGACGACGGAACGCCAGTCGCCCTCGGTTATCACACGGGTCATTGGGAAGTCGGCCTGCTCGTGGCGCAAGCGGCCCGCACGCTCAAGCAGGCCGGCGGCGTGCCGTTTGCCGCGTACTGCTCGGATCCGTGTGATGGCCGCACGCAGGGCACGCCCGGCATGTTCGACAGCCTGCCATATCGCAATGACGCGGCGCAGGTGCTGCGCCGGCTGATCCGTTCGCTGCCGACGCGGCGCGGCGTGTTGGGCGTGGCCACGTGCGACAAGGGACTGCCGGCGATGATGCTCGCCCTGGCCGGTAGCGGTGACTTGCCTGGCGTGCTGGTGCCGGGTGGAGTTTCGTTGCCGCCGATCTCCGGCGAAGATGCCGGCAAGATCCAATCGATCGGCGCGCGCTACGTCCAAGGGCAGATCTCCTTGGAAGAGGCGGCCGAGTTGGGTTGCCATGCCTGCGCGTCGCCGGGCGGCGGATGCCAATTCTTGGGCACGGCCGCCACGTCGCAAGTCGTCGGCGAAGCATTGGGGCTGGCGCTGCCCCATTCCGCGCTGGCCCCCAGCGGACAGCCCATTTGGCTCGACATGGCGCATCGTAGCGCGCTGGCTTTGGTCGAGTTGGTTCGATCCGGCACGACGACCAGCACGATTCTGTCCGACGCGGCCGTTCGCAACGCGATGGTGGTCCACGCGGCCTGCGGCGGATCGACGAACCTGTTGTTGCACGTTCCGGCGATCGCCCATGCGGCCGGGCTGCGCCGCCCGACCGTGTCCGATTGGCACGATGTGAATCGGCGCGTCCCGCGATTCGTCGACGCGCTGCCCAACGGACCGGTGGGCCATCGGACCGTGCGCGTGTTCCTGGCTGGCGGCGTGCCCGAAATCATGCTCCACCTGCGGGCACTCGACTTGTTGCACCTCGACGTGCCCACGGTTGCCGGCAAGCGACTGGGCGACGTGCTCGACTGGTGGGAGCGCTCGCCGCGCCGGGCGGCCGTTCGCGACGCGCTGCGGCGGGCCGACGGCGTCGATCCCGACGACGTCATCATGCCGCCGCCCAAGGCCAAACAGCGCGGCCTGACTAGCACGGTTTGTTTTCCGCGGGGCAATCTCGCGCCGGAGGGATCGGTCATCAAGAGCACGGCCATCGATCCGCATGTGGTCGACGACGATGGCGTCTATCGCAAGACCGGGCCGGCGCGGGTGTTCTTCACCGAGCGCGCAGCGATTCGCGCCATCAAGGGCCAGTCCGAGCAGCCGGTCAAGCCGGGTGACGTGGTTGTGCTGGCGGCGCGCGGGCCATTGGGAGCGGGCATGGAAGAAACGTATCAGATTACTTCCGCGCTCAAGTTTCTGGACTGGGGACGCGAAGTGGCCGTAATCACCGACGCGCGATTCTCCGGCGTCAGCACCGGGGCCTGCATCGGCCACGTCGGGCCCGAGGCGCTGGCCGGCGGCCCGATCGGCAAACTGCGCGATGGAGATCGCATCCGGATCGTGATCGATCGCAATCGATTGGAGGGCTCGATCGACTTGGTCGGGGACAGCCAGCGTGAGTTCTCGCCCGAGGAGGCAGCGCGTGAGTTGGACGAACGGCCGCTGCGCGACGATCTGGCCGCCGATGAGCGGCTGCCGGACGACACGCGACTTTGGGCGGCCCTGCAACGAGCCAGCGGCGGGACTTGGGCCGGTTGCGTCTACGACGTGGATCGCATCGTGCGCGTGTTGGAGGCCGGCGAGCAGGCGCTGCAACGGCGCGATGCTGGCTCGTCTGCCGACCCGCGCCGCGACAACGTATCGGCCGACGACGAATCGAGCGATCCGGCGTAGCCGAACGTCAATCTGCTTCTTCTGAGCCCGGGCGGTCGGCGCCGCAGGCATCGCACTCGTCGAATGCGCCGATGACCGTGGCGCCGCATTTTGCGCACTTCCAGTCCGGCCGGTCGGCGCGCGCTTCTTGTTCGGCATCGTATTGGTCGATGATGGCGCGGGCCCGCTCTTCGTCGCGGCGAAAGATCAGCACGTGCGATGGCGTGATCGGCAGGGCCAGGGGATCGTCTTGTTCGGTCACTTTGGCTTCGATGCCTTCGTCGATGAGCAGATTCTTAACGAAATGGGCCTCGGTAACGCTGGCGCCTTCGTAGATCTCGATCAGTTCGTCGGGCTTGCTCAAGGTAGCCTCCTGCTGGAGTCACGTGGTGAGACGGCCTTTGCCGGATGGCTCGACACGACGATCGGCTGGCCGGCCCGGCATTATAGCGTAGGTTGTGCCTGGGCAGATGGTTGGGCCGGGCCGACGGTCGCTCTGAGCCAACGGCTGTCCCGAACTGCCCATCGCCCTGAGGTGAGGGTTGCTCTGGGGTGCCGGTCGCCCTGAGCCGGCCGTAGCACACGCCAAGGGTCCGCAGCCGGGTCCGCCTGTCAAACTGGCAGTCGGTCCCCCGCGGCCGGTCCGGCGTTTGACGGGACTGGCAGGAGTCGACGCGGGCCGATGCCGAGCCGATTTGGCCGTAAGTCGAGTCGCGCGGATTACTTGTGAATTTGTCTCCCGGTCTGGCGCGGCAGTTGCATTTGGCAGGTGCCCATCGCGCCCCGGATGCCATGATTGGCAGACGCTGTCGGTGCGCCGCCGAGTTCGGCGGAGCTTTGCTCCGCACTTGGCGAGGTCGAAGCATGCCACGATGACATGATTCGACACGAATAGGACGAGCGAGCAAAACACAAGCGACGTGCGGAGGTCAACCAAACATGTCGACAGCCACAAAATCGAAGAAGAAGGCCGGAAGCGGCGTCAAACTCCAACCCCTGGGCGATCGCGTGGTCGTCGAGCGTGAGGAATCCGAAGAGAAGACCGCCGGCGGCATCGTGCTGCCCGATTCGGCGAAGGACAAGCCCTCGCGGGGCACCATCATTTCGGTGGGCGACGGGCGACTGCTGGCCGACGGAAGCCGGTCGAAGTTGCAGGTCAAGGTCGGCGACAAGGTGCTGTTTACCTCCTACGCGCCCGAGACGATCACGCTGGGCGATCAAGAACTCTTGCTGATGCGCGAGGAAGACATTCTGGCGGTGATCGAGTAATCGATCGAACCGCCGGCGGCGCGCCACGCTCGCGCCGCGGCACACCCTACGAATCATTGCTCTAACAACGGCTCTGCCGGAGCCAGTCGCGAAGGAGACCACAATCGATGGCCAAGATGATTGCGTTTGACCAGGAGGCACGCGACGCCATGCGGCGCGGCGTTTCCAAACTTGCCAAGGCGGTGAAAGTGACCTTGGGGCCCAAGGGCCGCAACGTGATTTTGCAGAAGAGCTTCGGCTCGCCGACCGTCACCAAGGACGGTGTCACCGTCGCCAAAGAGGTCGATCTGGAAGACGTCTACGAGAACATGGGCGCGCGGATGGTCCGCGAAGTCGCCTCGAAGACCAGCGACGTGGCTGGCGACGGAACCACCACCGCCACCGTGCTGGCCGAGTCGATCTTCAACGAAGGTCTGCGGGCCGTCGTGGCCGGCGTGAATCCCGTGCAAATGAAGCAGGGAATCGAAAAGGCCGTCGAAGACATCACCGCCAAGCTCAAGAGCATGTCGATCGCCATCAAGAGCGAAAAGGAAATGGCGCAGGTCGGCACCGTGGCCAGCAACAACGACACCGAGATCGGCGAGCTGCTGGCCCAGGCGATGAGCAAGGTCGGCAAAGACGGCGTGATCACGGTTGACGAGGGAAAGAGCCTCCAGACCGAAGTCGAGTGGGTCGAGGGGATGCAGTTCGACCGCGGCTACGTGTCGCCCTATTTCGTCACCAATCCCACCACGATGGAATGCGTTTTGGAAGACGCCTACGTGCTGGTCTATGAGAAGAAAATCTCGAACATCAAGGAACTGGTGCCGCTGCTCGAAGCGGTTGTCAACTCGGGCAAGCCGCTGTTGATCATCGCCGAGGACGTCGACGGCGAAGCCCTGGCCACCCTGGTCATCAATCGCCTCCGTGGCACGTTCCAGTGCGTCGCTGTGAAGGCGCCTGGCTATGGCGATCGACGCAAGGCCATGATGGAAGACATCGCCATCCTGACCGGCGGCACGCCGATCTTCGAAAGCCTGGGCATCAAGCTCGAAAACCTGCCGCTGACCGATCTGGGACGGGCCAAGAAAGTGATCGTTGGCAAGGACGAAACCACGATCATCGAAGGCTCGGGCAAGTCGGACGACATCAAAGCCCGCATCGAGCAAATCCGCCGAGAGATCGGCGTTTCGACCAGCGACTACGACAAGGAGAAGCTGGAAGAACGTCTGGCCAAGTTGGCCGGCGGCGTGGCTAAGGTGAACGTGGGCGCGGCCACCGAAAGCGAAATGAAGGAAAAGAAGGCCCGCGTCGAAGACGCCCTGCACGCGACCCGTGCGGCCGTCGAAGAGGGCATCTTGCCGGGTGGCGGCGTCGCCCTGTTGCGTGCCACCGCCTCGGTCAAGCCCGAAGGCCTGACCCACGATCAGGAAGTGGGCTACAACATCGTCGTACGGGCCTGTCGGGCTCCGCTGACCACCATCGCGGCCAACGCCGGACAAGATGGCGGCATCGTCTGTGAGCGGGTGATCGAGTCGAAGGGCAACAACGGCTACAACGCCGCGACCGACGAGTACGAAGATCTGGTCAAGGCCGGTGTCATCGACCCGACCAAGGTGACCCGCACCGCGCTGCAAAACGCTTCGAGCGTGGCCGTGCTGCTGCTGACCAGCGACGCCCTGATCGCCGAAAAGCCGAAGAACGACAAGAAGGGCGGTGGCGCCGCGGGCGGCGACTACGACATGTATTGATCGGAAATCTCGCCCCGGCGGGTTGTGCCCCAAAACGTGAAACCCGCCCGGGTACTACCTAATGGGGCAAGGCGACCAAGTGCCGCGGATTCCTACCCCGCGGCGCTACGGCCGGTCGCCCGATTTTCGAAAGGGCCCGTCGGCCGCGGAAACCGATGGGCCTTTTCGCTGCGCCGGCCTTGCGATTCGCCGTGCGATTCGCTGGGCCGGACCCGATCTGCCGCGGTCGCGCCGCGCTGCCGCCCGCCGGCCTCGCCCGGGAGCGAATCTGGCGAAAAAATGGCCCGGCGCGCCGGAATCGGCGGCCGCCGAATCGCTCTCAAAGCCGTAATTCGCTTGGATTTCGGCCATCGGCAGAGTATCTTGGAGATTGCCTGCTGCGGGCCCCATTCATCGGGGTCGGGCGTGGGCAAGCGTGCCACGGAACAGAATTTCTTGGGAGGGTACTGCGATGACCACCGCGATGCGAAACGGCGTGCTCGGCGCGCTCGTGGCCGTAGGATTGGTCGTGTTGACGACGACACTCATCGCGGCGGAACGGCGCGACCAGCGCGCCGCGGCCGACAAACCTGCCGCTGAGCGCGACGTCGACGCAGTCGACCTGTTTGACGCAATTGATGCCGAGGACGTCGAGGTCAAGCTGATTCCGCGGGACGCGACGCAGGCCCGCATGCTGATCACCAACAAGACCAAGAAGCCGCTCACCGTGCGGCTGCCCGAGGCGTTTGCCGGCGTGCCGGTCCTCGCGCAGCGGGCAGGGGGCGGGGGCGTTGGTGGCGGCGGTGGCGGAAACCAAAACCAGTCGTTCGGCGGCGGTGGCGGAATGATGGGCGGCGGCATGGGCGGCATGGGCATGATGAACATCTCGCCGGAACAAGTCGCCAAGCTCAAGTTCCCCACGGTCTGCCTGGAACACGGCAAGAAGGATCCTCGTCCCGGCATCCCGTACGAAATCAAGCCGCTGGAAACGGTGACCACCAAGCCGGGCGTCCGCGAAGTGGTAGCCTCGCTGGGCAGCAAGGGGATGACGCAACGGGCCGCTCAGGCCGCGGTGTGGC
>CALFYT010000017.1 GCA_937952415.1 uncultured Planctomycetaceae bacterium | reverse complement strand
GTTGCCCTTTCCGCAGCATAGCAGTCGCCCCCAGGCCCGAACGTTGCGCCGCCGTTGGCGCAACTTACAAGTTGCCGGTGCGTTTGCCTAAGCGCCCTGGCGCATCCCATCCGTCCCTTTGGAGTAAAGGAGCACGCTATGAAAACGGGCACACTGATTGTTGCACTGTTGTTCGCTCCGGCGGTCGTGGGTTTTGACGCGGCGACGGCCAAGGCCGATCACCTCCGCCGCGGGCGCTACGATTGGTACGGTGCCAGGTACTGCGACGACATCCCGGGGCGAGCCGTCCGGCATTACGGCCGCTATGGGTACCTGCCGGGCCAGGTCAGAAACTATCGGCCCGGAGATTGGGCGTTTCACCGAGGCCCGTACCCCTACGGACGGTATCGCGCCGGCTACCGCGGCGGAGTTTACGGCCAGCCCTATCCGGCAACGCAGTTCGGAATGTGGTCGAATCCCTGGAGTGGCAGACCCTTTGGTAGCGGCCAGAGATTCGGAATCTACTTCGGATTCTAGAACGCCTCGCACGGTCGATCGCGCGGCATCATCGCGCGATCGGCCGGTGCGTTTTTCGAGTGTTCGTCGCGATTGTTTGCGTGCCCCGCATGCCGCCAGTTCTCATCCAACCCGGATCGGGCTAGACTGCGGATGTGCGGCCCGCGTGCCGCTGGCATGCTTGGTCAATGGGCCCCTGGTCGCCGGTCGGCTAGTTGGGAAATACGCATGACGACCGCGAACGATCTGCTCTCCGTCGCCCGGGAGTTACACCGCGGCGGCAATCTGGCCGACGCGGCGCCTCTCTATCGCCAGGTGCTCGATGCGGACCCAAACAACCACATCGTCTTGCACTTGCTGGGTATTGTCACCGCGCAGTTGGGCCAACGCGACGCCGGCATCGACTACCTGACTCGGGCCGTTTCCCTTTGCCCGAACGATGCGACGTACCAAAACAGCCTCGGCGAAGTCTATTTGACGGCTCGCCGCGGCGCCGAAGCGCGGCAGTGTTTCGAACAGGCGCTGCGATTGGATCCGAGGCAATGGGCGGCTCACTTTAATCTGGGACTGCTGACCGGTATCGATGCGCCGGACGAAGCCCAGGGACACTACGAGCGGACCATTGCCGCCGCACCCGAGTTCGTGCCCGCGCATATCAATCTGGGCAACGTCCTGCGAGCCCAAGGTAAGTTGGAGGACGCCGTTGCTGCTTACCGCGCGGCGCTTGCACTCCAGCCGAACGACTGCGACGCGCTGGCCAATCTGGGCCGCGTGCTGACGTCGCTTGAGCGGCTAGACGAGGCGAACGATGCGTTGCAGACCGCGATCGGGCTTTCCTACTACGACGTCTCGCACCGTTACCGCTGCGTGTTCATTCACATTCCAAAGAACGCCGGCACGAGCATTCGCCGCGCGCTGGGCATTGTCGGGGGCGGTCATCGTCCCTGGCGTTTTCACGCGCAGTCGCTGCCCCAAGTTTGGCAGCAATACCTTAGCTTTGCCGTGGTTCGCAATCCGTGGGACCGGGCGGCCAGCGCGTTTCATCACGCGCGCATGCCCGATAGCCACTGGCACCGACAACAGGGCACCCCACATCCCGACTATCAGCTCTTGGCCGACAAGTCGTTCGAGGACTGCCTGCGGATCTTGTGCGAGCAACCGGGCCGGCTCATCCACGAGGCCTGGACGGACCAGTCGCAATGGATTCTCGACATGCAGTCGCCCGCCAAACCTTTGATGGTGCACAGCGTGCTGCGCTACGAAACGTTGGACGACGACTTTGCCAAGCTGTGCAATCGCCTGCACGTCGAATCGGCCGAATTGCCGGTGCTCAACACGTCGGACCGTGCGCGCGATTACCGATCGTTTTACAACGAGGCCTCGCGCAAGATGGTCGAGCAACTCTACGCCGACGACATTCGCGCGTTCGGATACACGTTCTAGGCGGCGATTCAGGCGGCGCCTCGCATCGGCAGCGTAGTTCACGGCGAGCCATGTCCGACGTCGTCGGCCATATGCTATAACGGCCCGATGCCGCAGGCGCAGGCCAACACGATTTCGCTCGAGTACGAGTCCTTTGGCGACGCCAGCGCGCCGACGATCTTGCTGATCATGGGCCTCAGCTCGCAGTTGACCGCCTGGCCGGTGCCGTTCTGTACCGGGCTGGCCGACAAGGGCTTTCACGTCGTGCGCTACGACAATCGCGACGCCGGCTTGTCGACCAGGTTCGACGGGGTGCGCGTGCCGGCGCCGCTGGGCGCGATCGCCAAACAGCCCGAGAAGTACCGCGACCAAATTCCCTACACGCTGGACGATATGGCCCGCGACGCCGTCGGACTGTTGGACGCCTTGAATGTCGAGCGGGCACACGTGGTCGGAGCGTCGATGGGTGGCATGATTGCGCAGCTCGTGGCCGCGGACCATCCGCACCGGGTGCGCTCGCTGACGTCCATCATGTCGACCTCGGGCGACCCGGCCCTACCGCAGACCGACGAGGAAGTCGTGGCCCACATGTTCCGCGGGCATCCCCGCAGTGCGCGGATCGAGGACGTTGTCGACTACCACGTGCGGACGCTGCGCCTGATCGGCAGCCCCGACTATCCGGTTCGCGACGAGGTGCTGCGCGAGCGCGTGCGGCAAGACCTCCAGCGCGCGTACTACCCGCAAGGATTTGTGCGGCAACGGGCGGCAATCCTCGCTTGCGGCAGTCGGGTGGATGCACTAAAGCGGATCGACACGCCGACCTTGGTCATTCATGGCGCGGCCGATCGCCTGGTGCCGGTCTCCGGCGGCGAGGACACGGCGCGGCACATTGCCGGCGCACGGTTGGAAATCATCGGTGGCATGGGACACGATCTGCCCGTGCGCTTGATCCCTCGTTTCGTGGAGTTAATCGCGGCGCATGCGCAGGCGGCTACCGCGTAGCGATCCGCCCTGTCGGCGACTCGAGGAGTCCGCGCCGCAGTACCAGCATCAGTCGATGGCATTGCACTGAGGTATTACGGCGGTCCCGCCTCGTCGCTGCCTTGCTCCCAAAAATCGCCCTGCTCATCGAAGTCGCCAACGTCGATATACGCTCCGCAGCGCCGACAGTCTTGCACGGTCCCGCGCTTGCTCTCCGGAAAGGTCGAAGTCTCTCCACATTCCTCGCATACGGCTGAAACGGTTCGCTCCTCGTCCGTTGCGCCCCGCCGTTTCTCACGCTCTCGCTGGGCCGTTCGCTCCGCATAGTCGCGAAGTACCGGACCCGCGCGATCAATGTCGTGGCGGCTCACCCACACTTGTGGTTTGTGAATCTCCGGGAGTAACCCAAACATCCACAAGCCCACCGGCGAAAGATCTTCGGAAGCATGTGCCTCGATTCCAGCATCGATTAGCAGCAACTTGACCATCTGCGCCTCGACATTGGTCTCGGCATTGTAAACAGCGACCGGATCTTCTAGCGGCATGCTTCATCACCTCACGGCTCCAATCAAGATCGAGATCACTCCGCCACAAAAAACGGGCCGCCATCACATAGCACCGATCGACAGCGTTTCTCAATCGGGCAATACCATTTTCCCACGCTTCTTCGCCTTGGCCAGCTCCAAATCGACGGCCCGCCACATGTACCAACTGGCCACCGAGCGAAACGGTCGCCAACGCTCGCCGTGTTCCAGCAGCTCCTTCGGCTTGGGCAGTTCGGAGCCGCCGTACGTGTGCATAAAGCCCTTCCGCACTCCGAAGTCCCCGACCGGTAACACGTCGGGCCGGCCCAGCCGAAACATCAATAGCATCTCCACGGTCCACACGCCGACGCCGCGCACTTGGGTCAGCCGCTCGACGATCTCGTCGTCGTCCATCTTCTTGAGCTTGGCCAGCGTCGGCACCGTGCCGTCGAGCGTCTTGGCGGCCAGGTCCTTCACCGCTGCCAGTTTGTTGCGCGAAAGACCGGCGCCGCGCAGCAGTTCGTCCGGCGTTTCGACCAATGCCGCGGCCGTCGGACCGCGCCGGCCGGGGTAAAGGTCGATCACGCGCCCGTGGATCGCGGCCGCCGCCCGCCCGGCAAGCTGCTGATAGATGATCGCCCGCAGCAGCGCGTGAAACGGGCTTTGCGACTTGCGCGGTTCCAGTTGAAACGGGCCGGCGCGCCGGATGACCATGGCCAATTTTTTGTCGGCCCGCTTTAGCTTGGCGACGGCCTGCCGGGGATCGAATTGAAGTTCCACGTCGGTCTCCCTGTTCCGCCGCGCGCCGACGGCCGATCGCAATGCCGTGTGCATGGCGCGGCCGCGCGGCGATGCAACATCCTAAACTCCTGCGCGTCGCACCGGCTATGTATTACGGCACGGCACCCGATCCGTCCAATGCGCCAAACTTTGGCTGTCGCGCGCAGCCGACTCACCCGTTGCAACGCGAAAAGCCAAGCGCCGTCGGACCTTGCGGCATGCCGTGGAGCCTGCACGGTCCACTTTTTCATCTGGAAATCGTACCGCGTGCGCGGCTACAATGCACCCACCGGCGCACGACCGTGCGTCATCCCGCCGCAAGACAACCCGCCTCCCCGCCATTTGCTGCTCATGACGCGCCCACGCTCCATCGACTTCACCGACCGCGGCTGTGCCGATCTGCGCCACGCGGCTTCGATCAGCCGGCGCCAGGTCTTGCGCGCCGGCGGGCTTGGATTGTTGGGACTGAGCTTGCCGCAATTGCTGGCCGCGCGAGCCGCCGCCGAAACGTCGGCCGTGGCGCAGGCAGCCGGGTTCGGCCGCGCGAAGCGATGCATCTTCTTGTTCATGTGGGGCGGTCCGAGCCAACTCGACACGTTCGACATGAAGCCCGACGCGCCGGCCGAAGTGCGCGGGCTGTTCTCGCCCATCGCGACGCGCGTGCCCGGCATGCAGATTTGCGAACATTTTGGCCGCCTGGCGTCTTTGACCGACAAGGTGGCCATCGTCCGGTCGCTGTCGCACACCGATCCGGCCCATTTGTCCAGCGGACACGCGACGCTCACCGGGCACCTGGCGCCCAAGATCAACAGCGACGCTGATCCTCCCAGCCCGCGCGATACGCCGCACATCGGCTCGATGCTGGCCCACTTGCGGCCCACGTCGGGCACGCTGCCGGCGAGTGTGGCTTTGCCGTGGCGGGCCTATCATCCTTCCGCGCCGGGCGGACAAGCGCCAGGACAACACGGCGGCTGGCTCGGCCGCGGCTACGATCCGCTGCTGATCGGCGGCGATCCGAGCAAGCCCGATTGGCGCGTCGAGGAACTCAGCCTGGCCGACGGCATCAGCTACGAACGAATCGCCTCGCGCCGAGCCTTGTTGAGCCGCATCGATCGGCAACGGGCCGCGCTCGACACAGCCGAAACCTCCGGCTTCAAAGAGCGCGCGTTTCGACTGCTCGCGTCGACCGAGGCACGGCAGGCCTTCGATCTGGAGCAAGAACCTGCCGCCGTGCGCGATCGCTACGGACGCAATATCCACGGCCAGTGCGTGCTGCTCGCCCGTCGGTTGATCGAACACGGCGTGCCGCTGGTCAACGTCAACTGGCACAACGACGGGCGCAACTTCTGGGACACGCACGGCCAAAACTTCTCGCGGCTCAAGAGCGAATTGATCCCTCCGGCCGACCAAGCGCTTTCGGCCCTGCTCGAAGATCTCGATCAGCGCGGGCTGCTCGAAGATACGATCGTGGCCTGGGTCGGCGAATTCGGCCGCAAGCCGCAGATCGACAACGGCAACGCCAGCGACGGCGGACGCGCGCACTGGCCGTTTTGCTACAGCGGACTGCTGGCCGGCGGCGGCATCCACGGCGGAGCCATCTACGGGCGCAGCGACAAACACGCAGCCTATCCGGAGCAATCGCCCGTCTCGCCGCAGGACTACGCGGCCACGCTCTACCATGCGTTGGGCGTCGATCCGCGCCAAACGGTCGACGATCGCCAAGGTCGGCCGCATCGCATCTGCGAAGGCCGCCCGATCCACGAGCTGTTCGCATAGCGCGGCACATGTGACCGGCGACCGCAGAACGTCCACCGCGCCGCTCGCCTGTGCCACGTGGGTCGCACTACTTCGCCTGGCCGGGCTATTTCACGTCGAGCAGTTCGACCAGAAAGTGCAGCCGTGCGTTGGGCGGAATCACGGGCGGGGCGCCCCGACGGCCGTAGCCAAGTTCCGCCGGGATTTCCAACTCGATCATGCCGCCCTTGCCGACCAGTTGCATGCCCTCGGTCCAGCCGGGGATCACGCCGCCCAGCGGAAACGTGATCGGCTCGTCCCGTTTGTACGAGCTGTCGAATTCCTTGCCGTCGTCGAGCCAACCCTTGTAGTGCACGGTCACGCTGTTCGCTTTGCGTGGTTTGACGCCGTCGCTCTTGCGACGAATGCGATACTTCAGCCCGGAATCCGTCTTCTTAAACTCCTCCGGAGCATCCTCGTCGACGGGTCCCGGCTCCGCGGCACCAGCGCCGTCGACCATCATGGCAAATACAACGATCATCGAGAGCATGACGACAGACAAAGTTTGGATCGGCATCGAAAACACTCCACGGGTGGTTCAAGTTTCAGGAATCCAAGCCGGTGTGCGGACCTGTCGCCTCGAATCGGCCACGAACGCCCGGCACCGGCTGTTACGGAAGCATACGTTTTCGGGGCGTGTCCGGCTACCGGGAATCGGGCGGCGCGTGGATGCAGAAAGCCACTTTAGCGTGGTATCATGGTGCCCATTGCACTGTCCGCTTCCGCCCGCACGACACACGCTGTCCCGCAGAGCCCCGCATGCCGACGTTTCGGTCACTGCTGCCCGCGGCCACGATCCTCGCGATCCTCGGGCCGCCCGCCGCGCCGTGCCAGGAGCCGGCGAACGGATCGGGCGGTGATCAAGCTGCCGTGCGGACACCTTCGCTCGACGACGACATCCTGCCGCTCCTCAAGCGACGCTGTGTGAAGTGCCACGGGCCGGCCAAACAAGAGGGCGGCTTGCGCCTCAGCACCTCGCCACTGCTGGCCCGCGGCGGAGAAAGCGGCCCAATCGTCGTGCCGGGCGACGTGACTTCGAGCTTGCTCTGGCAGCGCATCGACGACGACGAGATGCCGCCCGACGATCCGTTGCCACCGGCCGAAAAAGAACTGCTGCGCCGCTGGATCGCCGGCGGAGCCAACGGCTTGCCGGAAGCATCACCTGCCGACGATCTCGCGCGCCACTGGGCCTTTGAACGACTGGTGCGCCCGTCGCTGCCTGCGGTAATCGACGAGACGCGCGTCCAGACCACGGTCGATCGGTTCACGATCGCGCGGCTCGAAGCGGCCGGTCTCGCGCTCAACTCGCAGGCCGATCGCCGCACGCTGATCCGCCGAGTGGCGTACGACGTGACCGGCCTGCCGCCGACGCCCGCTGAGATTCAGAGGTTCGTCGACGACACGTCGCCCGATGCCTACGCGCAGATGGTCGACCGCTATCTGGCATCGCCCCACTACGGACAGCGCTGGGGCAAACACTGGCTCGACGCCGCCGGCTATGCCGACTCGAACGGATACTTCAGTGCCGACACCGACCGGCCGTTGGCCTATCGCTATCGCGACTACGTGGTCCGCTCGATCAACGCCGACAAGCCGTTCGATCGGTTCGTGGTGGAACAGTTGGCCGGAGACGAGCTAAGCCGCTTCGCGCCGGGCAACGACGCGTCGGCGGAGACGATTTCGCTGCTCGAAGCGACCCACTATCTGCGCAACGGACAGGACGGCACAGGCGAAAGCGACGGCAACCCGGACGAGGTGCGCATCGACCGCTATTTCGTGTTGGAATCGACGATGCAAATCGTGGCCTCGTCGCTGTTGGGGCTGACGCTTCAGTGTGCCAAGTGCCACGATCACAAGTTCGAGGCCATCACCCAACGCGACTACTACCAGTTGCAGTCGGTCTTTTATCCGGCGCTGAACGTCGAAGATTGGACCAAGCCCAACGACCGGCACCTGCATGCCAGCCTTCCGGGCGAACTGCGGCACTGGGAACAGCAGCGCGACGAAATTGAGCGAGACTTGCAAACAGCGCGGGAAACGCTTGCGGCGTGGCGCCGCGACAATCCCCTGCCCCGGTTGCTGCTGTTTCACGACGACTTCCAGCAAAACGGTCCGCCGCTGGCCGACCAGTGGAGCAACACCGCCCCGACCGACGACGCGCCGGGCGGTGTTCCGCCCGTGATGGTCGAAGCAGCCATGGCACCGTCGGCACAGCGCCGCGACGAAGCGCTGGCCATCGTCGAAAGCG
>CALFYT010000016.1 GCA_937952415.1 uncultured Planctomycetaceae bacterium | reverse complement strand
CGCACCGGCCAGTGCGCGGACCGGCGCAATCCAGATGTTGAGTTACAGCGGTGGGCCGAACGTGGTTGAAACGTTGACTGATCTGGTGTCGCCGGAAGAATCTCCGGCCGTACAGCAAGCGGCGCTGCGCGTGGTGGCCCGGCATTCGAATCCGGCGATCGCAGGCCGGCTGATCGAAGTTTGCCGCGCGTGCTCGCCCGACATGCAGGCCGAGATCCTGACGGTCCTCGGCTCACGGCCGTCGTGGTCGGCCGCGTTGTTGGAGGCTTGCCAGCGCGGCGAGATTCCCGTCGGACTGATCCCGCAGACCACGCAAGCCGCGCTACTGCAGTCCGATGACACGAAGCTGCGCGAAACGGCCGAAACGCTGTTCGGCGCGACGCGACCCCGGGCGGAAGTCATCGAACGTTATCGCGCCGCCACGACGCAACACGGCGACGCGAGGCGGGGTGACAAAGTCTATCAACGCGAGTGCATGGCGTGTCACCAGATCGCCGGGCGGGGCAAGGAGGTGGGTCCGAACCTGGCGTTGATTCGCAATCGCACGCGCCAAGCGCTGGTCGAGTCGATCCTGGATCCCAATCGCAACGTGGCACCAAACTACGTCAGCTACGTCCTCGTCGATGACAGCGGCCGCACACTGACCGGGTTGATCGTTTCCGAGACCGCCACCAGCATCACCCTGGCACGCGACAAGGGCGAAATCGAAACGATCCAAAAGCAGAACATCGAGCAGATCAAAAGCACCGGCAAGTCGCTGATGCCCGAAGGTTTGGAAAAAACGATCGATCCGCGGTCGATGGCCGATTTGTTGGCGTTTCTGGAAACCGTGCAATACGATATTGGCACGTTGCCCGACTTTCCGGCGCCGGACTAGCAGACGTTCGTTGCTTCGGTGTGGCCGAGCGAGCCGCGCGGAACCGCGCGCCAGTCCAACGATTCCGAGTAGTAACCCACGATGCGCATGATCCACGAAACGCGACGCTCGACGTCAGTGCTACTGTTCGCGGCATGCGCGACCGCCGCGCTATCGGCTGCTTGTTCCGTAGCGCACGCCGACGACAAGGCGGCAATCGCCGCGGCGCTGGCCGAGCCGGAAATGCCCGCAACCCAAGTGCTCGACGACGTGCGGGCGTTTATCACCGCGCGGATCGTCAAGCCGCCCCGCCCGACGGACCGCAGTGCCTGGCAACGCGAGGCCGAGCGCCTGCGCCGCGCGATGCTCGACAAAATCGTGTTTCGCGGCGAGGCGCAAGCGTGGCGCGACGCCAAGTGCAAGGTCGAGTGGCTCGACACGATCGAAGGCGGCCCGGGTTACTCGATTCGCAAGTTTCGCTACGAGGCTCTGCCGGACATGTGGATTCCCGGGCTGCTGTACTTGCCGGAGAAGCTGGAAGGCAAGGTGCCAGTGGCGATCAACGTCAACGGCCATTCGGCCGACGGCAAAGCGACCGACTACAAGCAGCTTCGCGCCATCAACCTGGCGAAGCGCGGAATGCTGTCGCTGAATCTGGAATGGTTCGGCATGGGCCAACTGCGGACCAGCGGCTTCGCGCACGGACGGATGAACCAGCTCGACCTGTGCGGAGCCAGCGGATTGGCGCCGTTCTACTTAGCGCTGGTGCGGGGCATCGACTTGGGCTTGTCGCTGGATCATGCCGACCCAGATCGTGTGCTCGTGGCCGGGCTGTCCGGTGGCGGTTGGCAAACGATTCTGATCAGTTCGTTGGACGAGCGCGTGCGGCTGGCCAATCCCGTGGCCGGATACGGCAGCTTCTTCACGAACATCGCGTTTGACGACATGGGCGACTCCGAGCAAGCCCCGGCCGACATGGCCACCGTGGCCGACTATGCCCACCTGACCGCGATGCGGGCCCCGCGGCCCACGTTGCTGACATACAACGCCTCGGACGACTGTTGCTTTAAGAGCGGGCACACGCTCGAACCGTTGCTCGCCGCGGCGCGGCCCACGTTTGCCCTGTTCGGCGCCCAGGATCAATTGCGATCTCACGTGAACCACGATCCGGGTACGCACAACTTCGAACAAGAGAATCGCGAGCAGCTCTACGCCGCGATCGGCGACTATTTCTACCCGAACGATACGTCCTTCGCGCGCGACGAAATCGACTCGACCGCCGAGGTGAAAACGGCCGAACAACTGCATGTGCCATTGCCGGACGACAACGCCGACTTTCATCGTCTGGCCGAATCGTTGGCCGTCAGCCTGCCAGGCGACTCCGACTTGCCGACGCACCAGCCAGAAGCCACCAAATGGCAAACCGATGGCCGAAAACGGCTGGCGGCCCTGCTGCGCGTCGGAGACTATCGGGCCCAACCGGCCGACCGCAAGGAGATTTCGGCTGGCGAGGGCCAGACGGCAGTTGCCCGCCGATTCCGCCTGGACGATGAATGGCTCGTTCCGGTTACGGAGATCGTCGCCCGCGGCAAAGACACGACCGGCGTGGCACTGCTGGTGGCCGATGAAGGTCGTGCCAGCCGGGCCGATCACGTCGAGAGGCTGGTGGCCGGCGGGTATCGCGTCTTGGCGCTTGATCCGTTGTTCGTCGGCGCGTCGCAGATTCAATCGCAGGATCCACAATACACGTATCCGCTGTTGATCTCGTCCGTGGGCCAGCGCGCGCTAGGCATTCAAGCGGCGCAGATTCTGGCGCTGGCCCGTTGGGCCAAGCACCAATACCCGGACCAGCCGGTGATGATCGCCGCAACCGGCCCGCGCACCTGCATGGCGGCGCTGGTGGCCACGGCGCTGGCGCCATCGCTGGTCGATTCGGCCGAACTGGACGGAGCGCTTGCCAGCCTGAAGCTGCTCGTCGAGCGCGACGAGCCGGTCGAGAATCTGCCGGAGCTGTTCGCGTTCGGGCTGTTGGCCGAGTTCGACGTGCGGCAGCTTGTCGCCCTGGCGGCGCCGCGGGCGGTCATCTTCCAGAATGCCGACGAACCGGCGCGGCGCGAGCTGCACGGGCTGGTCGGCTGGTACGCGCTGTTTGACGCGGACTTCGATCCGGTGAGGTGATGTACGCCAGTTGGCGTAAGGGCAGCTAGCCGACACTGTATGTCTTGTACTATGCGGCTACCTATGCGCTCCCGCTACTGGGTGGCAATTCGGGATCATCCGGCTTACAATCTCTCCAGTCTTGCCAATCGTCGAGTGTGGCCAGGTCCGCACTGTCGCTGATCACCGCGGCCAGCTTGCCGAGCCAGTCGCCCGCGGGATGGTTCGCCTCCATTGCGCGCTGAACGATGGGCTTGAGATCCCAACCGGGCGATCGCACGTCGGCAGCGAGAAGCTGCTTTAGTTTCGCAAGGTACTCGCCTCGCTCTTCCTCGCTACCGAGGGCATAGGCATAGAAGGCCAGCTCCGCCGCCAATGCGTTCTCTGTACTCGGGTCAAACGCCGCAATCGCACGGTCGAGCATGGCGTGGCCGTCCTCAAGCTTGCCGCAAGTGAACAGCCACCGCGCATAATTCGCCATATGGTTTGCGTCCTTGGGATCCGCTTCAATCGCTCGCTTGTAGTACTCCTCCGCACCGTCCGCGTCCTTGCGATCGTCTGACAGGAAGACTGCGTAGTTGC
>CALFYT010000015.1 GCA_937952415.1 uncultured Planctomycetaceae bacterium | reverse complement strand
GGGCTGCTCTTCGCGGACTTGCAACTCGCGGACGAAGCGGTCCAAGGCCCGTGCAGAACCGACGCCCGACCAGGGCACGCTCAACACGTTGCCCAACGCCCGGCGTAGCTCACGCTGATCCGGAAACGCGGTGACCATCGCGACGGTGATGGGCAGTTCAACCGGCAAGATCCCGCCCTGCCGCGCATAGGCGTTGGCCCATTGCCATAGCACGAGCGTCCGGGGGCGAATCGTGTCTCGGTTGGTCGGAAAGTTGGCCACGTCCAGCTTGAGCCGCTCGACCTGAGTCCGCAGGGCAGGGGAGAGGTAGTCGTCCTTCTCGGCAGCCGATGCAGGGCGCGTCGACGCCGACAAGGCGAACCAACTCGACACAATCGCCGCTATCGCCAGAAACTCGATTGCTCGCATGCCGTTGGCTCCGCTGGCTCGATTAACTTACACGCCGGCGCGAGTATAAGCGTGCTCGGCGCGGTCGTCCAGTTTTTCACGCGTTGCTTGGCACGTGCGAATACGCCGCCGCGTGCGACCCGAGTTCGCGGCGCGGCCGCGCAGCGGCTATAGTCGTGGAAGCATCACGAGCGTATCGTCACCGTTTTGAGAAATTGCCATGACCTTGCACGACAAATCAGTCGCAGCCGATCCGATCACCGTTGGACTGCTGACCCACGCAGGCGGAGCCCACGTCGGAGCGTATTTGACCGCGTTGGCCGAGTCGGAACACTGTGGATCGGTCGTCTTGGCGGACCCGGACGGCAAGTGGGAAGCGGAAGCGCGGCGCGTCTTGGGCACGAAGCTCAAGCAAGTTCATCGGGACTACAAGCAACTGCTGCAACACCATCAACCGCGGATGGCACTCGTTACGATGGAAGCACGACTCGCTCCGCCGATCATCCGCGCGGCGCTCGAGGCAGACTGTCACGTTTTCTCCGAAAAGCCGGCCTGTGTGCGCGTGGCGGATTTCGCCTCGTTGGTCGATCTGGCCGACAGCAAGCACCGCTACTTAATGTTGGCGTTGGCGAATCGTACGAATCCCGAGATCATCGCGGCACGCGACATGATCGCCGAGGGCACAATCGGCAAGCTGTTTGGCATGGAGACCCACATCATCGCCGACCAGACTCGGCTGACGCGGCCCAGCTACCACCGCGAGTGGTTTGCCCACAAGAAGCGGGCCGGCGGCGGTCACTTGATCTGGCTGGGCATCCATTGGCTCGACTTGGGAATGTATCTGGTCGATTCGCCCATCGTGGAAACTGCCGGCTTCATCGCCAACGTGGGCGGCCAGCCGATCGACGTCGAAGACTCGGCGGCCGCCGCGTACCGATTCGAGAACGGAGCGCTCGGCACGATCACTTCCGGTTTCTACCTCGACAAGAGCTACCATTCGCATATCAAGATTTGGGGATCGGCCGGATGGATTCACTTGCAGCCGATGCGCGACCAGCCGCTGCAGTGGTACTCGACGAAAGATGGCGATTCCGCGGAGGTGCGGATTTGGGAAGGTTCGAAAGAACCGCGCGGCTATACGCCGTTCGTACGCGAAGCGGTGCGGGCATGCGCCACGATGACCAATCCGCCGATCAGCAATGCCGACAGCCTGCGAGCGCTGAAGACCGTCTTTTCGATCTACGCCGCCGCCGAATCAGGCCGGTCGACCGCCGTGTAGCCGACCGGGACGCTCGTCCGGCCAGCGCGGTTTCGACGCGACTTCGGCTGTGCCTGACCCTGGTCTCGGGTGACATGCACGTCCTTTGCTGCTAGATTGCAATCGTCGCCCGAATGGTTGGGCCACCGAGCGCTAGCAGGCCACGGGTCGCCCAATTGACGGCGTCGGTATCGCGACGCAACCACTCCAGCCACCCGCCGAACGCCGACTTCGGGGTTCATGACTGTCGACCAACCGCCGCCGCGCGACGCATCCGTCCTGAAAACGAATCGCGCCTTTGCCTTCAGCACAGTCGTGACGCTGTCAGTGATCGTGCTGGTCGTTCCGTTTGCCGTCCTGGGTAGCTACCGCGGGCTGCAAGCGATGAACAACCACACGTTGAGCTGGATGCCCAGCGACACGCCCAGCCGTGCGCGGTATCAGCAGTTCGTTTCACACTTCGAGCACTACGACCCGGTCGTCGTGTCGTGGCCCGGCTGCACGATCGACGACGACCGCGTCGACGAGTTTGCCGAAGCACTGCGCGCCGCCGGCACGGGCGACGGATCAAACGGCAATCTATTTCACCGCGTCGTGACCGGGCGGGATCTGTTGCGGGAGTTGACCGCGCGACCGCTACGGTTGTCGCGCCAGGCCGCGATCACGCGCCTGTTGGGCTCGATGATCGGACCGGACCGCGAGTCGACCTGCGCCGTGGTCGTGCTGACGCCCGAGGCGGCCCGCGTCGGCGGCGAAGCACTGCAGGTCATCTACGACGTCGCCCAGCAGGAGTGCGGGTTGGAACGCAACGAGTTGCGGCTGGGCGGTTCGGCCGTAGAAAGCGCCGAGATCGACGTGGCCAGCGTGCGCTCGCTGGTCGACAACATCCTGCCTTCGGCGATCGCCGTCGTGCTTGTGGCTTGGCCGTTCCTGCGAAGCTTCTGGGTGACCGTGCTCGTCTGTGTCGGAGCGTTGAGCATCGAGGCGACGATGCTGGCGCTGGTCTACTACAGCGGGGCGGAGGTCAATGGCATTTTAGTGGTCATGCCCAGCTTGATCTTCGTGTTGTTCGTGGCCGGCGCGGTGCATCTGCTGAACTACTATGACGACGCGGTGGTCGAAGTGGGCCCGGTCGCGGCACCGCTGGAAGCGGTTCGCGTCGGCTGGCTACCGTGCCTGCTGGCGACGCTGACCACGGCCGTGGGCACTGCCTCGCTGGCGGCTAGCGGAATCAAGCCAGTTGTCGTCTTTGCCGAATACGCCACGATCGGGATCGTTTCCGCGCTGGCCATGCTGTTCCTTCTTCTTCCCGGCGCTATGGTCTTTCGGTCGCGCTGTCAGGGCGGTTGCTCAGCCCTACGGTCGTGGTATGCGCGGCGACCCGACCGCTGGCCGACGTGGCATGCCTTGGCGCGCATCATTGCCGCGCGACACCTAATCGTGGTTGGCGGTTTTCTGGCGGTCATGATTTGGGGCGCGGCCGGCCTTTCGAGGCTGCGGGCCACGATGGAACTGGGCGACTTCTTCACCGAAGAAACCAAGATCGTGCAGGATCACGAATGGCTTGAGGACACGATCGGACCACTGTTGCCGGTGGAAGTGGTGCTCCGCTTTGGCCAACAGGCCCCCGCGAACATGCGCGACCGGCTACTGCTCGTTCGACGAATCGAAGAGGCCATCGAAGAAACCGGCGCCGCCGGCGCGTCGCTCTCCGCCGCTACGTTGCTCCCATCGCCCGAGCTGGGCAGCGACGCCCGGGCCATTGCCCAACGGGTTGTATTGGATCGCCGGCTGCGACGCCAGGTTGACGACCTGGTGCGGAGCAACTACCTGGCACGCGAGGGCGACGATCAGCTTTGGCGCATTAGCACGCGAATCTACGCGCTCTCGCCTAGCGACTACGGGCAGTCGCTCGACGCCGTGGAGTCCGCGGTCCAGACCGTGCTCGACGAGCAACAAGAGCAGAGCCGCGACGTTTCGGCCATCTACACCGGCATGCTGCCGTTGATTGTCGAATTCCGGAGCCGGTTGCTGCTCGACCTGGCGACCAGCTTCGCCCTGGCGCTGGTGGTTATCGTGGTGGTGCTGGCGATCGCGTTTCGTAACGTCGGATTGGGGCTGCTGTCGCTGTTGCCGAACGTCTTTCCCACGTTGCTGGTGTTCGGCGCGCTAGGCTGGATGGGTTCGCACATCGACATCGGGTCGATGATGACCGCCAGCGTCGGGCTGGGAATCGCGATTGACGACACCGTGCACTATCTGACCTGGTATCGGCGCGGGATCGCGCTGGGACAGGCCCCCAGTGAAGCGATTTGGTTGGCCTACCGCCGCTGTGGCGGGGCCATGATTCGCACGACGGTGATTTGTAGCGCCGGGCTGATCGTGTTTGTCTTGAGCCCGCTGGTGCCGGCCGCGCAATTCTCGCTAATGATCTGCGTGTTGCTGGCCATGTCGTTGGCCGGCGACCTGCTCTTTCTGCCGGCCCTTTTGTGTGCGCTGGGCCGGCGCAAAGTTCGCGACGCGTCGGCCGAGCCGGGTAGTAACCGCCAAAGGGCCGAAGCACCGAAGTTGCCCTAGCGTATCGCCGCCAGACGACTCGCCGCGCCCCAACCAATATTGCACGTGGCGGGCACGAATATCGTCCGCCGGACATCGCTCGCGTTGTACGATGGAGTCCAGTTCGTCTCGATTCCCCAACAGGAGCGTGACCGCTGATGAAATCCACACCACTCGTTACGGGAAAGTCCGCCGCGCTGCTGCTGGCCGTCTGTGCCGCAATCAGTTCCACAGTAGACCGGACGGCGCTTGCCGCCACCGTGAGGGTTGCCGCCAAGGACTCGTCGGCAGCATCGAAAGCTGCCGCGGACTTCGTTGCCGATGGAACCGGCGATCAAGAACAAGTCATGGCGGCGATTCGCGCATTGCCCGAAGCCGGTGGCACGGTGCTGCTGCTCGAGGGAACATACGACATTCGTCGCGTCGACGGCACCCTTGGCGGCGTGACCATCGACCGATCGCGAGTTGTCTTGGCTGGGCAGGGGGCGGCAACCGTCCTGCGGCTTGCGGCAGAACAGAACACGAACGTCGTGCGTATCATCGGTTCCGGCGTTGGCGACATCACGATTCGCGACCTGACGGTCGACGCAAATCGAGATCAAAACGCCGCCGGCACGGGCGACCCGAACATCTCACACGATCGCTTTGAATTCTGCGGCATCAAGGCATTCCGTCAGGCGCCCCGCGGCCCAACCGCGCCGGTCGACACGCACGACGTGACCGTGCGTAACTGCGCGGTGAAAAACGTTCACCGGCTAAACATCATGCTCGAAGGGCCCAACATGCGCGTACTGGACAACGTGCTGGGCAACGCCGGGTCCGATTCGGTCGAGATTCTCACCGGCCCCGGGATCATCCGTGGTAACTACGTTCGCATTACCGGACGAACGCACGTGGCAATCGGTTCCGACCGCGGCAACTCGATCATTATGGTCGGCAACATCGTCGATGTACGCAAGAATGGCGACTTGGACATCGGCTTTCGGTCCTGGGCAGATTCGCAGCGCCACGTCATCTCCAACAACATCCTAACCGTTGCGCCCGATGCCCGATGTGGCCTGGCAATGGACGTGCGCGGAAACGGCGCAGCCGTGACCGGTAACACCATCCAAGGCGCGGATAGTGGGAAGCGCATCGGACTTAAGGTCGAAGGCACTGGCACGATCATCTCCGGCAACTTCCTGCAACACGTTGAGATCTGTGTGCCCGCAACCTCCGTGAAGCGTACGCCGGTCGTCATCGGGCAGAACGTGATGGAGAACTCAACGATGGTCCACATTGAGGACACGTCCCCGCCATGACACGGACAGCTCGACGGTGAACCGGCACCGAGCGTCGTTCCACATCGGACCGCAACATTGCTGCGGTCAGTTCCGGCTTGCCGTCTTCGCGACCCAGGTCGTGGCGATGCCTTGCAGGTCGGGCTCGTCGGTATCGGGGGCGGCGAAATAATGCCGCTCCAGGCGATCGATCGAGTCGGCCAGCTCGCGATGTTCGGCGTCGTCCAACCCATTGTTGTGTTGGATGTCGCGCAGTAGCCCCAGCACGCTAAACGGCGTGATCTGTTGCGGAACGTGAAACCGTTGCGGAGCTTGATCGCGAGTTCGTCGGGCGAAGCGCGCGGCCAACACGCCGCCGACCACGACGACACCCAGCGCTACCAAAGGAATCCATGCCCAAGCATAGTCATCCTCGCCGTAGCGCGCCGCCAACGATATTTCCGGCTCGACCGCCACGAGATCGGCGTCTTCGTAGCGTTGATACACGTTTTCCTTGACGACCATCTTGGCCTTGGCAAACCGAAATGTCTCGGGCACCTGTTCCGCGTCGTCAGCGTGCATCGTGATGAGCCAGACCCGCTCCGAAGCGATCACCGTATCGTCGGCCTCCTTGTCGAACTGTGTAACGGCCAGGTCGCCGCCCTCGACCTCCTGCTGCTGGAAACCGGGAATCTCCAAATCAACCAGGTCATCCAGTCGCGGCATCAGCCCGCGACCGCTGGCCCGAACTTCGAGAATCAGCTTGCCCTCGTCGGACTGCCGTTCGTCGAGCGTCTGCACAAGCTCGATTTGCGTGGCGGGACGAGCGGCCGCTTTCTTGGCCTGCGCGTCGATCGGCACCACGGGCGATTCCACCGGCAACATCGCGTAGCCGGACGTATCCAAAAAGTCGAAGTCCAGTCGCAAGGGCGCGATCTTGTCCACTTCCGGCCCGCGCGCCTTGAGCAGCAAGTAAGCGTACGGCGTCACGCGCCAGCCATACTTGCTGCCTGCCTTCGAGTTGACGTCCGGCTCCTGGAACGTGATCGAGATCACTTCGAATTGTTCGCCCAGGGCCTGCGTCACGGTGTCGCGAAACTTGTCGCGATAGTTTTCCGTGGGGCGGCCGAAGTTGTAGTAGTACCTGTTGCCGCTGTTTTGATTCTGCAAGTAGCGACCGAACCCGCCGCTTTCGCGTTCGATTTCCTTTGTGTGCAGGATATTGACGAACGCTCCAAACGGCTCATCGTGCCCCACGACGTCGGACCCGTCGATCTTGGTCTCAAGCTTGATCTCGCTGACCAGATCGCCGTAGTAGTCGAGCAACTTGCGGGCCTCGCGGGCGAGCTTGTGATCGCCGACGATCTCGAACCCGCTGCGAAGATACCGATACTTTAACTCGGGTTTTGCGCTGCTGACCCGAGTGAATAGGTTATTGGCGAACTTTGCCAGGTGGTCGTCGGCGATTTCGGCGGGCAGCGCCATGATCGCGTCTCGGATCATTGCCGGCTGTTTCTGGTCGGCCACCTTGTCGGCGGTGATGCGCTCGAGGTCGACCGCCCCCAAGCCGGCATAGAACCACTGCTCGTACACCTTGGTCGTTTGCTCTTCCTCGGTCATTTCGTCGACCACGGCGGCGTAGCGCTCGGCCGCTTCGCGATAGCGCGCCAACGCAGCCCGGCGACGCTCGGAAAACTCGCTGCTCTTGTTCAATTCCTGCTGGAACTCGTTTTCATCGTGCATCACGGCCGCATCGGCCATCATCAAGGCCCAATGATCGGGATTGCGCTCGAGCGCCTGGCGCACCACGCTGCGGGCCAACTCGTATCCGCGCCGGACTTCCGCTTCGATGTCGTGCTTTTTCCGATTGGTGCTGTTTTGTTTCTGCACGTCGGGCATTCGCCAGACACCGGCCAGGTTGCCACGCATCTGTTGAATCAACTCGGCCAAGGTGCGCGGCTTCAGGCTATCGATCGACCCGAAAACGTCCTCGATCGCCTCGAGCCGGTAGACCTCGGCCTGGCTATGGCTGGTAGTAAAGGCCTTGGCCAGCAGCTCCTCGTCGAGCTCCTTGAATGGCAGCGCCCGTAAGCGGCGCAGCCATTGGCCCAACTCCTCGAGATTGCGTTCCTGCTTCGAGCGCGTCAGCGGGATCCGCTCGGCCCGTTGTTCGTAGCGATAGTAGTAGTAGACGAACGGATTCTGGTCCTCGCGGCGCTCGTTAGGATCGTGATTGCGCGTCCAGACGCGCAGAAACTCTCCGGCCAAGTCGCGGGCCTGTTCCGGGTGGGTCGTGGCAAGCTGTTCGATATACGGAAATGCGGCCGCCTCTTCCTCCAGCTTCAAGTGCAATTGGCAAGTCGTCATCGCGAACTTGGGCCGCAGGTCGGCGCTGACCACCCCCAGCCACACGTCGTCGGGCCGGGTGTCTAGCACGTCGGCCGAGGGAATCGCGCGGACGTTATTGACGTTTTGATAGCGATACACCGACGTGTCACCGGATTCCGGATCGGGGTGGTAGTAGTTGCCATAACGGTCGCGCCGCCACATCGAACCGAACTGGTTCTGCTGGTCGAAGCGGTGCGAGACTTCGGCCTCTTTCAGCCAATGAGCCGCGAGCAGCGTCAAGGCGTCGGCCCATTGCTCAGCTTTCTTAGGCGCGGCGCGGAGCAACGATTCGACGGCGGCCTTCTGCAATTGCAGGCTCTTGAGGCGCGCGTCGGCGTCGTGAGGCCGCGATTGCAGATTCATCGACACCTGCGTTCCCAGCGTAACCAGGATTTCGTGTCCGCGCTCCAGCCGCGTCGTGAAACTCTCGTCGAGCCACTTTTGGCCCAGCTCGTCGGGCAGTTGGGGCGCAAGTTGCACGGCCCGCGCCAGGGCAGCGGTGATTTCCTGGCGCAGCGCATCGCGCTTTTTCTTTGCGGCTTCGGCCTTTTTCTTTTCGGCTTCCTCCTCGGCTTTGTGTTTCGCCTTTTCTTCGTCGCTGGCGGCCTCGGCGGCGTCGCTGTCGTCGGCCTTTGGCTCAGACGTTTCCTTCTGCGCTGTGTCCGGCTCAGCCTTGGGTTCGTCGGGTGGAGTTTCCAAGGCCAGCACGCCCTGCGTCGCCCGCCAGGCATTTTCCAGATGGGCCGCTTTCTTCTCGCGCGCGTTCTGTGCCAAGAAGTACCGGGCCAGCAGATTCAGTGCCTGCGCGTCTCCGGCTGCTTCGTCGATCGAAGGCAGGTAGTCGCCCGCACGGACTTCCTGGCCAGAAGCACAAAGCAGCCGCGCGACGTCGCGTTGGGATAGCGACTTGCTCTCGACGTCGACATGCTTGTCGAGCGTCTCCAGCAGCTCATTCAAATCGTGGCCGTCGGCGAGCGTCATCCGCAGGATCGTGCCCAGCTTCGTAAAGCAGTCCTCATCGAGCTCGTGGGGTGCGGCGTCGACCAGCCCGGCGATGTCATTCATCGAGAAGCGATTCTTCTCGACAAACGCGGCACCCGGTCCTTGTCCGCTGGCGGAGAGCACGGCCTGAATAGTGGCCTGGTCGGCCGAATCCATGATCATCTGCTGGAGCAACTGGGGATTGGCGTTGGCCGCCTGATTGGGTTGAGGGCCACTGCGCAGCCCGTCGAGCAGCCGGGCATACAGCGCCTTGGCTTCCTCTTCTTCGAGGCCGGCGACAAACGACTTGACTTCGCCCCAGCGCCCGAGGGTGACGTCGCGTTGAAACGCGGTGAGCTGCTTTTCGAACTGTTTGAGTGCTGCTGCCTGTTCGGCTTTCTTCTTCTCTTGTTCGGCCTTCTTCTTATCGGCCTCTTGTTTGGCTTTTTGCTTGGCCTGCTCCTCGTCGCCGGCTGGCTCTTCCGCGCCGTCGTCTCCGGGTTTCGATTCGTCCGACTTTTCTGTCGATTTGTCGTCGGCATCGCCGTCCGCCTTGTCGTCGGATTCCTCCTTCACGGCCGCTTCGTCGGCAGCCGACGCATCCGGCTTGTCCGACGTTGACTCCTCGGTTTTCGTTTCGGAGTCAGCCTCGTCCTTGACCTCCGCGTCCGGCTTGTCGGCGTCGCCTTGGTCTTTCTGGTCCGCGCTGGAATGTTCGTCCGCGGCGGCCTGCTTGTTCGGCTCTGCAGGGCTAGCTTCTTCTGATTCCGTCTTAGCCTTCTGCTCTTTGGTTAATTCGAGCCAGGCCTTCAGGATGGCCGAAGGTCGGCGATCGAACTGGAGTTGCTGGATCTTCTGCAGACGCTGCTGCTTGAGATCGCCGCCGGAATCGGCTGCTGCCGGTTGGGCCGTGGGGGTGGCGGCAGCCGGTGCGACCGATCCCGATGCGACAACGACCCGACGCGCCGTGACGGGCGCGGATTGAAAGATAACCTGCGCCCAAAGTTGATCGACCGCGCCCAGCGCAATCATCATCGCCAACGTCACGACGCTTCGCATGGCCGTTCTCCCTGTTCTCGACGTGCATCGCCGCGCCGAGTTGGCCATCCGCGGTCGATGGCAGCGCCGACGCGAGGTGTGATCGTATCGACCGGACGGCATGCCGCTACGAACCACGTCCGTCGGGCGGTGGTCCGCCGCTGGCGCCGCGGGCGTCTTTCTTGCCGGTCTTGGGCTTGTCGGTCGTTCCTACGCTGCGGCAACTGCCGCTATTGCATCCCTGTCATTGGTTCGGCAGCGGCAGGGCTTGCAAATCGCCGAGGTCCATCCTTGCCAGCCGAATGGCGGCTTCCAAATCTTCGCGGTGACCGGCCGCTGAGTCGGCGTCGGACCGTGCTTCGGCATCTTCGCAAAGCAGACGATAGTTCTGTCGCGCGCCTTCAATGAGCGGCTCCCAGTCGTCGCGCGGACGACCCTCGAGCCGCATTAGCCACGTCATGTAGTACTGCGCGTTGGCCGTGGCATCGCGCGTTTCGGCGATCAGGTCGGTCGGCGCCTCGTCGTCGCGCTCCAGTTCCTCACTGAGGACGACCAGCTCATCGAATGCCTCGGGAAGCTTGGCGGCGAGCATTTGCGCTTTGGCCCGTTGCAACCGCACGCGGCGCGTGGCCTCGACATTGTCGGTCGGAATCAACGCTAGCGCCGCGTCGTACGCTTCGCAGGCTTGCGGCCATTGCTCTTCGGCGACCAGGGTTTCTGCCCGGCGCAGATGTGCTGCCGCATCGTCACGCAGCAGATCCGCCTGACCCGGACCGTAGTGATAGGCGGCCACGACCGCCGGCACGAGCAACCAGAGGCAAAGAAACGCGGCGCGCATGGTCTGACTCCTTTAGATCGGTGTCCGCAATCCGCTGGTCCGCACGTTCATCGTACCGAACCCGCCAGTTGGGTGTCAACGTTTTGGTCGTCTGTAGGGGGTTCCGACTGTCCCCGTGGCTGCCGCTGTGCAATGACCCCGGGTCGCCAGCCGGTGCCCCAGCGTTGCAGGGCAAGGGGCAACAGGGCAAACAGCAGCGAGCCGATTCCGCACGCCAGCAGCGCGTATTCGCGCCGCGACAGTCGCTGGAACGGATCGTCCTCGAGTTGCTGCGTCACGGCGTTGAGCAACGTGGTAGGGATCTGTTTTTCATTACCGTTGTGGTAGGTGCCGCCCAGGCGCGCGCTGATTTGGCGTAGCGTCGACGCATCTTGGCGCGATTGCCGGCCGTCGACGAAGCTGCCCTGACGCGGATCTCCGACGCCCACAATAACCACGTCGGATACCGCTGCGGGCATCTTGGGCATGCCCGTGGCGGGAACCGTGTCGCCATCGGTCAGCACCAGCAAGGTCGCGGTGCGCGGCTCCCACGGTCGCGTCAGCCGCGCGACCTCTTCCAACCCGTCAAACAGTTTGGTCCTGCCCACTTCGAACGCGTAGTTCATCGGCAGTTCATTGAGGATGTTGTGCAGCACGTCCATGTCGGTCGTGTCGACGACAACCGGCTTCGCGCCGTTGTAGACGGCCACCACGGAAACGCGAAACGGCTCTCGGGCCCGATCAAAGAACGATTGCACCAGGTCGGCCGCCCGCCCGCTACGGGACTGCTTCTTCGTCGGCCCGGCGTCCTCCAGCCGCATGCTGGGCGAAACGTCGAGCAGCAGAACCAAATGGCGCAGATCATTCTTGTCGATCGTTTCGGCGCGATGCACTTTCGGCTGGATCAGAATCAACGTGGTCAATCCCCAGGCCACTGCGGCCAAGCTCGCGATCCGCGCAAGGGGCGCTAGCCGGGCCCACGGTCGCGGACGGCGCGTCGGACCAAAGGCCAATTCCGCCACGCGGCGCGTTCGGCCAACGTGCAGGATCTCGGCCACGGCCACCAGTAGCGCAACTATGATTGCCACAAGTTCGGCTACCATGGCGTGTACCTCAGGCCGAACAGACTGGCCGTCGCTAGCCCCAGTACAGAAAGTCCGGCGATGCAGTAGGGCACGAAGTCGTCTTGAGGTTCGGCCACGGTCCGCTCCATCCGGGTCTGTTGCATCTGGTCGATCCGGCGAAACACAGCCTCAACCCCCTCGGGATCGCCGCCGGTAAACGCATCGCCGCCGGTCAGGTTCGTAATGTTGACGACTGAGTCCGGCGGATCGCCCTCGGCCACGTGCACCGCGTAGACGACGATCCCGTTGTTGGCCAACTCCTTGGCCAGTTCCACGTCGCGCCCGCCCTCGATGTCGAAGCTCATGCCATCGCTGACCAGGATGATCATCCGATCCCCCTCCTGCCGACTGGTCAGCACTTCCTGGCAGGCGCTCAAAGCTTTTCCGATGGCGGTGCCGCCAAACCACGACGGGGCGTTTTCCGGACGCATGAACGGCGGACTGTGCCGGATCGCCGATGGATCCTGCGTGAGCGGGACCCAGTGCAGCACGCTGTTGCCGAAGAACGTCAATCCAAATGCGTCGCCTTCGCGGTAGTCGAGAAAGCTATTGATAGCCGCCATCGACGCGTCGTAGCGGGATCCGTCGCCCAGCGACGACGTCATGCTGCCTGAGATGTCGACACAGAACTCGATGTTGGTCAGCACCCGCTGGCTTTGCGGCTCGCCAAAACGCTGCGGTCCGGCCAGCAACACGATGACAACAGCCACCAACAGCGGCCCCAACGATTCGGCCGATGCCACCAGCGCTCGCAGCCAACGACCGCGGCCAACCCGGGCATGATCCAACGGCACGACCAAATGCGACCCGTCGTGTCGCCAGATCCAAACCAGCAGCAACACGGGCAAAACAAGGGCCGCCAGCACAGCCGGATGCGCGAAACTCATGCCGCACCTCCTGCCGCACTCGTTGGCGCGGCCGCGGCGTGATCGCCGTGCGCCGGCTGGTCGACCTCGGCCGGTAGATTGCGATACGGTTCCAGAAGCGCGGCCACGTCGACCTGTGAGGCGTCGGGTGGCATATGGAGCCAAGCTTCAACTTGTTGCATCAGCGCGCCGGCCTGCTCGTGCTGGCGCAGCGCGGCGATTGCCGCGACCGGGTCCTGCGCGTCCAAATCCAGCCGGCGGCGCCAATAGGTCAACAGCAGGCGTTCGATCTCCATACGCCCTTCCGGGGACAATCGGTTTTCGACCGCGGCGGTCACCAGCGGTTGCAACCGTTCGGCCAGCGAAAGGGGTTTTTGTTGAGCCGCCTGTTGCCTCCGCGCGCTGCGCCGCCGAATCGTCAGCGCGGCAATCAGCCCGATCACCCAAATCACCAACAGCACGAGCAGCAGCGCCCGGTAGCCGCCCAACCGTGGAGACGGACGAAACGCCAGGTCGTTAGGCAGGACCTGTCCGGCGGGCAGCACGGATTTGACCTCGATCGGAATCTCCGGGAGATCGTCGGTCGGCGAACCGTCCTTGCGCTCCAGATAGTCGCGCAGGTCGAACTGACCCGCCTCCAGGGCGTAGTACTCCAGATCGTAGCGAAACGCCGTGCCATGGCGGTACGACGCCACAATCCGCAGGACGACGGGAACGTCGCGATCTTCGATGCGGCGGGCTTCAAGCTCGCTGCCCGGCAGCACCAGTTGCTTGATTTGCCCAGGCATTCCAACGGTCGTGATCGGCGGGCCCGTATCGTCGGCCGCTTTGGCCACGATGGCCGCCCCGATGATAAACATGAATGAGACCGCACCATGCATCGCGCGCCGGACGTTGTGCCTGCTTGGGTGGTTGTTTGCTGTGCGCGGCCCCATGACTACCGTCCTCCGCGGGCCAGGATGCCGCGTGCCTTGAAGAAGTGGCGCAAGCGGTGAACGTACGGCCGATCGACGTCGATGAGCAAGTGGTCAATGGCGCCGCGTTTCAGTTCGCTGGCGATGGCGTCCTGGTCGAGCCACTGCGCGCGGCCATGCGTAACAAAGCCGCGCGCCGTTTCGGCCTCGCGGGCGCGAAGCAATCCGGCTCCGCGCACCGAGCGTTCGGCCGGATCGCGAAGTTGCAGCACGACGCAGTCGTGTTCCTGCCCGACGCGCTTCAATAGCGGCAGCGATTCGACGTCATGCAGATCGCTCAGCACGATCAAGAGCGATCGTTGAAACAGGTTGCGGCTCAGCTCGGCCAGGCGCGGCGCAAGTTGCGTGTCTTCGTGATAGTTGTACTGCCGCAGCCGGTGAATCCATTGCATGACTTGCGGTTTCGACAGACTCGGCTCGACGTGGAGCGACGTCGCGCCGACACCCAGCACGCCCACGGGGCTGATTCGGTCGAGGCATGCCAAGGCCAACCCGCCGGCGATGAATGCGGCCGTTTCGTACTTGCCGTTGCGAGCCGAGCGAATGGTCATCGACGCCGACGTGTCGACCAATAGATATACCGGCATGCGCTTCGAGGCTTCGTACTCCTTGACGTGCAGCCGCCGCGTGCGGGCCGTTACGCGCCAGTCGATCGATCGCACCGGGTCGCCGGGCTGATAGGGGCGCGATTGCAGGAACTCGACGCCGGTGCCGACCATCGGGGATCGGTCCGTACCGTAGCTGAGGCTGTTGGCCAGCCGCTTGACGGCGATGTGGAACTGGCGCGAGTTGAGGACTTCGTGCTGCTGGATGAAGCCTTCCATCCGCATCGCTCCCTAGGCGTTTGCGCGCCCGTTGGTCGCCGCCGCGCCGAAATCGTCGAGCAACGATCTGAGCACTTCGGAACCCGTATAGCCCTCGGCCAGGGCTTCGTAGCTGAGCCGCATGCGGTGCAGTAGCGTGTCTTCGGCCAGGGCGAATAGATCCTCCGGGATCACGTAGTGCCGCCCGTGGATCAGCGCTCGGGCCCGCGAGGCTTTGACCAGCGCGATGCCCGCCCGTGGACTGGCTCCCAACTCGACCATCGGATGGCGCCGCGTCCGCTCGACCAACTCGACCGTATAGTCGGTAAACGTTTCGCTGACATGCACGTCGTGTACCGCCTCCATGGCGACGACCAGATCCTCAACGGACGCCACCGGTTGATCGTGGGCAAAGTCGAATTCCGTTCGCGCTACCGCGCCCCGCCCCTCGCGGCGAATGCCCAATTGGGCACTGCGGCGCAGGATCTCGCGCTCGTCGGCCGTTTGCGGGTAGCCGAGCCGGTGGCAGAGCATGAACCGATCGAGCTGGGCTTCGGGCAGCTCGAACGTGCCACCCTGCTCGATGGGGTTTTGCGTGGCGATCACCAAGAACGGCGCCGGCAGCGTGTGCGTTTCGTTGCCGATCGTTACCTTGCGTTCCTGCATCGCCTCGAGCAGCGCGCTTTGCACCTTGGGGGCGGCGCGGTTGATCTCGTCGGCCAGCAGCAGGTTCGTGAAGATCGGCCCTTCGTGCGTGTGAAACTCGTTGGTGCGCTGATCGAGAATCTCCGAGCCGACAATGTCCGACGGCAACAAGTCGACGGTGAACTGTATGCGCTTGAAAGCCAGATCGATGGCGCTGGCCAGCACGGAAACCAGAAGCGTCTTGGCCAGGCCCGGCACGCCTTGCAACAGAATATGGCCGCTGGTCAGCAGTGCGACCAGCATGCGCTCGACCACCACGTCCTGGCCGACAACCACTGCCCCGATCCGCGTGCGAATTTTCCGCACGAATTCCTGGGTCTCGGGCGGAACCTGCGAAGTGGCCTCGGGTCGTTCCACCGCCATAAAGCACCTCTTGCGGGCTGGTCCGGTTCCGCCGTTCTGATTGTCAATGTACTCACCCGGCGCACGCGGGGAAACAACTCACACCCGGCGGTGACGTGTGTCAGCGGGGTATGCAAATGCACGCGTTGGCACAGGCCGGCCCCGCTCCGTCTAAGCCGCGGCCGCAAAGCTCAATCGGACACTCACGGAAAGCAAACCTGAATCGCACGCGGCAGGACGGAGATCTCAAGCGGCGTGCCGTCGTGAAACTCGCCATCGAATTCGGCCGGCAACGCCGGCTCGGCCGTCACCCGCAGGCGGCTCGCCTTAAGCTTCTCGATCGCCGGGTCGCCGGCAAAGTTGCCGCTGTAGAGTTTTGGCGTTTTGACGAGCATCGTCCAGGGCGACATGGGCCGCACCACGGTAACGTCCAGTTGCCCGTCGTCCAGCGAAACGCCCCCGCCGAAGCGCATGCCCCCGCCGGCGAACGTGCCCTTGGCAACAAACACCGCCACAGCGTCGTCTTCGAACGCCTGACCGTCGGCCTCCAAGCGAATTCGCGCGACCCGCGCGTAAAACAGGTTCGGCAGCGTGGGCACGAAATAGCGCAACGATCGGGGAAGCCACGTCGGCAGGCGCTGTTTGCGGCGCACCACTTCCGCGCTCATACCCACGCCGAGCATGTTCAACAAGTAAAGCGGCTCTTGGCGTGGATCGCCTGGCCGGTGAACGACCACCACGTCGACTGGACGCGCCGTGTGCTTGAGCACGATGTCGCGCCAGTCGTGCGCGTGCTCTTGGCACATGCCTCGAAAATAGTCGGAGCCGGAACCCATCCGCGCGATGGCCAACGTCGCTTCACGCCGCACCGGATGTCCGTCCTCGAAGAACCCGTTGGCAACGGCATTGAGCGTGCCGTCGCCGCCAACCGCCACGATTTGATCGGCACCGGCTCGCAGCGACTTGCGCGTTTGTTCGACCGTGTCGGTGCGGCTGCTTGCGATTGCTGCGTCGAACGGTTCGCCTCGCTGGCGAAAGAAGTCCTCCAGCATTTGCATCTGGCGGGGACCAATCCCACGGCCGGCCTTTGGATTGACCACGAAGATCCGCTTCATTCGGCCGCGCTCCGGGGATTGTGCGCCAGCAGCGAGGCATTTTCGACGTCGCGCAGCCAGGACTCGAGTTTCTCGCGAAGCCCAAGTGACGGGGCACACAAGAATGCGCCCAACCGACGATCGACCATATCGTCGACCGTTTCGACAAATTCGTGCTGCTGCGCGTACACCACCTCGGCCAGCAGGAACGGTGCCCGCGGGTCGATCGGCTCGGCCAGTTCCGAGCGCTGGTCGATCAGCGCCTCGATCTGCAACGCGTTCGAGCCATAGCGGCTCCAGAGGGCGCGCAACCGGTCGCTGGGCCCGGACGGCAACGCTGCCTCGCCACCGGAGATCGGCGCGATCGTACGGCAGGGACGTGGTTGATCGGGGAAAAACCGGGCGACCAATGTGTCGACCACCCGCTCGGCAATCGCCCGATAGGTCGTGAGCTTGCCGCCGGTGACCGCGATCACGCCGTCATCGCGAACCGAGACCTGGTAATCGCGCGAGACCTGTTCCTCGCGCCGTCCCTGGTCGCTGCCGATCAACGGACGAACGCCGGCGAAGCTCGATAGGATGTCGTTGCCGGTCAACGAAGCGCCCGGAAAGTATCGGTTGACCGTATCTAGCAAGTACTCAGTTGCTTCGGCCGTCACGGCCAGGTGGTCCTTGTCTCCGGAGTAGAACGTGTCTGTGGTGCCCACCAGGATCGAGTCGCCCCAGGGTACGACGTAGATCATGCGGCCGTCGCGGCCAACTTCCAGGGCGAGCGTCTGCCGAACGGGCAAGCGGGCTGCCGAAACCACAAGATGAATGCCCAGCGAAAGCTTCATGCCGAAGCGCTCGTCGGAGCCGATTCGCTCTTGCACGTCGTCGGCCCAGGGCCCCGCCGCGTTGATCACACTGCGGGCACGGAGCGTATGCTGCGTGCCGGCCAGCACGTCGCGGACGACGGCTTCGAACTTGCCGGCAGCGCCGCGCAATTCCAGCAGCTCGGCATAGTTGACCAGCGAGGCGCCGTGCTCGGCAGCCGACTTCAGCGTGTCGATCACCAGCCGAAAATCCAGGCAGGCACAATCGGCGTACGACAGCCCGCCCAGACAATCTTGGGTGGTCAAACTCGGCTCGAGCTGCGCCAGTTTCGCCGCGGAGTGCAAACGGAATCGTTCCGTATTGCGCCCAAGAGCGAGCAAATCGTACAGCGCAACGCCGAGGCTCATCATCCAGCGCGGCGTGCGATTGATGCGATAGAACGGCACCACGAACCTTACGGGGCGCACGATATGCGGGGCGACACGCGTCAGCAACAGCCAGCGTTCGCGACACGCCTCGCGCACCATCCGGATCTGGCCGTATTTCAGATAGCGCAGTCCGCCATGAACCAGCTTGCCCGACTTCGAGCTGGTCCCTGCGGCAAAATCGCTCTTGTCGACCAGCGCGCAGCTTAATCCGCGCATGGCCGCATCGCGCGCGATGCCCGCGCCGGTGATTCCGCCCCCTACGACCAGGACGTCGTACGTGTGGTCGTTCCAGCGTGCCAGAGTTTCTTGACGGCGCCGACTCACAGAAGTTTGCCCGGGTTCATGATTCCGTCTGGATCGACAGCCTGTTTCAGTTGGGAGAGCATGCGTTGTTCGACATCGGTCCGGCCGGTTTGTGCGCGGTGGTCGGTGCCGACACCGTGATGATGGCTGATCACGGCACCATGCTGGCGAATGGCGTCGCCGGCGGCATTCTTGATGGCCCACCACTGACCGACCGGATCGTCGGGACTTTGTCGCCCTAGCAGCGTGAAATAGATCGCCGCTCCATCACGATACAAATGCGACAAGTGGGCGTATACCGTGACGGGGTTGCCGTGTTCAGAGCCGACGCGCTTGATCGCCTCGCGCACAGCCGCGTGCAACGACTCGACGTTGGACCAGGTCGTGGCGGTTTCCAACGTGTCGACCAGCAAGCCGTTGGCCAGAAGCTCGTCGCGCAGGTATGGAAGCTGGAATCGGGTTTCGAGCCATCGCTGGCCCGGCGATCGGCCCAGATAGAACGCATCGCGCGATGCGAAATGACGGCGCACCGTGCTCCGCAGCGCACGGTTTTGCTCGGCGGCGCCTTCCAGCCCGACCAGCACGGTCGACAACGACGGAGGCAACAGGCCGCGGCGCTGCATCAGCCACTTGGCACCCCGCCGCACGACGCGACGGAGCCCCTTGGCCGGTTGATGCCCCAATGCGAGCGTGGCGGCCGTTTCTTCCTCGTCGGAGATCCGAACCAGCGCCGGGCAGACGTCGCCTTGGAGCATCGAGCGACAGGCGTCGACCGCGGCGTGGAAATTCGTCATTGCGAACATGAAGTAGTCTTGATCGGCCGGCAGCTTTCGGACGCGGACGGTCGCCGAAACGACGATCCCAAACGTGCCTTCCGACCCCACGATCATTTGCATCGTGTCCGGCCCATCGGCCCGCCGCGGAACGTGCAGTGTCTCGACCGTTCCAGCCGGCGTCACGATGCGCACACTTTCGACAAGTTTGTCGATGCCGCCGTATCGCAAACAGTTTTGCCCGCTGGAGCGCGTGGCGATCCAACCGCCCAGCGTCGAGAACTCGAACGATTGCGGATAGTGCCCCAACACAAATCCTTGATTGCGCAACTGTGATTCCAGCTCCGGGCCGAAAATACCCGCCTCGACCGTGGCGGTCGATGACGTTTTGTTGATCTCGAGGATCTGGTTCAGGTACGCCAGGTCGACCGTGACAACCAGCCGTTGATCTCCTTGTTGCGGGTCGATACCGCCGACGACGCTCGATCCACCGCCAAACGGCACCACCGCCAAGCGCTCTCGGCCGCAATATTCCAGCAGTTCGACCACCTCGCCTTCGGAGCGTGGATAGACAACGGCGTCGGTCGCACGGTCCATGCGTAGCGAGCGGAGTTGAAGCAGATCCTTGTAGCTTTTGCCGGCCGAATGCAGGACCCGTTCGCGGTGGTCGGTGCGGCAATTCTCTGGCCCAACGATCTCGCCCAGGGCCCCCACCAACTCAGCATCTGCCCGGCTTGGGGGGATTTCCACGGATTCCAGCGGGAGCTCGGCGGCGGGTTCGAGCCGCGTCAGGCCAAATCGCGACCGAAAGTATTCCAGGGTTACTTCGCTGGTTGGCAGCGGAAATCGAACGCCCTCGGCGCCCCAGCCCCACCATTTCATCTTGAAGCGTCGATCCGGCGATTCCATGGGGCGGTCATGCCTTCGCGGTGAAGGGATGTTGGTAAAACGCGTCCGCGCTGCCCGAAGCGTTCGAAGCACACTCGATTGTCACCGAAAACCGAACAGCGCCAACTGGCCACATTCTACTGGGCCAGGGCGGAACAGGTCGGTCTGACGAAACGCGGGCCAAAGCGTGCTATGATAGGAGCCTGCGCCGCCGGCGTGGCACATCGCGGAAACGATGGTTCGCGATATTCGACCGCCATCGCCGGCCAGTCACGGCGCGCAACTCCAAGCGATCGGGACGGACCAGGGTGAGGCATCCGGCGCGTCTTGCATCTTACAGCGGAGTATCCAGCGAATGAGTTCGTTCGATCAACAGACGGTGGAAATCGCGAAATGGTTTTCCAGCTCGCGATTCAATGGGATTAGGCGACTTTACTCGGCGCGACAAGTCGCGCAACAGCGCGGGACGATTCGCACCGACTACCCGGTTGCTCAAGCAGCCGCGGAAGCGTTTTACGTCCGACTGCGCGAGCTGTTCGAACAGAAGAAGTCGATCACGACGTTCGGACCCTATTCCCCCGGCCAGGCCGTGGCCATGAAGCGGATGGGAATTGAGGGCATCTATCTTGGCGGGTGGGCCACGTCGGCCAAGGGCTCGGTCCAAGAAGACCCCGGGCCGGATTTGGCCAGCTATCCATTGAGCCAGGTGCCCGACGAAGCGTCGGTCTTGGTACGTGCGCTGCTGACCGCCGACAGAAACCAGCTTTACGCACGCTCGCGGATGACTCAGCAGCAGCGGGACGCGACGCCGGAGTTCGATTATCGTCCGTTCATCATTGCCGACGCGGATACGGGCCACGGCGGCGACGCGCACGTGCGCAACTTGGTGCGCCGTTTCGTCGAAGTGGGCGTGCCAGGCTACCACATCGAAGACCAACGCCCCGGCACGAAAAAGTGCGGCCATCAGGGAGGCAAGGTCGTCGTGCCCGAGGACGAGCAGATCAAGCGCCTCAACGCCGCCCGTTTCCAGCTCGACATCATGGGCGTGCCAGGCATCATCGTCGCTCGCACCGATGCCGAATCGGCCAGTCTATTGGAGAGCAACAGCGACGAGCGCGATCAGCCGTTTGTCTTGGGCGCCACGAACATCGATCTGCCGAGCTACAAAGTGGCATACCTGGCGTTGCTGCGAAAGTTCTACGAATCGGGCGTTGAGGAACTCAACGGCCATCTGCTCTACGCCGTGTCAGACGAAGAGTATACCGAGGCCTTCCGTTGGCTCGAACGGGCCGGGATCTTGCCGTTCGTTAAAGAGCAAGCGGCAAAGTGCAAGAACGACGCCCAGCTCGTCGAGGGGGCGCTGGACGAAGTGGCCAGTCGTTTCATCGACGTTTGGCAAACTGAGGCGGGACTGAAGACCTATGCCCGCGCCGTGGCCGACGTGATCGAGTTTCGTCGCGACGAAGGCGAGTTGTTCGAGATGAATGCTGCCGAGTGGTTGGAGTTCGCGCGGCACGCGTCGTTTTATAGCGCGAAGGCGAAAGCCAAAGCGATGGGAATCCATATTATCTGGGATTGCGAACGCGCGCGGACGCCCGAAGGCTACTACCAGGTCGAAGGCGGCATCGACTACGCGATCGCCAAATCGTTGGCGGCCGCACCGTTCGCCGACTTGCTCTGGATGGAGACGAAAACGGCCGATCTGGAGGACGCCCGCAAATTCAGCGAAGCGATCCACGCCGTCTTTCCCGACCAGATGCTGGCCTACAACCTGTCACCGTCGTTCAACTGGGACACGACCGGCATGACCGACGAACAGATGCGTGCCTTTCCCGAAGAGCTGGGCAAGCTTGGCTTCGTGTTCAACTTCATCACGTACGGCGGACATCAGATCGACGGCCTGGCGTCTGAAGAGTTTGCCACGGCGCTTCGACAGGAAGGCATGTTGGCGCTGGCCCGACTGCAACGAAAGTTCCGCCTGCTCGAATCGCCGTTCTCGACACCGCAAACGCTGGTCGGCGGTCCGCGGCTCGACGGCGCGCTGTCTGCCTCGTCGGGACGCACTGCCACGACGAAAGCGATGGGCAAGGGATCCACGCAATTCCAGCACCTTGTGCAGACCGAGGTGCCGCCGCGTCTGCTGCAAGAATGGCTGGGGGTGTGGCGCGAGCACTACGATTACGGCGCACCGCTGACTGTCGAACTGCGGCCCAATCGGGCCGGCTCCGATTTGCTCGAGCTGCGCGTGCTGGGCGACGCCGGACAAAAGCTGGTCAACGTGATCTTTGCCACGATCCAAGACCGCCGCGGCCGCACCATCTTGTCCGTCCGCGATCAGAACACGTTCGATCTCTCGCTACGCAAGAAGCGCCTGATGACGCTCCTGCACTTGTTCTTGATTCACCGCTACAAGAGCGTCGCCGTTCACTATCTGAGTCCGACCGAAGACAACCAGCGGCAGGCCGACCGGATGAAGGCGCTGGGCATCTATTCGGAAGTGAACAACGAAGTAGGCGAGATCATCGTAGCCGACGTCGATTCGGACGGCGTCACCAGGTTGCTCAATCCCGAGAGCCCGGCCCTGACACAACTCATCCAAAAGGCGCGCTGATCACCGGCAAAGATGCGAAAGCAGTTGCGAGTACGGCGGCCGGCGACTAGGACGATTCGCTGGCCATCGTTTCCGTTAGATGGCGCAGAATGTCGCGCGCGGAGATAGTCCCGACCAAATCGCCATTCTCACTCACAATCGGCAGGTGCCGATAGCTGCCGAGGTCCATGCGACGGACGGCAAACGCGATCTTGGCGTCGGCCACCTCGGTTTCCGGCTTGGGCGTCATGAACTCGCTGACCGGCCGATCGGAGTAGGCTTTTGCCTCGGTATTGACTTTGTGCAGCGCGTCGCGCTCGCTGAAGATGCCGACCGGCTGCTGCCCCTCAGCGACGATCACGCAACCGATATTGCGATTGACCATCAGCCGCAACACGTCGCCCAGTGGCGTGGTCGGATCCACAGCGATCGGCGTGTTGGGGGCCAGTACGCTGATGTGATCCTGCAACAGCGTTCGCTCAACTTCGTTCTTCGGAGGCGGCAACGTGGTGTCGTCCAACGGTTGTCCGCAGTCGACGCAGTTGTCGGTGCCTTCAATATTCTCGGCGTTGCAGTTGGGGCAAAGAGTCATGGCCAGCAGCTCGGTTACGCACCTTCTCGGTTCTTCGTGGTGTGGTGAGGCGTCGGAGGCAGCGTGTAAATCATTGACGGAAAGTGCTCGACCAGGTAGTGCAGAATCCCTTCGAGCTTGAGCATGCCCGTGGGGCGTCCCTTTTCGTCCACAATCGGCAGCCGGCGATATCCGCCTTTGACCATCATCGAGATTGCCGTGTCGACCTTGTCAGTCGCCCGCAGAAACACCGGATCGGGCGTCATGACTTTCTCGACCGCCACGCCGAAGTCGTCGCCCGCGGCCATCATTCGCAGCGCGTCGCGCTCCGTGAGGATGCCCACAACGGCGTCGCCGCGACAGACGAGCACCGCGCCGCGGTTGTCCTGCTTCATTTGTTGCAGGGCATCGGCCACCGTGGCCGAAGGGTCGACACACGTCGGCTCGATCGGATGACAATGGTCAACCGTCTCGATATGAAGATTGATCTGAAAGGTCACGTTTGCGGATCCCCGCTTGAATTGTCTTGGGCCCGGCTACCCGAACGGGAGGCCACGGCCGCTGAACAATCAATATCGCCGTTTTGCCGGCTTTGATCAAATGGAAAAATGGCCACCCCGAGCGCCCAGCCCGGACGATCGTCACCAATCGCCAGGGGCGGGACTGCCGAATCGTGCCATGTACGCCATGTTCCAATCGTTCCCGACGACCGTTAGCCGCGCGACCACGCGTCATGAACCAGCCGGGCCAAGTTCTGCATGCCGCACTTCAGATGGGCGTCGAAGTCGGTTGGCGCCGACTTGTCGGCCGAGTCGGTAACGGCGCGCAATTCGAGAAACGGTAGCCCGCTAAATCGGCATGCTCGCGCGGCGCCGCTGCCTTCCCAGGCGACGCACAGTGCGCCGGCGGAACCGACCAGTTCGGCGGCGCGAACCGAACAGATCACGTCTTCGTCGCCGCTGGCAATCGGGCCGAAGTGGACCGCGAACGGGTAGTCCGTACCCGACGTCGCTTCACCGAACTGGCGCAATGTTGAGTCGTCGCCCGCGAAGCCCGGTAGGGGGCGGCTGGCGAACTTGAGCCGATAGTCATGCTCGACGGTGGTTGTCCCCACGACAACGTCGCCGACACCGACGTCACGGCGTAGACTGCCTGCCGCGCCCGCGCAGACGACCAGACGAAAGGCTCCGGCGTCGATCAGGTGCTGCGTTTGCACGCCGAACTGAACCTTGCCGTGTCCGCCCTCGGCAAGCACGATCCCCAGTTCGTTAAACCGCAGGCACGTCAGTCGGCCGACCTTGCACTGCCGCGGGCGATGTCCCAGCTCGGCCAGCGCGTCGGCCAGGGCCTCTTTCTCCTCGGGCAACGGTGTGAGCAGCGCGACGTCGGGTTGCATGAATCCTCGCAACACGGCGCACGGTCATGCGCCCGTGGGCGGCCGCGCCGGCTAGGCCAGCATCTTCTCGATCACGTGGCCGCCAACGTCGGTCAGCCGGAAGTCGCGCCCTTGGAACTTGTACGTGAGTTTCAAATGGTCCAAGCCCATCAGGTGCAGGATCGTGGCCTGCAGGTCATGGACGTGCACCGGGTCTTCGACGGCGTAGTAGCCAAGCTCGTCCGTAGCGCCGATTGTCTGACCGGGCTTGATCCCGCCACCGGCCATCCACATCGTGTAGCCGTCCACGTGATGGTCACGACCGATCAGGTCGCGCGGCTCGCCCATCGGCGTGCGCCCAAACTCGCCGCCCCAGATGACGATCGTATCGTCGAGCAGTCCACGCTGCCGCAGATCCTTGACCAGCGCCGCCGCCGGCTGATCGGTCTCCTGGCAGCGCGCGTCGAGCGGCTCACCAAGGTGCGTGTCGTTGTTGCCGTGGTGGTCCCAATCAGTGTGATAGAGTTGCACGAAGCGAACGCCGCGCTCGACAAGCCGTCGGGCGAGCAGACAGTTGTTGGCGAACGTGACCTTGCCCGGCTCGGCGCCATAGGCTTCCAGCGTCTGTTGCGACTCGGCGCTCAAGTCGATTAATTCCGGAGCGCTCGACTGCATGCGATACGCCATTTCGTAGGCGGAAATCCGGGTGGCGATTTCCGGATCGCCCGTCGCGGCCAAACGCTGGGCATTGAGCTTGCCGACCGTGTCGAAGAAACGGCCCTCGCGCTGCCGGTCGATGCCCGGCGGACTGGCAAGATTCAGAATCGGTTCCGACCCGCCCAAGAACGGAACACCTTGGTAGGCCGTCGGCAAGAAGCCGCTTCCCCAAAGGGGATTGCCGCCGCGGGGACCGCGCGGGCCCGACTGCAGCACCACGAAGCCAGGCAAATCGCGCGACTCGCTGCCGATGCCGTAGGTTAGCCATGCACCCATGCTGGGCATGCCGAACCGGCTGGAGCCCGTGTTGACGAACAGTTTCGCCGGGCCGTGATTGAAAACATCGGTCTGCATGCTGCGGACCAGGCAAATCTCGTCGGCGATCGCCGCCAAGTGGGGCAGGCATTCGCTCAATTCCGCGCCACTCTGTCCGTGTCGGGCGAACTTGCGACGCGTGCCGAGCAGCTTGGCATCGCCCTTGATGAAGGCGAACCGTTTGTTCTTGGTGTATTCCGGCGGCACGACCTGACCATCGAGTTCTTGCAGTTTCGGTTTGTAGTCGAACAGCTCGAGCTGGCTCGGCCCGCCGGCCATGAACAAGAAGATGATTCGCTTGGCCTTCGCCCCGAAATGCGGCGCTCGCGGGGCCATCGGATCTTGGGGATCTGGACGGACGATCGCGCCGCGGCTCTCCTCGGCCAGCATCGACGCCAGGGCCATCGAACCGATTCCGACGCCGCACTGGGCGAAGAAGTGCCGACGCGTCGTGTCCAATAGCGCCGCGCTGGCCACGGATGGGCCAGCGTTCGAGTCGCCCGCAGGTAGCGGATTGCCGAGTCGCCGAGACATGCCGTTCACTCCCGGGTGATGAATTCGTCAAGGTTCAATAGCACGCGGGCTACCATCGTCCATGCGGCGGCTTGGGCAACTTCCGCCGCAGACGGATCGGCGGGGACTGCCGTGGCACCATACGGCGCCGAATTTTTCGGGGCCACGGCCAGGGCATCGTCGGGCGAATCGGCAAACCGCTGCCGTTCCGCATTCAGATACTCGGACAACTGTGAGAGCTCCTCGGCAGTCGGCTGCCGGCTCAGGCAGCGACGAAACGCCAATCGAATCCGCTCAAGGTCGTCGGCCGCCGGCGCGGCGAGCAAGTTGGTCGAAAAACCGCGCGCGATCTCGAAAAACGCCGGATCGTTGGCCAGCGTGAGCGCTTGCAACGGCGTGTTCGAACGTGGACGCCGCGTGCAAGTTACCGTAGCGTCCGGGGCATCGAACGTCTTTAAGAACGGATAGGGGCTTGAGCGCCAAAGATACGTATACATCCCGCGGCGATATCGATCCGGGCCCTGATTGGTGCCCCAGAACTTCTTGGTTTGTGTGAAGCGGTAGATTCCCTCGGGTTGCGGCGGATAGACGCCCGGCCCGCCGATGTCGCGCGAGAGCATGCCGGCCGCGGCCAGTGCCACGTCGCGAATTGATTCGGCCTCCAATCGCAACCTCCGCTGGCGGCCCAGCAACTCGTTGTACGGATCGGCTCCTGCCAATTTGGCCGGGGCAAGTGACGCCTGCCGATATGTGGCGCTTGTGACAATCAACCGGTGCAGGGCCTTAAGACTCCAGCCTTCGGCAATGAACTGGCGCGCCAACCAATCCAACAACTCGGGGTGCGATGGCGGTTCGCCCTGCGTGCCGAAATCGTTTTCCGTGGCGACCAGGCCCCGACCAAAATATCGCTGCCAAACGCGATTCACGGTGACGCGCGCGGTCAACGGATTCCTGGCATCGACTAACCAGCGGGCAAAGTCCAGCCGATCGGCACTCACGCCGCGTGGCTTGATCGGTGGCAGGACGCGTGGAACACCGGGCTCGACCTTTGCCCCGTGACGGAGAAAACTGCCGCGCAAATGGATATGGGTTTCGCGCGGCTCGGTCCGCTCGCGCATGACCAGGGTGGTGGTCAGCGCCGCTTCGACTTGTTTCTTGCGTTTGCGTAGTTCGGCGATTTGGGCCGCCAGCGGCACGCGCTCGGGATCGATCTTCAAGAACGCCTGGCGGATTGCCTTACGCTGTTCGTCCGTTCGTTCGGCTGCCGGCCGTCGCACTGCGTCGCGCACTTCGGGCGACTGCGACAGTGTTGTCGGCGGTGCACCGGTGACCAAGATCCGGAAGCGACCGATCTGCCTCGGTTTGTCGTCCGATTGGTGAGTCAGCGTAACGACGAGCCGGCCGACGCTCTCGTCAGGAATCGGCTGCTTCAAATGAAAGATGGCGGCTTGCGGCAAGCCGGCTTGTTTTGCATCAGTGAACGTCCAGCCGGTTTCGGTCGATCCGTCGATCGCATTGCCGATGGGGCCCTCTTTCGGTGAATAGGCGGACCGCGCTGAAGCCAGTGCCACGGGTTGCGACGAACCATCTTCGGCCGCCAGCGCCACGCTCAATTCGTGCAGGACAAACGCACCTTGTTCGTCCAATCCGGGTCCATGGTTTGGCAAGCTCGCATCGGGCAGCGACTCGAGCATTAGGGCCGTGACCGCGTGATCCGGTCGCGCGGCCGAAACGGTATAAACGTCGCCGCGCGGAATCTCACCGCCGGCCAGCAGCGAACCGTCGGCCAGTTTTCGAAACGTCGCTCCGCCGCTCGAACTGGCGGCCACGTCGAGCACGGTCCAGTGCAGCGGCAGCGTCGCGGCCAATTTCGCCTCCCATTCAACTTGGCGCGTACCGGAGTTCGCGTCGACAGTCGCCAGCCGTTCTTCCGACTGGCGGATCTCGGCATTCAACGCCGGCAGTTCCTTGGCCTGCTGATCAGTCGGAACCGGCAGCGTCGGCTCGTCGGCGTTGTTGAAAACTGCGAACAGCTCGTAGAACTCGCGCTGCGTGATCGGATCGTACTTGTGATCGTGGCAGCGGGCGCAACCCAGCGTCAGTCCGAGAAAAACCGCGCCGGTCGTGGCGACGCGATCGACGACGGCTTCGACGCGAAACTGCTCGTCGTCCGTGCCGCCTTCTTCGTTCACCAACGTGTTGCGATGGAAGCCGGTTGCGATCTTCTGATCGATACGGGCGCCGGGCAGCATGTCGCCGGCAATCTGCTCGACGGTGAACTGGTCGAACGGCAGATCACGGTTCAGCGCCTCGATGACCCAATCGCGATACTTCCAGATCGAGCGTCCGCCGTCGATCGTGTATCCGTTCGAGTCAGCGTAGCGGGCAAGGTCGAGCCAGTGGCGCCCCCATCGTTCGCCGTAGTGGGGTGAGTTGAGCAGCGCGTCGACCAACCGTTCGTACGCATCGTCGCGGCGATCGGCAAGAAACGCGTCTACCTGTTCAACCGTCGGCGGCAAGCCAATCAGATCAAGACTCAACCGCCGGATGAGCGTGGTCCGATCCGCCTCGACCGACGGCGCGAGACCCGTCTCCGCTAGCCGGCGCAGCACGAAGGCATCGATGGGGTTGCGGACGATTGCGCCCTCGGGGGCTTTCGGCGGAGTCACGTCGTCCAGTGGCTGGAACGACCAGTGATCGCTCGTCACTCTACCGACTGGGGCATTCGGTTCGTCTGGGATTTGAGCCCCTTCGTCAATCCATCGGGCCAGGATGTCAACTTGTTCGTCCGATAGTCCAGGGCCCTCGGGCGGCATTTTGGAGACGGAGTCGTCCGTGCCGTGAACCGCCTTGATGAGCAGGCTGTTTTTGCTGTCGCCTGCGGCGACCGCTGGCCCGCTGTTGCCGCCAGAAATGAGCGTCGCACCAAAGTCGACTCGAAGCCCCGATTCTTGTTCCTCGGGCCCATGGCATTCGAAACAATGCGCCTCGAGAATCGGGCGGACGTCGGCGGCGTAGTCGACAGCTGCGGCACCGGCGACCGAATCGACACCAAGCAAGATAATCGCTGCCGCAGAGAGCGCGAGCGCGAAGAACAAACAGCGCGCCTTTGGCCGGGTGGGATTCATAAATGCGTCCTGACGAAACCTGCCGGGGTCTGCGACGACAGGCTGCAAGCGGGCGTGAAACGCCGATTGCACTCGCGCGCCCAACGGTTTTGTTCGGTTGCGCAAAGGAAGGACCGCACGCAAGCATTTCGTGGTGCCGGCGAAACGTTCCCACCATCTTAGTCGAATGCCGGCGACATGGAAACCGACCCAAGCCGCCGGCAACGGTCGTTTGGATCGGCCCCTCGCGGCCGAACGCTACGCATGCTAAAGCACGCTCAGACGCCGGGCCACGCATGCCTGGCCAAGCGCCGAAAGGCGCTCGAAATCTGCCTTGGGTACTTCTTGCAATCGATCGCCCAAGCCGAGCTCGACGGCAGCCCATCGATAGGCCACGACAAGCGGCTGCGTCGCGCACAAGACGATCGGCACGTTCTCACCTAGCGCGCCGTAGAGGCTGCCCAGTTCGCCACCGATCAGGATGCCGCTCAGTCGCGACCGGCTTTCTTCCGAAGACGAACCGTGCAGAAGTTGGTTCGTGCGAACACGGAATAACGCGGACGCAAGCGGCAGTTCGGCCGCGATGCGTACGCCAGCCAAGAACGCGTCTTTGGAGTTTGGCCCAAGGGCGTTGGACTCGACCGCACCAACCGAATGGCGCAGGATACTTTGGCAGCTCATGATGTCGAACAATTCGCCCGTCATGAACGTCCGAAAGTCGGCCAGCGCGCCGTCGGCGACGTGCAGATGCTTCGAGTGCGTACCCGGCAAGACAACGACGCATCGCTGGGATAGCGGTCCGAACCTGGGCAACTGAAACAAGCCGAGCAATTGAGTCTCTTCTCCGCGCAACACGTCGTCCCGCGTTCGTACGCCGGAGAGTAAGATCACGCGGTGCGTGCCGGCCTGCGATCGCACCGGGTCGAGTTCGCGCGTGATCATGTCGCGGCCGTCGAGCGACCAGGGCACGTCGCCGTAGGGAAGTTCCTGCCAACCGATCGACGAGCTGGCCATTCCGGAAACGAGCACCGGCGGCGGCTTCGCACATTGCCGCAGGGCGTCGCCGAGCGCGTCGAGTGCTCGCTGTACGACTTCGCGAAACGCTTTGCCACGTTCTGGCATCGTCCGAGCATTTGCCAGCGAGGCAGTCCCTTCGTCGGTGGCAACTTCGGCAACCATGTCGGACCGGTCGGCATCGACCAGCCGTAGCCGAAAGTGCGTGGTCCCCCAGTCGATGGCAACTAAAAAGGCTGTCATTGTTGGCATTTTCGAGCACGACCGACGGAATATCGATGCCAGCAGCCTCGCGAATGCCCCAAAAACGGCACTTCGAGCAGCCAGACGGCATACTAACGGACCTAATGTAGACGAATCTGCCGGACGAAACGAAACCTACACGGTCCCTGCGGGGATCAATATGCATTGGAGCAAGGAGCGGGGCCGCAGCCACTAAATCCACATGTTTCTACTTGAGGTTTGGCCGTGCCAAATCCGGGGCAACGAAACGCTCGGGGCTTCACGCTTGTCGAGCTGCTGGTCGTGATGGCGATCATCGGCATGATGGTCGGATTGCTACTGCCGGCCGTGCAGTATGCCCGAGGATCGGCGCGACGGTCCCAATGCCTGTCGAATCTGCACCAAATCGGCATCGCGATGGAGAGCTATTTGGACGTGCAGGGGTCGCGGGGCAAGTATCCGGTTTTGTGTGCAATGCCCAGCGTGTGCGATAAGACGGCGCAAGTCACCGGAGTGCCGCGCTTCCTGACGTTGCGCGAAGTCCTGGCGCCGTATATCGAAGAGTCACTCGGCGCGTTCAATTGCCCGTCGGACGTCCTCTTGGACGAACCGCCCGACTTGCGATATTTCGAGCGCGAGCAGCAGAGTTACGAATACGACTCACAGCGAAAATTGGTGGATTTCGTATCTGAGCACGGATACTATCGCGGTTTGACTCGGCAAGAGGTCGAAGGAAACGGTGCCAGCCGCGGCGAGAAGCTCAGCACGACATTCTTGGCCCATGACTATGATAATTTCCACGGACCCGAGGGTTCCGCGGGACGTCGATGTATTTTGTTTGCCGACGGACACGCCGAGGCACCCTGAGTCGGCTTTCTTACCACCTACCTTCCACACAGGCACAACGAACCTGCCATGCCAACTCACGCCAAGTCCCATCGCAACGCAACGCCCGACCGCAAGAAACGAACGATCCTGGTCGCGTTATTGTTGATCCTGCTCACGGCAACGGTCTCGTGGGCCATGTGGTCGCGCGAGGATCCGCAAATGGCCAAGGTTCGCAGCATGGCCGAAGAGATGGAAGACATGAGTTGGGACCAGCGGCGCGACCATTATCGCCAAATGCGTGAAGAAACCGAGAAGCTCACTGACGAGCAGCGAGAACAGTTTCGCGACGAGATGCGCGGCCGGTGGGAAGAGCGCGAAGCCAAACGCATGAAGGAGTTCTTCGATCTGACCCCCGAGGAGCAAATTGCCGAGCTTGATCGCCAAATTGACCGCATGGAAGAGTGGCGGAAACGTCGCGAGGCCAACGGAGATCGTGGCCGCGAGAGGCGCGGCCGCGGCGACCGCGGTCGTGGCGGACGGCCACGTACGCAATCGTACGGCAGAAGCGCAGACGGCAGTAATGCGAATGTTGACCGTCGCAATTCACGGCTCGATCGCCGCAGCCCCGATAGCCGGGCGCGACGCTCCGAGTACTTCCGCATGATGACGGCACGTATGCGCGACCGGGGTGTTTCGTTCCCCCGGCGCGGCCCGCGGAGCTAGACGAGCGGCGGTCAACAAGTCCCGCGCGGGCGCCCTTCGTCGGCATAGCGCGAGCGCAAACCTGTCGCCGATCGGCCGGAGCGGGCCCAGAGCGCATTCCGCCGGAATTCTCGAGCCAAATGCCATCCTTCCTGGCTGCGCTATGTGCCGGGGAAGCATGCTGGCACGTGGCTGATTGCGGTTGACCGGCTGGCTGGGTCTTCCTACACTTCGCCCCGCGCTCTGCGGGAGTCAATTCTCGCGGAAACGTTTTCGCAATCGTGGATGCAACCGGTCTATCGCAAGGACACACGACATGACCCGACTCTTCTTATTCCTGGGCGCGCTGGCCGTCATTGGGTTGATCATTACCGGAGCCATCCAACTTCGCCGCACCGACGAATCAATTACGATTGAAATCAACCGTGGCCAGGTCCGCGAAGACGCTCGCAACGTCGTCGATCATGGCAAGCGGGTCTTCCGCGAGGCGGAGGCCGCTTTGGACCGCGACGTGGAACGTCAGTGAGCCAGTCCTACCGCGCACATGCTCTCTTAGTTTGTGCGGACGATCGCACGTCTTAGCATCGCAGAAGTTGGGTGAGAGCCTTTGCGCGGCTGCCCTCACCCCGCGAAATCTGCCCTCTTACGTTGAGGCAGCCGTTTTGGCGCCCTATCGCACGGCCGGCCCGAAGTGCTGTCCGCGGAGCCAGTTGGAACGACCCAACCGGCGAAAATAAAGCGCGAAATCTGGCTTTCGGCCGCTCGCCACATTATCCTATTCAGGATTCGCGCGGTTGCAGGTGCGCGAAGTCCCACGTCCCCCGCGACCATCGGGTTGACGGGGCCGATCCTCCCCTCATACGGCACAGCGATAGCGCCATGAAGCCAGCAGGCACGAGAAGTACGTGGCAGGCATCCGTACGTACCAGGCGCCTTACCCTTGAGTCGTTGGAAGAGCGCCAAGTGCTCAGTGCGGCCGCGCCGTGGCATAACGACGCGTTCCCACTAGACACCGACAATAACAGTCGGCTAACGCCTGCCGACGCGCTCGTCTTGATCAATCGCATGCTGCTGGTGGGTTCCGGGGCATTGGCACCTCCTGCGGGTGCACCGGAATATTATTACGACACCAACGGCGACAACATGCTGTCACCCGTCGACGTTGTGCGGGTCATCAATGGGCTGTTGTTCGGCCCCACCGACGTCACGCTCGACACGTTGATGCCGTTTACGATCGATCTGACGCCTCGAATGAAGGTCATCACCGGGGGCGATGAGCGTGTGCCCGACGGTACGCCGGTCCACGTGGACGTGGACTTAAACAACGATGGGATCTACGCGGGCGACGAAGTTGCCTACTACACCTCGAGCGTTTTCGACGGACTTTCCGAGTTCGAGTTGGGTCCCGCACTGCCGCCCAACGGTCCCGGCGGGCCCTATTCGATCAGCATGCGCGCACGACTGAGGAACACCGACGGTGTTCTCAGTTCGAGTGAATCGATGCCGATGATCGTCGATACGCAAACGTCCAACGCGTTGGCCAACTACGTCAACGCGCCAGACGCATCGTATCAATGGTCGCAAGTGTACCAGTTCAACGGACCGGGCTTCAGGTACTACGTGTTGCAGATGACTAGCCAGACTTGGCGCATCAACGACGTCAACGACCCGGTATGGGACCACTGGATGCGGGTCGTTGTGCCGGACGGACCTCTGCGAGACTCCGCGCTACTGTATATCGGCGGCGGGAACAACGCGTCGTCAGCACCCATCGGATTCGATCCCGCGGTGGATCCAGAAGATGCTGTGTTGCTTGGCGCGGCACTGGCCAACCGCACGGCCACCGTGGAACTAAAAGTTGTGCCCAACGAAGAGGTCTATTTCTTCGACGAAGGGCCTGGCAACCTGCGCACCGAAGACGAGATCATCGCCTACACGCTCGACAAGTACATGCGCAACATTGGCCAACCGGGCAACGAAACCTGGCCGTTGCTGTTGCCGATGGTCAAAAGCGCCGTCCGCGCCATGGACACGCTCGAAGCCTTTGTGCCCACCGTGTCCCCCGGTGCGGCGATCAATGACTTTTTCGTCACCGGCTACTCGAAGCGCGGCTGGACGACTTGGCTGACCGCGGCGGTTGACGATCGTGTGCGTGCAATCATCCCGGGTGTGTTTGACAACCCTAACCAGGGACCGCAGATGGTTCACCATGTGCAGTTCCTGGGCGACTTTTCGCTGGCGGTGCACGATTACACCGATCTGGGCATTTTCGAGCGATTCCAAACGCCCGAGGCCCAGTTGCTCTCGCGCATTATCGATCCGTACCGTTACTTCAATAACGGACGGTTCGAGATCCCGAAATTGGTGCTCAACTCAGCCGGCGACGAATTCTTCGTGTCCGATTCGTCGCAGTTCTACTTCGACGATCTGCCGGGCGACACGAACTACATGCGTTACTTCCCAAACACCGGCCACGGATTGGATGAGGGAGTCGGGGCGAGCACAATCACGTTCATGGACGCGGTACTCAACGATCGCGCCATGCCGGAATTTACCTGGACCGTCGGGCCGGACGGCACCATCGAGGTTCTCTCGACCGATACGCCGACGGTGGTCAAGCTTTGGAAAGCCACGAATCACGTCGCCCGCGACTTTCGCCGGCTGGCCACTCCGTTCTTGAATTGGACCAGTTCGGTTTTGGTCGATCAGGGGGGCGGGCGTTACTCCGCCAATTTGCCGACGCCCGCCAGCGGCGCCACGGCCTATTTGATCGAGCTGACCTATCCCAGCGCGATTCCCGGCATGCCGTACGTCTTTACGACAGATATCAAGGTCAAGTCGCCGATTCCGTACGCTCCGTGGCCGTATCCACCGGGCGCTCCGCTCCCGCTTTCGGCCGAGGCGCAGTCGCACACCAACGATGCGTCGATTGGCGGTTTGGTTGTCACGTTGGCAAATGAAGACGACGCGGCCGACGTGCCACTGTTCGTGCTGCCAGGGATCGAAGTCGACCAGTCAGAATTGTCGACTCCGGCAATGACCGACGCGCCGCACGCGACGGCGCACCTCGTTGCGGTGGACACCGTTGTCATCTACCTCTCGCCGCCAATCATGGAATTGGCCTCGGACGACGACGAGCCGGATGACCTGACCTCCGGGTCGGACGACGCGGTCGACGCGGCGCTCGCCGAGTTGATCGGAGAAGTGGCGCTATAGACGGGAATCCCAGCGCATCGGGACCACATCGTAATGCGCCCGCGGGCGGACTTCGAGCGGCCGGATGCTGCTTTGCACCACCCATTGCCGCAACGACGCGCCTGTTGTCCCCGCTTTGCACGATCGGCATGCGGCCAAGCGCATCTTGTTGGTTTCGATTAGCGCCGGCGCCGCCGAACGCAAAGGCTAACGATAGCCAGACCGATTACGGCTAGGACGATGCTCGATGGCTCGGGCACCGAGATCGTGTCCAACACGATCTGGTCAAGCAACGGAAGGTCGAGCCCACCCTGTGTCACCGTGAAGTTGAATTGTTCCCACGGCGGATTCGGAAACAGGTTCCACGTGACCAGGGTGTGCGTTGAATCGATAGGCGTAATGACTGGAAAGTCGGGAACCGCGCCGGTCGCAAGCGCGTTGGCCGTTCCCAGGGTATCGATCGAGATGATGTTGCCCGGGTTATGCGTCAACTGCAACCAGAGGTGCTTCACCGGTTCCGTGTCGACGATGTTGTCCAACTCGATGTGAACGTCGAACGAGGGCAACGACGAAACCCAGGCCCCGTCCCCGTCGTGCGGAATATGGCCAATCGGGCCCGTCAAATGCGCGAACGAACCACTCGGCGCCGTGCCACTGCCTTTGACGCCCACGTTGGTTAATGGGCCGTCGGGAGCCAGCGGGTTGGCCGAGGTAAAGAACTCCCACTCGGCCGTTACGGCGAATGGATCAGCTCGATTCCAGGAGGGCGGCATGAAGTCGTCGGCCGTTGCCGGCGGGACAAGAAGCGTTGCCGACGTCGCGGCAAGCAGCAGACCGAGCGCCGTGATGCGCGGAAACATGGGACTACCTCATGTTCATGAGCGTTCTCCGGGTACGTGACACGCCAGGTAGACTAATCCCCTGTCGACGCCGTGTCAAAATCGCCACGCTCGCCGGATTCCCTCGGGTGGCCCGACTTCATTTATCTGCTCGAGTTTGAGCGCCCGCCCATGTGGAAAGGGTCGGAGTGTCTGCTGTGTAAGCAGGGAATTCCAATCAATACGCGGTTCGGCCACGGAGTCGAGTTCCTGGCGGAACACCAGTTACGCGTTTCGCTGACGAAGGCCGGCAACAGCTCGCCGTTACCGCGGCAGCGCAGTCCACAAATTTGCACAATCCGCGTCGGAGTCGTGCCGCTACTCGTCCGCCGGAATCGCGAAATTGCCGGACCGATCGTGCCACACGGCGTGAATATGATTCGCAAGATTACCGGCGGAGTCCGGCTGCGTGTTGTTGAACTCGATCAGAAACGTCTCGCCCTGAACGTGATAATGGTGGCCAACATCCGGCTTGTCGGAACCGGCCCAGGCAAAGCGGATTCCGTCGACCCCTTCACGCTCGATGGCCGAGAGTCGTTCGGCGGCCACGTCGGCCGGCAGATTGCCAACATAGGCATCGATCAACTTTCGCAGCAGGTCAACCTGCGATTCCGACATTTCGCTGGCGGCCAGTCCTGCGGACAACGCCTCGGGCGGAGCCGCCTTGCCCGCATCGCGGATGTCGCGCGGTGCTTTGGGCGCAATCACGGCAATGGCTCGTTGTTCGTCGGAAAGCGCCGCGAGCAAGTCGAACGCCAACTGTTCCTCGTCGGCCAGCACGCGCAGGCCCTTGGGAAACCCGGGACCATAGTCGTCGCGTAGGACGCCCGGATTGGCACCAAAAAATGTCGGCGTCGAGGAGACGACTTGCTCCCTGTCGACGACGAAATTCAGCGAGAGATGATGCCCTTCGACGCTCAGGCCCCATCGGCCGTCGTCCTTGGGATCGCCAAACAAAGTGAAGTAATACCGCTCGGGATCACGGAGCAATCGGTTCTCGCGATTCTTCTCGAGAGCGTCTAAGACTGATTCCAGTTCCATGATCTTGGTCGCTTTGGAATAGCCGACCGCGCTGAGCGCGCTGGCGAGCAGGGCGTGCGCCGCCTTGCGCTGGGCAGCGCTCATCTCCTTGATTTGCAGGCCCTTTCGGCTTGGCTTGGGGATGTAGTGCCAGTCGGTGCGTTTTTCTGAATCGTACGGCAGGATGGTTTGGGCACGCTGGGAATCGGAGAGCGTGTCGACAAACGCCTTGCCGGCCGCCGTCATGCTCTGGCCCGTGGCCGCGATGCGGGCGAATGCCAACGTGGCGGCGCACGCCACCATGACCAATAGGACAGTCCAGCGATTGTTCGACGGGCGTGTCATGATGTTCTCCTTGGGTGCGGCTGCGCGTGGCGCAATCCG
>CALFYT010000014.1 GCA_937952415.1 uncultured Planctomycetaceae bacterium | reverse complement strand
GCACGCGATGTGAATCGCAAACGTCAGACCAACAATAGAGATCACGACCGGCAAGAAACAACGCGCCACACGATCAGCCGCGCGTTGGAACCGCCCATTCGTTTGGCGCGCGCGGCGGACCAGCTCGACGACGCGCGCCAGCGAGCTTTCGCCCGCCAATGCGGTGACGGCCATGGTTAGGTTACCGTCCAGGTTCAGGCTACCGCCCAGCAGGATGTCGCCTGGCTGCCTGGACGCGGGCCGGCTTTCGCCAGTCAGCATGTGCTCGTCCACCGCTGAGCAGCCGGTCAGCAAGCGCCCGTCAGTTGGTATCCGCTCGCCCGGTACGACGTGCAGCAAGTCACCAAGCTGCACATCGCCAATGGCAATGATTGTTTCGCGTCCGTCCGGTTGTCGAACACGCACGGTCTCGGGCAAGAGCTTCTCGAGCGCATCGAGCGCTTCGGTGGTTCGCAGCTTGCCGTTTGCCTCGAGCCAACGGCCAAGCGTGACCATCACGAGCACGCCACAGCCAACCTCGAAGTACACGTGGCCGGTACCCCGAAAAACGGAAACGGCCGAATAGACGTAGGCAGACGCAACGCCGACGACGATGAGCAGATCGGCCCCGCCGCGGCGCCAATCGGCCAGCGCGCTTTCGAGAATCGGCCCGCCCAGCAGAAACAACACCGGCAGACTCAGCACCAGGCACAAGTAGCGAAACAACTCGGCCAGCGTCGTGGCCAGCGGGTTAGAAGCGGCCCCCGCGGCGCTGTTCACGTCCTGCGTCCAGAGGGCCATCGTGAACATCATCACGTTAATCGACAGGAAGATCGCCAACCCGAGCCGGGCCAGCGTCCAATGAACAGCCCCTTGCGCCCCGGTTTGACCGGTGATTTCGGCAGCCAGCCGGCAGCCAAAGCAGCAATACGCGGGCACATCCGCCTGGTTCGCGGAGTCCGGCACCGGCAAGTGGCAATACGCGCAAGCTGTCGCGGGATCGCGCGGCAGCGTTCTTGCCGTCGCTGTGCGTGCCGCGCTGGCAGGGCGTGCCGCGGATTGGCTCATGGTGGCGCGGTCAGCTCGACACGGAGCTCGGGGAACAGGTATTGCAGCGTGTAGACCACGGCAAAGACCCAAAACAGAATCCACACCAATCGCACATACCATGGAATGCGGTTTCCGGTGTAGTGATGAAACTTGTGTTCGGCTTGCGCCGTCGATTCCTCGGCGAGCGGATCATCCGTCGTGCTCATAGAATTCCCTGAATCGGTTGGGGTCGGTCGATCTGCCTAGACGCGGCATCCGCAAGCGATGACCGGCCGGGTACTGCATTCCAATCTCGGGTCGCCAGGGCGCCTCGGTGTCGAGCCGCTGCTCGTTTTCGAGCATCGTGTACTTCGGCTGCTCGACATCGCGAAACATCCCGTGCAACACGGCCCAAAGAAACAAGCACAGAAAGCCCAGGCTGGCCAACAGGTAGTTCAAGATCGGGCTAATCGCGAACGCCCCTTCCACGTCGCCACGGTACAGCGCGATGAACTCCAGAAACTTGGTCCCAAAGCCGTACAGGCTGGGCACCAGGATTCCAATCGCCATCACCCACATGATGCGCCGCATGCGGCGTTGTGCCCGGTCATTGGCAGTCATTTGTAACACCGTCGCTGGTCTTGTCTTTGCAAGAATTGATTCGCTCACGGTTGCCGACTACTCGTCGTCGTCGGGCAGCTCGATGGGTTCATAGTCTTCGTAGTAGGGATAGCTCTCAAGCCACGAGCCGAGCCATTGGACGTAGGTGATGATTGCTATCCCGCGGCGATTGGGTAGATCGGGCGAGCCGTCGAAAAACCAAGGATGCTCCGGCATCGGCGATCCGGCGGAAACCAGCGTCGGCTGGAAGAAGTGCGCCGCGTGCCAGTCATTTCCGTGCCGGCCGCCTTCGCGGCTCAGATCGGGGCCGACGCGCCGCGTGCCGAACATGACCGGCCGCTGCAAGACGTTTTGATACTCGTCAGTTCGCGAAACGGGGCCCCACCGCTCGTCCTCGCGCGCGACGGGCCGCACGAACTGGCTGTGGCAGTGCCAGCAGCCCTCGGCAACGTAAGTTCGCCGGCCCAGGCGCAGCGCTTCGGCCAACGTTTCGTCGGACGGTACGCCGTAGTATTTGGCGAACTGTTCCGGATAGCGGTAGCTCAAGTCCTCAAACTGATACATCAGGTTGCTGTTGTCGGCGGCAAGTTCCTCGACCGACTTCTCGGGCAGATCGCGATACATGAGCGCGGGCACCAGCCCGTTCGACAAGAACGCGAAGACGAAAAAGCCAAGCCCGGCAACTAGCAGCACACCCGATTTACTTTCGAACATCGCGGAGTCTTCCTCGCGTCATGGATCCATTGGGGCTCACGAAGCCTGCGGCACCGGTGCCGGTTTGGCCGCACTGGGCGCGGGCCCCAGACGCGCGGCCTTCCAAGTGCGATACAAGTTGTAGGCGAAGCAAAGCTGTCCGGCGAACATCGCCAGCCCGGCAAACACGCGCACCATCCAAAACGGCACCGAACCGTCGACTGAAACGTCCCACGGCCGCAGCGAGCCCCAGTAGTACCCTTGAAACAAACCGGCCAGCGTCAAATCGGCAAACATCACGAACACGCCCACCGCCGACAGCCAAAAATGCCATTCGCACAAATCGCGGCTGTACCACTCGGTGCGCCAGAGCCGTGGAAAGAGATACGTCATGATCCCCAGCAGCCATAGGCTGAACACGCCGAACATCACGAGGTGGGCGTGCCCGACGACCCAGTCGCTGAAGTGGATCACGGCCTGAAACGTGAGCGTGGTTTGCAACGCGCATTGCAAGCAGGTCAGTCCGTACAGGACCATGCCGGTATAGAACCAGCGGATCGGCAGGTTAGTTATCAGTTGGCGGCCCGAGCCCCAAATCGTGCCGAAGAAGTTCACAATCACGGTAAAAACGACCATCTCCACAGCGATCGTGGCGATAATCGCCCCACGTTGCAGGAACATCGGAATCGGCGTGTACAGGAAGTGGTGAATGCCGTTAAGTGGATAGAAGAATGCCAGTCCCCAGAAGCCGACCAGCGACAGTCCGTGGCTCCAGATCGGCTTGCGGAGCATGATCGGGACGAAATAGTACATCAGTCCCCAACCAAGCGGCGTGACGAATAGGCCGACCAGGTCGTGGATGAACAGTCCGCCGACTGCGCCGGCGCTGGTTCCGGTCAGCCAGTACTGGGGCAGGAAATTGCCCATCGCGTACGTCAGAAAGGTCCACACGAACGCCGCCATGAAGTACCACGAGGCGACGTAGAGGGGGCCCTTGGCACGCGAGATCGGCGCCATGAAGTTGATTCCGACCAACAGCAATCCGGCCAGGGCCAGCGGATCGATCCAGGTGGGCGTTTCGCCCCATTCGACTCCCTGGGCCCCGAACGAAAACGGCAACTGCTCCCAGGCCGGCGACATGGCCTGAAGCGTCGGCCCGACGACAATGCCGAGCGCGGTGCAGCCGACCACGACTTGCCAGGCCACGAAGATAAACCAGCTCAATCGGCGGTCTAGCACTGGTCGCATCGTCAATCGCGGTATCGCCCAATGCAGCGCGCCCAAGAACGCATTAGCCAAGAATCCATAGGCCACCGCATTCGTATGCACCATCCGCCACCTGCCGGGCGACAGCAGCTCGATGCCTTGCAACGGATTCCAACTGACCAGTTGCAGCGCCATCAGCAGGCCGGCCAACATCGAGACGAACAGAAAGCACAACGCGGCCAGGAAGTAGGCCACGACGATCGGATCGTCGACGAGGTCTTCGTGGCGCGCGGCGTCGGGAGGCACTGCTTGCGTGTCGATCATTGAGTGTCCGTCTCCAAACGATAAGGCGTGTAGCGGCCCAGCGGGAAGACCAACAGCATCGTCCATCCGAAAACCAAGTGAGTCAGCGCGGCCACCCACCAGGGAATCTGATCGACGATCCACCGGCCACCGAATAGCAGCGGCTGCAACCAGGAGAGGATGCCGTAGAAGTTCACCAGCCAAACCGCAATCGCCAAGACGCTTACTACGACAAAGCGCGTCACGAACGACGAATTCGCCGTGAACCGCTCGAGAACGACTTGAAACAGCATGCCATAGAGCATGCCCGTTCCCAGATACAGGCAGCATCCGATGGCCAGAATCAGTCCGTTGTCCACCGCGTTGTAGTCGAGTGCTTTGGCGCCCATCGGAAAAGTCAGATATACACGAATCAGTTCGAGCGGCTGTTTTTCAAAGATGAGCGAGCCAACGACGTTGAACAACAGGCTGGTCATCGCGGCAACGCCGCCCAACAGGAACCCGGACGTGGCATGGTACGCCAGATAGTATTCGCGAGCCTGCCACGGCTCGGCCGCGCCAGACCCGGAGGCGATTTCCGACTCGAGCTGGCGCACGCGAGCGCGAAGCTCTTCCAACTTCTGATGTTGGTCGCTAGTGCTCATGACGACTTCTCGGCAGCCGAGGATGGTGAGTCACTGGCCGGTTCTCCTTCGACGGTGTCCGGCGCGCGGTCCGTGACCGGCTCGAACCGTACGCCGCGACGCCGCTGATCGGCCAGATCCAGGATGTAGTGCGTCAGGTGCCAGACGTCGTCTGGCTGCTCGGCAAACGCATCCTTGAAGCCGGGCATCGGAGTTCCGTTGATGCCGGTATAGACTCTGCGGTAGACGTCCACAGGGCGCTGTCCGCCGTGCAACATGCCCGAGGTCAGGTCGGCGGCCGCCGTCTTCTGGCCCCAGGAATCTAGGCCGACCTCGATACCGCCGGCCAATCCGCCGCGGCCGTTTCGACCATGGCACTTGAAGCATTCGCGCTTTTGAAAGATCTCGGCGCCGCGTGCGATCGACTCGGCGGACATGGGCGGCATCTTTGTTTCCGGTTCGACGACGTCGCGCTCGGCATCTTTCCATCGTCGGGCCACGATGTTGGCCAATTGTTCCGCCGTTTCTTCGTCCAATTCGCCTTCGTCCGAAGCGTGCGCCGCCAGAAGCTGTTCGAGTTCGCCCCGATGCGTCAACGCCAGCACGTAGTCGACGACGGCCTCAAGTTCCCGTTTGGGCAGTCGCGCGAAAGACGGCATCGAAGTGCCTGGAATACCGCGCTGCAGGGTGCGGATGAGATCCTCGCGCCGCGGCTTGCTGCCGTAGGTGGTCGAGGTGAACTTGAAGATCCCACGCCGATAGTCGCGGGGCCGAGGCGTCAAAAACTCGGCTGCGGGTCCGACCCCGTCGCCCGAGGTTCCGTGACATGCTTGGCACCGCTGCTGGTACACCTGTTGGCCCAGCGGCAGCAAATCTTGCTCGGCCTCGGTTCCGCCCAAGAGCTTGGGATTGGTGGGCGTGCCACAGAACTTCGCCAACTCAACTCGAATCGATTCCTGCAACTCCGGCTCGAGCTGCGTGACTTGGTCGGAGGAAACGAATTGCACCGGCACGTGACGTTGGCAGCCGACCCCGGTTGCGAGCAGCCCAATTGCCATCATGGCGGCGACGCACTGCAACGCGGCCCCCGTGCGGGCCGCTGGCGTCAACGACGATCGATTCATGCGACTTGTCTTGCTTAAGCTCGAAGAAACCCTGCACGGCCGCGCCGTAACGACCGCTGCGTTGGCTACGTAAGCGTAACGAAGTCGATGTTGGATTTGCAACGGAGAGGTTGCGGGTTTTTCGCGCAAGAAAGCGCGAACGACGGTGGCGCGCTCGACGAACGTGGTTGCTCACGCCGAGCGAAGCGACGGGCCGACGAAGAAGTGTGCGGTATGTATCACTTGGCGGCGCCTGCCACGATCGGCACACCGCGCTCGTGGCAATCGCACGCCTTGGCCCGCAGTGCCGTCCATGGCCGTTGATCGCTAATGAGGACTCGAGCCGCGGCCGCTAGACGCGCGATCGCACCGCGTTGCGTCGACCAAAAACTGAGCGATCCGGCACATAGCAACGCTCGATCCACTCGCGTTCGGCCTCAAGCCAGTATTCTTCCTTATCGCCGTCCGGCCGGCCGGCTTCGATCCATTTGGAATGAGCCATGCGTCGGACAGCGTCCTTCGTGTTGCGATACTGCTCGACGTTCAGTTCAAGCGTTTCCAGCGTAACCGTCATTTTTCCGTACTCCCGTTGGTTGGCGGTGCTGCCGCACGCCGCCTTCATCTTGGCGCGGCTCGATCGGCTGTTCATGGAAAACCTAGGTCCCACTTCGTTGCGCGCCGCCGGCTGGTAGCACGCCGAGGACCCGTCGGGGCGCGGCGGTCCGCTCCCGAGTCGGCAAAGTTGCAATATTCGCGCCAAACGCAACCAATCCGGCCTGCTGCGCGTGGAAATGGCCGTTCAGCCAGCGCGTATCGCTAGGCAGGCGGTTTTTCGCCGCGGACGCTTGGGGCTCCCGTCCGGCCATCGCTGGGCGGCATGGTCTGTCGACGAGCCTTGAGGCTGCGATATCGGGCGTTGAGTACCCAGATGAACACCAGCAGGAACGCTCCGCCGCCGACGTACTTGGCGATCGGATAGCCGTCAAACAGCCGGTTAATGAACGTCGCGCCGAAGTACATGACGGCGCAGCCCAAGATGCTGCCGGTGGCCACTCCGACTAGCGTCCGCACGCGCGACATGCCCAGCAGGCGACCGAAGATCGAGCCGCCAATGCTTCCGGTGGCGGCCAACGGAAAGGTGACGAAGACGACCACGCCCAGAAAAGTGGCATGCCGCATCCAGGGATTCTCGGCCAGGACGAAGCGTCCGTCTTCTTCCAACGCGTGAAGCCGCGCACCCAGGCGGGGCAGCTTGTACAGCAACGACAAGTGGAACGAGAGCAGGATGGCAACAACCAGATCCATGTACAGGACCATGGCCATCAACTCCCAAGCGTAGAATAGGGGCGCTTGCCGGTCGTTGCCTTCGCCTAGCAGTATGACGAATCGCCCCAAGAAAAAGAACGTGCCCACCGCCGCGGCCAGCAAATTGCGAAAGTGCTCCGGATCGTGGACGTAGACAGCTCCGAGAAGTGCGACGGTGGTCACGAACGGGCCGACAAGCGTTGCCAGCCACAGCCAAGGATGCGAAGCCCGAAACGTGTCTTCGAATCCGTCGTCCACCGCATCAACGTCCACGTCGTTCGCATCGAATGCCGACAGCCCGTCGGGCGAGGATGGCATTTCGTCGGTCGTTGCGCAGGAGTCGCTTGAATCGGTCGTGCCACGGGGCGCGACCGGCGCGGTTGGTGCTTCATTTTCGGCGGGCGGCGGCTCGTGGTTCGTCATCGCAAGTAAGACCGTCGACAGGCAAACTCGGCACCGGGGACTGGCACGAATCGCACCATTGTGATGGTTGGCTGCCGGCACGCAACAGCAGACGGCGCCGCGATTCGTGCGGCGACAGGGCTACGTTGCATTGTAGCTTGGGGCGACGCCGTGCTGTCAGCCGGCACCGCACACGCGATCGCGCAATCGGCGCGGCAGGAAGCCGGCAGCGCCCGGCTACATCCACTGCGGAGGCGGGAGTGGCAAAACCTTTGGCTTTTCTGGCGGCGGTTCGTCGGAGGGCGGGTCGCGCACCACAAGCACTGGGCAATGGGCGTGCCGTATGACGTGCTCGGCAACGCTGCCCAAGAGCATGTGCCGAAGCCCGCTGCGGCCGTGCGTCCCCATCACGATCAGATCGCAGTGCTGGTCTTCGGCGAACCAGCAAATTACCTCGCCAGCCGGTCCGGCTTGTAGCGCGCGGCGCACCTTGATCTCGGGGTGCATCGGCTTGATTCGCTCCAACTGGGCCTTCACACCAGGCTCGGCCGGCTCCTGCAGTCCCTCGGCGTCGTAGCCGGCAGGCACGTCAAAGGCGTGCAGCAGGATGATCTCGGCCGACGTTTCGCGCACCAACCGTTCGGCAAACAGCAAGGCCTTGGTCGACGGTTCGCTGAAATCGACCGGGCACAGAATCCGTTGAAAAACCGCCATGACGCATTCTCCCCAGACGCTGTCAGTACGAATTCCTAACGCAGGGCTTCCGTGCTCATGGAATCTGGCGGGCCAACGCTTGCGGCGCTCCGGCTCGCTTCGCGTGGGCCGCCAAATGGACAATGTAACGCGCCACGCAGCAGATTGCTTGTAACGTGCCCGCTGGCCAGCCCCGCTTGGCCGATTCACCGGCTTGTGGCTACGGGCAGGTATTGAAGCGCCACTCGACGGACCGCTGCGGATCGCGATCCAATGTGCTGATAGCGTCCCGAGTGTTAAACCTTGTCGGTTGTCCGGTTCGTGCCGCGCACCGCGACCCTGGTGGCTGCAGAGCATCTTGAACCTGGTGAGTTGGCTCGGGCAGGCATCGCGTCGCGTAGCCCGACGCGGCGGCCGGTCGACCGTCGCGCTAGCAGCAGGTTTGCGCGTCATCACCGGACAACTTTGCGCATCCTATGCCTCGCTGCGGATATTTGCAGAGAAACGCGATGGCGCACCTGCGGACGCTTTGCCGTGTGTGCCGATAATCGGTGTGGCGACGCTTCGCGCGACGACCGAGCCGACACCCCCGTTCGGCCCATCCCCCCTTCGCTTGCACTCCCCCGTTTGTCGATGCTTGGACGCGATCCCCTCCAAAGCCTGGCTCTCACGCTGCGCGTGTGTTTGGTCGCACTGGCCATCGGCGCGGCGCCGGCAATCGCCTTGGCCCAATTGATCGAGCCGCTGCCTGCACCACCGCCTCCCGACGTGCCTGCGCCCGACTATCGCAATACACCGCGGCCACAATCCGGGGCGACGAACTCCGCGCCGGGCGGCTCGTCGCCGATGTTCGATCCGCTGAACGGGCCGGCGATGAACTCGCAGCCGTTTTACGGTGATCCGGGTTCGGCACAGCCGCCGGTTGTTGATCCGATTTACCCGGCGTCAATGTTTCCGGCGCGGTCCGATCCGTGGGACACGCCGAGTGCCGGGCTGCCTTGGGTTTGGCAATTCTTGCCCGAGGGACTCGTCTGGCGCTCGTACCTGGCGGGGATCAAGGAGCCCCGATTCGGTTTGAAGATCGCGAACCAGAGCGGCTTCGGCTCGATCTGGGACGCGGATCTCGGCGCGCGATTTTCTCTGTTGCGCTACGGTACGACGACGGCCTATCGGCCCGAAGGATTCGAAGTGCAGCTCGAAGGGGCGGCTCAGCCCCGCTTGCAGCCGGAGTTGAAGAGCACGCCGCTGGTTTCAACGGATTATCGAATCGGTGTTCCGGTCGTGTACGCGAGCGGACCGTGGCAGTTCAAGACGGGCTACTACCACATCAGTTCGCACTTGGGCGACGAGTTCATGATCCTGAACCCGACGGTGCCGCGGATCAACTACGTGCGCGACGCGATCATGTTTGCCGTGGGGTACTACTACTCCGAAAACCTCCGCCTGTTCGCCGAGTTCGACTACGCGGTCGGAATTGGCGGTGGATCCAGACCGGGCGAGTTCCAGTTCGGAGTCGACTACAGCCCAGCGGTTCGCCACGGAGCGCCGTTCTTCGCCGTGTACGGCAACTTGCGCGAAGAAGTCGACTACGGCGGCTTCTTCGTTCTGCAAACTGGGTGGCAATGGCGCGGCGGAGCGGCGATGCACACGTTCCGAATCGGCGTGCAGTACTTCAACGGCCAGAGCCCGCAGTACGAATTCTTCAACACGTACGAGCAGAACGCCGGATTCGGCATCTGGTACGACTTCTGACGTGATGTCGGCGGGACGCTGGTCGAAATTCCGCTGCTGCGCGCAGATCTGCCGATTCTCTTTTTCGGCGCGCCCACGACAGTAGTGCGCCTTTGCACAGGCGCAACAAACAGGCCGCCCGTCCAGAAACGCTTGGCACTGTCGCCGATTTGGGCAGTGCAAGTCACTTCTGGCCGAGCGGCCGATGTTTACAATTCGACTGGCCGACCTCAGCGGGCATCCTTCGCGGGCTGCTTGCGATCGCCACGCTCGGCGGCGTAACGCAGCGAGCCTGTGAGGCGCGCGATGTCAGACCATGTCCTTCAGGTTCTTCAGCGCTCGGACCTTCACCTTCACGCTGGCCGGCTTAGCAGCCCGATCCATGAACTCACCCGGCTTAAACGGGTTGGGCACGTTCTTTTGTGCGGGTCGCGCCGGAACCTTCTTCTTCTCGACCTTCACTAGACCCGGAATGGCGAACACGCCCGGGCCACGCGACGACAGCGATTTCTTGATCTCGGCAGAAAGCGCGTCAAGCACGGAGGCCACCTGCTTCTTGGTCAGGCCGGTCGCCTCGGCCATGTTGTTCAGGATCTCCGATTTCGACGGTGCTTTCTTCGCAGCAGTTGCGGCTTTCGCCATAGTTCATGACCCTCCTTGTGGGTTGCTTTGGGGAGATGTTTGCTAGTTCCGCGATCAAACGGACGGGATGATTAAAGACGACACGACCAAAATTGCAAGCCACAAAACCCCTGAAATCACGGAAAAAGGGGGATTCCGCGGCGTTCGAGCCGTCGCGTCTTCGGGGGCCTTGGATGCGCGTGACGCCATGAGCTCGCGTGCCGCGCTCGCCAGTCGGTTGGTCGGTGGCGCGCTTTCGGGGGGAAGATGCATCCGACTAGCGGTGTGGCACGGTCGGGGTATTGGGACGTTGCGCTGAGTGACCTGCTGGCCAGCGATGCACGGGCATACCGCCCTCGGTGGACCAAGCAGCAGCTATTCCAGGAAGCATACCCTAACGCCCCGCGAACGCGGTTTAACTTGCGCACTGGCCAGTACTTGCGAGTAGCCAGCTTCGTCGGTATCATGGAGTTTAATGGATTTGACACGTCGAGCCCAAGGGATGGTAGGGAACCATGGGCACCAAATCGGGCGTCGAAAGTACCAGATGCCCTCACAGTCAGACGGTGCCCCGCGCGGCACGAAATGGCCCACCCTCGTGCCGGTACTGCTGCGGCAACGCCGTGTTCAATTCATCGTGGTGGACGGACTTCGCCGACATCTTTAGCCGCCGGCAGCCCACGGTAAGGGGAATTCCGATGCAGCGACCCAAACGGTCGAGTCGCTTGGCGGTGGCAACCGGGCTGGCAGTTGCCTGCATTTGGTCCTCGACGATGCTTGCCCAGGTCGTGGTGCCCAACCAGGGGCCGAACCCCCGTTTGGCCCAAAACCGACCGGGTCGTGGACTGATCGTCGGGCGCGGCGGCGACGACGACAGCCTCGTGATGGAGGGTGTGTTCCTGCCGCCGGACCGCTCGGCCAAGCGTCGTTTGGAAATGGCCGAAGACATGATCCGCCAGCGTCGCTTTGGCGAGGGCGTGCGGTTATTGGGCGCACTGCTGGAGGATTCCGAGGACTTCTTCTTCAAGCCGGAACCAACCGTGCCGGTCTTTCGCAGTCTCAAAGCGGAAGCCGGCCGATTGATCGCCACGCTGCCCAGTGACGGACGCGAGTCGTACGAATTGCAATACGGCGCCCGCGCCGCTCAGTTGCTCCGCCAAGCGGTCGAGCGTGGCAGCGCGGCGGAACTTGCCGACGTTGCCCGACAATTCTTTTACACCGAGGCCGGACAAGACGCGACGTTTCTGTTGGGCCGCCATCATTTGGATCACGACAGGCCAGTTGCCGCTGCGCTCTGCTTCCAGCGATTGGTAGAAACGCGCGCTGCCCGCGACCGGCTAGAGCCGGTGTTGTCGTTGTCGTTGGCCACGAGTTGGCTGCGGGCCGGCAATCCGGATCAGGCAAAGTCCGCCCTGCTGCGATTGAAGCGGCAGAACCCCGGGGCCAGAGTCGACGTCGCCGGCAAGTCGGTCCGATTATTTGAAGACGACGCCGACGCTGTGGTGTGGATGCGCGATACGTTTGGCCCGCTGCAATCGCCTGGCCGTGGTGCCGCCGAACAATGGGCCCTGTTTCGCGGCGACGCAAGTCGCAATGCACGCAGCGAGGGAAGTCGCCCGCTATTGAACGTTCGATGGCGGCAGCGCACGTGCGACGACCGACAGGTCGAAAAGTTCGTGAACAAGGTGCGGCAAGACTATCTGAGCCAAGAGATCGTTGCCATTCCCAGTTTCCATCCCTTGGCCATCGACGACGTTGTGATCATGCGCACCGCGTTCGCCTTGCAGGCCATCGACCTGGAAACGGGCAAGCTGGTTTGGCGGTATGCCGAGACGGATGGGTCGCTCAATCAGTTTCTCGAGGTGGGTAGTTCACCACAGCCGGGACGCAGCGTGCAGGTTCTCTCGGGCCTCGATCAGCGGATGTGGGAAGATTCCGTCTACGGCACGCTGTCCAGCGATGGTGACAACGTCTACTACGTCGAAGACCTGGGGCTGGGCGTTACCGGCAGCCCTTTGACGACCGTGTTACCCAATGGCCGTCGCGTGATGGTCAACTCGCGCAGCACGAACCGCCTGGCGGCGCGCGAGCTGCGCACGCAAGGCAAACTCAAATGGGAAGTCGGCGGCATCGACGGCGGTGACGAGCCGGAATTGGCCGAAGCGTTCTTTTTAGGTCCGCCGCTGCCGCTGCTGGGCGAGTTGTTCGCGCTGGCGGAATTCAAAGGCCAAGAGATCCGGCTGGTGGTATTGGATCCTGGGACGGGTAAGTTGACCTGGTCGCAGCAAATCGCCGTGGTCGACCCGCCCGTGACACAGGATTCGTACCGTCGCAATGCGGGGGCCACGCCGAGTTTCGCCAACGGCGTGCTCGTTTGTCCGACGTCGGCCGGCGCGGTCGTGGCAATCGACCTAACGACCCGTTCGCTGCTGTGGGGTTATCAGTATCCGCGATTTCAACAAGAGCAGCGAGGGCGAAACGTTCAACGTTTCGGTGGCTACCCCGGCTCGGAACGGCACGAAAACGAGCACTGGATCGACGGTTCGATCACGATCGCCGACCGGCGTGTGCTCGTCACGCCGATCGAGTCCGATCAGATCTACTGCTTGGATCTGACGACCGGCGAAGAAATCTGGAAGCGCGATCGGGAGAACGGCATCTACGTGGCTTGCGTACACGAGGGAAGCGCGATCCTCGTGGGCCGCGACGAGATTACGGCGCTGAGCCTGGCCGACGGTCAACCGGCCTGGCCCAAGTTGGCATTGCCCGACGGCAGCATGCCCAGCGGGCGCGGGTTTTACTCGGGCGAGCACTACTACCTGCCGCTGAGTACGGCGGAAGTCGCCAAAGTCGAGCTGGGCACGGGGCAGATCCTGGAGCGGGCTCGCTCGCGAAACGGCAGCGTGCCCGGCAACCTGATTTGCTACGAGGACACGGTCGTCTCACAGAGTGTCGAGCACGTCGACGCCTATTACCAACTCGACGCGCTAACGCGGAACATCCGCGAGCGGTTGGCCGATCACCCTGACGATCCCGAGGCGCTGACGTCGCTGGCCGCCGTGAAGCTCGATGCCGGTTCGCTGGACGAGGCCACCGAACTGTTGCGCCGCGCGTACAAGCTTGAATCAAAAGACACTTCGCGCGAGCGGCTCGTGCAGGTGTTGCTCGAAGGGCTGCGGGTTGATTTCGAAGCGCACCGCGACAGCGTCGAGGAGATCGAGTCGCTGATCGAGCGCCGTGAGCACCGCTTGGTCTTCTTGCGCGTTCTCGCCGCGGGTTTGCAGGCATCAGGCGAGATCCTGCCGGCATTCGAGGCATATCTGGCGCTGATCGACGAAGACGCGCCGTTGGCACTGGACGAGATCGATGACTCGTTGTCAGTGCAGCGCGGGCGGTGGATCAGCGCGCAACTGGACATACTTCGCGAAACGGCCACCACCGAGCAACGCGATCAAATCGACTCGAGCATCGTGGCGCGAATGCGGGCGGCGCTCGACGCCGACTCGACCGACGCGCTGCGAAAGTTCATCGACGTTTTTGGGACCAATCCAAACACAGTGGCTGCCCGGGTTGCGTTGGTCGCACGGCTTGGCTCCGACGATCTGCTGGAATGTGAATCGCACGTCCGGCAGATCGACGCAAGTGCCTGGCCAGCCGAGGCCGTTGCCGTGCGGAAGCACCTGGTCGCACTGCTCGAACAAGCCGACCGGCACGACCTGGCGGCCGTGTACTACCAGCAATTGGGCGACCAACTCGCGGATGTTGCGGGTCCGGACGGGACCACCGGCAAGCAAATTGTCGACGCATTGGCCGGCGAAAGTCCCGTTCGCTCGGCGCTGGACGACGATGCACAGTGGCCCAGCGGCAAAGTCTCGGTTCGCCAGAGCACGGTTGCGCCCCGGCCGCGGACGCACAATGCGCCGCGCTCGGCGGATCTCGACATCGTCGGACCGGCCGATCCGTTTTTTTCCGACCTGACCGTTTCGCTCGATTTGCAGACGCAAGTTCTGGTCGGGAGCGACGGGTACGGGCGACGCCGATTCCGCATTCCGATTTACGAACGGCGGTCGCAACCCGTTTCGATGAACCGCTTCAACGTCTACAACGCGCCGCCGCTGAGCTACGTCAGCGTCAACGGGGGTTTGCTCGTGCTCTCGATGAGCAACCGCGTCATCGCGATCGACACGATGCGCGGCGGGCCGCAGGAACCCAGCCGGATCCAATGGGTCGAAGAGTTGGGCGATCGGGTCGGCGGCTATCAGACCGGCCAAGGCATTTACTCGCGCCCCGTGGCGGTACCGTGGGGCGGAACACGCCACGTGCCAGAAGACACCTACGGCCGTCGATACGGCAACATCGGGCCCGTGACGGACAAGGGCGTATTCTTTCAGCGATTGCGCGACCTGCATTGCGTCGACCCATTGACCGGACGGACCGTTTGGGTGCGCAAGAACGTGGGTCTGGGCAACCAACTGTTCGGCGACGACGAACTGCTGTTCGTGGCGCCTGCCGGCGACGAGGAAACACTCGTGCTGCGCGCGGCCACCGGCGAGCAACTCGGTACACGGAAGATCGTGCCGTTCGAACAGCGCATGTTGACAATCGGGCGCCGTGTCCTCTGCTGGCAGCCGAAGGGCGGGCAGCAGCGAATCTCGTTGCAAGACCCGTGGGACGATCGGACGCTTTGGTCGTTTGAGTTTGCCAATGGCTCCAAGGCGGCGATGGTCGATCAACAAGCGGTTGCCGTGCTCCAGCCGGACGGCCAATTCACGCTCATCGAACTGGCAGACGGAAAGCCTCTAATTCGCGAGCGGCTCGAACCGGAAAAGTCGCTGATCGGGATCCATCTGCTGCGCTCTGACGGCCAGTATCTGCTGATCACCAATTCGGCGGCGCGATTGGAAACGTCAAGCGACGTGCACCCTGCGGCAAGCACGGCCGGCTATCCTCGGGTGAATGGCCGGGTTTACGCATTCGACGCCTCGACCGGCGAAAGGGCCTGGGCAGCGCCGACGCCGGTGCCGCAATACGATCTGGTCACCAATCAGCCCAGCCGGTTGCCGCTGTTGGTTTTCGTGCGGCAGGTCCAACGCAGGCGCAGCTCGGGTCGGCGCGAGGCCAACACGTCGGTGCTGTGCATTGACAAACGGTCCGGCAAGGTTGTTTTTCAGAATGACGCGTTGCCCACGACCATGCTTGCCGGTTTGGAACTCAGCGGCGATCCCACCAGCGACACCGTTACGTTGGCCCTGCCGCCGAAGGTGATCGAGTTGACGCTGACAAACGAGCCAGTGGACGGTGCATCGGACTCGGTGCCAGACACCGCGGACGAAGAGCCGAACGAACCGGCGCCTGACGAACCAGTCGAGTAGTTGTCCAGGAACCGCGCAATGCATTCGACCAAAGTACGATTCGCGTCCGTCGTGGCGATGGCCGTGCTCGTCGTCGCAGGCAATGTGCCGTCGGCGCGGGGCGGACCGCGTGATCCGCGCATCGACCAGATCGTGTCGCGCGGACTGGATTGGGTCGCCAGCACGCAGTCGCGCTTGGGTCATTGGAGCGCCAACGAAGGCCGGTATCCGACGGCCATGACGGCACTGGCCGGCATCGCGCTGTTGGGCGAAGGATCGACCACCACGCAGGGCAAGTACTCGAAAAACATTCGCATGGCGGTCGACTATCTTGTCTCGCGCAGCCGGTCGAACGGCTTGATTGGCGATCCCGGGCGCGACGACCGGTATACCTACGGACATGGCTACTCGATGCTCTTCCTGTCGCAGGTGCTCGGCGAAGAGGAGGACGACAGTCGCCGTCGCGAACTGATCGACGTGCTGACCCGAGCCGTCGTCTTCACCGGCCAGGCGCAGACGGCGGCCGGTGGTTGGGGATATGTCAGTGCGAAAGACGGTAGCGATTTTGATGAAGGCTCGACGACGATTACCCAGGTTCAGGGCTTGCGTGGCTGTCGCAACGCGGGCATCCCGGTGCCCAAGGAGATCATCGACGCCGCCGTCGAGTACATCCGAAAATGCACCCTGCCCGACGGCGGAGTACAATACAGTTCTAAGGGCGGTGGCGGCCGGCCGGCCATCACCGCCGCGGCGATCGCCTGTCTGTTCAACGCCGGCGAGTACGACAGCAAGTACGTTCCCAAGCTCCAAGCCTATTGCAAACGCAACCTGGGCGACATTTCCAATCAGGGCTTTGGACACTGGCACTACGCCCACTACTACTACGCGCAGGTGATCTACCGCGAGGGCGGGGATCAGTGGGACAACTACCGCGACAAGCTCTACGCCAAGCTCGCCGGAGAAGCCACGGAAAACGGTAGGTTCGTGGTCTGGAACCAGGGCTATATCGGTCCGATTTACACTACCGCCGTCAACCTGACCATGCTGCAACTAGAGAACGGCGCGCTGCCCATTTATCAACGATAGGGCCCGCGATTCGATGTCGCGGGTGTCGGCAGCTCCTTCCGCTGGCCGCCCGCCTCACAACGAACACCCTCCGCCACAAGATCGATCACGCGAACAGGAAACCTCAGATGTCTGAAAATGCATCGCCTTCCACCGATTCGGCCGCCATTAGCAAGTTGGGCGAAGCCCGCGAAAAGATCATGGCGGAGTTGTCCCACGTGATCGTCGGCCAAGACCAGGTCATCGAGGAGCTATTGATCTCGCTGTTCAGTCGCGGACATTGCCTGCTGGAGGGCGTGCCCGGTTTGGCCAAGACGCTGATGATCAGCACGTTGGCCCGGACGCTGAACCTTTCGTTCAGCCGCATTCAGTTCACGCCCGACTTGATGCCGGCCGACATCACCGGCACAGAGATCATCGAAGAGAACCGTTCGACCGGCGGCCGCGAATTCCGCTTTCTCGAAGGCCCGTTGTTCTCCAACGTGGTACTGGCCGACGAGGTCAATCGCACGCCGCCCAAGACGCAGGCCGCGCTGCTCGAGGCCATGCAAGAGCGGCAGGTCACCGTGGGGCGCGTGCGCCACAAACTATCGGATCCGTTCTTTGTGCTGGCCACGCAAAACCCGATCGAGCAGGAGGGCACCTATCCACTGCCCGAAGCGCAGCAGGACCGGTTCATGTTCAAAGTGTTCGTGCAATATCCCAGCTTCAACGAAGAGCTGGAGATTGCCCGGCGCACCACGACGACGATTGACGATCGGGTCGAGGCGGTACTCACGGCCGACGAGATCCTCACGCTGCAACGGATCGTGCGCGAGGTTCCAATCTCTGACCACGTGATTCGCTACGTGCTGTCGCTGGTGCGGCAAACTCGCGTGGGCGAGCCAGGCGTGCCCGACTTCGTGGACGATCAACTGAGCTGGGGTGCCGGACCGCGCGCCGTGCAGTTCTTGATCTTGGGAGCCAAGGCTCGTGCCCTGTTGCACGGTCGCACTCACGTGTCGACCGACGACATTCAGGCGCTGGCCAAGCCCGTGCTGCGGCATCGGCTCGTGGTCAATTTTTCGGCCGAGAGCGACGGCGTCACCAGCGACGACGTAATCGACAAGCTGCTCGCGGTCACTCCGGCAAAAGAAGACGAATTGACGAGCGATGCCCGATTCCAAAAGATTTTTGCATCCTGAGGCGATCGGCCGCATCTCGCGTCTCGATCTGCGCGCTCGCCACATCGTGGAGGGCTTTCTGGCCGGGATTCACCGCAGCCCGTACTTCGGGCAGTCGGTCGAATTCCTCCAGCATCGCGAGTACACGCGCGGCGACGAGTTGCGCCACATCGATTGGAAGGTGTGGGCCAAGCAGGATCGATACTACGTCAAGCAATTCGAAGAAGACACGAATCTCCGGGCGACGCTGCTGGTCGACGTGTCGGGCAGCATGCGCTACGGTGCCGGCGCGCTAAACAAATACGAATACGGTTGCACGGTCGCCGCCTGCTTGGCGTACCTGCTGCTCCGCCAACAAGACGCCGTGGGTTGCGTCGCGTTCGATTCGGAGATTCGTGCCAAAGTGCCGCAGCGGACCAAGCGCACGCACCTGGGGTCGATCGTTCAAGCGCTCGCCTCCAGCGAGCCCGACGAAAAGACCGACATCCAATCCATCCTCGCCAGTGCGGCCGAGACCTATCCGCGCCGCGGCCTGATGGTGCTCGTGTCGGATCTGTTGGTTGAGCGGCCGGGGCTGCTCAAAGGCTTGCGGCTGCTGCGCCAATACGGCCACGAAGTGGTCGTGTTTCATGTGATGGACGATGACGAGCTCGACTTCTCGTTCAACGGTCCGACCCGATTCGAGGGACTGGAACTCGACCAACACCTCAGTTGTAATCCGCGAGCGCTACGGGCCGGATACCTTGAGGCGCTGGAGAGTTACCTGGCCGAAGTACGTCGCGGTTGTGCCCGCATCGGCATCGATTATCGGCTTGTCCGCACGAGCGACGCGCTCGACGCGGCGTTGGCCGCGTTCTTGAGCCATCGGAAAGAATCGCAACGTCAGTGAGCCGTTGAGACGTATGTAGCATTACCAACGCAGATTGTCGCGGCGCACAGGCACCGCCGTATTGTGTAGAGACGCCGAGCCAAACGTATGCCCAGCTTCTTGTTCGAATCATTGCTCTGGTGGGGGCTACCGCTGGTCGGTTTGCCGATCTTGATCCACCTGATCAACCTGATGCGGCATCGGCGCGTGCATTGGGCGGCCATGGAGTTCTTGCTGGCCAGCCAGAAACGGCATCGCAAGTCCATTCTGTTCCGGCAATTGCTCCTGCTCCTGCTACGCATGCTGGCGATTGCCGCGATCGTATTGATGGTCGCCCAGCCCATGATGCTCAACCGCTGGGCCTCGATCCTGGGCGGAACGCGGACGCACCACGTCGTGTTGTTGGACGATAGTTTCTCGATGGCGGATCGCTGGGCCGACACAAGTGCCTTTGAAGAAGGAAAGCGCGTGGTGGCCCGCCTTGCCGCACAAGCCGCCCACCAGGACAACCCCCAGATGTTCAGCGTGATTCGGTTTTCCCGTGCAGCCGGCGTGGCCCGCGGCCTGCAGCCGGACATGTTGGAACAACCGCTTGACGCCAACTTCTCGTCCGAGTTAGAGGGAGTGTTGGGCCCACTTTCCGTCTCTGAGACCGCCGCCGAACCGAGCGACGCGCTCGAAGCGATCGAACGGTTGCCCGGCAAGCCGGACGACGAAGAGCGGATTGTCTACCTGGTTTCCGACTTCCGGGCCAACCAATGGCAAGAGCCCGGCGCACTGCGCAAGACGCTCAACCGGCTCGACGCAGCCGGGACCCAACTGCACCTGATCAATTGCGTTGACGCGGTGCATTCGAACCTGGCCGTGGTCGGTTTGCGGCCCGCCACGGGCACCAGGGCCGCTGGCGTGCCGCTGCTGGTTGACGTGACAGTGCGCAACTTCGGTCCCACCGACGCCAACTCGGTTTCCGTCTCGCTTGAAGAAGACGGGCGGACGCGGCCGGCGATTGTGATCGATGCTCTAGCTTCGGGTCGACAGACAACTCGGCGGTTTCCGGTGTTGTTCACCACGGCCGGCCAGCATGACATCGTGGCCCGGGTATCGACCGATGCGGTACCGACCGACAACAAGCGCACGCTGGTGGTCGACGTGCCCGACGCGGTCGACGTTTTGATCATCGACGGAGACGCCGAAGCCCAGGATGCTTTTTTTCTGGCCACGGCGCTAGCGCCGGGAGGAAAGACGACCAGCGGCCTCAGGCCGGTGATCGAATCACCCAGCTTTTTACGCGACGCGCCGTTGGACGGCTTCGCGACGATCTACCTACTCAACGTCGAACGGCTCGAGCCGAGCGAAGTCGCCGCGCTTGAAGCGTTCGTAACTGCCGGCGGCGGTGTGGGAATCTTTCTCGGCGAGCGCTCGCGCGCTCCGCTGATCAACGAGCAGCTCTACCGCGATGGCCAGGGGCTGTTTCCGTTGCCGCTCAAAGGTCCGGCGGAACTCGTAGTCGATCGGCTGGAGAAGGCGCCCGACTTGGAGGTGACCGACCATCCGATCTTCTCGGTCTTTGCCGGCGAGCGCAACAGTTTTCTAAATACGGTCACCATCCAGCGCTATTTCGCCGCTGCCGAAGGTTGGTCGCCGTCGCCCGATTCGTCGACGCGCGTGATCGCGCGGCTGCGCAACAAGGCACCCTTGGCCGTCGAGCGACAACTCGGCCAGGGACGCGTCGTCGCGATCCTGACGAAGGCCGCGCCGGTCGAAACCGCGCTGGGCAGTTGGAACAATTGGGGCCGTAACAATCCAAGCTACATCGTGGCGATGCAAGAAATGCAGTCCTACTTGTCGTCGCCACGTTACCCGGACACCGATCGTCCGGTGGGCACGCCGCTGAATGTTGCCTTGGATGTGAGCAAGTATTTGCCCCAGGTACGGTTTGTTGTTCCCGGCGAGGCTGGCACGTCCGAGTCGTTCGTCTTTGACGCGACACCCACGCCCGAGGGGCACCGCGCTCAACTGCGTGACACGTCGACCAGTGGCATCTATCAGGCCGAACTGACCGCCACCGACGGCACGCGCGAGGCACAGCGGTTCGCGTTTAACGTCGCCTCGCAAGAAGGCGATCTGAAGAAGCTTTCCGGTCCACAATTGGCCCGTGGACTGGAGGGGGTGCGGTACGAATATCACGACGCGGCCCAAATTACGTTCAATCCACAGCAGCTCGCCGGTTTCAACCTGAGCACCAGCTTACTGCTGGCCTTAATCGTCGTTTTGCTCGCCGAGCAAGCGTTGGCCTACGTGTGCAGCTATCACCCGACAGCGAAGGAGGCAGGCAACTGATGATGCAGCCCTCCTTGTTGTTGGCCCAACTGACGACGCGCACGACCTATGAGTTGGCGCGACTGCAAAGCTACACCGAACGCTGGCAGTATTTGCTGCTGGGAGTCGCGTGTGCGGCCATCGTAGCGTACGCCATTTGGATGATTCGGCGCGACACGGTCGAGACTCGTCCGATTGTGGCGGTGGGCTTGGGATTGTTGCGCGTCGTGGCCCTGGTCGGCTGTCTGGTGTTCTACCTGAATCTCGAGAAACGCACCGAGCGCAAGGTCGTTCACAATTCACGCGTGTTGGTAATGGTCGATACCAGCCTGAGCATGGGTTTGCACGACTTAACCTCGACGGCCGTCCCGGCAAAGCCGAATCGTATCGAGCAGGTTGTCTCGGTTCTCGACGAGGGAAAGCTGATTGACACGCTGCGCGAGAAGCACGACGTGACGCTACTTCGCTTCGATTCCGACGTTTCGCGCACCAGCGACTTTGCGAAACGCGACGCCGAGGCACCCGATGCGACAACCGGCGCCGATGCGCCGCGTTCCGACGAGTCGAGCGACGAGCCCGCTGGTCAATCGCCCGCGGTCGATGATTGGCCCGAGGCGATTCAGCCACAAGGCACCGAAACCCGACTTGGTCAATCGCTGCGCCGGGTGATTGCGGACGAGCGTTCATCGCCGGTGGCCGGCGTGGTCGTCTTCACTGATGGAGGACAAAATGCGGGAGTCGATCCGTCGACGGCGGTGGCAGCGGCACGCGATGCGAAGATCCCCGTCTTTGCGGTTGGCATCGGGTCGGAGCGGCGACCGGCTAACGTGCGCGTGGGCGATTTGGTGGCGCCGGCTCGGGCCTATCCCGGAGATCGATTCAACATCACGGGTTACCTCCAGGCCGAGGGTTTGGCCGATCGAACCGTAACTGTCGAGTTGACGTCGCGGGCCGCCGGTACCCAGTCCATTGAGCAGGGCCGCATCGATGCGACCGAGCGCGTCACGCTGGGCGGCCGGGGCGAGGTCGTGCCGGTCAAGTTCGAAATCACGCCTTCCGAGGGCGGCCGCCGCACGTACCGCCTGCGCGTGAAGGCCCCGCCGCTCGACACGAACTCGAACGACGACCAACAAGAAGTCGACGTTGAAGTCGTCGACCGAAAAACCAAAGTACTGCTCATCGCCAGCGGTCCCACGCGCGAATACGTGTTTCTGCGCAACCTGTTGCACCGCGACAAACAGACCGTCGTCGACGTTTGGTTGCAATCGGCGATCGGCACCGTCTCGCAAGACGCCAATCAGATCCTCTCGGAACTTCCCAGCACGCCGCAGGAACTGTTCGAGTACGACTGCATCGTGGCATTTGATCCCGACTGGACCGAACTCGATTCGGGCAGCGTCGACTTACTGGAACGCTGGGTCGCGGAGAAGGCCGGCGGCCTGATCGTGGTGGCCGGACCGGTCGAGATGGACCGTTGGGTGCAGGATCCAAAACTTGATCGGGTTCGCGCGCTCTACCCGGTGGAGTTCAATCGCAGGCTGACCCTATTCGACGAAGGGCGCTTTGGGTCGACCACGCCGTGGCCAATCGACTTTACGCGCGAGGGCCTTGAAGCCGAATTCGTTTGGCTGGGCGACAGCGCACCGGCCAGTCAGCAAGTCTGGTCGGAATTCCCCGGTGTCTATGGTTACTACGACGTGCGCGGCCCGAAGCCGGGCGCGACCGTCTACGGACGCTACTCGGATCCGGAAGCCGCCACGGGCGACGACAAGCCAGTCTACATGGCCGGTCAATTCTACGGATCGGGACGCGTGTTTTACCTGGGCAGCGGCGAAATCTGGCGCTTACGGGCACTCGACGACGCCCACTTCGAGCGGTTCTACACCAAGCTGATCCGTCACGTGTCGCAGGGACGACTGCTGCTCGGGTCCAGTCGCGGCATGCTGTTGGTGGACCGCGATCGGTATTTGCTGGGCAACACCGTCGTGGTGCGCGCGCAATTGAGCGACGCTCGATTCGAGCCGTTGGACGTGCCCAATGTGACCCTGCAGGTCGTTCACCCGGACAGCACGAGCCAGGCATTGCAACTGGCGCGCGATCCGGCACGGCGGGGAATGTACTTCGGCCAGTTCACGGCGCTAAAGGAAGGCACCTATCGCCTCGAGATGCCGGTACCCGATAGCGAAGAAGAGCAGTTGTCGCGGCGAATCCAGGTGCGCGTTCCCGATCTGGAGCGCGAAAACCCCCAACGTAACGACGCCTTGCTCAGCGAGGTCGCAAAGCAGACGGGCGGAGTGTACTACGTCGGAGCGGAATCGGTCCTCGGCAGCGGCGGAGTTCCGCCGTTGGTCAACAGGCTGCGGGATCGCACCGAAACGACCTACCTGGCCGGCGTCACCGACCGCGACTTCGAGTTTCGTTGGATGCAGATTCTGCTGGGCGTCATCTGCGGCGCCCTTTGTTTGGAATGGCTGATCCGGAGGCTCGTCAAGCTCGCCTGATCGGCGCACCGTCGCCGAAACGTCGACTGAGAATCATGGCAACCACCCTGCAACCCTCACCGACCGACCACGATCCAGCAATCGAATCGCTGTTGGGTCGATTGCGTCGCCGCATCCGTGCTTACGTCTGCACCGATGGAATGGCGCGGATCGTCGTTGCGCTGGGGGCCGGCTTTTGGGCGAGTCTGGCGCTCGATTGGACGTTCGAGTTGCCGGTCCTGCTGCGGGCCGTGGTCCTTATGGCGGTGGCGCTGGCGACCGGCTACGTCGTGTATCGTTTTCTGTTCGTGCCGCTGGCTGTCCGGTTGGCCGACCGCAATATGGCGTTGCTGCTGGAACGCAAGTTCGCACAGTTCGACGATGGGTTGTTGACCGCGGTCGAGATGGCCGAGCGTCCTGAGTTGGCCGCCGGTTTTGGCGCGGAAATGCTCAGTCACACCCGACGCGGAGCCCAAGCGCATGCCGAGGGGATCAATGTCACCGAAGTCCTGAACGCCGCGACCCTGGTTCGCCACGTCACCTTGGCGCTTGCGCTCGCCGGCAGTGTCGGGCTGTTCGTCGCGGCGGCACCCAATTCGGCCGCGGTGTGGGCGCGAAGGAATCTGTTGCTCTCCAGCGAGCTTTGGCCGAGGGCCACGCACCTGTACGTGCGCGGCTTGGACGACGACGGCCACGTCAAGATCGCGCGCGGGGCCGACTGGACGCTGGCAGTGGAGGCAGACGCGGCACCGAAGCGCGTCGTGCCCGAGGTGGTCGAAGTGCGCTATCAAACGAATGACGGCGCGCGCGGTAGCGAGAACATGAGCCGCGAGGGTGCCGTCTTGCCGGGTGAGGCCGACTTCCAACCCTATTCACATACGTTTCGCAGCGTGCTCTCCCCGCTGGAGTTTTACGTCTTTGGTGGCGATGACCGCGAGGGCCCCTACTACTTGGATGTTGTCGAGAGTCCGACGATCAGCCGGATGACGCTGCACTGCGAATATCCGGCCTACATGAACCGCGTGCCGCGTGATCTTCCGGTCGCCGGTTTGATGCAATTGCCGGAAGGAACCGAAGTGACCATTCTGGCCGAAGCCAACAAGCCGCTGCTGGTCGCGCAGATCGACGACGTCACTGACGACGCCGCTCTACGGCGTACGCGGATCGATCTGGCAGCCGAAAACGGCGCGCCGGCCGAACGCTTCGAGCATCGGATTCCGCCGCTCACCGGCGACCTGGTGCTGCAGTTCACGTTGTTCGACACCGATGGCATCGAGAGCCTGGAGTCGGTGCGGTTGGCCATCTCGGCCGTATCCGACGAGCCACCGGAAGTGGACGTGGGCCTCAAAGGCATTGGCACGGCAGTCACGCCTGAGGCGCGATTGCCCGCCGCCGGCACCATCACCGACGACTATGGCGTGGCTCGAATTTGGTTTGAGTACCATGCCGACGACGCGGTACCTCGCAAGCGTCCCTTCCCCGTCGAGGCGAAAGAACAAGAAGCGATCGACGTGTCCGATGCGTTGGAGATCGGTGAGCTCCAGCTACAACCGAAGCAGAAGTTGCACGTGGCCGTGCTTGCCGCCGATGCCTGCACGCTTGGATCGGGCGCCAACGAGGGCTCGAGCCAGCGCTATTTGCTCGACGTGGTGTCGGCGGAGCAGCTTCGCTCGATGCTCGAGGCGCGTGAACTCATGTTGCGGCGCAGGTTCGAGACGATCGTCGAAGAGTTTACAGCCACCCGGAATCGACTGGCCGAGACCGAGTTGGCCACGCCGGAACCGCCCGCGGAGCAACCTGCCACGCCAAGCTCATCGGCTCCAGCTCAAGCCGGCGCCGACCCGGTTCTGCCACAACGCGTCGCGGTAACGCGGGTAGCACAAAATGTCGAACGCAGCGCGCACGAGACCTTAGCGGTGGCCGAGGCGTTCGAGGAAATTCGCGCGGAAATGATCAACAACCGCGTCGACACAGAAGAATTGAAAATTCGCTTGAAGGAAGGTGTGGCCGATCCCCTCAAGCAGATCGTTGAAGGACCGTTTCCTGTACTGGAGGCAGAGCTCGAGCGGCTCATCGACCAACTGTCCGATCCGCAGGCAGCGCAAACAACGCGCGCCGCGGCGGTTGCTCAAATGGACGCAATCCTGGTCCAGATGAGCCAGGTCCTTGATAAAATGTTGGAGTTAGAGACTTTTAACGAGGTCTTAGACATGCTTCGGGCCATCATCGAAGAGCAAGAGCAGATTAATACGGATACAAAGGATCAGCGGAAGCAACGCCTGCGAGACTTGTTGGAATAAACTAGATTGTTCCACGGTGGCGCGGCGCACCGCCGCCCTAGCCCGAAGGATCAACCGATGCGACGAACCTGGCTTTGGATTCTGCTGCTGGCCTGTGCCGGTCTGAACGGCCGGCTCATGGCCGAGTCGGCCGATTCGGCGGCTCCGGCCGAAGCGAACGCGCCAGACGGCTCGGAAGTCGAAAAGTCAACGGCGCCGGGCGAAAACGAACCCTTGCCCGATCGGCAAAAGCGGATCCGCCAGCGATTTTCCGATTTGGAGAAGTTGCTGTTGCGGATGGCGGAACTGACCGCCCCGACCGACCCCCAGCGCGCCGCCCTGCTCCGCCGCGCCGTAGCGCAGAGCAAGCAGCGTGACGTCGACACCCAATTCGAGAAATTAGTCGAGTTGCTCCAACAACAGCGGCTGGCGCTGGCCGTCGAGGGTCAGGGGGACGTGCAGCGCGATCTGGCACAGTGGCTCGACCTACTGCTCAGCGAGGACCGATCGAAGCGGATCACGTCGGAGAAGGAACGCATCCGTCAGTATCTCAAACGGGTCAACAAAATCATCAAGGAGCAGAAGTCGGTCCAGGGAAGAACGGCGCGCGGCGGCGACGCCAAGCCGCTGGCCGACGAGCAGGGCGAGCTGTCGGACAAGACGGGCGAGTTGGCCGAGGATATTCACAAGGACGAGACGGAACGCCGCGCGCTGGAGAAACAGGACGAGGGCGACCCGTCGCAGTCCGGCGGGGATGAGTCTTCGCCCGAGGGCGATTCGAGCGAACCCGGCAAGCAGGACGAATCGAGCAAGCCCGGCTCCGAGTCGGAATCCGACAAGTCCAACAAACCGTCCGACAAATCCGACAAGCCGTCGGACAAGCCCAAGGAATCGGGCGGCGACGAGAAGCCGTCTGACCAACCCAATGAGTCGGGCGAACCGGGCGAGCCGAACAACGAGGACTCTTCCAAGCAACCCTCGCAGGGCACGCCCGGCAAGCCGGGAGACCAGCCGCCCATGCCTGGTGAGCAGAACCCTGGACAAGGACAGCCCGGCGAAACGCCGCAGCAGGACAATCCGGCGCAACAACGATTGCAGCAAGCCGAGCAGCGGATGCGCGAGGCCCAAGATAAGCTCGAACAAGCCCAGCGTGAAGACGCGGCGGACAAACAGGCCGAAGCAATTCGCGAACTGGAACGCGCCAAGGCGGAGTTGGAGGAAATCCTTCGCCAGTTGCGCGAAGAAGAGATGGCCCGCATGCTGGCCATGCTCGAGAGCCGCTTTCGCAAAATGCTTGACGCGCAAGTCGAGGTCTATGAAGGCACCAAACGGGTCGACGGCGTGCCACAAGACGAGCGCGACCGCGACGACGAGATCGAGGCTGGCCGGCTGAGCCGCAAAGAGGCCGAGATCGTCGTAGCGGCCGACAAGTGCCTGGTCTTGCTGCGAGAAGAAGGATCGGCGGTGGCATTTCCCGAGGCCGTCGTCGAGATGCGCGAAGATATGCAGCAGGTCGTCGACCGATTGGCGCAGACACAAGTCGGCGAGCTGACCCAAGCCATCGAGACCGACATCATTGCGGCGCTTGAGGAAATGATTTCGGCGCTAAAGAAGGCGCAAAAGGATCTCGAGGACAAGCAGCGTCAGCCGCCCAACCAAGGCCAGGTTGCCAGCGGAGAGCCGCCGCTGGTCGACGCGTTGGCGGAACTGCGAATGATTCGCGCGCTCCAGATGCGCGTCAACAAGCGCACGCAGCAATACGCCAAGCTGACCGAAAAAGACCAGGCGGACACGCCGGAAATGCTCGAAGCATTGCGCAAATTGGCAGACCGTGAAGAACGGATTCATAAGGTGACGCGAGACATCGTGGTTGGGAGGAATCGATGACCAACTGGCTTCGCCACGGATCGCTGATGGTGTTCTGCGTGCTGAGCGCGGTCCAAGTGCTACAGGCTGCCGACGTGCGCCCCCAGGAAGCGTTTGCCAAGCGGGCGACCTGGTCGGTGCCAACCGTCGAAGACGTGCACGCCGCGGCCATCACGTGGGTCGAGTCGCAGGACGAGACGGATCGCGAGCAAATCGCCTCGATCGCGTCGATGTGGGAAAGCGCACAGGCCGACGAAGACTCGGCGTACTTGCTCGATCTGGCCGTTGCCACGCTGGCGGCCGTAGACGAGCGTGCCAGGCAGTTGGCCGACGTGTGCTCAGAGCCACGGGTGAAGATTGCCCTGCCCGACGTGACCTGGCTGGACGCCGACGAAACGGAGCCGTTCGCGCGAAACAACCTGCGACTGCTTTACGGGCGATGGCTCGTTCAGGAGCGGCTCTATGACGAGGCCCAAGAACAACTAGGGCAACTCGAACCGGCCGACGTCGTCGACCCGGCGGCGTTGCTCTTCTACCAAGCGGTGGTTCACCACCGGCTGCTCGACAGCGAGGACGGCCTGAAGGCCATCGAGCGCCTCCTGGAAAACGAACCTCAACTGCCGCGACGCTACGTTTCGGTCGCGCGGCTGATGCAGGCCGACCTGAGCGAACTGAAGGAAGAGACACTCGACCACATCGCGCGGCGGATGGAAGACATCGAACGCCGCCTCGATCTGGGCAGATCGGGAACCAAGGTCCGCGAGGTCGAAGACGGCGTAATCGCGTCGCTCGACAAGCTGATCGAGGAAATGGAAAAACAGCAACAGGCAGCGGCCGCCGCAGCGGCGCAGTCGAACGGGCCGGGTGGTGCTCGCCCAACGACGCCACTGCCCGACAGCCGGCCGATCGAGCAAAAGGGGCCCGGCCAGGTTGCTGACAAGTCGATCGGCGACCAAAGCGGCTGGGGCGACCTGCCGCCGCGCGCACGCCGCGAAGCGCTGCAACAGATCAGCAAAGAGTTTCCGGCGCACTACCGCGACATGATCGAACAGTATTTCCGCAAGCTGGCTGGCGAGGGAAGCGACGCCAGCGAGCGTTAGTCGGCCGAGTGGGAGCCAACATGTTGTTCACCGAAACCGTCCTGTTGATGGCCGCGCTGACAACGGGCGCTAGTCCGTTCCAGGCGACAGCGCTCGACGGCCGCACGGCGGCGGGCCAACTTGTCGAACTGAGTGGCGAGAAGGCTGTGCTAAAAACGGACGACGGGCCCGTGACTTTCGCGTTGGATTCGCTGGCCACGTTGTCCCGCGGCGAGGGCACCACGCCCGCAGCACGAAAGCCAGCGCTTTGGGTCGAGCTGGTCGACGGTTCGGGTATCGCGGCGGTCGAATACACCGTGGCGGGCGAAACGGCGAAGGTGGTGTTGGGCGGCGGCGATTCACTGGAAGTGCCCACGCGCGACGTCGCCTGGGTGCGCTTGCGACCGCCAACCGAGAGCGTCAAACAATTGGATCAACAGTGGAACGGCATCGTTGGCACCAGTGCCGATGGTGACTTGCTGGTTGTTCGCAAGAATGACCAGTTGGACTACCTGGCCGGCGTGGTTGGCGACGTCGATCCCGACGTGTGCAATTTCCAACTCGATGGCGACGAAATCCCAGTGAAGCGCACCAAGGTCGAGGGCTTCGTCTACTTTCACCCCGCTGCCGACGATCCGAACGAACCGGTCGGGATGATCCATACGAGCGACCAGTCGCGATTGGCCGTTGTCGACGCGACGCTGTCGGAACCTGAAACGATCCGCGCCACGTTGGCCGGGGGCACGCTCGTGTCGGTTCCGCTGGAACAGGTCACGCGGATTGATTTCACCATGGGCAAGATCGCGTATCTCAGCGATTTGGATCCGGAAGCGGCGCAATACGTCCCCTTCTTTGGGCAAAAACCGCCGCTGTCGTTGCTCGGTGACTATTACGGCTACCGACGCGACACGGGATTTGAGAGTGCTCCGCTGCGGCTCGACGGACGACAATATGCCAAGGGGCTCGCGCTGCAAAGTCGTACAACGATCGTCTATCGCTTGCCCGGCAAATTCCGGCTCTTTCGGGCGGTGGTGGGTATCGACGAAAGCGTGCGCGCCACGGGCAACGCCGTACTGCGCCTCTCAGCCGACGGTAAGACACTGTGGGAAGGCGCCGTTCGCGGAACCGATCCGGCCAGCGAGCTCGAACTCGAGCTCGATGGTGCGCGGCGACTGGAAATCGTGGTCGACTTTGGCGACGACCAGGACGTGGGCGACCGCGTGAACCTTTGCGACGCTCGGGTTACTAAATGACAGCTCTATCGAACAAATACGTGAAACGATACTCGAGCCGGACGATGGCCCGCGGGCTGGCAATGCTGGTGGCCGTTGCATTGCACGCCGCATCCGCCTGCGCACAGGTCGATCCGGAAGTACTCGAAGCCGAGGCAGCCCGGGCCGACGTCGTCGAGCAGGCCAGCCGGACCGCCGTGGCTATCTTTGCACGCGGCGGGCAAGGAGGCGGATCGGGAGTGGTCATCTCGCCAGACGGCTACGCCCTGTCGAATTTTCACGTGACCAACGAAGCCGGCAAAGCCATGCAATGCGGCATGGCCGACGGGAAACTTTACGACGCGGTGATCGTCGGCATCGATCCGACGGGGGACGTCGCCCTGCTCAAGCTGCTCGGGCGAGACGACTTTCCCTACGCCGAAATGGCCGACAGTGATCGTGTCGAGGTGGGCGACTGGTGCTTCACGATCGGCAACCCGTTTCTGCTGGCGACCGATTTCGTGCCGACCGTGGCGTACGGCATTATCTCAGGCGTTCACCGGTATCAGTATCCGGCCGGAACCATTCTGGAGTATGCCGATTGCCTGCAAGCCGACGCGGCGATCAATCCGGGCAATTCCGGCGGCCCGATGTTCGACGCCGAGGGCCGTGTGATCGGAATTAACGGTCGTGGGTCGTTCGAAAAACGAGGCCGTGTCAACGTAGGCGTCGGCTACGCCATTTCGATCAATCAGATCAAGAACTTTCTGGGGCACCTAAAGAGCGGGCGCGTCGTCGATCATGCGACACTCGGAGCCCGCGTCTACAGCGACACCGACCGTCGCGTGGTCGTCGACGACATCCTCGAAGAGTCGGACGCCTACCGGCGCGGGCTGCGTTTCGGCGACGAGCTGCTCCGCTTCGGCAATCGCGACGTGCAAACCGTCAATGCATTCAAGAATGCGTTGGGTATTTTCCCCAAGGGATGGCGCGTGCCGATGACGTTTAGGCACCGCGACGAGACGGTGGACGTGTTGGTCCGTTTGCGCGGGTTGCACGCCGAGTCGGAATTGGCCGACATGCTGCAGCGCCCCGCCAAGGTCGAACCGCCCGACCAACCGGATCCCAAGCCAGGCGAGCCAGGTCCGGACGGCCAGCCCAAGCGCCGCCCGACGCCCATCCCGGGCCATCCGCCGCGTGGCAAGGCGGCGCCCATGCCTGAAATCGTCGAGCAGCATTACGAAGCGAAGCCGGGCTACGTCAACTACTACTTCAACAAACTCCACCGCGATCGCGTTTGGGACGCGTTGGTCGCGCGGGGCGACTATCAGGGGCTCTCCGGCGAATGGACGATCGAGGGCACGACGGCTGCCGCCGGCATCATCAAGCTGACGATCGCCGACACCTCGGCATCGATCGGCCTGGAAAGCGGCGAGCTGCGGATCGAGTTCGAGGACGAAATGGCCGGTCAACTCGAACCACCAGGCAGCGGTGGCCTGCTCCTCTCGCTGAACATGTGGCGCCGCCTGCTGACGAAGGGACCCAAGGGATTCGACGAGTTGATCTATTGGGGGACAGCGCCGGTTCCGGGGGTCGACGGCTTGGCCGACGTGCTTGCCGGGGCGTACCACGACATTGAGTGCCGTTTCTACTTTGATCCGGCCGACGGCCAGCTTGTCCTGCTGGAAATGTATCCCGAAGATGACGTCGACCCGTGCGAGCTCTACTTTGCCGACTACGGCGAGGTGCAAGGTCACATGCTGCCAGGCCGCATCGAGATTCGCCATGGCGATTTGATCTATCAAATCGTCGACTGCCGACGTTATACGTTTGCATCCATAGACGAGAAAGAATGAGCGTGCGCGATCGTTTGAACCCATCCTGGTGCAGATTCATGCCGGTGCTGGCCGCGGCGCTTTTGGGCGCTTGCGCAATTGCCACGGTGACGGGCGCGCGTGCCCAAGCAGCCGACCGGTTGACGCCGGTGATCGACGATGTCCTGCCGAAGATCGTAAAGATCTACGGCGCCGGCGGTGTGCGCGGCCTGGAGCCATACCAGAGCGGCTTTGTCGTTTCCGCCGACGGTCACATCTTGACCGTTTGGAGCTACGTGCTCGATACCGATTACATTACTGCCACGATTGACGACGGGCGACGCTTCGAGGCGAAGCTGGTCAGCTTCGATCCGCGATTGGAGTTGGCGGTGCTGAAGATCGACGCGGCAGACTTGTCCTATTTCGATCTGGCCGCCAGCGTGCCGGCCGATGAAGGCACGCGGGTGTTGGCGTTCAGCAACCTGTTTGGCGTGGCGACCGGTGACGAAGCGGCCAGTGTGCAGCATGGCGTGATCGCGGTGACGACTCGGCTCGACGCGCGGCGCGGCACATTCGAGACGCCATATCACGGCGAAGTCTACGTGATGGACGCCATGACCAATAACCCCGGCGCCGCCGGCGGTGCACTGGTCAATCAGAACGGCGAACTGCTCGGCATGTTGGGCAAGGAACTGCGCAACGCCCAAAACAACCTCTGGCTCAACTACGCCGTGCCCATTGGCGAGCTGCGCTCTAGCGTCGAGGCGATTCTCGAAGGCAAGACGCCGCGCGCCGTCGACGTACCCGCGGAGGCTCTGCCCGACAATCCGGCCGACGTGGCGTGGCTGGGGCTGGTCCTGGTGCCCGACGTGTTGGAACGCACGCCGCCGTTTGTGGACGAAGTGCGATCCGAGTCGTTGGCCGAAGCAGCAGACATCCGGCCCGACGATCTAGTCGTGTACGTCGGCGACCGGTTGATCCATTCGTGCAAGAACCTGGTTGAGGAATTGGCACGCACCGAGCGCAACACGGAGATTCGCCTGGTTGTGATGCGCGGTCAGGAGTTGGTCGAAGTCGTCGTCGCGCCAAACGAAGCCGCGGAATCGGAGTCGGAATGATCAGTATGCGTTGCATGGTGCGTATCAGCCTTGTTCTTGGCGCAGCGTTCATCGGCGCCTTCGCCGGGGTTGCCGCTTTTGCCGACGAGGCCACGTTGCGCGCCAAGGAAGAGGCTGCCATCAAGGCAGCGCTGGCCCGCGTCGCGCCGTCGGTGGTGCGCATCGAGACGGTCGGCGGTTTGGAGCGCGTGGGGCGCGTTCTGATTGGCACCGGCCCGACGACCGGACTGGTCGTCTCCGACGACGGCTATGTCGTCTCCAGCGCGTTCAACTTTGTCCAAAAACCGGATTCGATTCTGGTAACGCTCGAAGATGGATCACGGCACGCAGCCCGCCTGGTGGCAACGGACAACAGCCGCATGCTCGTGCTGCTGAAGGTCGACGTGGACCAGCCGTTAACTGTGCCCGAGGCCGCGCCTAAACAGGAGCTGCGGCCCGGCCAGTGGGCACTGGCTGTCGGTCGCACATTCGAGCCCGAGCGGCCCAACGTTTCGGTGGGCATCATCAGCGCACTGGACCGAATTTGGGGCAAGGCCGTGCAGACCGACGCCAAGGTTTCGCCAAACAACTACGGCGGGCCGCTGGGTGACATTCGCGGACGAGTGCTGGGTGTGCTCGTACCGATGTCGCCGACGGGCACCGGCGAAGTGGCCGGCGTCGAGTGGTACGACTCGGGGATCGGATTCGCGATTCCGCTGGAAGACGTGTTGCACGTGTTGCCGAAACTGGTCGACGGGGCCGACCTGGACAGCGGCCTGTTGGGTGTGAGCCTCACGGGGGTGGACCTGTACAGCAACCCGGCGGTCATTGCCATGGCGCGAGCGAAAGGGCCGGCCTATCAGGCCGGCTTCCGCGCGGGCGACAAGATCGTCGAAGTCGACGGGAAACCCGTCACAAGAGCAGCCGAACTGAAGCACGCCCTGGGGCCCAAGTACGCCGGCGACACCGTGCGTGTCGTGGCCGAACGCGGCGACGCGCGGGTCGATCGCCGTGTCGAACTTGTCGACCAGATCGAGCCGTACGAAGCACCGTTCTTAGGAATCTTGCCGCGCCGCTTCGCCAGCGACGCAGAAACTCCGGGCCTAATCGTTCGCTATGTCTATGCCGGTAGTCCGGCCGCCGCCGCGGGAATCCAGCCAGGCGATCGAATCCAATCGTTGGCCAGCACCGAGGTTGCCGACGTCGACGCCGCGCGCGAGGTTTTGCTGCCGCTGGCTCCGGGCGAGACCGTCAAGCTGGAGATTCGCCGCGGCGAGCAAACGCTGCTGTTGGAGGCCGAGTTAGCCCGGCTTCCCGAGGCGCTGCCTGGCGAATTGCCGCCGGCGCGCGACAGCACGCCGCCGGCCGAGGGCGACATGCCGCCGGTGGGCGTTGTGGACGTCAAAGTGCCGGAGATCGCCAACGAATGCTTCGCCTATGTGCCCGACGGCTACGATCCGCGCGTTGCGCATGGCGTCGTCGTTTGGTTGCACGCGCCGGGCGGGTTCAAGCGCGAAGAACTGCTGGCCCGCTGGCAAACACACTGCGACGCGCACGATTTCATCCTGCTGGCGCCGCAATCGACCGACGGGGCCGTCTGGCGTCCGACCGACGTGCGGATGGTTCGCCGGCTGCTCGATAAGGTTTGCGACGACTACAACACCGACCCCTCGCGAATCGTCGTGTATGGGCATCAGGGCGGCGGGGCGCTGGCCTATGTGTTTGGGTTTTCGCAGCAGGACGTAGTGCGGGCGATCGCGGCAGTCGACACGGCCCTGCCTCGCATGGTCCGTCCGCCGGAAACCGACCCGCTCAAGCCGCAGGCGATCTTTTCGACCGTGGCGACCAAGACGGAAACGAGCGAGGCGGTCTCACGGGGAATCGAGCAACTGCGAACGCTCAAGTATCCGGTGACGGTTCTCGACGTCGGCGAGCAGGCGCGCAGTCTGACGCCGGACGAAATCGCCCAGTTGGTCCGCTGGTTCGACACGCTCGATCGGCTGTAGGGCGACGAACCGATGCAACGTCACGCGATCGGCGCGACCGCGATTGTCTTGATTGTGTTGGGCGTATGGACCCATGGCGACACGGAGAGCGCCGTCTCGGGCGTGTGTCTGCGGGTTGGAGCCGTCCTGGGGTTCCTGTGGTTGGCGCTGCCACAGTTGCAACGCGTCCCGCCGTGGCTGATCGGCGTGTTGGCGGTCAGTCTGCTTGTCGTCATGCGCTGGCCCAAGTTGCTGTTGGCCGCGGTGCCGCTGGCCATCGTGCTGTGGCTCTTGCGACCCCGGCCGCATCGGGGCGGCCAGAAGTTTACCGACCCGCGAGACTGAGCAGCGAAATCGCGCCGCGCCGGCTACTCCGTGACGGGCTCTGGCGCATCGACACGCTCGAGCGTGGACGCTTCTAGCGGCACTTCGACGAGATCGAACGCAACGCCGCGCACCGCCCACAGAAACAGCACGGCGCACACGACCGTGAGCAGCGCCGCAAACGCGAACGCCGCCCCTGGAAAGTACACCGGCGCGTCGCTTGACGTGAAGTAGTGGAACAATTGCGTCATCAGCAGCGGGCCCAGAATGGCGGTCAGGCTGTACAGGCTGGCGACGCCGCCTTGGAGTTCGCCCTGCGAGTTTGGCGGGATTTGTCGCGACATCAGACCGTTCATCGACGGATAGGCCAGACCCATAAATGACGCAAACGTCATGCAGGCGTAAATCATCCAGCCGTGAGTCGAAAAAGCGTAGCCCAAGTAGCCGGCGATGGCGACGCAGATCCCGAGCATCGCCGCCCGCTTTTCGCCCAAGGCGGGAATGATCACGCGCGTCAGTCCGCCCTGCACCACGATCATCGTCACGCCGGCGTACGCCAGCGACAAACCGATTGCGCCTTCCGTCCAACCGAACTTCAGCTTCGTGTAATAGGCCCAGACGTTGGGCAGAACCTGGTGGGCCAGTTGCCACAGGAAAAGCGTTCCCGCGAGTCCGAACACGGCAGGGTACTTGCGCACTTGCAGTAGCGTGCCGATCGTGTTCGCGCGGCTCCACGAAAACGGACGCCGGGATTCGGGCTGCAACGTCTCGGGCAACAACCAATAGCCATAGGCCACGTTGACCAGCGCCAGCGCGGCCGCGGCGAAGAAGGGCGCCCGCGGTCCGAAGTCGCCCAACAGTCCGCCAATCGCCGGCCCCAAGATAAACCCGATGCCGAACGCAGCACCCATCAGTCCGAAGTTTTGGGCCCGTTTCTCGGGCGGACTGATGTCGGCCACGGCGGCGTTGGCCGTGGTGTACGACGCGCCGGCCATACCCGCGACGACCCGCCCCAGGAACAGCCAGCCCAAAGTTGGGGCTACTCCCATCACGGCATAATCGATTCCGAACGCGGTAAGCGAAACCAGCAGCACCGGGCGACGACCGAACCGATCGCTCAGGTTGCCGACGACAGGTCCGAACAAGAACTGAGCGATCGCGTAGGCGAACGCCAGCCATCCGCCCGACAACGCAGCCTCGCTCACCGTGTCGCCGGTCAGCTCGACGATCAGGGCCGGCAACACCGGAAGGATGATCCCATAGCCGATCGTGTCGATTAGCACCGTGACGAACACGAACGCGAAAGCGTGTTTCGAGGCGGTCGGCGAAGTCGCGGTCATGGGCTCGAGTTGAGTCGAAGTTCCGAGAGGTTCGCGAGCCGTGCCGCTTTTTCGTCCAATTTTCCAGGCCGTGCGGCCCGCCGACCGACGGCGACTCGAATCAGCCGATCTTCGCCTTCAGATCGCGCAATAGCGCGAGCGCGCCGCCGATTTCGGTCTTCTGCCGCTCGGGTTCTTGCGGAATCTCGCGCTCGATTGTGAGCGGGCCGTGATAGCCGATCTTGTCGAGCGTGCGCAGGTAACGTTCCATGCCAACGTCGCCTTCGCCGAGGGGGACCTCAGTGCCCCACTCCTTACCAGGCTGCTTGGCCCACTTGCCGTCCTTGCAATGAACACTGCGCACCCACTTGCCAACTTTTTCAAGGGCCTCGATCGGCTCGCCGGAACCATACAAAATCATGTTGGCCGGGTCGAAGTTCACGAAGAGGTTTTCGCGCTCGACGTCGCTGATGAACTGCACCAGCGCGTCGGCCGTCTCCTGGCCGGTTTCCAGATGCAGAGCCTGGCCCTGCTTCGCGCAATGGTCGCACAGATCGCGGGTGACCGCCAGCACGTCGCCATACATCGGGTCCGACGAATCGTGGGGCACATAGCACAGGTGCAGGGCCACAACGTCAACGTCCAGAAGCCGCGCAAAGTCGGCAATCTGCTTCATTTCCTCGGTGCGCGCCGCGCGGGTCTCGGGCGGCACGAGTCCGACGGTTCGGGTAACCGTCGGAATGTCGGCATAGCTTTCCCCCTCGAACCCGCCGAATACGCACGAGATGCGAATGCCTAGCTCCGCCAGCCGGTCGAGAAACGCGCGGGCGTTTTCTTTCGTGCGTGTCGCCGCCTGCGGCGCATGGAGATGAATCGTGGGCACACCCAGTTCGTGTGCCACCTCAAGCTTGACCCCCAACCCGGCATCGATACTGGCGAATACG
>CALFYT010000013.1 GCA_937952415.1 uncultured Planctomycetaceae bacterium | reverse complement strand
GACGCCGACCTCGAGGCCGATCTGGGCATCGACAGCATCAAGAAGGCGCAACTGTTCGGCGAACTGGCCGAGTTCTTCGACGTGCAGGCCGACGAGAACATGTCGCTCGACGACTTCCCGACGCTGCGGCATGTTGTGAACTTCCTAGCGGGAAGCGGCTTAAAAAAAAACTTAACACCGAGCCCAATTGAGGCCGAAGCGCCCGTTTCGACGCCAAATCCGGCACCTTTGCGGCCCGATGCACCAGCGCCAGCCCCAGCCACGGCGCCCGCACCTGTGGCGAATGCCCAAATCGCCGCGCAGCCAACCGCGCCCGCGCCCGCAGCACCCACCGCAACCGGCCGCGCCCGATACGAACACGGTCTGGCCCGGGGTCGAACCGAGCGGGCTCGGATCCTGGCAACGCTGCGCCAATACGCCGATGCGTCTGGACCGCAATACGACGACGCGCCGCTTGCGCCGACTTCGTCCGACTTCTCGGCTGAACAGCTCGACGAGCTCCGCGGACTTGCGGGCGGAGTGCGGGTCAATTTGTCGGCCCTCTTGGCGCACGGGGATGAGTTTCTTTCCGGCAACGGCAGCGTTGCACAATCGGCCGTCGTTGCGCGTACCGAGGAAGCGACTTCTGTTGCTTCGATCGCGGCGCCTGCTTCGGCTGTGCCGACCGAACCGCCGGCCCCTGCCGGTCCCGAGTACGACTTGAAGGAGGACGACTACGCCCTCGACCAGACGCACCGATTCTACCTGCGGGAAATGGAGATGCCATTCTCCGACGATGTGGCCGACATGCCGCAATGGCACGGTGCGGCGCTGATCATTGGCGAGAACGCGCTGGGCGAGGCATTGACGCGACGAATCGAAGCGTCTGGCAACACGGTTCGGCAACTGCCGATTTCCGACAACCTCGACGAAACGATCGCCGCGTTCGATCGGATATGGAGCGAGCAGCCGACGCCGCACGTGTTTATCGTGACGCCGCGCGAAGCACTGGCCGACCCAACCGACGAGACCGCTTGGAAGCGGCGCTGGTACCGCACGGTGCTGCTGCCTTACTTCCTGTGTCAGCGTTGGGTGCAGCGGGCTAGCGAGGCAAAGCTGCTCAAGCAGTGCACGCTGGTTGCCGCGACACGCCTCAACGGAACGATTGGCTTTACCGGACCGATCGAGTCGCCCGAGAGTGGCGCGCTGACCGGCCTGATCAAGTCGATCTACATCGAGGTCGGCTACATGCGCAACAACAAGGAGTTGCGTACGAAGGTGGTAGACGCTCCAGACGACGAGCCAGTCGATTCGCTGGCGGCCAACATCTGCCGCGACCTAGCGTCGCGCGAAGTTGACTACGAAACGGCCTACGCCGGCGGTAAGCGGTTTGTGCAATGCGCGTATCCGGAAAAAGCGCCCGTCCGGAAGCAAGCGAACATTCGGCCGGGTGGAACCTGGGTCATCACTGGCGGCGGTCGGGGCATTACGGCCGCCTGCGCGCTCGAACTTGGAAAGCGCTTCGGATTGAAGCTCCACTTGATCGGCAACTCGCCGGTTCGGCCTATCGATTCGGCATGGCGCAATCTGTCGACCGACGAAATGAAGGCGCTCAAGGGCCAAGTCATGCGCGACGCCCGCGCTGCCGGCCAGCCGATGGACTCGGCTTGGAGCCGTGCACAACGTGACATCGAGGTCGACCGGTGTCTTCGCGCGTTTGACGAGGCCGGCGTCGACTACACCTACCACGCCTGCGACGTGTCGGACCGTGCGGCGCTGGCTGGCGTTCTGGACACAATCCGCGCCACCTCAGGCCCGATCGATGGCCTGTTGCACGGGGCGGGCGTCGAGCGCGCCGCCGGCTACGAGAAGAAAACATTCGAAAGCGTGCAAGCCACCATCGGTTCGAAGGTCGAAGGCGCGTTGAATCTGATGCTGCTGACAATGGACGATCCGATCGGCTGGTTTATCGGATTCGGATCCATCAGCGGGCGGCTCGGCGGAAACGGCCAAACCGACTACGGCATGGCCAGCGACATGTTGTGCAAGCTAGCTACTTGGTACCGCGATCGGCGACCTGGCGTGCGATCGGTCAGCTTCCACTGGCATGCCTGGGACGAAATCGGCATGGCCGCCCGGCCGGAAAGCGCGACCGCGCTGCGGATGGGCGACGGTCCGGAGCGGATGCCGAAACAGGAAGGCATCGACCACTTCATTCGCGAGCTCTACGCCGGCGCACCGGAAAGCGAAGTGCTGATTACGAGCTGGGAATACCACGGGCGGTTCTACGGAACGCTCTACCATCCAAAGGCCGACGGCACGACCGACGCCCCAAGTGCAAAGCGGTCTGCTGCTACTGAAATCCCTGCGGCGGAAACCACGGCCGGATGGGATCCGCTATCGTTTGAGCCGATTGCCTCGCGCCACGAGTTGCGGATGGTTGCCGCACCGCTTCCGGCCGATTCGCCAGCAGAACCCACATGGCAGGGCCCGGCCTGCATCCTGGGCGACAATCCGACGGCGCACGCTCTGCGCGAGCGTTTGCAAGCGGCTGGAGTGCGAGTCTACCAACTGCCGATCACCACGTCGGTCGAGGAAGCCCAGGCCGCGGTCGAATCGTTGTACGCGTCCGATCCGCCGCAGTACATGTTCCTCATGACCGGGCGGGATACGTGGAACAAGTCGTACCTGGCCCGCGACGCCTGGCAAGAGCGCCGTGCGCTGGGGCTAGTTACGCCGTTCAAGACGGCTCAACACTGGTTCCGCCAGCGGATGAAGGCCAAAGACAAATCGCGCGTGACGCTGGTGGCCATTACGTCGATGGGAGGCGACTTTGGATTCTCCGGGAACGTGCCGCTGCCCGACGGCGGCGCGCTGACTGGAATGCTCAAGTCAATCTACATCGAAGACACGCGACTTGCACAAAGCGAGGTCCGCACCAAGGCCATCGATGCGCCCGCGGGCGATGCGCCCGAAGTCGTCGTCGACGCCATTTGCCGGGAGCTGGCTGCGGACGACCCGAATGTCGAGGTCGGCTGGTCGGCCGGGCAGCGCAGCGTGGTTCGCTCGATTGTGCGACCGGTGGAATCGCTCGCCCGCAAACCGGTTCGGCCGGGCACGAACTGGGTGATCACCGGTGGGGCGCGCGGCATCACGGCCGCGATTGCTTTCGAGTTGGGCAAGCGCTATGGGTTGAAGCTGCACCTGATCGGACGCACTGCGACGCCCAGCGAAGACGCCGTGTGGCGCAACTGCACTGAGGAGCAACTTGCCGAGATCAAGTCGGGCATCGTCCGCAAGGCTGTGTCTGAGGGTCGATCGCCCGAAAAAGAATGGGAGCACGTTCGCAACGACATCGAGATCTACGATTCGTTGCAGCGATTCAAGGCTGCCGGTATCGACGTGACCTACTATGCCTGCGATCTGTCCGACTGGGATCGCGTCGCCGCCACGCTGGAAGCAATCCGCCAGGCCGGGCCGATCGAAGGCATCGTCCATGGGGCCGGCTACGGCAAGTCGGGGAGATTCGCCACGTTGAATCCCGAGGTGACCGAGCGGACTTTCGCCGGCAAGCTCGACGGGGCCATCGCGCTGATGTCGCTTACGTGGAACGATCCGGTGAAGTACTTCATCGGCTTTGGGTCGATCGGCGGGCGCTACGGCGGAAACGGATTGGCTGACTACGCGGCGGCCAACGACATGTTTGCCAAACTTTGCGCCTGGTATGGCGCGGGACGAGTTGGGTGCGCCGTATCGTGCCTCGATTGGCAGTCGTGGGACGAGGTCGGAATGGCCATGAACGGCGACAACGCGACCGGCAGCCGCGGCAAGCTAAAGATGCAGTTCATCGCGCCGCGAGAGGGCGTTGAGCACTTCTGCCGCGAGCTCGAAGCCGGACTGCCCAAGCCCGAAATCGTGATCACCGACCAATACTTCGAGAAGATGTTCTATCCATTCGTGGAAGACGCGCCAGTCGTCGGTCGGTCGGCCGACCAGGCAGATGCGCCACGCGCCGCGAAGCTGCCGTTGGTCGAATCGATCGTTCCCTACCAAGGCGGGCACGAAGCCACGATACACTTCCAGCCGGCCAGTGACCGGTTCTTGACTGATCATCAGTTTCGCGGCAAGCCGCTCTTACCGGCGGTGATCGGGCTCGAGGCCGTGGCCGAAGCGGCCCAACTGGCAAGCGGCCAACGTGTTGTGGCAATTCGCGATTTGCAGCTTATCGAGGGTCTGGTATTCCACTCCGATCAGCCGCTTGAGGCGCGGGTGCGGGTGATGCCCGGCGAAAACAACAAGCTGGCGTGCGAGTTGCTGACTGACTTCTACAATCGGGCTGGCAAGCTGCTGAAGAAGGACCGCGTCCACTTGCGAGCTGTGGCCGAAGTTTCCTCCGGCGCGCCACGGCTGGAAGTGGCCATGCCGGGCGAGCCACCCGAGTCGATGCACGAATTCCAGTTTCAAACCAACGGCCCCCTTTATCACGGGCCGGCACTTCAGGGCGTAAAGGCCACGACGGGCGACGAACGCGGCGGATGGAGCCGATTGGTGGCTCTGTCGCTGGCACAGCTTGGCGGGCAGCGGCCGGGCCATGATTGGATCGTTCCGGCCACGCTGCTGGACGCCGGATTTTACACCTGCGGCATTCACGCCTTCTTTGCGTCTGGCCAGTCGTTCAGTTTGCCGGCATCGCTGGAGGCGGTGGAACTGGGCCGGATGCCGCGCGAGAACGAGAACTGCCTGGTGGCGTTTTCCTGCCGTGAAGTAACACAAACGCACGTAACGTACGACTTCACGATCTTCGGCGAAGACCGAACGGCCATCCTTCGTGCCACCGGCCACCGCGTCGCCATCCTCCGAAAGTAGGTTGCCACACCATGAACCCAACGTCCGTCGAAACAGATGCGATCCCCGCGGTCTTGTCCGACGATGGCGCGCGATTTGCCAACAGCAAATCGGGTACTCAGCTTATGCCGCGGATCGATCGGCGGTATGCGCCCCTGGAAGCCAGCATCGCGCACGCCGCGCCGTGGCTCAGCGATCGTGAGCAAGCCGAACTGGCCACGTGGCGCGACCCGGGTAGGCGCACGGCGTGGCTCGTTGGGCGCACTCTCGCCAAGCAACTCGTGGCCGACCGCGAGACGGCGCCAAGCGGCGATGCAGGCGCAACGCCGCGGATCGATATCCTATCGCGTGACGAAGCCGGGCGCGTCAATCGCCCGCGCATCTGGTGTGACGGAGTGGCACGCCCATGGTCGCTGTCCATTTCTCACACACGGCGCGGCGTGTTGGCCGTACTGAGTACCGCGACCGGCGTTGCCCTGGGAGTCGACCTGACCGAAGCGGACAGTTTTTCGGATCGATTCGTCGGGCTGTGGTTTACGCCGGCCGAGCGCGCATGGTTTGGCGAAACGCAAAGCACCACCACCGGTCAGTTTATCTGGGCGGCCAAGGAGGCCATCTACAAAGCGTGCAACACCGGCGAAAGCTTCGCCCCCCGCGACGTCGAAGTGCGGGCCGACGGGCGATGTCGCTACCGCGACACATGGCGCGACGATTGTCGCCTGCAGTCCTGGAACCTTGACGGGCAGTTGGCCGTGCTGGCCGTGGCCCGCTCCCAACGAGATACGCAACAATAACCCTTTGCCAACAACAGGTAACGAATCATGATTGATCTCAGCGGACACGTGGCACTCGTGACCGGCGGCTCGCGTGGCATTGGCAGGGCGTGTGCCCTGCGACTCGCCGAAGCCGGCGCGAATGTCGCGCTGAACTACGTCGTCAACCGGCAAGCGGCCATGGAAGTCGCCGAACAAATCGCCGACAAGGGACGCGACGTGTTGGTCGTAAAGGCCGACGTCAGCGAACAAGATGACGTGCGGAGCATGCTCGACGCCGTAAAGGACCGCTTCGGGCGGCTCGACGTGCTGGTCAGTAACGCCGCGACCGGCGGTTTCCGGCCGCTGCTGGGCGCAACCGAGCGGAATTTCCAAGCGGCATACAACACGAATGTGTTGGCCCTGTTGTACCTCGTGCAAGCCGCGATGCCGCTTTTGCAGCGAGCCGACGGCGAGCCGCGCACCAAAGTCATCACGCTGTCGAGCCATGGCTCCGACATTGCGCTGCCGTTCTACGGACTGATCGGCAGCTCGAAAGCGGCGCTGGAGAGCCTCGTGCGCCACCTGACCTTGGAGATCGGCGACCGGGGTGTGAACATCAACGTGGTCAAGTCGGGGCTGGTCGATACCGATTCAACACGAAAGCTGCCCAACGCCGACGCGATCTTCGAGGGTCGCAAAGACCGCTCGATGATGGGGCAGCGGATGCTCGACGCGTCCGACGTGGCCGACGCCGTGCTGTTCTTGGCCAGCCCCTTGAGCGATTTGGTGCAGGGCGAAGTGCTCACCGTCGATGGTGGCGCGGCGATTCATCCGTAGGCTGTAACGCATACGGCGCGTTGCGCCGACGGTGCATCGCGGCTGGATCAGGCTTGCACGCGAATCGTTTCGCGAATCTGCGCCACGAGCGCCGACAACAACGCGCGCGTGTCAGACGGCCCAAATAGGTGTGCGTCGCACCGCATGCCGACCGTCAATTCGCCACCGTATTCGAGCACGACGACCGATGCTCGGGTCAGCGGCCGAACAGGCGGCACGCCGGCCATCTGCTCCAGGACGACGTTTCCACAGATTAGCTTTCCGTCGTCACGGCGCGGCAGAGGGCTTTGCTGTAAGGCCGGACCAAGGTAACTGAGCACGACTGTTGCCATCGGCCTTTTACGGCGCAGGGCCCAGCGGACAAGTCCACCGAAGCGCATCGCAGCTGCTAGACCGCCCAAGAAGTACAGCGCCAGTTTCCAGTTCTTGACCTGGCGCATTAGCTTGTTGACTTCGCGAAGCACGGCAGCGCGGTCGGCAGTTCGACTCAGATCGACCGACGGAAAGGCGAAACCGATGCCGTTGGAAGCCGGGATGTCGAAACCGGCGCGTCCGCGCACGTACACCGGTACATTGACCCGCACCCGGCCGTCATGCTCTTCCCCGTGCGCCTTGTTCCATTCGCGCACCGTCAGCAACATGTCGCGCAGCAGCAAGTCGTTGAGCGTCACGTTTTGATTCGCGGCGACCGCCTTGTATCGCTCGGTCTCGTCCCGGCAGAACGCGTGGGTCTCGAAATGCTCCAACTCTTTCGTTGAACGGCCATCGGGATCCTTATTCGGCGTACTCGCCGCGGAGTCTGTCCCCTTTGGTCTCGTGTCGTGTTGGGGCACGGCCAGGACGGCGCACCGCTGAAACAGGATACGTCGCCAAACACGCAGTGTTGCCAACACGTCACGCAGCGCCGTACGCAGGGTCGGTTTGAAGTCCGGACCGACGTCGACCACTCCGCGATCGCGCAACCGCTGGGCGTCCAACGGCGGGAGACGGATGTCGGACTTGGCTGGGTCGCACGCAGCAGCGTACAGGGCGGCTAGCTCTCCGATGACTTGCAGTACCGCCAGCCCGTCACAGACGCAATGATGGATCTGAAACAGCACTCGGGAAGAGTCGTCTCCGACCCGGACCCAAACGCGCAGCCCAGGCCGTTGACGAAGATCCAGATACTCATTTTGGGACGGTCCGATTGGAACCGTCACGTCGTTCCAGTCGAGCCATGGTTCTACCGACGGGCCGGCGACCCATTGCGGGCCCTTGGGTCCGTCTTCGATCACCGCTGAGAGCATCGGGTGGCGCTCCATCACTTTCCCCAGCGCCGTCGCAAACGCGGCCCGCACGAGCCGACCCGTGAAAAGAAACTCGGCGGAGATCGCCATGGGGTACTCCGGCGAGTCGTCCGTCAGGTAGTACCATTCGAACGGCGTCAGCGGCAAGGGAAAGACCACGAGAACACCGACAAGCAGGGCGAGGGGCAGTTAGTTAGGTGGCTGTCGACCAGCAGAAACGGAAGACGATCGTGTCGTGTCTGGCAAACGCGTCGTCGGCTCAAAGGCCGGGATGTGTCGTCACTGAAAGTTTGCCGGCGTCAGGCAACGCTGCATGTCGTTTCTTCGCCGCACGAGCGGCCAGCCGCGGCCTGCCGCTGGAAACGCTCTTGAAGAATACCACGTAAAACGTAGGTCCGGCAGTTGCGCGTGTCAAACCTCGGATTACGCGCGTCAGAGCGTTCGGGGGACAAACAAGGGACGGCCGCGACCTGCCGGAAACTCGCATCGTCATCGTGTCGAAAACTCCGCTTCTTTATTGTCGTCGCTCGGTGGTCAACAACCTACAGCTCGTCTAGATGTCGTGGCCAGGCGTCGCGCAGTAAGCGTGAGAGTGAGCGATCGGCCAGGATCTTCCCGCCGGTCTGGCAGCCGGGGCAGTAGTTTGTTTCATTGCTTGCATAGCGGATCCGCTGGACCGGAGCGCCGCACTCGGGGCACGGTTTGCCAAAGCGTCCGTGGACAGCCATTTGCTCGCGGAATGCCGTGACGTGTTCTGGGAACTTGTCACCTGCCTCGGCGCGCAACCGTTCGATCCACTCTTGCAACACGGCTTGCGTCGCGACGTACAGCCGCTCGACGTCATCCGACGTTAGCTTCGCGGTTTGCAGAAAAGGCGAGAGCCGCGCACGGTGCAGGATCTCGTCGGAGTACGCATTGCCGATACCGCTAAGCAGCGTAGGGTCGGTCAAGGCACGCTTAAGCGTATGATTCTCTGCGCGGAGCGCTTCGGCGAATTGGTCGCTGCTGGCGGTCAGGACGTCAACTCCGCCCGGATCGTGTGCTGTCAGCGCATTGTCTCCCCGCACCAGCGATAGCGCCGCGCGCCGTTTTGCGCCCGCTTCGGTCAGTACGAGCGATCCCGAATCGAAATCAAACGCCGCCAGGTGGTACTTGCCAGAAAGTTTCGCGCCGGGCTCCTTCCAGTGCAGTCGTCCGGCAATCATCAGATGGAGGACCAGCCATAGTTCATCGTCGAGCCCGATCGCGATGCGCTTCCCCAAGCGGCGCAACTGCCGGACCGCCTTGCCGGCTGCTCCTTCCAGTGGCGGTTCGAACGTGCGGAGCAGAAAGGGACTGTTGACCCGAATTGCGCGCAGCGCCTGGCCAACAATGCGCTTTGAAAGTGCCTCGAGATAGACGGTGATGTCGGGCAACTCGGGCATGTGGAGTTACAGTAACACGGGTGAGACGGGTGACGGTGCAAGCGTCTACAAGTCGGCGGTTGTATGCCCAGACGTGGCGGCGCCTTGCGGCAGTAGCAAGGCAATCAGAAATAGGACGGCCAGAACGGCGAAGTTCATGAGCGGTTGCGGAAACGAGTGCACGTAGTACACGCACGCCAATGTAGCCATCGAGATCGCGTTCACGCCCGCCAGATTGCGCACTAGAGAAGGCGGAATCGACGCCTGGTTCAATACGACAAGATTCCCAATGCCGATGGCGGCCAAGAACACGCTCATTGCCAGGCTCATCGATCGCTGAATATCCACGACCGTCGGGTGCATGCCGAAGCCCGCGTCGATCTGGTGTGCCTGCATGGCATCCACCACTTTGAGCAGTTGTGGGTCATCGGGCAACGGACTGAAATGGGCCATCGTGTGCAGTGCGGCCGTCAACAACAGGCAAATCGAACCGGCAGTCATCATCCGCCGTCCGCGTCGAAAGCATGGCATGGCATTCTCGCCTACATGTGTGTTGCTGTTCGAACAAGATTGGTGGCGAAGTCCGACAACTGCCGGGTGGGCACGAAGTCGCCTCGGCCGACTTGGTCTCGGCCCATTCGCCACACGGCCCGTTCGGCGATTCTTGCGAGTGGCACCGTGCGCGATTACATCACACGCTCGGGCATGTTACAAATAGAACCACTCGATTCGCACGCCGCAATTGCCGCGGCGCCGCACTTTGGGAAGGTCGACTCTGTGAGCACCCGAGCTATTTCGAATCGCCTCGCGCCGCCGAGACTGGGCTGGACGCTGCCCGCGGCGGTTGCGGTCATCGCGCTTTCCGTTGCGACCAGCCAGCGTTGCAATGCATCCGACGAGACAAGTCGCGCCGCTGTGGTTCGCACGGTGTCGCCAACGGACGTCGATGAGATCTTTGCCAAGTGGGACAAACCGACCTCACCCGGGATGGTGGTGGCCGTGATTCATGACGGCCGGATCATTTACGAGCGCGGCTACGGGATGGCCAGTCTGGAACACGACGTGCCTCTTTCGGCCGAGTCGGTGTTCTATATCGCCTCGACATCCAAGCAGTTTACCGCGGCGGCGATCGGCATCCTGGCGCTGCGCGGCAAGTTGTCACTGGACGACGACGTTCGAAAGTACATCGACGAGCTGCCCGACTACGGCGACTTGATCACGATCCGCCACCTGGTTCACCACACAAGCGGCCTGCGCGACTACTTGTCCCTGAACGCGATGGCCGGCAACACGACGCACGGGTTAACGGTTGACGACGCGGTGCGGCTGATTGCGCGGCAGCGGGAGCTCAACTTTCGGCCAGGCGAAGAATATTCTTATTCGAACTCCGGTTACGTCCTGATGGCGGCCATCGTCAAGCGAGTCAGCGGCAAGTCGCTGCGCGCGTTTGCCGAAGAAAACATCTTCCTGCCGCTGGGAATGAAACATTCGGTTTTTCGCGACGACAATTCCCTGGTGATCAAGCACCGCGCCACGGGCCATGCACCTTCAGTAACCGGATTTCGGACAAACGATCCGGAAATCGAAGCCGTGGGTAGCGGCAACCTGTGGACCAGCGCCAGGGATCTGCTCCTGTGGGATCAAAACTTCCATGAATCGAAACTCGATCCAGGTCTCGTCGCGTTGCTGCACTCGCGCGGTCAGCTCAACAACGGCCGCCGACTCAACTATGCGTTTGGGCTCGTCATCGACGAATATCGCGGGCTCAAGCGTGTGCACCACGGCGGGGCGTTCGCGGGATTCCGCACGCAAATGGCGCGATTTCCCGAACAGCGGTTCACGGTCATCTGCTTATCCAATCTGTCAAACGTCGATCCCTCTGGCCTGGCCATGCGGGTGACCGACCTGTATCTGGCCGACCATCTGCAAGCGGAATCCACCGAACCGAAGACCGCTGAACATACGCTGCCGGACGAGTTGCTGCGCGCGCTTGCGGGTACTTATCGTGATCCGAGCAGTGGATCGCTGTGGACCTTCGAGGGGTCGAGTGGAGCGCTGCGGCTGAAGCGATCGGCCCCGTGGAGCGTCAAGCTGCAATCGTTGGGCCCAACGATCTTTCTTGGCACAGGGGCCGTGACAGGAGTGCGCTTTACGTTCGTTCCTTCCGACGAACGGCACGCGCGACGTGTACGCGTTCAGGCGGAAAGCGGCGACGCGCGAATGCTTGACTACGTTGAGATTGTCGTGCCCGAGCGGGATGCGCTGGCGGAGTACGCGGGCACGTATCATAGCGCCGAAATCGGCGCATCATTTGAGGTGTCGGCCGAAGCTGACAAACTGTTCGTCGACGGCTTGTCGGGGCGCCGCCGCGGTCTGAGGCCGAGCATCCGCGACGAGTTTGTTACGTCTTCCGACGTGGTGCGCTTCGAGCGCGATGAGGCAGGGACGATCTCCGGGTTGCGGTATAGCACGCCGCGTGTCCGTCGGTTGTGGTTTGCGCGCCAGCCAGATGACTAGACCGATTCAGGCCCGCGAGATGCAGCACCGCGGGCCAGGTACCGTCGCGCCGGCGGGCGATACCGTGCACGGCGGACGTCGCGTGATTTGATACTCGCACTGAACGACTGACGTCCTCCATGCCCACCGATGATAAGACGGCCTACGTCCTGGCGCTCGACCTGGGCAGCAGCGGTTTGAAGGCGGCCCTGTTCTCGGACCGCGCGGAGTTGGTCGTACAAGCGTCGGAGTCGATTACCACGGCGTTTACGGCCGACGGCGGCGGCGAGCAGGATCCCGATGCATGGTGGCAGGCCACGAGCAACTGCGTTCGCGCAATCCTAGCGGACTGCCCTGTGCCGGCCGAGCAGATTGTCGCGGTGAGTTGTGCCAGCCAGTGGTCGGTTACTACGCCGGTTGACCGCGACGGACGTGCGCTGATGAACGCCGTGCACTGGACAGACACGCGCGGTGCCCCGTACACGCACGCGATCACCGATGGCTGGATCAAGGTTGCCGGCTACGGTTTGCGCCGCATGTTGGCATGGATCCGCATCAATGGCGGCGTGCCCACGCACTCTGGGGCCGACGCGCTGGCGCACATTCTGTACATCAAGCATGCTCGGCCCGACGTCTTTCGCCAGACGTATAAGTTCCTTGAGCCGATGGACTACATGAACTGCCGGCTCACCGGCCGGATTTGTGCGTCGTATGCCAGCGTCTTTCCCTACCTGCTGACGGACAATCGCGACAACACTCGGATCGAATACTCCGACCGGCTGCTGGGCTGGTGTGGCCTGACGCGCGAGAAACTGCCCGATCTGGTGCCAGTCAACACGATCGTCGGTTCGCTGCTGCCCGAAGTCGCCGAAATGTGGGGGTTGCGCCGCGGAATCCCCGTTGTTGCAGGCATGCCTGACAGCGGTGCCGCGGCCCTCGGCTCGGGCGCGGTGTGTGACTACTCGGGACATGTCTGCATCGGCACGACCGCCTGGATGAGCTGTCACGTGCCGTTCAAGAAAACCAACGTCCTCGACTACCTGGCGACCATGCCATCGGCCATTCATGGGCGCAATCTCGTCACGGCCGAGCAGGGAGTTGCGGGCAAGTGCCTGCAGTCGCTTGTGGACAACTGGCTATTTCCTGACGGCGCAGATGGTCCACGCGAACAGCGCTCGGAGGTGTACGCGTTGGTCGAGCAACTTGCCGCGGGGGTGCCGCCCGGCAGCGACGGGCTTCTATTCTTGCCATGGCTCAACGGGGCAGGGCCGCCGACCGGCGACAGCACGATGCGCGGCGGATTCTTGAATCAGACCCTCCGTACCGGACGGGCGGAAGCGCTGCGGGCCGTGATCGAGGGCGTGGCATTCAATTTGCGCTGGCTGCGGTCCGCGGTGGAGCGGTTCGTGGGCCGGCGTTTTGAGACGCTCAACGTGATCGGCGGATGCGCTCGAAGCGACGTGTGGTGTCAGGCGCTGGCAGACGTTGTCGAGCGCCCGATTCGACGGATCGCCGAACCACAATTGGCCACCTCGCGCGGCGCGGCGCTCGGAGCTCTGCTGGCCCTGGAGCGGATCACGTTGGACGAAGTTTCGGACCTGGTGCCCGTGGAGCGCACGTTTTCGCCCACGCCGGAACACGCATCGCTGTACGCGGATCTGTTCGGGGCGTGGCTGGCAAGTTATAAAGCAACCAGGCCAATCTTCCGCCGGCTCCAGCGCCGCGACGCGCCAACCAACCGGCCGTAAACCGTCGTTCGGCCAGATGCGAACCAAGCAGCAACGTCCACCGACTTTGGAGGTTTCACGTGTCCACGCCGACTGAATCAGAACTGGGCATCCTCGCGCCGATCGACAAAATGATGCATCCGTATCGGGAGCGCTTCGAGTCGGTTTCGCAATTGCCGACCGAAGGACGCGACCGCGCCGCGATCCTCGAAGAGATGCAGCAACTTCGCGATCTTGAGCAGGCACGCTGGGAAGAGGGCTATGCGTCTGGGTCGGTGTATCACGGCGACAACGAACACGTCGACTTCGTCAGCAAGGTATACGCAATTCAGTCGCAATCGAATCCCTTGCATCCCGACTTGTGGCCCAGTGCGGCAAAATTCGAGGCGGAAATTGTCGCCATGACCGCCCACATGCTCGGTGCCGGCCAGACGACCGCGCCGTTCGGCAGCGAGGAAGGGGTTTGCGGATCGGTCTCGTCGGGCGGCTCGGAGAGTATCTTGCTGGCGATGAAGACGTATCGCGATTGGGCTCGCGACAAGAAGGGCATCACGCAGCCGGAAATCGTGTTGCCGGTTTCCGCGCACGCGGCTTTCCATAAGGCCGCGCAATACTTCAATCTGGAAGCGAAGGTCGTGCCGCTGGACGACGACTTTCGAGTTGAAGTGGCAGCCATGGCCGACGCCATCACACCGAACACAATCGCGTTGGTCGCCAGCGCGGTAAACTTCCCTTACGGCACAATCGATCCGATCGACAAGGTGGGCGAGCTCGCCCAAGCGCACGACATCGGGTTGCACGTGGACGGATGCCTAGGCGGGTTCTTTCTGCCCTGGGCTGAAAAGCTCGGGCAGCCGGTTCCGCCGTTCGACTTTCGCGTGCCCGGCGTCACGTCGATGTCGTGCGATACGCACAAGTACGGCTACGCCCCGAAGGGCACGTCGGTCGTGTTGTATCGGGGGCAAGAATTGCGGCGATACCAATACTTCACCATCGCTGACTGGCCGGGTGGACTGTACTATTCGCCGACGTTTTCCGGCAGCCGCCCGGGCGCGCTGAGTGCCGCCTGTTGGGCGTCGCTGGTCAACCACGGAGAGGCGGGTTACCTGGACGCGACCAAACGGATCCTCGACGCCGTCGCGACCATTCGGTCCGGAATTGCCAAGATCCCGGAGCTCAGATTCCTTGGCCACCCGATCGGGCCATTCGCGGTGGCGTCGGACGACGTCAACATCTATCAGGTGCTCGATCAGATGAGCGAGCGAAAATGGGTGCTGACCGGGCTGTTGAATCCAGCAGCTATCCACGTCAGTCCCACGCTGCGCCAGACCGAGCCGGGGGTCGCCGAACGATTCGTCCACGACTTAAAGGAGTCGGTCGCCTATGTCCGCGACACGCCCGACATCGAGGGCGGCATGGCACCGATCTACGGCATGGCCGCGAGCATTCCGGATCGCAGCCTGGTCCACGGGATGTTGCAACAAGTGATGGACATCTACTACTGGCTCTAGGACGCCGTTGTCCCGTCACCCGGCCGTGGTTGCTAGAGGATACGGCAGGGGGCGAATCATGCCGGCGGAGAGCCGTGCAGGCGGCCGTCGCGACGATCCGATTAATCCGGTTCTAGCGGCGGATAGGATGGGCCGATCGCGCCATGCGACCGACGCACCCCGCCGTGCGATCCTACCCTAAGTGGTGCTTTGCGGCGTGCTACGTTTGCGCGTTGAGACCGGCTCCGACCCCCAGTCGGGACGTTGCCGCCTCGCCCGATTTGCGCGCTTGCTGCGCGCCGGTTCCCGCCCTGATTGCGACACGCCGTCATGACCACCAAGCTTTCCACGCGCCTGCTCATGCTCAACTACGCGCTGACCACGCTGCTCAGCGCGCTGTTGCTGTTTCAAGTTCAACCGATCATCAGCAAGTACATCCTGCCGTGGTTCGGCGGCAGTCCAGCCGTGTGGACGACGTGCATGGTGTTCTTTCAGACGATGCTGTTTGCCGGCTACGCGTACGCGCACCTACTGGTCAAGGTGCTGCGGCCGCGCTGGCAGGCCGTGGTGCACGTGAGCTTGCTGGTCGCTGCGGTCTGTGTGCTGCCGATCGCGCCGGACGTGGCCTGGAAGCTCGATACCGGCACGGGGCCCACGCTGCGAATTCTCGGCTTGCTGAGCGTCGCGGTTGGGCTTCCGTACTTTGCACTTTCGGCGACGGGTCCGCTCGTGCAGGCCTGGTTCAGCCGCACGTTTGCCAACCGATCGCCGTACCGGTTGTTCGCGCTGTCGAACGCCGGCTCGCTGGTCGGATTGCTCGGTTACCCGTTCTTCGTCGAACCCCGTTTCGCGCTGGCCGAACAAACCTGGTATTGGGGACTGGGATTCGTGGCCTTTGCCGCCTTGTGTGGGTTGGCCGTGTTGGCCGCCTCTTGGGCTCGGCGCCCGCCGAGTCTTTCGGAAGGGACCGTCGAGTTGGCTGCGGACGTGCCGCCTCGCTGGCAACAGCGGGCCGCATGGCTGCTGCTGCCGGCCCTGGCCTCCACCATGTTGCTGGCCACAACGAATCATGTTTGCCAGGACGTGGCTGTGATGCCGTTTCTGTGGGTCGCTCCTTTGAGCCTGTACTTGATTTCGTTCATCATCAGCTTCGATCACCCTCGCTGGTACCTGCGCAAAGCCTGCTCGGTGGCGGCGCTGGCATCGCTGGGCGCTGTCGCGGCAGTCGACCAGTTGATCACCGGCGGCTCGGGAGTGGCGTTTAGCTTCGTGCAGGAGCTGGTGCTGCACTTTGCCGCGCTGTTTTTCTTGTGCATGGTGTGCCACGGCGAGTTGTTTCGCCTGCGGCCCCATCCGAACTATCTGACCAGCTTCTACCTGATGATCAGCGCGGGCGGCGCGATCGGTGGACTGTTTGTCAGCCTGATGGCGCCGCACTTGTTCACGACGTTTGCCGAATGGCGCTACGGATTGCTCCTTGGGTGTTTGCTGGCCGCTTGGGTGTTGATCGACTCGCGCGAACCGTCATTCCTGCGGCGACACTTCGCCGCAATTTCGGTGGGACTATTCGTCGTATTGGTGGTCTTGAAAGAAGGCCCGCTGATGCGCGCCGCGGCCGGCGACGCATTGCACGAATCGGCCCGAAACTTTTACGGTGTGATCTCTGTGCTTGAGCGCGAAGTCGACGACCCGGATCGCCACGTCTTCAACTTCTACAGTGGCCGCATCGTGCACGGTTTGCAGTTTGCCGATGCGGAAAAGCGTCGGGAGCCAACGGCGTACTTCGGGCGATCGACCGGCGTCGGACAGACGCTCGCATCGCTGGATGACCGCTCGGATCTTCGCGTCGGCGTGGTTGGGCTGGGCGTCGGTACGCTTGCTGTCTATGCGCAGCCGGGCCAGTACTTTCGCTTTTACGAATTGAACGACGACGTGCAGCGCTTCGCCGAGAAGTACTTCACGTACTTGGCGGATTGCCGCGGCCAGTATGACGTGGTATTGGGCGACGGCCGATTGTCGCTCGAACAAGAGCCCGCGCAGCAGTTTGATCTTCTCATTCTCGACGCATTTAGCGGTGATGCCGTGCCGACCCACCTGCTGACGAAAGAGGCCTTCGAAATTTACGAGCGTCATCTGCGGCCGGAGGCGCCAGTGGCCGTGAACATCTCGAACCGGTATCTCGATCTTTCACCCGTCGTGGCCGGGCTGGCCGACGCGTTCGGCTTCGACGCAAAACGCGTCTCGTCCCCCGGTGATTCGGCGCGGGGTGAGTTTCCTGCGGAATGGATGGTGCTGACGCGGCCTGGCGACAGCGACGTGGCCCAGGTGAAGACGGCCTCGTCGACCGTGGGCTCCGGTCTGCAGCGCACGATTCTGTGGACGGACGACCACAGCAACTTGTTCGAGATCTTGAAATAAACGCGCGCGGCAGGGCGGGGCGATGCGGCGTGGCCATTGCACATGGCACCGCTTGCATGGCTTGCGAAGTACGCCGTTTACGCCATGCCGACGTCCTCGAGCACTTGCGTCGACCGACGATCGCGGGCCCGCATGACGAACCGCGCGAACGGCGGGATCTGCTTCCAAGTCATCAGGTAGGCTCCGCGCAGCGTGGGCCGGTAGTGCGCGCCGCCGCCGTCAAGTCGCAGGAACCCGTCGTGCACGGCTGCTTCCAGCTCCTCGTGCATCAAGCCAGAGAGATACGCCGCGGCATCTCCGTCGAATTGGGTATCGATCCGCAGTTCGGTCGGGGCGGAGTCGCCCTTCGCCGACACGATTGCGCGATGGATCTCGCACAGTTCGACTGGATCGGCAATCCAGGGCACGTGCGTCGTCAAGGTGTTTCGCGGTGCTCGATACGCCGGAACGTCGGTTAGGTTGCCGGTGTTGATTTCGCGGCCGGTCGTGAAGTACGTGTTGATCTCCACGTATTCGGCCACGACCACGTTACCGTCACCGCGAGCGACGGCCGACACTGCGAACGCAGTTTCCACTGTTGACTGGTTGACGAACAAGGCAAGAAACACGCTGACGTTCTTGGCTGGATGGGGCAGCAGGAAAACGCCGCGAGCCTCGAATCCTTCTGGCTCCAAACAGGCCGCCACCGCATTGAGGTGTTCGGCCACGGGCTCCGGTAGCGGCAGCATGTGCGGCTCGACCCGTTGGACCGTCGGATGTGCCTCGTGGTGAAACTGGCCAAGTACTAGGAGCGGGACGCCAAACACGTAGATGGCGACCGCGGCGGCCAAGATGCCGACCCAATTCTCCACGACCCAATGGTCGGCCAAAAGCAACGTCATGGCAGGCATTTAGAAGAGGCGTGCGACAGGGAACATTCGCTGTTGAGTCTATCCGACGGCGTCCGAGGCGCATAGCATGGCCGCTGCTTCGAGTTAAACCGCGGCCCGCCGGCCAACGCGGTACCGATTCGCTAGCTCATCGCGATTCCTTTTTTTGACGCGATCGGCCGGCCTGGTCGTTTCAACGTGCAGCGCGTCCGCTACAATGCACTCGCGCGAAACCATTGGCCGCGCCCCAACAATTGCCGCGACAAAGGAGATGCCAGATGCAACTTGGAATGATCGGCTTGGGGCGAATGGGCGCCAACATGGTCCGCCGGCTTATGAAGGACGGCCACGAATGCGTCGTCTACGACATTCACCCTGCGATTGTCGACGAATTGGCGAAGGAAGGGGCCATCGGCACAAAGTCGCTCGACGAATTCGTCGGCAAGCTGTCCAAGCCGCGGGCGGTGTGGATGATGGTGCCCGCGGCGATCGTTGACAAAATGATCGGTGAAGTGGCCGGCCTGCTCGACAAGGGCGACATCCTGATCGACGGCGGGAACTCCTACTACGTCGACGACATTCGTCGCGCAGCCGCGCTCAAACAGCAGGGTCTGCACTATGTCGACGTTGGGACCAGCGGAGGCGTTTGGGGGCTTGAGCGCGGGTATTGCCAGATGATTGGCGGCGAGCCGGACGTCGTGCAGCACCTTGATTCGGTCTTTGCCAGCCTGGCTCCGTCGATCGACTCGGCCCCGCGCACGCCCGGCCGTGAAAACATGGCCGGCACGGCCGAACACGGATACTTGCACTGTGGTCCGAACGGGGCCGGACATTTCGTGAAGATGGTTCACAACGGCGTCGAATACGGAGTGATGGCGGCGTACGCTGAAGGGCTGGCTGTGTTGCGCGAGGCAAACATCGGCAAACGCCAGCGCGAGATCGACGCCGAAACCACGCCACTCCGCAGTCCGGAACACTACCAATACGACATCAACTTGACCGACGTCGCAGAGGTTTGGCGGCGCGGTAGCGTGATCGGTTCGTGGCTGTTGGATTTAACCGCCGCGGCGCTGGCCGGCGATCCGCAGTTGGCGGACTTTGCCGGGCGCGTTTCCGACTCGGGCGAGGGACGCTGGACGATCAAGGCGGCGATCGACGAGGGGGTGCCCGTGCCAGTGCTCAGCACCGCGCTGTACGAACGCTTCAGCTCGCGGGGCGACGGCGACTTCGCCGACAAGCTGCTCTCGGCGATGCGATTTGAGTTCGGCGGACACAAGGAAAAGCCGGCGAGCAGCTAGCCACCGCAGGCGCCACGCGACCGTGGTGACGAACGTGGCGGCAGCGCCGTTTGAGGAAATGAGACCCTGATGCCTTCTCCCGAATCCGACGCGCTGGTTTTCTTCGGCGCTACCGGCGATTTGGCTTACAAGAAGATCTTTCCCGCGCTGCAAGCGATGATCCAGCACGGCGCGCTCAACGTGCCCGTCGTCGGCGTGGCGAAGAACGACTGGAAGCTCGATGACCTAAAAGCGCGGGCCCGAGACAGTCTGAAAATGCACGGCGGGGGCGTGGACGAGAAGGCGTTCGAGAAGCTCTGCGGGTTGTTGCGCTACGTCGACGGCGACTACAAAGATCCGGCGACTTTCGACGCGCTGCGCGAGCAGCTTGGCAGTGCGAAACACCCGGCGCACTACCTGGCAATCCCGCCCGCGATGTTTTCCGTGGTCGTCGAACAGTTGGGAAAGTCGGGCTGTTCGGTCGGCGCGCGGGTGATTGTCGAAAAGCCGTTCGGGCGGGATCTTGCATCCGCCCGCTCGCTGAATCGAATTCTGCTCTCGAACTTCGCCGAGAATGACATCTTCCGGATCGATCATTTCCTGGGCAAAGAGCCGGTGCAGAACCTGCTCTACTTCCGCTTTTGCAATTCGTTCCTGGAGCCGATTTGGAATCGAAACTTTGTTCGCAGCGTGCAGATCACGATGGCCGAATCATTCGGCGTGCAAGGGCGCGGCGCGTTCTACGAAGAGGCCGGCACGATCCGAGACGTGGTCCAGAACCACTTGTTGCAGGTAATGGCGCTGTTGACCATGGAGCCGCCGGCCGGCACGGACAGTGAAGCCATTCGCAACGAGAAGGTGAAGATCTTCAAGTGCATACCGCCGTTGTCCGATGCCGACGTCGTGCGCGGGCAATTTCACGGGTATCGCGACGAGAAGGGGGTCGCGCCCGATTCGCAGGTCGAAACGTTTGTCGCCCTGCGGCTCGAGATCGACTCGTGGCGCTGGACGGGCGTGCCGTTCTACATTCGGGCCGGCAAGTGCCTACCGACGACGTGTACCGAAGTCTACGTGGAGCTGCAGCCCCCGCCTGACGTGTTCCTGCGTTGCCCTCACCCGAATCACGTTCGCTTTCGGCTCAACCCAGAAGTCACGATCGGCCTGGGGGCGATGGTCAAGATGCCGGGCGAGGCAATGCGCGGCGAGAACGTTGAACTGCTGATGAGCCACAACCCGCAGGGCGAAGTGATGGATGCCTACGAGCGACTACTGGGCGACGCGATGCGCGGCGATGCCACCTTGTTTGCTCGCGAGGACTCCGTGGAGTCGGCCTGGAAGATCGTCGATCCCGTGTTGGGCAATCCGGAACCGGTGGAGCCGTATGAGCCGAACACGTGGGGACCGACCAAAGCGTCGCAAGAGGTTTGTCCGCCCGGAGGCTGGCACGACCCGGTCGTCAGCAAAGTGTAGCGTCGCGAAGCAGCGTCAGAGAAACGAGCCAGAGGTCCAGATATACCACAGTGATTCGATTCGACGGAGCGCACGCGGTTGCGCGCCGCTTGCGAACCGTCGAGCAGCCGATGCGATTGTCGGAGCCGATTTGATGCAGGTTGAGATCTTTGCCGATCCCGATCACGTCGCTGTCGAGGCGGCCAGATTCGTCGCCGCGCAGGCCCGCGATGCCGTCGACATGCGGGGTCGCTTTGTTATGGCCGTCAGCGGTGGAAAAACTCCCTGGACAATGCTGCGCGCGTTGGCCAACGAATCGGTGCCGTGGAAGGAAGTACACGTCGTGCAGGTCGACGAACGGGTCGCTCCGGCCGGCGACGCGGACCGCAATCTGACGCACCTGACTCAAAGTTTGCTCGATCACGCGCCACTGCCCCCCGAGCAAATTCACGCGATGCCCGTCGAAAACCCGGACCTGGAAGCAGGCGCAAGTGCCTACGCCGAAACGCTGGCCCAGGTGGCCGGCACACCGCCTATCTTGGATCTCGCACACCTGGGCCTGGGGCCCGATGGACACACTGCGTCGCTGGTGCCGAACGATCCGGTACTCGATGTCGACGATCGAGACGTTGCGCTGGCGGGCGAGTATCAAGGGCATCGCCGTATGACGCTGACGTATCCGATGTTGAATCGCGCGCGACGCATTCTGTGGCTGACGACTGGTCAATCGAAGATCACGATGCTCCCGCGGCTTCTCGCGGCGGACGCCTCCATTCCTGCAGGGCGCGTCGAGCAAAGCCGGGCAACCTTGTTTGCGGATCGAGCGGCGGCAGAGCTCTTGCCAAAGACATCGACATAGCGTGCAAACTCGCCACTGGAGCGACCCCTTGGCAAAATCAGCGCTGCCCCGAATCTACCTCGCTCGCCACGGCGAGACTGCCTGGTCACTCAGCGGGCAACACACCGGGACGACCGATTTACCACTGACGGCAAACGGCGAGTCGAACGCACGCCGGCTGGGCGAATTGATCGGTAACGTGAAATTCGCAAAAGTGTACTCGAGTCCGCTCAAGCGCGCGCTCCGCACGTGCCAGTTGGCCGGATACGGAGAACACGTGGAGCTGGACGACGATCTGGTCGAGTGGGACTACGGGCAATACGAGGGCATAACCACCATCGAGATCCGAAAGAACAGACCCGATTGGCAGTTGTTTCGTGACGGTTGTCCGGGTGGCGAATCGCCCCAGGACGTGGGCGTCCGCGCCGAGCGGGTGGTCGAACGTGTGCGCGGGGTCGACGGCGACGTGCTAATCTTTTCCAGTGGCCATTTCCTCCGCGTTTTGGTCGCCCGGTGGCTCGGGCTGGAACCCGGCGCGGGCCGCTACTTCTTGTTGTCGACCGCTACGTTGAGCATTGTCGGCTACGAGCACAAGCTGGATGAGCCGGTGGTCCGCCTGTGGAACGACGACCGTCACGTCGGCTCGTAGTTTGTTGGGTTCGGCGGTGCCACAATCGCTGCTGCCGCCAATTGTTGTCAAGTTGTGAGGCAATACGATGAACGTCCTGGTGGTCGATGTGGGGGGAACGCACGTCAAGATTCTCGTTACCGGCCAGACCGAGCACCGGAAGTTCAACTCGAGCCGCACGCTGAGTGCTGCCGAGATGGTCGAAGGCGTCAAGCAACTCGTCGGCGACTGGAAGTACGACGTGGCGAGCATCGGCTACCCTGGACCCGTGCTCCACAACAAACCGGTTTGCGAGCCGGCCAATCTGGGCACGGGTTGGGTCGGATTCGACTATCAAGCAGCGATGGGCTGCCCCGTGAAGACTGTCAACGATGCCGCGATGCAAGCGCTGGGCAGCTACGAAGGCGGCAAGATGTTGTTCTTGGGTCTTGGCACGGGACTTGGATCCGCGATGATTGTGGATGGTCTCATCGAGCCGATGGAACTGGGGCACTTGCCCTACCGGAAACGCACCTACGAAGACTACGTTGGAGTGCGAGGGCTCGAGCGGCTGGGCCACAAAAAGTGGGAACACCGCGTGAATGACGTCGTCGAGTTGTTGCGCAAGGCGCTCGAACCGGACTACGTAGTACTCGGCGGCGGCAACGCCCAACGGCTCGATTCGCTCCCGCCAGGCTGTCGGCTGGGTGACAACGCGAACGCCTTTGCCGGCGGTTTCCGCCTCTGGCAAGACGCGGCCAGTTCGCCGCCGGCCGCTCCGGCGCAGCAATCCACAAACGATTGATCAGGAGATCGTCGATGTCGACTTCGGTTACACCGCTGCCACAGCGTCCTGCGTATCTCGCGCTGACGAAGCACTTCGCCAAGATCAAGGACGCGCACCTGCGGCAGTTGTTCGAAGAGGATCCCACGCGCGGTGAGCGCTTGGCCGTGGAGGCCGAGGGCGTCTATCTCGACTACTCGAAGAACCGCGTCACCGACGAAACGATGAAGCTGCTAGTGCAACTGGCCCATGAATCGGGCCTGGCGGAGCGGATCGAGGCTATGTTTCGCGGCGAAAAGATCAACGTCACGGAGCGCCGCGCTGTGCTGCACGTTGCTCTGCGGGCCGCCAAGGGCACCGTCATCGAAGTCGACGGGCATAACGTGGTGCCGGACGTTCACGCCGTGCTGGAAAAAATGGCCGACTTCTCCAATCGTGTGCGGGACGGCGATTGGAAGGGCTTCACGGGCAAGCCGATTCGCAACGTGATCAATATCGGTATTGGAGGCTCAGACCTTGGGCCGGCCATGGCGTACGAAGCATTGCGCTACTACAGTCGGCGCGACATGACGTTTCGCTTCGTCTCAAACGTCGACGCGACCGATCTGGTCGAAGCCACGCGCGACCTCGACGCGGCCGAAACGCTGTTCGTCGTCTCCTCGAAGACATTCACCACGCTCGAAACGCTGACCAACGCCCATTCCGCCCGGGCGTGGCTCGTCGAACAGTTGGGCGACGAGAAGGCCGTGGCCCGGCACTTTGTCGCTGTATCGACCAACGAGCAAGAAGTGTCGAAGTTCGGCATCAATACCGCACACATGTTCGAATTTTGGGATTGGGTCGGAGGACGGTACTCCTACGATTCGGCGATCGGGCTCTCGCTGATGCTGGCAATTGGTCCGGAGCGGTTCAAAGAAATGCTTAGCGGGTTTCGCGCCATCGATGAGCATTTCCGCACAGCACCGTTCGAGCGAAACTTACCCGTGCTGCTCGGCTTGCTTGGGATTTGGTACAACAATTTTTTTGGGGCCGAGACGGTCGCTATCTTGCCGTACAATCACTACCTGAGCCGGTTGAGCATGTACCTTGAACAGCTCGACATGGAAAGTGACGGCAAACACGTCGATCTGGATGGCAAACAGGTTACTTACCAGACCGGTCCAATCGTTTGGGGCACGCCCGGCACCAACGGGCAGCACGCCTACTACCAATTGATTCACCAAGGTACCAAACTGATTCCTTGCGACTTCATCGGTTTCGCGCAGTCGCTGAACCCATTGGGCAATCACCACGATCTTTTGATGGCGAACTTTTTCGCACAGACCGAAGCCCTGGCGCGCGGCAAAACGGCCGAAGAGGTCAAAGCCGACGGTGTGCCCGACTATCAGGTGCCGCACCGGACCTTTACCGGCAACCATCCGACGAACAGCATCGTGCTCGATCATCTCACGCCAGCGGCGCTGGGCAAGATCGTGGCACTGTACGAGCACAAGATCTTCACGCAGGGCACGATTTGGCACATTAATTCGTTCGATCAGTGGGGGGTCGAGTTGGGCAAGGTTTTGGCGAATCGCATCGTGCCTGAGCTTTCTGCCGATGCCGCCCCGACCCGTGCGCACGACAGTTCGACCAACACGCTGATCAATCGTTATCGCAGCGCGAAGGAGCAAGGCCGATGAGTCTCGGATACGACCAACCGCTGTACGTGCTGCCGTTCGACCACCGTCATTCGTACGGTTCACAGGTGTTCGGCTTCAACGACCCGCTGACGCCGGAACAGATTGCGGAAGTGGCCGCCAGCAAACAGGTGATCTACGACGGCTTCCGGAAAGCCATTTCGGCCGGCGCACCGAAAGAGAAGTCGGGCATTCTCGTTGACGAGGAGTTCGGCGCCGAAGTGCTCCGCGACGCTCGCCGGCAGGGGTTCCATACGGCAATGCCGACCGAAAAAAGCGGGCAGCACGAGTTCGACTTCGAATACGGCGAAGACTTCGTCAAGCACATTGAAAAGTTCAATCCGACGTTTACAAAGGTGCTCGTTCGCTACAACCCAGAAGGAGACGGCCAACTCAACGAGCGCCAGCTTGGTCGGCTGAAGAGGTTGAGCGATTATCTGCGATCCGCCGACCGACTCTACATGTTCGAGATGCTGGTGCCTGCCGAGCCCGATCAGCTTTCGGCCGCTGGCGATAAGGCTGCGTACGACCGCGACGTGCGACCCGGCTTGATGGTTCGCGCGATTCGCGAGATCCAAGACGCCGGCATCGAGCCCGACGTTTGGAAGATTGAGGGCCTGGACCGCCGCGAAGACTGCGTAAAAATCGTCGAGACCGCGCGCCGCGACGGGCGTGACCGTGTTGGTTCGATCATCTTGGGGCGCGGGGAGAACGAGGAGAAGGTCGTCGAGTGGCTCTCGGTGGCTGCCACGGTGCCGGGGTTCATCGGGTTCGCCGTCGGACGCTCGACATTTATGCAACCGATTGTCGACCTGCGGGCCAAGGCTATCACGCGGGAAGCCGCCGTGTCTGAGATTGCTGCCAAGTTTGCCAAGTGGATCGACGTGTTCGAGTCGGCACGCGCCAAGTGTGCCGGGTGAGTCGCCGCGTATTCGGCCGATCCGAGCGGTGGCCGAGCGGCCGGGTTGCTCTTTGCGAACTGTCGACGTGCCGTACAATAACATCGCGAAGCGGCCGCCGTGGCTCGGGCGCTGCGTGGCGCATTGTCGAGGGTCAGCAACGATCTCGCTGCGGCACGGGTTACGCCGAGGGCCGCATCGGCCGCAATTACCCAACCGCACGATGGGGTCTTGGCGCGTGCTCGCACTGCGGAGCATGATCCCGTGAACAACGGAAGAAAATATCCGAACTGGGCTCTGTGGCTCTGGGAGCGCGGGCTGACGATCTTTATCGCCACGGCCGCTGCTGTGATGGTGATCGGCGCCGCATTGGCGTATTACTTTGAAGGGCGCTTGGGCCTCCTGGACGAGCGAGAGCCGGCGCGCGGCTACAAGGAGCTAAACCTTGACGACTACGCCACGGAAGTTTCCGTCGACGACGCGACCGTCGAACAGTCGGTATACGTGCCGGTCTATTCTCACGCATACTATGACGGCGGGAGACCACATCTGCTCGAAACAACGCTCAGTATCCGCAACACGGATTCGACGCATCGCATTTATCTTCGCTCGGTGCGATACTATGACACCCAGGGCAAATTGATCCGCACCTACGTCGATCGTTTGATCCAGCTTGAGCCGCTTCAGACTGTTGAGTTTCTTGTCAGCCAGCGCGAAACAGAAGGCGGTTCGGGCGCGAATTTCATCGTCGACTGGTTCGCGACCGAGCAGGTCACCGAGCCGCTCATCGAAGCCGTCATGATCGGCGTGTCGGGCACAAGGGCGTTTAGCTTTTCGCGCGAGGGACGGCCTAGGAAGGTGGTTTCGCCGGCCGGTGATCAATAGTCTGGAATGAACCGTTCGCGCCGGCCGCCCAACCGCTGCGTCAACTGAACCACCTTCACACTTCGCAATTCATGTCGGCCGACTCAGAATCCCTGGTCTTGGGCACCGCCTACCGGCTGACGGTCGACGACGTTTGGATCTTTGTCGAGTCGTTGCGGCGCTTCTATTCGGGCAACGTTATGCTGCTGGTAAACAGCTATCAGCCTCCGGAACTGGCCACCTACTTGCGTTCGCGCGACGTGTTCCCCGTGCATTTCGACGGGCCGCCCTGGATGACCGCGCACGTCCAGATGATGCGTTACGTGCGGTACGGGGAAGTGTTGCGCGACAGCCGGTGTTCGTACGACCGAATCCTGTTGACCGACGTCAGTGACGTCGTGTTTCAAGGACACCCCTTCGACTCCATGGGCCAGGGCGAGCTACTTTGCTTCATGGAACACCCTGGCTGCACCATCGCCCAAAGCAAGAATATGGTGCGCTGGATTCAACAAATCTACGGTGACGAGGCGCTGGCCGAGTTGGGCGAGTGTGGCATTTCATGCTCGGGCACCACGATCGGTACGCATCCGGCCATTATCCGGTACATCGATCTGCTGCTGTCGCAGGCGGATCCCGGGGTGCTGGCTCCGTTGAGCGGATATCGCGGTCACGACCAGGGCATGCACAACTATTTATTGCACAAAGGTTATTTGCCCGAGGCACGACTCGTGCCGAATGGGGAACACGTCTACACATTGGGCCTGGTTCCCGGCGCCGAAGTGTTCGCTGGCGAAGCGGGAACGCTGCTGACGCCCGACGGTCGTGCCTGTCCGATCGTGCATCAGTACACGTACAACGATCGCATGCGGGCACATGTTGCCGCGGCGTATCCGCGGTCGGGGTAGACGACCCGCGCACCGCGCTTCTTTTGGTGACGAAGAATCATGTCACCCGCTTGCCCCTACCGGTCGCAAGCTACTTCCCGGCCGGTTTTGCGGGGGCCGCATTCGAATCGGGCTTGGGCCAGGGATAGTCGTTGCTGCCGGCTTGCGGCTGCATCGGACCGTCTGGTAGTTGGCTTTGCCACGCGAGCGCTTGCCCGGCCAGCCGCTCCACAACTTGCGGCTGTTGCTCGGCCAGGTTGTTCATCTCGGTCGGGTCGCGAGGGATGTCGTACAGCTCAACGCGGCTGCGGTCGGGATTAAACAGTAGCTTCCAGTCGCCGTCGCGAATTGACAGGATCGGGCTGCGATGGAACGGTTCGCCGGCGACGCGGAACCGCCACTGCCAATGCAGCGGCTTACCGCGCGTGTTCGACTTGCCCAGCAGGATGTCGCCGGCATCGACGCCGTCAAGCTGATGCCCGTCGGGCACATCGATACCGGCCAGCCGGCACACCGTGGGCAGCCAGTCAGCGCCGGCCACCACGGACTTGTCATCGATCTTTCCCGAAGGCACGTGTCCTGGCCAACAGACGATGCCCGGGACGCGCACGCCTCCTTCGTACAAACTGCGCTTTCGCCCGCGGAATGGTCCCGCACTGCCGATGCCGCTGTGTCCGGCGTTGCGCACATGGATGTCCTCGGGGCCGTTGTCGCTCGAAAAAAGAATCAACGTGTTGTCGGCAAGTCCCAGCTCGTCGAGCCGGTTGATCAAGCGGCCGATTTGTGTATCCAAGTCGGTTACCGTCGCATAGAAGATCTGGGCGGCGCTGGCATGAGGAAAGTTCTTGCCACCCGCGCGAAAACGGCGATACCGAGCCATCTGGGACTCAGTCGGATTGAGCGTGGCGTGCGGAATGAGGGTCCACAGTTGCAAATAGAACGGTTCCGCCTTGTGCTTTTCGACGAAGTCCAATGCCTCGTCGACGAATATTTCGGTGGAACGGGCGCGAAAGTAAGGATCGTCGGGCGGGCCATTGGCGCCGTTGCGCTCGCTGGTGCCAACGAAGTCGAATCCGTACTTTTCGATCGACGGTCCGCCGGAACGGCTGCCCAGATGCCACTTGCCGATGTGGGCCGTCGCGTAGCCGGCGCCGTGTAGCAGTTGGGCCACGTTGGGCACGTCGGCCGGGAGCCAATTGCTCATTCCTCGCGATTCGTTTTGCTGCCGGCTGGCGTAGTGACCGTGGATGCGATGTCGCGCCGGATACTGACCGGTAAAAAATGCGCACCGGCTAGGCGAACATACCGAGGCATTCACATAGAACTGCGTGAACAGTGTTCCGCGGCGGGCCAGCCGGTCGAGGTTCGGAGTTTTGATGTGCGGATGCCCATAACAACCCAGATCGCCCCAGCCGAGATCGTCGGCCAAGATAAACACGAAGTTCGGCCGCTGAGCGGCTGCTGCGACGTGAGGCCCGGCGTTGATCGAGGCGTAGGCCGCGATCGCCACGGTAAGCCAAAGCGATAGGTCGAGGCATCGATTGGGCATGAGACTCTCCGAAAGCATGGGTTGGCTGACGTTAGTTGAATGACTGGTAGAAACCGGTCAGCGACTGCCCCGCACGTGGACAGCGCAATTGCATGACTTGTTGTACTGTGGGGACAACCTGCAGAAGCACGGGTCTATTAGACACAGGCGGCTGCGCCGGTTCAAAATCCTCGTTGTGCGCGCGGATTTCTTGCACCAGCCGGCAGCCGGCTGCCACGGGTGTTCGCCCACAGCACCGCAGAAACGAACGACGCAGGCCCGCTAGCGCGAAGAGTGGTCCGGGCTGCAGTTGAGGCCCGCGGCATTCCACAAGGGACGGCGGTTCCGGCTGCACAAAAAAACCCGGGCCTGCCGCTAATGAAAACAGGCCCGGGCGTGTCACGCCAGCGCGAACGCCGTAACGCGACCGTCAGGTTCGAACGTGAGGAAACTATCGAAATCTGGCTACCGGGGAGGAGTCTGGCGGGCGCGGGTTCGCTTTGCGTGCCACCCTGGTCACGCTGCCTACCTACCCATGGTCGGCGTGCCAGGTCCGTTTTCCGCTCCGGCAGCAGCTTCCAAACACCATAGCAATCCGTCCGATGGGCGTTTGTGAGGTGCTTTACAGTCGGGCGACTGTCCGGGCCGGTTGGCATTGCGACGGACCTGTGCGAGTCGCCAACTTCGGCGCCCCGAGAATACTTCAGGCGCGCTGCCCGAACTGGCAGATCGTCGGCCACGGGACTGCAGTGCGCGTATCCTTCCTTCAATGTGAACTGGCGAACAGACCGCGTTACCTCCGCAGTACGATGATCGCATTGAGGGCAAGAAGCAAACATGCAGCGCCGCGCGGTGTGCGTTGACAGGAGATTCCGACAATGCAAGTCAGGCAGCGAAATGCTGGGGCGTCACGGCAACTGTCGCGACCGAATCATGCAACGCGGCGAAGCGAGTCGCGGCGCAACGCATATGCGATCGCACGGATTTTGGTTCGTAGAGTTTCTGTGGCGATCGTGTCATGCGTCGCGCTGCTCCCCGCGGAATGGAACGTGGCATGCGGCCAGGTCATTCCGCCCGAAGCCAGTCAGCAATCTGCGCCTGCGCGGTTCGTGGTGTTTCAACGGGCGACCCATTCGGAATTCGATCTGCGCAAGGTCACCATTCCACGAAAGCGAATCCTTGGTGGTGGGCCATCCAAGGACGGCATCCTGGCGCTGAGCAGTCCCAAGCTAATCGGCGCCGGCGATGCCGACTATCTTGCTGCTGGGGATCGAGTGATCGGCGTCGAGATCGACGGTGAGGCGCGCGCGTATCCGCTGCGTATTCTCGAGCACCACGAGATCGTCAATGACCGCATCGGCGATTTGCCCATCGCGGTGACTTATTGCCCGCTGTGCGACTCGGCCGCGGTATTCGATCGCCGCACGGAGATTGGCGAGCGCGAATTTGGCGTTTCCGGGTTGCTGTACAACAGCAACGTGTTGATGTACGACCGGGGCGGCTCGCCAGAAAGCCTGTGGTCGCAGGTGATGGCCGAGGGCGTTTCGGGGCCCGGAGGCCGGAAGCGACTGCGCGCACTGCCGGTCGAACTGACAACCTGGAGCGCATGGATCGCCCGACATCCACAGACCAAAGTACTCTCGCCCAACACCGGGCACGCGCGCGACTACCGCCGAAGCCCCTATGCCAGCTATTTCAGCACGCAGCGACTCTGGTTCGACGTCCGGCCGAGAAGTCGCCGACTGACCAACAAGGAACCCGTACTCGGGGTGTGGACTGGGGGCGCGGCCAAGGCGTATCCGCTGTCGGCCTTCGAAGATCGGTCCGAGACGGTTCGCGATGAACTCGATGGCCAACAAGTAACCGTTAAGTACGATCCGGGCGCGAAGAGTTTGCGCGTTGTCGAGGCGGACGACGGCGTGCAATGGATGTACGCACTGTGGTTCGCGTGGTACGCGTTTCATCCTCAGACGGAAGTCTATCGGCCCTTGCTTCCGTGATAATAGCGCCGGTACAGCGCTTCGCATGCCGAGAGGCCAAACATCCGATATGCCAACCGGATGCGCAGATTTGCCAGCAAAGTGCGCGGCCAGCCAAGCCGCTCAAACCGCCGTGCCGACACGACGACCGGCGTATCCAAGTACAACGTGCGGCCCAACCGGGTAAGGCGCCGCGAAAGCTCCACATCTTCCATGATCGGTTGGTCCGGATAACCGCCGACGGTTTCGAGTGGCGCCCGGCGAAAGAATTGTGCCTGGTCGCCATAGGCCATGCCGCGCCGCGCTCGGATCCGATCCCACCATTGGGTCAATCGCAGGAGCCGTCCGGCGCGATCGAAGCGATGCCCCAGGCATCCGCCCGGACAGTCAGGCAGCGCGTCAAGCTGCTGGTGCAAACGTGCCAGCGTATCCGCAGGGACGCACATATCGGCGTGCAGAACCAACACAACGTCGGCACTGCAGCCTCGGAGGACTTCGGCCACCTGGTTGCCCCGGCCGACAGCGGCCGTCCTGACGACTGTGGCCCCAAACTGTCTGGCGATCTTCGGAGTTTCGTCGGTCGATCCGCCGTCGGCGACGACGATCTTTTCAAGATGCTCGCGCTGCGGTTGTAGCGACTGGAGAGTGGTGCCAATCGTGGCCTGCTCATTGAGCGCTGGAATGATGACGACCAGGCCCAACTTGTCGGCGTTGTACGTCATGGCGCTGCCCGGCTGCGACGCTGGTACTCGGCCCAATCGTCGGCCGTATCGATGTCGTCGAGCGTTTCGAGTTGCTCGACCGACCATCCGTGTCGGGCACACTTAGCCAAATGTGCTTCCAGCGTTGTCGACGTGGACCACGGGATTCCGCCGAAGAAGCCGGGCAACGGTCGGGCCAGTCCCACCAAGTAGTATCCGCCGTCGGAGGCCGGACCGAATACGACGTCATGGGAAGCCAGCGCCGCGAACGCGCCTTCAATATGATCGGCTTTCAGGTCGAGGCAGTCGGTTCCGATCGCCACCGTCGGACCTTTCTCGCGCTGCCACGTCAGAAACGCCGCTGTCAACCGATCGCCCAAATCACCGTCAGGTTGCTGGCACCAGACGTCGGCCAACGGGTGCCATGGCGCGAATGCCGACTCGGCAGCGCCGTCGTAACAGGCCACGACGCGCGTCCGATCGCGGACCGACTGTATAGTCGTCATCACCATCGAGATCCACTCGCGGTAGAGCTCCGCGGCGCGCACTTCGCCGAGCGACTCGCCCAAGCGCGTCTTCGTGCGTCCGGGCGCAGGGTACTTCAGGAATACAAGGAGCGTGCGCATCGTGATCGATGGTTGAACTTGGGCGATCGTGTGGGCAACAGTGTGAGCGGTTCCCGATATTCTCTGGTCATCGTGTCCATGCCAGCCACTTTCGGAAAACACCCGCCACGAGGGGTGTCAAACGCGACCGGCTGTATGCGTCAGCCGCCCGCTTCACGACCTCGGCCTGCGTTGGGTAGGGGTGAATCGTCTTGGCCAGTGTTCGAAGGCCGAGCCCCGCCGTGATGGCCAAGCACAGCTCGGCGATGATGTCGCCGGCATTGGCGGCGACGACCGTCGCGCCGACAAGCCGGTCCGTCCCCTTCCGCACATGCAGCTTTACGAAACCGTTGGTTTGGCCGTCGAGCACGGCCCGATCGACGCTCGACAGCGGCACCTCGAAGGTATCCAGCGCGAGCGATCGCTGCTCGGCTTCGCGCGGGTAGAGGCCCACGTGAGCAACCTCAGGATCCGTATACGTACACCAGGGGATGGCCAGAGCGCTGGCCTTCGCGCGGCCCAGGAATAGGGCGTTTTGGATCACGATTCGGGCCATTGCATCGGCGGCATGCGTGAACTTGAACCGCGAGCAGACGTCGCCCGCGGCGAAGACTCGACGGTTGGTGGTTTGCAGCCGGTCATTGGTCTGTACGCCGGTGTGGCGATCGAACTGAATTCCGGCCGCTTCGAGCCCGAGCCCGTCGACATTCGGCTGGCGCCCCGCACCGACAAGGATCTCATCGACCACAATCCGCTGCTGGCCCTCCGGCTGCTTCACTTCGAGCAATTTGCCAGCCTCCGAGCGACCTGCTCGCTCGATCTGGGCATTCTGGTGGATGCGCACTCCGTCGTCGAGGAGCGCGTTGTGGAGCATCGCGCTGGCGTCTGGGTCCTCGCGCTGGAGTATCTTCGGTCCTTGCTCGACGAGTTCCACTTGAGCGCCCAGGCGGGCAAACGCCTGCGCCAGCTCGCATCCGATTGGCCCGGCGCCGATGATCGCCAAGCGCTGCGGCAATTCAGTGAGCGAAAAGACGGTTTCGTTGGTCAGATAGCCGACGTCGCTCAGTCCGTCGATCGGTGGGGCCAATGCGCGTGCTCCCGTGGCGATGACTGCTTTCTTGAACCGCAAAAAGTGTTGACCGACTTGAATCGTATCGGGACCGGTAAAGCACGCTTCGCCGAGGAACACGTCCACCCCCAACTCCATGAACCGACGGGCGGAGTCGTGCGGGCTGATATCTGCGCGCAGTCGACGCATCCGCTGCATCACTTCCGGAAAGTCGACCGTTGTTCCCGGCGGCACTCTCACGCCGTGCTGGCCGGCGCGTGCGACTTCGGCGGCGGCACGGGCAGCACGGATCAACGCCTTCGAGGGCACGCAGCCATAGACTAGGCAATCGCCGCCGAGTAGATGCTTTTCGACGAGCGCTACTTTGGCTCCCAGGCCAGCAGCACCGGCTGCAGAAACAAGTCCCGCTGTGCCGCCGCCAACGACAACCAGGTTGTAGCGTCCGCTGGGCGTTGGGTTTTGCCAGTCCGGCGGATGGACATTGGAAACCAGCCGTTGGTTGTGTGCATCGTCGGGAAGGACGACGTTCGAGCCTTCGAGCTGGTTCCGCATGGAAGTACCTTGCGCCGGGTCTGGGCGGTCGATCGGATCAGCGAACGATCCGCCACCGACCTGAACAGTATAGGCGGCAGGTGTGATTGTGCCAGCGCGAAGCAAGCCCAGATCGGACAGCGCAGTGCGCATCACCCGCGCGGATCAGCGACTCGAGAGCTGCGTGACGAGGGACTGGAGTCGGGCGTCGAATCGCTGCGGCGAAACGTAGCCTTCCATCCGGTCGGCGATCCGCCCGTCTGGATAGATCACCAACGTCGTGGGCACGCCCGTCACCTTGAATTGCGCGGCAATCGCGGCCGAGCGATCGGCGCTTACCGCGACGGGTACGTACGAATCGCGCAACCGTCGGGCAACGGTCGGATTGGCGAGCGTTTCGGACTGCATCTTCCGGCAGAACGGGCAGTGGTCCGAAGTCACGTAAAGCAACAGCGGCCGGTTGGCCTGCTGAGCCGTTTGCCATGCGGATTGCACGTCGGTGCTCCAGGTGACTTCTGCCGCTGATATCCGCGCGGCATTTCCGGCAAAGAGGCATGCCATCAAGACAACCAGCGTAGGCGTGAAACGTCGCACAGGTGTGCTCCTTCGGTTCAGACGGTCGGACCAGGCAATTCTCTTGGTGAGACTGACGAGCAAGATCGGCATTAATGTGGCTCGAGCTATGTGTCCTGGCTTACAGTGGGCCATCAACGCCGGCGCGGCTTCCAACGTGCGCGGCCAGCGCAGAGCCAGGACTGCCGGCGGGCTCAAATCCGATCGAGAGTATTTGTGGCATCGACTCCGTCAACCGCCGGCATTGGGGACATTGCTTCGCATGCTCGCGCACCCGCGCGGCGGTGGCCGCGTCGAGCCGATTGTCGGCCAGCGCCGGTAGCAGCTTGTGGACTTCGGCACACGAGATACCGGCGAAGTGATACAAACTCTCGGGCGCCGACGGCGCGTCGTTCGATTGGGCGAAATAGCCGGCCGTGAAACCGATCGACGCCGCCAGCACAATCATCGCCGCGGCCTCCCAAAGCAACGCGTTGCGGCGACGGGATCGCACGTTCCGCGCGACGCCGTCCAGTGCGCCGGGTGTGCATCGGCTCCAGTCTCGGTCGATTTTGTTCGATGTCATGGTCGAGTATGTGGTTGGACGAACATCGCTGCGGTCGCGTTACCACGTTGCAGTGGGAGGTGGTGTTCTTCGTCCCAGCACCTCGCTCTGGTTCCCGACTTGGTGACGGCGCGCTCAGCCGCAATCCGCCCAAGAGTTCCCAGCAGCAAGAGCTGAACGACCGGCAGATCGATCGATGTGCCGATAACGAACAAACATCGCTGCACGAAATAGCCGCGTTGCTCCGGACCGACGCTCGGCTGCCAGGTGGTCGCCTCGCGCACGATCATTCCCACGATTGCCGCCACGGCGACGACGAACAGCGCCAATCCAGTCGCGCGCAAGCCCTCGTTCGATACCCATTGCCGGCCGGCCATTCCAGCCGGCAACAGCACGACTAACCGGGCCAGGTGTGCCGACACCAGCGCAGCAATCGGCGGCCCGCATCCCCACGGTCCGCACACCGTGTGGTCCCAATCGGTTTCAACGTGTGCCAGTTGCAGCACACCCCACAAGACGCCGGCCCACGCGAACAGCGCCATGGTCAATCGAACCATTGAACTCATGGAGCGGCCCTGGAAACGGATTGGTGTTTCCCGTTCATGCAGGTATTCTCGGAGCGCGGAGCGACGCCGTCTGTAAGCAAGCGAACATTGGTCGCAAGTCGGCGTTGCGCGCCGCAGGATTCGGCTAATGGCCGCTCGAACGATTCGACCAGACGTCCGACGCCGGCGAGCGGGCGTGGCCCAATCCGCACGACGAGCACGACGAACAGCTCGGTCCCGCCGCCGCCGAATAAGCACTTGCCGGTTCGGGAGCGTATTGTGGAATCTGGTGGCAACCTGTCGCAGCAACACCTAACACTATCGTGTACAGAATCGGCCGAAGCCAACCGGTCATGAAGACTCCTTTCCATCACGGTTAGAGAAGATTTGGCGCTGCTGGGTCACCGTGGAGCCAGACGCCGGTAGTTTGCCTTGGGCGACGGGGCCAGGCTGGGCGTCTCGACTCCGCAGAGCTGGCCCATGACCCAACCGACCGGGCGCGCGTGGTACGCTTGTAGGTCCACGTTGGGATTCAGCACCAACTCGATTTCAGCGAGCGTATCCGGCCCTTGCCGCTGATCGCGCGCCGTGGACTTGTCTACGAATCCTCGTCCAGCCGCCAACCCCGCCGACAGCATGGCCAGACTGGCCACAACAACCACGCTACGCATACGCGAATCCTTTCTGGACACCAGGGCGAAGCACACGGCTACTCCCAGATACCCCATAGATCGACCCGATTGCCCGAGCCGGTGTGTGAGACAGACCACAGTTGTACGTGCTATCGCCCGCTGGCAGTGCGGGGGGCGGCCTGTTCGTTTAGACCCCAGTCGTACTCGAGGAACGAGATTCGCGCCGTCCCACTTTCCGCGAGTTGCCGGGCCTTCGCATCGGTCAGATAGGGAGCGATGCGCTTCATCTGTGCGCCGGGCGTTGCGCCGAAGTCTTTGCCAAACCAGGAGAAGATCATCGACACCCGGATCGAGCCGCTGCGAGCGTCGTAGCGAAAATTGCCCGGTTGGGCGAAGAAATGGCGGCCGTTGGCGTCAAGTTGGCGATCGACGTCGGAGGCCGTATACGCGGTATTCAGTAGACGCGGGCAACTGCGCGATGCGCAAACTATGCCGAAGTGAATCCGCGGATCGCCCGATCTGCGCAGCACGTCGTGCTCGATCTGGCTGAGCGAATACGTCCGATCGCCGACGTGCAACAGCAGGTCTTCCCAAATGTTGTAGCCAAACACCTTGGCCGTGTGATTGCGGATACTGCTGGTCGGGTATTCGCGTAGAATGCCACGGATGGTGACCGCATTGTACGCATTGATCCAAAACGCGAGCTTCGCCTCGCGCGAGGCCTCGATCGCCGGGTTGGCACTTGAAATTGTGGCCAGGTACTGGTCGAGCCGCCGCACGTCGTCGGCCGAAGCCTTCCATGCCCGATAGTTGACCATCCCGGATTCGTCCACGTAGCGTGCCAGTAGGTCGTTCCAGGCCTGATGCGAGATTGCATCGATCGAGACTTGTTGGGCAACCGCAACCGAGCGACCCAACGTGGCCGCGCCCGCGCCCTGTGCCGCCGACGGCGCAACCGCCAGCACGGCAATTCCTGCGAGCGCCGCCGCGACAGGCATCCTGCGAGTCCTCATGACAACTCCTTTTGTCATCGTGTCCGAATCGAAATGCATGTGAGCCTCGGAAAAGTATCGGCGACGGGGGCAAGCGTGTCTGTGAATTGCGGCACAGTCGGCCTGCCAGAGCCGGTGGGGGCGAAACCTCGTAATCCTATCCGGCCCGTTTTCCGCTCAATGTGATCTACCTTACATTCTATCGTTGGCTGACGCCCCATGGCACCCGCGGCATGAGCCCACGCGCCGGAACGATTCGCCCGGCGATTGGTCCGCACTTGCCCTATTGTCGCGCCAGGGTCATGATGGACGTGTGTCGCGTGGACGCCGGACCGTACCGGTGGCGGCACTTTTCAAAGTGGCCTGTCCTCCTGCTGGCGGTCCACGCTCGGCCGAACGCCATTCAAAGCCCCATGCGCGACAAGCTCTGGTATTTGAAGCAGGTGGACTGGCTGGGGCAGCTTTCGGCCGACGAGGCACAGCACCTAGAGTCTCGAGCGGCTACGCGCATCTTCCGCAAGGGCGAAGTCGTCTACTTTCCGCAAGACGTCGGACAGACCGTGCTCTTGCTCGCGTCGGGGCGGATCAAGCTCAAACACCTTACGCCTGACGGCAAGGAAGCGATCCTGGCCTTTATCGAACAGGGCGAGCTGTTTGGCGAGCTAGCGCTGCTCGACGAATCCGAGCGTGGCGAATTTGCCGAAGCCGTTAACGAAGCGCAGGTGATCGCCATACCGGCCGACACATTGCGCGGGGTGATGGAGAAGCGGCCCGACGTAGCACTAGGCATCACGCGGCTGGTAGGCTTGCGCCGGCGTCGCATCCAAAACCGATTGCAGAACATTCTGTTCCGGTCCAATCGCGAGCGAGTTTCGCATCTGCTCTTGGAATTGCTCGAGACCCACGGCATTGCCGATGGCGACGTGTGGCAGATTTCGCTGCGGCTTTCCCATCAAGAGATCGCGAGCCTGATCGGGGCAACCCGCGAATCGGTCACCTTGATCCTCGGACAATTGCAACTGGAAAAACTGATCCAAGTGCATCGTCGCCAACTGACCGTGCTGGACCGAGATCGTTTGTACTGCGAGACAAAGGGCCAGTCCCCGCCCGCGGCCCCTGAGCGTGGTGCGGCACGCGAAGCAGCATTGCGGTCCTCTGCTGGCGAACAATCCAGAAAGTGAGCAAGACCCATGAGTGAATCCTGGACTTCCTGCCGCCCCGGGGCCATCACACAGATGGCCGAACGGGTCCGCGCGCGGCGGCGGAATGAGCGCCTCCGAATCACACTGTTCCCGGTCGTGGCGGCGATCCTGCTGGTCGTCGTGTGGGCGGTGCCGCGACGCGACGCGACGCTCGACGTCGCACCGGATGTTGGGCCAAATTTCGCCGGCATCTCGTGTCACCGCGTCAGCCAACTGGCCGGAGACTACAAGTCGGGCAAGCTAGACGCCGAGTTGCACGACCAGGTGGAGCGTCATCTGGCACTCTGCGATAAATGCCGGGCCATGTTCGCACGTGCAGAGCAGCTTTCGATACAGCGCCTCGCGATACCGCAGCACGGGCAACTGGCGTCGTGGCGTGCCCCGTACGAAATGGCCCTGCACAATCCGGCTCCGACCGCGCCGAATCCGTAGGCCGCCGATTCGCCGGCAGACGCTCATTGCCTCATCGCTCGAACGTCAACCAAGACCATGCCGCACGGACCATGAGCAAGGCCGACCTCATTCGCGAGCATCCGGCGTTTCCTTGGCTGGACCTCGACGATCCGCGCGGGATCGAACAGTTCCTTCGCGACCACGACTGGATCGAACCGGACGAATCGGTGGTGGCGTGCGAAAAGCCGGGCGATGGCAACATGAACCTGACGATCCGCGTCCGCACCGAATCGCGCAGCTTCATCGTGAAGCAGGCGCGGCCGTGGGTCGAAAAGTACGACCACATTCCAGCGCCGTGGGATCGGGCCGATTTCGAGCGACGGTTCTACCAACGCGTCGCCGGAATCGCGGGCGTGGCCGATCGCATGCCGCGGCTTCTCGCGGCCGACGCCGAGTCGCGCACACTCGTTTTGGAAGACCTCGGCGAAGCCGCATCGCTGGTGTCGCTTTACGCGGGCGACGTGCTCGATCTTGACGAACTCCGCGCGCTGGCTCGGTATTTGCGCGCGTTGCACGACGCGACGCGCGGCAAGGCCGATCCGACATTTGGCAACTGCGCGATGCGACGGCTAAACCATCAGCATGTGTTCGTGGTCCCGCTTGCAGCCGACAACGGGCTCAAGCTTGACGCGTTCGAGCCGGGGCTCGAACGTGCAGCAGGGCGACTACGGGACGACGAGGAGTACCGCTCGCTGGTGGAGCAGACCGGAAATCGCTATCTGGCCGACGGCCCGTGCCTGGTGCACGGAGATTTTTTTCCTGGCAGTTGGCTTCGCGCGGCAGACGGCGTGCGGGTGATTGATCCTGAATTCTGTTACTTTGGTGACGTCGAGCTCGACCTGGGTTGCGCGGTGGCGCATTTCGCCCTAGCGTGGCAACCGCGCGCGAGCGCTGCGGCACTGCTCAAGTTGTATGATGCGGCAGGCGAGCCCGCGGCCGTCGACGCGACTTTGTTGGCCCGATATGCGGCGTGCGAGGTCATGCGGCGATTGATCGGCGTCGCGCAGTTGCCGCTGCCGCCGCGTGGGACGAGGCGCTGCGCACTATTGGCCAGGTCGCGTCGAACCATGCTCGACGGCGCGTGGGAGTTGTTATGGGAATAGCACGTAAACGATTTCAATGGTCATGGCCGTATTTCGCCGCGGTGTGGTTGCTGGCGGCGCGCGTTGCGCTTGCCGATCATCCGATCGATGTGTGGTTCGACGTCGACACGGCCACCGGCATCGGTGACGTCGACGACGGGCTGATGCTGATCCAGGGGTTCCATTCCCCCGAGTTGCACGTGCGCGGCGTGAGTGTTGTGTTTGGTAATGCGCCGCTGGCAAAGGCCGTGCCGATCGCGACGATGATCGTCGAGCGGTTCGGCCCGGCGGGCTTGCGAGTGCTGGCAGGCGCAACAGGTGCTGATCAATTCGGTAAAACCAACGCCGCAGTGGAGGGTATGGCAGCCGAGATTGCCAAGCGTCCGCTGACGATCGTCGCGGTGGGACCGGTCACGAACGTGGGCACACTCGTCAAGCTGCATCCGGAGTTGCACGACCAGATCGAGCGGATTGTGATGGTGGCGGCGCGGCGCCCTGGCCAGAAGTTCGTCACCAGCACGCTGCAAGAAGCGCCGCACCGCGATTTCAATTTCGAGCTCGATCCGGCTGCGATGCAGGCGATTCTCGACACGGAAATTCCGCTGGTTTTCGCGCCGTGGGAGGTATCTTCGCAGGTCTGGATCTCGCAGGCCGATCTGGAGACGCTTCGCCAGACCGGCGGTTCCGGCGCTTGGATCGCCGAGTCGTCGCAGTATTGGATCAATCGCTGGGAGCAGTCGATCGACACCCGCGGCTTCAATCCGTTTGATACGCTAGCCGTTGGTTGGCTCACTCATCCGCGGTCGATCGAGAGCGAAGACGTCGTCGTGGCCATCGAGCAGGCGCCGGACGACCGGACGCCGCCGAGTGCCGAGCCCGTGCAAAAGCCCTACCTGGTGGCGCGGCCGGCGGAAAAGTCGGGTCGGAAGGCCGTTTATTGCGCGCGCCCGACCCCGGCGTTCAAGCAATCGCTCATGCAGCGCCTCTCCGGACGATAGCAGGAGTGACCATCGTCTGCCAACGACTGGCGCGGTCTGCAATTTTGCTGGTGTACTATAATCCCACGTGGATCGTCGGCGCAGTAAGGGAAATCCGCTGGTGCGGACGAGTGCATAAACCCAAGTCTGCCACGCACGTGAACGACAATCACACCACGCCCGCAACGAAGACTTCTGCCCCGGCTGCAGGTGGCACGTGGGCCCGTGTGCTGCTGGCGGTGGTCGTGATCGGCGCGATTGTCGGCTTCTACTTCGCCGGGCTGGGTGAGTACTTCACCTGGGAGTCGATTCGCGAGAACGTCGACGTGTGGCAGGCTCGCGTCAACGAGAACTTGCTGGTCGCTGCAATCGGTTTTTACCTGTTCTACTCGCTGATTACGGCTCTTTCGTTGCCTGTCGCCGCCGCGATGACGCTCGTGGCTGGCGCCTTGTTTGGGCGACTGATTGGGACAGGCGTGGTCAGCCTTGCTGCGACTACCGGCGCGACATTGGCCTTTCTCGGTAGCCGGTACTTGTTTCGCGACTGGGTCCAATCGCGGTATGCCGACCGCCTGCAACGTATCAACGAAGGAATCGAGCGCGACGGCGCGTACTATCTGTTCATGCTCCGGCTGGTTCCGCTGGTGCCTTTCTTTCTGATCAACTTGGGCATGGGGCTGACGCCGATGCGGGTTGGGACCTATGTGGTCATTAGTTGGTTGGGAATGCTCGTCGGCACGTTCCTGTACGTCAATGCGGGCACTGCGATCGCCACGATCGAATCGCCGGGCGACGTGCTCTCGCCGGCGGTGCTCGTTTCGTTGGCCGCGCTCGGAATCGTGCCGATTGCGATCCGAGAACTGAGCCAGTTGCGCAGGCGGTAGGCCGGGGCGTGCTCAGTCGACGCGATGCTTCGCGACCAGGCCTTTGGCGATGATCAGTCGCTGTAGCTCGTTCGTGCCACCGCCGACGATCAGCAGCGGAGCGTCGCGATAGTAACGCTCGACGCGGAAGTCCTTCGAGTAGCCCGCCCCGCCGTGAATCCGTAGCGCCTCCAGGGCGATCTCCTGAGCCGCTTCAGTGGCAAACAGCTTGGCCATGCCGGCTTCCAGATCGCAGCGTTCGCCACGGTCTTTCTTTTCGGCGGCCGAATAGACCAACAGCCGGGCCGCTTCGATCTTGGTGCCCATGTCCGCCAACTTAATCTGGATGGTCTGATGCTCGCAAATCGGCTTGCCGAACGTGTGGCGCTGTTGAGCGTAGTGAATTGCGTCTTCGAACGCCGCACGCGCGAGCCCGACGCCGCGCGCAGCAACATTCAACCGCTCGCTTTCCAAACCGGTCATGATTTGCTTGAAGCCCTGATTCTCCGCGCTACCGATCAGATTCTCCGCAGGAACGTAGAAGTTGTCGAAGAACAGCTCACACGTTTCCACGCCCTTGTAGCCCAGCTTGTCGATGTCGCGAGCGACATGAAATCCGTCGCCCCCTTTTTCGATCACGAACGCCGAGATGCCTTGGTAGGGCGGATCGGCCTTGACGTCGGTCTTGGCAGCCAGCACGAAGGTGTTTCCGTGGCGGGCGTTGGTGATCCACATTTTTGAGCCGTTGATTCGATAGCCGTCGCCATCTCGCGTGGCGGTTGTGCGCAGGCGTTGTACGTCCGTTCCGGCGTCGGCCTCAGACAACGCGAGCCCGCCGCGACGATCTCCACTGGCCAGACCTGGAAGAAATGTCTGCCGCTGTTCGTCGGTGCCGAAGCGATGAATGATATCGCAAATGACCGAATGGGTTCCCAACGGGCCGACAATGCTCATCCAGCCGCGGGCCAACTCTTCGATGACCATTGCGAATGTGGTGTAGTCCAATCCCAGACCGCCGTACTCCTGCGGAATGTTGGCACCGAACAGCCCAAGCTCCTTCATTCGTTCGACGATTTGCTCGGGATATTCATCGGCGTGTTCCAACGCGTCGACTACCGGAAGGACGTCGCGCTGGACGAACGTTCGGATCCCGTCGACGATGTCTCGCCGCATCTTTTCAACCGCGGTCATGGATCTTTCCTTGGCGGATTGCAGGCAGGTGGCCGTGGGCTTTCGGGTCGTCCGCCCCAGTTTACACTTGCTCCGCCGTGTTCGCAGCAGGGGGTGAGCGTGGAGTTGCCGACTGAGCCGGTTTTACGGCTGTCGTCAGGCCGTATGGAGTTGCTCCAGTCGGCAATCGCTATGCGATGTCGTGGCGCGATGCGCCGCGTGGTTCCGCACCGTGCCCGCAACTAGAATGGTCTGGCGTATAGCCCAAGGCCGTAAATCCGCGGCACGGTATCCAAACTATAAATAGTCACAACCTCGATGATGAACGATCGCGTGTGGGGCTGCTGGAGTTGGGTGTTTTTGGTTGGGGTGACGCTGGTCGCCGCGGGCCTCGGCATCGTGCCGGTTTCGGCCGCCGATCAGCCGGCCAGTTTGCCACGGCTGCCGTTTCACCTGACCGCCCGGCCGTTTGAGCCGTTGGACGTCGAACGCGACAAGTACCTCGACGCGATCGAGTCGCTGTGTACGTACCTGGCCGAACTGCAGGACGAGCAGGGCGCGATCATCGATCCATTCCTCGGCCGCGAGCATCAGTACGCGACGCCGTACTTTGCTCATCCTGTTGGCGTACTGCTCGAGGCCGGTCGCGCGCCGCAGTTGCGCGAGGCGGGTATTCGTGCAATGGACCACGCGACTGCCTGCCTGGCGTCCGGTTCGGCTGGCATTCCAGACCGTCACGGCGAGTTCTTCATCGCTCCCCTGACCGAAGCGCTCGAGCTTTTTAAGAGCCACGTGGACGAGAAGCACTGGCAAGTCTGGCGCGAACGGCTGAGCACGCCGTTGGACGCGATCATGCAAGATCAGCACGGTCGCATCAACAACTGGCGAACCTACGCCATGAAAGGCCAGTGGCTCCGGCACCGCGCCGGCCTGGTCGACCGCAACGACGCGATCACCTTCATCACCGACGCGTGGATGCGCCGTACACAGCGCGAACGGATCGTCGCCGACAAGTGGAACATGTACCAGGACTGGAGCAGTGATCCGCAATCGCACGCAGTCGAAATGGTCGGTCGCGGCAACCTTTTGGCGCTGGTCCGCGCCGGCTACGACGGACCGCATAGTGATGCAATCTGGCGTTGCGTGCGTCGCGGAAGCGCCGCATCGCTGCTTTGGCAAGATCCGACCGGCCAATGTCCGCCCAACGGTCGCACGGACAACCACGTGTTCAACGACGTTTTGATGCAACTCATCTGCGATGTCATGGCCGAAGACGCCCATGCTCGCGGCGACGGCGAACTCGCGGGTCAGTACCGCCGGGCCGCCATGCTGAGCTTTCAAAGCATACGCCGCTGGAAACGGGCCGCTCCACCCCGGGCCGGTTCCTACTACGTCACCAAGAACCACTTCGATCCGGCCGAGCGCGTCGGTTATCAACCGGCCAGCCAGTACACGAACTACAACGGAGCGGTGGCGTATCATCTGGCCGAAGCCTATCAGGCCCGGCACTCTTCCATCGCCGAGCGGCCGACGCCAGCCGAGATCGGTGGCTACGTGGTCACCGCCGATCCGGCTTTCTCCAGTGCCGTGGTCAACGCGGGCGGGATGCAAGTGATGTTCAACCTGCGTGGCGACACGGTGTCCAAGTACGGCGAGCATTGGACGCCACTGGGTGCGGTTCGGTTTGCGCGAGCGGGTTGGGATAGTCGGCTCGGTCCGCCCGACGGGGTTCACGAGGCCCGTAGCGGCCGCGCGGCAACGTTCGGGCCCACTTGGCGTGCGCCAACCGGCTGGGTTCGCCTGGCCGAGCAAGCGGAGCATTACCGCGGTACGATGCACGCGCAGTTCGTACATCCGCTGCTGGTGCGATTCCACGTACATTACCATTCAGTGACCGGACGCGGCGGGCCAGTGTTTCGCCACGAGTTCATCCTGACGCCAGATGGCGCTCTGGCGACGCTGCACGCCAGTGAAGATCGTCCGTTTGGCGTAACGCTGCCAGTGCTTGAGAACGACGGACGACCCCTGCGCGTGGAGCGCGAGGCAAAGTACGTGTCCGTCTCCTATCCAGACGATGCGGGCACGCCGGGCGACGCGCAAAACTTCTTGCTACTAGACAAGAATCCGCAACTGCACTTCGACGAGCCGATTCGTAGCGCCGTGGGCGACCTGCGGCCTGTGCGTGTGACCAGCGATGAGCCGTCGGTCGCCCTTTTCGTCTATCCAAGTTCGGCCGGCGACCCGGCGCCGGCAGACGTCCTAGACAGCTTTCAGCGCGAAGCCGACGGTTACCGGAGCGTCCTGGGATCGGTGCGCGGCAACATATACCTTGGGCGGACCTCAGCCGGTGGGCGAGCCACCAGGTTGGACATCAACGATGACGGTCAGGCTGACATTCAATTCGACATCGAGTGCAACTTCGTCGTGCAGCTTCGCAACGGACAACCGGTGGCCATCGAGGTCGACCGCGACGTGTCCGCCGAGTGCAACGGCCGACGCTTCGCCCTCAAACCATACGTGCCAGTCAATCTTGCTCGGTCGGGTACGGATTCGCCATGACGGACCGATTTCGTCGGCCGCGTGGCCGGCATGCCTTGATCAAGACACACGCGCTGCGACAATCAACAGACACGTCAGCGACATAGCCACCGTTTGCAAGAACGAACTCCGTCGAGATCACAATCATGGGCAACCACGCCAACGTTCTTTTGGGCCCGCAGCGTCTCACCGCGAAATTGCGGATGCTTCCTTCGTTGTGGATGCTGCTGGCGGCCGCCACTTCGCCCACGGTGCATGCCGCGGATTTGGCCGCGAAGCCCAACATCGTGTTGGTAATGGCCGACGACCAGGGATGGGGTGACATGGCGTACAACGGGCACCCGGTGCTCAAGACGCCCAACTTCGATGCGGCGGCCGCGACGGGACTGCGATTCGATCGGTTCTATGCGGCCGCGCCGGTTTGCTCGCCGACGCGCGCCAGCGTGATGACCGGGCGTCACCCGAATCGCATGGGTGTTTTCAAGTGGGGCTATCCGATTCGACCGCAGGAAAGCACCATCGCCGAGGCGCTCAAAGCGGATGGCTACGCGACCGCTCACTTCGGCAAGTGGCACTTGGGCTCGGTGCGCCGCCGAAGTCCGGTCCATCCTGGCAACAACGGCTTCGATCATTGGCTCAGCGCGCCCAACTTCTTTGACAACGATCCAATCCTTAGCCGGATGGGCGAAGCCGTGCAGACCACGGGCGAAAGCTCGATCGTAACGGCCAACGCGGCACTGGAGTGGATACATCAACAGGCGGAAGCCGAAAGGCCGTTTCTGGCGGTCGTGTGGTTCGGTTCGCCGCACAACCCGCATCGCGCCGCGGACGAGGATCGCACGCTGTACGCCGACCAGCCGAAGAAGCGGCAGGATTTCTACGGCGAGATTACAGGCATGGACCGGGCCTTCGGAAAACTGCGTGACACCCTTGGCGAGCTCGGAATTCGAGACAATACCGTACTGTGGTATTGCAGCGACAACGGTGGTTTGCCGCGCGTCGGTTCGACCGGCGGACATCGCGGGCACAAGGGCCAGGTTTACGAAGGCGGGCTGCTGGTTCCTGCGATTTTGGAATGGCCGGCCCGCATCCCGAAACCGCGGACCACGCAGGTCCGCTGCAACACGTGCGACATCTTTCCGACGTTGCTGGACATCGCAAGCGTGACGGTCGACCGTCGTGTGCCGCTCGACGGCGTAAGCCTGTTGCCCGTCATCGACGGCAGAGCGACCGAGCGTCCGCAGCCCATGGGCTTTTGGGATTATGCGATCCGTGGCATCCGGACGCCCTCGGCACTGTGGATGGGCGAATTGCTGACTGCACAGAGCGCGGGAAACGACCTGGACCCCAACGCCGAAAGTCGCGATGCCGCGCAATTGCCCGACCCGGCGTACCCACTCGATACGTTTCCCGGGCACGCCGCCTGGCTCGACGGCGATTGGAAGCTGCATCGCATCGCGCCGGCGGAGGGTGATGTTGCGTGGGAACTTTACGACCTGGCCGCCGACCCGGGCGAACAGTCGAATCTGGCCGACGAGCAGCCGCAGCGCGTCGCAGCGATGCGGGCCGATCTGGAGGAATGGCTGCGGTCGGTCGTGCAAAGCCTCAACGGCGCGGACTACGCACGGGACTGAGTAGCTGGTATGGGCCGTCGTGTTAGTCTCGCACCGGGCGCACTATTCAGCGACGTGCCGTACTGTGGGCCACATCCAACTACCACGTCAGCGTCGCACCGGCGAACGGTCCGTGATAGGCCAGATGGCCATCGTCGGCGATCTCGTTGGGATCGACAGTCATGACCGGCACGTTGCGCAGAAAGTTGTCGGAACCCAGCGCGAGACCGTCGAGAAAGATGGCCTGGTATCCGCAACGGACGAGCAGGCTGGGCGAGAGCTGCCAGACGAAGGTGGCCGCCAGATCGGCGCCCAACGTGGCTCGTTGATGCGCGTGGCTGCCGGTTACCGTCGCACCTCCACCCGCGAGCGGCCCGGCCGTGTAGCTGGTTTGCTGGCTGGTTCCGTTGCGAAACAGCATGCCCTTGAACTCGAGGTTGAGCCAGGCCCGGCGCTCGAACTGCAAGTCGAGCGTGCCGCCGATCTGTAGACCGATCAGGCTGTTGCGCGCCGTAACGTCGCCCAACGTATCGGTTCCGGCGGCCACCGGTTCGAAGGATTCTGTCTGATAAACGAATCGGTCGCGAATGTTGATATACCGTACGCCGAACAACGCCGACGCGTTGATGCACGACGGCGGCATCGCCACCTCTTGTCGGAGATTGATCTCAGCGTTGTTGAACTCGGAGATCACACGGATCCTCGCAAAGTAGTTGTAGTCGAACCCAACCGCCGGCGGGTCGCCAAAGTTCGTAAACGGCGAAAACATGTTTCCCGCCGTGCCCAGATCGTTGACCGTCGAATTCACGACGGCGCGCGATTCGTCCCACTGCAACAGACCGATAAAGGTGCCTTCGATGGCGGTGCAGTCGTTGAGCCAACGCCCGGCCACCAACCGCAGTCCCGGTTGGTAGACGAAGATCAGGTTGTGCGACTCCAGCACCGGATTGGTCGGTGTGTCAGCCGTGGCAAACGTCTGCAGGGCGTCCCAGTCGCGCTGAAACCCGATCAGGTCGGCCGTGACGTAGGTCGAGGCCAGAGGCGACTCGTAATACGTTGGCCAAAAGCAGTTGCCGTGCAGCGCCGGATCGTGCGGATCCACGGCAGTGGCTTCGATGCTGGACGGATATCCCCACTCGCTGCCTGCGCGCGCCGCGGCGCAGTATCCAAACGTCGCAACCAGACCGGCTGCTAGCACGATGAGTCGACGACTTGTGTTCAACGTTACGGCACCGCGGAAGGATAAGGCACGGTTGATGGACGCCCAATTAGTTTTCTCGACCATTGCGACCGGCCGTTGCAGAAAATCCCGCAGAACCACGACGGATGGCCTAGCTTACGCAGTTTCATCGCCAGTAGCGTTCGCCATGGACGCCCCTTGCCAGCACGACGCGAAGGCGCGCGCTGGTTCAGAGAAGTTTCAGGCGAGTCGTGCCACAGCGAGCGGCAGTTAGCGCGCCTCGGTACGCCGGGCAACTACGACAGCACGCTGGCAACCGTTTGGCGATCGAGCGAGTGCATCACCAACGGTTGCGATCCGTCCGCTTGCGCCTGCTGCCACGTGGCGATCACCGCATCGTCGGTAGCCAGCACGTCAACGTAGCGGCTGCATCCAGTGCCCCAAGGGCTGACGAACAGGGGCCGGTCGCGCGAAAGGCGATGCACCTGGTCCAGATTGTCGTCGACGATGTAAGCCGCGCCGCCGATCTCTTCACACGAGTAGCCACGCGGTCGAGCCACTGCCGCCGCGTGTTCGTCGAGTTGCCGGATCGATTCGCCACCGTCGTAAAACACCAAGGCCACGTTGCGATTGCGAAACCGCCCAACGCGCGGAACGTCGCACACACACGTCACGCGCGTGATGGCCACGTCCCAAGTGGTACCGCGCGGGAAGAAGTCCCAGCGCGCCGAATCGGCCACGACCCTGCCGTTGGCCAGCTCGGCATACCCGCTGTTCGAGCTGGTCCAGCAATACGGATGTGTGCAAAACAACACCAGTTGCCGCCCATCGGCCGGATCCCACAGCAGCGGATCCTTGACGTGCAAGAAACGCGAGTCGCGCGATTCCAAGAGCGGTGCGATCGGCGCATCGCCCAAATCGTCGACCGAGTCGGCGGCGATCCGGTCGATGGTCCAAACGCCCGTGCCAGGTTTCAGGAATTCCTCGAGCCCGGGCGGATAGTCGATACCGGCCTTTTCGCTGGAGACGAACAGCTCGACGGCGCCGTTCGCAGCGATGCGCAACGCCGATCCTTCGATTGAGAGGACGTCTGGGTCGCCGACGCCCAAGACCGACTTGGGAAAACTTGCGACCTTCTTGGGCGGCTGGACAGAGTCAGTGAGCCGAAACAGGGCGAGTTCCAACCCGCGCTCACCGGCGGCGACCTTTCGCCGCGAATCGCCCGCATTGCGATACCGACCCACCAGCAACAACGAGCCGTCCGGCTCACGAACGAGGTTGCCGCCGCCGAACCAATAGCCAGGGGCATTTTCTTGCGGCATTACAAGCGGGCGGGCGCGCTGTTGATCTACCAGCGCCGTGGCCAGCGTCACCAGGGCACTTTCGTCAGACTCGGAGAGTTTCGTCATAGTGCCACTCGTTTCGCAGGTAATGCGCGCCATCGGATTGGACCGCCTGACCGAACGGTGCGATGTTCGCGCCTGCTTCCTGAAGCGTGCGGCCGACACGATGGCCATCGACACGGGCGGCGAACCGCAAACATACCGACAGCGGACCGCTGCCGACAAGGTGTCGGTCCGAGGGGCAAAAACCATTGCCGAAGACGGAGAGACGTGTCCCATGGCCAATTCGCCCGGCGGCTTTGGCAATCCGCGGAAGTAGCTGCCATAATGCAGCGTCGATGGGTCGTTTTCTTTGCCGGGCCCGGATGCTGCCGCGTTGCGCTTGGCTGCTCGGGCTTGTATCCGCCGCGTAGCAATTCGCAAGGTTTGAGGAGTGCGTCCATGGCTGATGGTCAACTCAAGGTGCAACGGCTTTCCGGTTCGTTAGGCGCCGAGGTTCGCGGTGTCTCGCTGAACGGAGCGGGACCGGACTTGGCACGGCAAATCGAATCGTTGCTGCTGGAGCACCTGGTGCTCTTCTTTCCCGACCAACATCTCAAGGTGGGCGAGCACGTGGCGTTCGGGCGGCACTTTGGTCGACTCGAGGGCCATCCGAATCTCGACAACCCGTATTCCGATCATCCGGAAATTTTCGAACTGGCCGCAATTAGCGGCGGAATTGCCGACGAATGGCACAGTGATCTTTCCTTTCAGGAGCAGCCGTCAGTGATGGCCATCTTGAACATGGTCGAGTGTCCCGATGCCGGCGGAGACACGCTCTGGGCCAACATGTACAAGGCGTACGACGAGCTATCGGCGCCGTTGCGCGACTTGTGCGACGGCCTGACCGCGCTGCACGACGCCACACCGCACGGCAAGCCCGAAATGATGACCATTCATCCCGTCGTGCGAATCCATCCAGTGACCAAGCGACGTTCGCTGTTCGTGAACGAACACTTCACGCGCCGAATCGTCGAACTCAGCCATGAAGAGAGTGCGCATTTGTTGGCGTACTTGACGCGCTGGGTGACCAGCCCTGGCTTTACGGTTCGCTACCGATGGTCGCGCGGCACGATAGCGATGTGGGACAATCGGTGTACGCAGCACTTCGTGCTCAACGACTTTTCCAGCGAGCGGATCATTCAGCGGGTTACGGTCGTGGGCGACCAGCCCCAAGCCGCTTGCCCGCCACGATGGGAGCCGTTCGTGCGCAGTGGTCATGCCGGCGCAACCAGCCGCTACGATCGCCAACTCAAGAAGATGCTCAAACAGCGGGTGGCCGGAAGTTCCGAAAACGTGAAACAGACCGCCGTCTCTTGAAGGGCTCCGGCAATGCGTGGGTCGGCGGGATCGTTCGAGTTGCAGCAACAGGACACTGCAAAGCGACAGCGCGCCGGCAACGGCCCCGTTGCGATGACGCCGGTACTTACGTCTTAAGCAACAGGCCGATCTGTCGACTACGGGCCACCAGCGCGCCGGTCGAGTCCCAAAGCGCACCGGTTTCGATCATGCGGCCTTTGTGCAAGTCGTCGCACCAGAATCGTCCCAGCAGCCAACCTGGTGCCGGTCGACGGCGGACGTGGACGGTAAGCTCAATGGTCGGCACCCAACCAATCGGCCCCACGAGCAGGAAGATCGACGGCGGAAAGACGTCGGCAAAGAACGGGAGCGACATGGTCGTTGGCTCGTTTCCATCGGCGAAACGAACCCAACCCTCGACTACCGCGCGATCGCGCTTGCCGGCGTTGGCGTGTTCCGGGTGCAAGTAGACGTCAGCGCGCGACAGGACCGGCAGTTCGATACCCTGGGCACCGGCACTTCGTCGCACGCATTGTTCGACCGGCGGCAGGTTGGGCGGATCGGGATTGATCTCCGGACCTTCGCCGACCGATCGCTCGACATCGCCAAACGCCGCGATCACCATAAGTCGCTCTTTGTCTTCTTGGGAAAGCGTCCCTCGTGCGGTCGAGGTGGTTCGGCCAGAGCGAACCAACGTGGCGTTGATCGTAGCCTCGGAATCGCCTAGCGCCGGACGAAGGTAGTGCGTCGTCACGGTTATCGGATCGGGCTGGCCGCTCAACTCGCCCAGTGCGCGCAACACGGGCACCATCGCGTAGCCGCCATTGCTGTGATGCCCAATGTTCCACGCCCCGTGCAGGTGTGTTGTCCACGTGTCCGGTCCGGCAGGCGTGATCGCGGTCTCAAGTTCGAATTGGCCCATTGTTTATCCGGTCATGGGAGCATGTCGCAACGGCGCAAGGTTGCACCGTCTCTTGAGAAACATGGTACCGCATGGTCCAGTACGCCAACACCGATCCGGCGTTGGTTTCTTTCATGGGCAACGCCTCGGCTGCCGCGCGGGGCAGCATTGTCGATCACCGTGGACCAGCGGAGCGACCACAGTTGCGGCCTCTACCGCGCTAGTCGTTGCGGATCGCCGCGCGGCGGTTTAAGATTCTCGACAGCGGGCCTCTTAACCGGCGAGGCACCTTGAGGATGCGTCGGGGCATTCGCATTCGGCGCGCATCGCGGATCGGACACTCAATTCTGATACTTGTGAAATCGAACAACCATGACACGCGCGCTTGCACACACTTCCCGTTGGACGATCATCACCGCGGCGGCAGTGGCGGTTCTCGGCGTTGCGCAGCACCTAGCTTGGTCGGCGGAGCCGAACGGCTCGGTGGTCCGCTGCGACGCGCTGACCGGAACCGGCGGCATGGTCAGCGCCGGACACGAGTTGGCATCTTTGGCTGGCGTGAAAGTGCTGGAGCAGGGAGGCAATGCGTTCGACGCGGCAGTGGCCGTCGCATCGACATTAACGGTCGTCGAGCCGATGATGTCCAACTTCTTCGGCGGCTACGGAACCTTGATTGTCTACGACGCAAAGCGCGGTCAAGTCCGCTACTTGGACAATAACGGGCGGTTCCCAAAAGCGACCAACGCCGACGTATTTCGCCGCGCCGTGGATCGTGAGACGATGATCCGCACGGCCCAGGCGGTGTCGACGCCGGGAAACCTACGTGGATTCGAGGCATTGTGGAAGGAGTATGGCACGCGGCCATGGAACGAACTGCTGAACGATGCGACGCAGCTCGCCGAAGACGGCGTCGCGGTCAGTTCGCTACTTGCCCGAACGCTTGATGAAGCGTGGAGGTACATGTCGCCGTATAGCCGATCGTTCTACGGCAAGAATGACAAACCACTTCGCGAAGGCGAATTGCTCGTGCAGTCCGATTTGGCCGGTTCGTTTCGGCTGGCCTCCCGAGAAGGTGCCGCGGCGCTACATGGCGGGCCGCTTGGCAAGAAGCTCGACGCCCAAATGAAACGGCAGGGCGGCTTCTTGGCAATCGAGGATTTGGTGGCACACAAGGCTGAGTGGTTCGAACCGATCGCCATTGACTATCGCGGCTTTGAAGTGGTGACCGCCGGTGCCCCATCGAATTCATTTGCCGCGCTGGTCACCGCGGGCATCATGAGCCGCTACGACAACCGGGCCGCAAAAGCCAATACGACGGCTTATCTCCACCGGTTTGCCGAAGTGACGAAGCATGGATTCTGGGCTCGATTGAAGTACGCCGGCGGACCGGAAGAAAACCCGCCGCCCTTGGAAATGCTGCTGTCGCCCGACTATTGGGACCGGCAAGCGGGCACGCTGGTCGCAGAACGGGCAGCGTCGTTCGAGCCGCCGGGCGCTTCGGCTGTCGAAGGCAACGACACCACGCACTTTGTCGTGGCCGACCGCTGGGGCAACGTCGTGTCGGCCACGATCACGTTGGGGCACGCGTTTGGTAGCGCCGTGATGGTTGGAGGCACCGGCATCTGGCTAAATAACTCACTGGCCTATTGCACGTTTGAGCCGCCCGGCAATCCGATGGACGCGCTGCCGGGCAATCGAAAACATTCGTCGAAGAGTCCCACGATCATCATGAAAGACGGACGCCCCTGGGCCGCGATCGGAACGCCCGGCGGACACACGATACCCCAGAGCATTGCTCAGATGGTGGTCAACTTGATCGACTTCGAAATGAATGTGCAACAGGCGATCGACGCACCGCGAATTGCGTTTGCAGAACCTGATACGCTGTACGTCGACAAGCGAATTCCGATCGAAGTACGGTCCGGGTTGGAAGCGCTCGGGCACCAGATCGAGCTGAAAGACGGAATTGGCCTGCCGCACGCCCTGCGCATCGAGTACGACCAAGACGGCAAACCAGCGCGATTTGTCGGAGCGGCAGCAAGTCGGGGAGTGGGCAAAGCCATCGGGCTGAACGTGAAGAACTGACAATACCACCGCCTTTGGGGGATTTCCGGAGAGAATATGCCACAGCGAATCAAGGCAGTGCGCGTCCATCGATACGCCGCATTGGATGACGACGGTAAACCACTGGACAAGCCGGGGCCGCTGCGCGACGTGATGTCGCTTGAGGAAGTCGACGCGCCGACGTGTGACGATGGCAGCGTCCTGATTGCGGCCAACTATGCCGGCGTCCAGTATCCCGATGCGTTGCAAGCCCAAGGCTTGTACCAACACAAGCCGGATCTACCCTACACACCCGGCATGGATCTGACCGGTCGAGTGCTCGAAGTCGGGACGGGCGTCGACCATTTGGCCGTTGGCGACCGTGTCATTGCGCAGATGGGCATCGGCGCGATGGCCGAGATCGTACGCGTCGACGCGCGGTCTGTGTGGAAGGCCCCGGACAATGTTCCGCTGGCAAAGTGTGCGAACATCGGGCGTAATTTCTTTTCCGCGTACTACTCGTTGAAGGTGATCGGCGAAGTCGGACCGGGCGTCCTTGTACTAGCCGATGGAGCGTCGGGCGGCGTCGGTATGGCTGCCGTCGAGTTGACCAAGGCGATGGGCGGACAGGTGATCGCCGGCGTGAGCGTTCCCGAGAAGGCCGAACTGCCCGCGTCGGTCGGTGCTGATCGTGTGCTGTGTTACGGGCGAGATCGCGAGTCGTTCAAGGCCTTCAAAGCGGCTGTGCGCGAGGCGGCTGCCGAATTGGATCACCCGCATGGCGTGGACGTCGTTATCGACGTCGTGCAGGGCGAGCTGTTCGAAACGCTTATTTCGACTGTCCGGCCATTGGGCAAGATCTGCCTGGTTGGGTTCACGGCCGGACAAAAACCGATTCGGCCGGGCCTGCTACTGATCAAACAAGCTGCCGCCGTAGGAAGCATGTGGGGTCAGTGGGCCAAAATGTATCCGGAGAAGCACCAGGAGAACGTGGCGGAGATTCTCGGATTTCTCGCAAGCGGTGCGGTCAAGCCGCGCGTCGATCGGGTCTTTCCGTTGGAGCGTTTCGTCGAAGCGTTTGAGTTGTTCGAGAACAATCAGGGCCGCGGGAATACCGTGGTTTGTTTCCGCGAGGAATAACTGGTGCAGTCAGGTGAATTCCACGGGCGTTTAGTTTTCGATGCCGCGCCGGCGATTGAGGATATCGTACGATGAAAAAACTCAGATGCGTGCTGCTGGCCGTTGCGGTGGTACTCGTCGCTGCACGCGCCCAAGCCGCGCCGCCAAACGTGCTGCTCATCCTGTGCGACGACATGGGCTTTTCCGATATCGGCTGCTATGGCGGCGACGTCGCCACGCCGAATCTTGATCGCCTCGCCCGCGAAGGTATGCGCTTCACGCAGTTCTACAACAACGCCAAGTGTACAACGACGCGGGCGTCGATCATCACGGGGCTCTACCCGCGATTTGGTGAGCCGGGCCATCTGCGCACCAACATGGTGACGCTCGGCGAAGTGATGCGCGACGCGGGATACGCCACCGCCTTGTGCGGCAAGTGGCATCTGGGACGCGACGCCACGACGCACCCGTTCCATCGCGGCTTTGACACGTTCTATGGATTGCTGGACGGCTGTTGCAACTACTTCGACCCTTCGATCAAGGACCCGCAGTACAAGGGCGGGCGCCAACGGGTCTTTGCTCACAACGATCATCGCATCGGCGAGTTCCCCGACGACTTCTACACAACCGACGCATTCACCGATGCCGCGATTGCCGCGATCCGGGCGGCCCACCAGGACGGCAAGCCGTTCTTCGTACACGTCACCTACACAGCGCCGCACTATCCGTTGCACGCCAAACCGCAGGACATCGCGAAATACGTGGACAAGTACCGCGGTGGCTGGGACGCGATGCGCCAACAACGATGGAAGCGGCAGCAGGCGATGGGCCTAACGACCAGCGCGTGGTCGCTCACCGAGGGTGATTCGCGCGCCTATGCCTGGCAGGAGGCTGATCACCAGTTCGAGGACCAGCGGATGGCCGTCTATGCCGCGATGATCGACGCGATGGACCAGAACATCGGTCGCTTGCTCGACACCTTGGCCGCTGTCGGGCAACATGACAACACGCTGGTTTTGTTTCTGTCGGACAACGGCGGCTGCGCCGAGGAACCGGGTGGCCGCGATCCGGCGCAACGACGACCCGGGCCGAAGGACGATTATGTCGCGGTCGGACCATCGTGGGGCTGGGCCCAGAATACGCCTTTCCGGCGCTATAAGACTTGGGTCCACGAGGGCGGCATCACCACACCCTGCATTGCCTGGTGGCCGGAGCACGTGCCAGCAGGAACCATCAACCGCCGCGTCGCCCACATCATCGACGTCATGCCAACGTTGCTCGACGTGGCCGGCGCCAAGTATCCGGAGGAGTTCGCCGGCCACACCATCCTTCCCTGTGAGGGACTCAGCATAATGCCCCTACTAGCCGATCAAGATCGTGACGGGCACCAACAGTTGGCGTGGTTCTGGTCGGGCAATCGGGCCATCCGCCAAGGCGACTGGAAGCTAGTCTGGGACAAGTTGGTCAAGAAATGGGAGCTCTACGATCTGGCGCGCGATCGGTGCGAGACCCATGATCTGGCGAGTTCCCAACCAGAGCGCGTCCAGCAACTCAGCGCGGACTGGTTCGCCTGGGCCGACCGCGTTGGATTGCCGCCGCGCGACAAGCGATAGTCGTCGTGCGCTTCCGTTTCCGCGCTGGTCAGTTCCCAAAGTAGCGGGCCGTCTACAACTTTTTAAAGTACCGCACGCACGGCAGCGCGCGAAACCCGGTTGACTCATAGGCCCGACGTGCTGGGGCGTGCCCGGGGTCTCCGCCGGTGTCGATCATGGCGACGCTCATTCCGGCTTTGGTGAGACGATCCACGGAGTGGTGGATCAAGGCTTTCGCGATCCCGCGGCGGTGAAACGGCGGATCAACTGCGATCATGTAGATCTCGCCCAACTTGTCTTCAGCATGTTGGCGCAGCGCGGTAAAGCCGGCGACTTGCGCGTCTTCGATCGCGACCCAAACTTCCATGTCCGCGTCCGCGCAGGCCGCCTCGACCGCTTCACGCTGCGTGACGCGCCAGTCAGGGTGCATCGCGAGATAGGTGTCGCGATCCATGGCCGCTTCGATCGACGCGAATACCGGTGCCCAGGCGCGCAGCGACAACCCCACGACGGCGTCCAGGTGCGCGGCTTGGTAGGGTTCGATTTGCATGGTAAGCCCGACAGTTCGGTCGCCCGTGAGGTTCGCGCGAAACTCGAAAACGCGCGCGACGCGGCGGATTTTGTCCGATCCAACCTTATCGCAGGCATGCTAATCCGGGTTTACTCTTCCTGCGAGTCGTCGTCGGCCGGTTCCTCAACAAGCTCGGAAATCGAAATCACGAAGTGACCGATCAGCGTGTGTCGCTCGTATGACAGCAGGTAGAGGTGCAGCTTGTGCGGATCGTCCGCGTCCAGGTGCATCACTGGGCCGTCGACGCCGACGGCGTGATGGTCGATCCATCTCGCGTTGTCGTCGAGCAGCACCGAGTAATAAGGGCTTTCCGTCGGCGGCGCTTCCTTGAGTTCTTCGTAGCTTTGGTAAAACGGCGGCACGCCGATACCCATTGGCATGTACAGGCCATTGGGGTATTGCTCGATGGGCAGTTGCGCCAACGCCAGCAAATCAACGCCGCCAACGATGAACCGCAATCGTTCATCTTTCGTGCGGTGCTTGAACACCAACTCGATCTCGTGGAGTGGCTCCGATCCGCCCTCGGCCCGCACCTTCCGCAGCGTGCCTCCTTGGAATTTGGCCATCCGCTCGTATTCGTTTTGGCGAGGCGCGTCAAAATCGTAGTAGCCCGGCGGGATGAACGAGGCGAACCGGACTTTCTTTCCGTCGAAAAAATCGGCCCAGGTCCGGATGTTCTCCGAGTCGAGCGTGCGGCGCTTGCGGACTTGCTCGCCGTGGACAATCAGCGGTTCTTCGGGGTCGTATTTGAAATCGGCTGATTTTTCCGCGACCACTTCGCGCAACTTGCCCAAGTCCACCGGCGTTCCGGTCGGATCCCACCAGTGTTCCAGCCGATACCAATGGTCACGATAGTCGACGTCGGCATTGTGCTCGACGATTTCCCGGTAGTGCCCCAGTGGAAAGTCGAACCAGCCCTGATAGTACATTTCTTTTCCGTCGCCGACCTTCTCGAACAGCAAGACCTCCCAGAGGCCGGCGTTTAAGCAGTTCTTCGACAGCGCGAGACTGTGCATGTGCTGCTTTTCGAATCCGTCGCCGCCGGTGATTTCCACGTGCTCGCTGTCAGGCGGAAAACTGACCTGCTGCCGGTTCCATTGTCGATCCACCAGCGCGATCGTTTCCAAGTTGTCGTCGTCCTTCGTCCACTCCGGCTGGCCCGGCGTCATGAGGCCGACGTCGATATCCTTGAACGTGATCGTGGCCAGATAATCCGTGTCTTCGCTCGCCGGCTCGAAAACAAAGTCGAAGCGTGTCTTATCTCGCCGAATCAGCCGTAGCTTGCGGCCGTTGTACGCCGAGTAGTGAACGCTGCGCGGGGCGGGATCAGCGGGATACTTGTCCGGCCGGAACTCCGTGACGGCGATCTCCATTTCGTCGGTGGCGCGGTACTTCGCCTGCCACCAGACATAGCTTGCCGCGCCGCCGAAGAGCAGAACCAACAGCAACACGATGCCGCCCCACTTACAGACTTGCTTGAGCTTGGTCATCAGATTGGGCGTCAAAGGAATCGGCGCGACCAGGCCACGCGTGATACGCGCAAGAACGGCACGAACTGCCGGCACCGCCTGCAACCTGCCGTCTGGGCGGCATGGATTGCACTGTCCGAGTGCAAGTATAGCCAATCGACGTGCGGCCGTCGATTGGCCGGTGGTTGACTCGATCGTCCGTACCACTCGACGGCATCCTTAGCGCCGAAATAAAACGTCTGTGTACGGTCTCGGTTGCAGGGAGTCGCCGTTGCGCATTGGTACTGTCCACTTCACAAGGATTGTTTTGCCAGACACTCGAGTCGACAAGTACGGCGCGCAGTCACGCCTTCAAGCGCGCCAGAATCTGGATATCGAAGGCGGTTTGCGCGAGATGGTCTGTGTTGATCGCCTTGTTCTTATCGCAAAAAGGCAGCCGCTTGTCGGTGCTAGCGTCGCCAGGCGGAGTTTCGCGAATCGGCGTTGATTCAGTCGTTCCGTTTGTTGTAGAACATTCGCTCCTGTCTCCTTGAGTCAGCGTGGAATGGATTTCCACGGGATTGCCTCAGCAGGGAAGTTGAGTTGCCGGCTGCGAAGCCTTCGCGGCACCGAATCGAGTTTGTTCGGAAGCCGACGAGCCCGTTCGCCAGGCAAACACTTGGAACTTCACCGCAAGGAGTTTGTCGGCAAGACGCACTACCACAGCCGACTATCCGGCGGGAACGGAGGCCCTGCCATGCTAGTTCTCTCTCGGGGACGCAACGATAAGGTTGTATTCCCAACGCTCGGCATCACGGTCGAGATTCTTCGCGTCCTTGGAAACAAGGTGCGGCTTGGCATCGATGCCCCAAAGTCCATTCCGATCGTCCGGAGTGAGATCGCGGACGCTGCTCCGCGATTGGAGTCAGCCGAAGGCGAGCCGACCTTTGAAGGCCAATCGATGCATTCCCTGCGAAATCGTCTTCACAAAGCCACCCTCGGTTTGCGACTGTTGCAACGCAAACTCGACACCGACCAGGCAGACGACGCCGAGGCCATCATTTTCAAGGTGTTCAACGAACTGAATTGTTTGGAAGATGCGCTGACCACGCGCGGTGCGATTCCGCAACCACCACGGTCCAGTGGCCGGCGAGCGCTCGTCGTGGAAGACGACGCGAACGAAAATGAATTGCTTGCCGGCTACTTGCGCCTCAGCGGCTTCGAGGTCACGAGCGCGCTGGACGGGCTGCAAGCCATGGTTCACTTGTCGGACAAGAATCGGCCCGACGTCATGTTGCTCGACATGAAAATGCCGCGATTCGATGGAGTTAGCACGGTGGCGGCCATTCGGCAAAACCCGGAATACTCGTGCTTGAAGATTTTCGCCGTCACGGGTACCAACCAGTCCGAAACCGCTGTCGAAGTCGGTCCGGCCGGCGTCGACCGCTGGTTCACGAAGCCGGTCGATCCCGAACAGCTTGTGGGTGCTATCCAAGCGGATCTGAACTCAGAGGCGATTCTGGCATAGCGTTTCGCCCCGGCGGATTGTCGATGCGAACCGACATTCGGGCTTCCAAGGACGCGGAAGATATATCGCAAGGAATATCGCACCAGCCGGAGCCGTTGCGGGCGGGAGCCTGGCCAAATTGTGCCGACGCTCCCGCCCGCTTTTCTTTGAACTTCAGCGGTTCGTCGTCAGGCGAGCCGCTGGTGCCAGCAACCCGTGAACGTCGGTCCGCGGCCACATGGCGTAATGCGTGCCGACCAGACTGGCTGTTCACGGGCCTGCATGGACATCGCGCCGATTAGCGCGGCTTTCGCAAGACGCGGGCCAGTTCTTCCGGGTCGACGGGCTTTACAAGATGCTCGTCGAAACCGGCCTCGAACACGGCTTCGCGATCTACCGTCCGACCGTAACCGGTAAGCGCGACAAGTCGAACCGGGCGGTCGGTCAGGTTGGCTCTTACCCTGCGTGCGACGTCGTAGCCATCAATACCTGGCAGGCCGATGTCGACCAAGGCCACGTCGGGATGATCCGATCTGATAGCCTCGAGTCCACTTGCGCCATCAGGAACCGCGGTGACCGTGTAACCGTCCATCTTGAGGAGCGATTCAAGCAAATCTCGACTGTCTGGATTGTCTTCGACGATCAAGACTCTTATGTTCGTATCGCGGGGCTCGGTCTTGGGCACTTTCGTCGAAGGGCGCTTCGCGGTCAGCGGAAGGCGTACTTCAAATTCGCAACCCTTGCCTGGTCCCTCACTGCGTAGGATGATTTTGCCGCCGTGCAACTCGACGATCGTCCGCACCATGGTCAAGCCGATGCCCATGCCCCCGTCAAACCGCGCGAGCATCTGCGGAGCCTGGTAGAAAAGATCGAATACTTTTTCTTGAAGCTCCGGCGCAATGCCGGCGCCATTGTCTCGCACGCACAGGACAGCCTGGTCTTCTTCCTGATGCAGCGAGAGCCGGATCCGGCCGCCGGGCGCGGTGTATTTCGCCGCGTTGGCAAGGAGATTTTCTTGAACCTGCAGCAAGCGCGCCGGGTCGCCTGCGACGAAGACCGGCTCGTCCGGAAGGTCGAGCGACAGCTTGTGGTTGCGAGACGCAATCATCGGCTGGATGACGTGAACTGTCTCGTTGGCTAGGCTCCGCAGGTCGACCGCTTCTCGACGCACGTGAATCTTGCCCTGCATGAACCGACCGACGTCGAGCAAATCGTCGAGCAGTCGGGCCATTTGCTTCGATTGTCGCTCGATAACCGAACAAGCGCGCTGTGCCGCTTCCCGATCGGTATCGCCGCTGCGGTGCAGCAACCCCGTCGCATTGAGAATGGCCCCCAGCGGGTTGCGCAATTCATGGGACAACATCGCCAGGAATTCGTCCCTGCGCGCAGCCGCCCCACGTGCCTCTTCCTCGGCACGTTTCTGGGGCGTGATATCCTTGCCGATCGTGGCGATGGCTGCCGGTTTGCCTTCTTCGTCGTCGAGCAACGAAAGCGTCAGTAGGACGGGCGACTTCTTGCCCGTTCGGTCGCGGCGAATCGATTCGACGTTGCGCACGGAGTCATCGGCACGGCACCGCTTCCGAAGTGCTTTGGATTGCTCCTTGCACTCGTCCGGGACGAGTATCGCGATGCTTTTTCCCAGTAGCTCGCTCCTTGACCAACCATAAGCGCGCTCTGCCTCTTCGTTCAAATCCATGATCTTCCCGGACAAGTCTTCGATGATGATCGGATCGGCACCGTCCATGAATACCTTGGAAAGGAGGCGCAGTTGCTGCTCGGTTTGCTTGCGACGTGAGATGTCAATCAACGTGATCACCACTCCCTCCACGGCGCCCTTCGTGCGGTAGGGCAGAATCCGTAGGAGGAACCATTCGCCGAAGCGATCCTGCACGTCGCATTCGATCGGTTCTTCCCGCGCCAACACCATGCGCACGTCGTCAAGCAGCCCATCGTGCAAGATGTTGTGGGCAAAGCTATCAATGCGTCGCCCGATGTCTTGCGGCAAGAGTTGAAACGCGTGCGCGATCTTGGGCGTGAATTTACGAATGTGTAATTCGTTGTCCAAGAAAATTGTGCCAACGTCGGTGCTGCGGAGCAGGTTGTCCATGTCGTCGGTCAACTCGGTAAGCTCCAGAATCTTTTTCTGGTACTCCGCGTTGACCGTGTACAGTTCCTCGTTGACCGAATGGAGCTCTTCGTTCGTGCTCTGCAGCTCTTCGTTCGATGCGACGAGCTCCTCGTTGGTCGCCTGCAGTTCCTCGTTGGTCGCCTCCATCTCCTCGACGATCGCCTGAAGGTTTTCCTTCGTGTAACGAAGCTCGTCCTCCACCTCCTCCAGCCGCTGGCGCGAGGTCGCGTCGACGTCGAGTTGGCTGACTTCGTCCGCGGCTTCGGGCTGTCGTGCCTCAGGCTCGACCGTGATCAGATAGACCGGGTCAGCGGACCCTTGAACTGACATCGAGCGAACACCAACGCTCAACCGCATCGGGCCGTTCACGGATTCGTGCGGGATTCCAGAGAAGGTAATCGGTTTGCCTTCCGCCACAATCCGTTGTAGTGCGCCTGTGATGACCACCCGAAGATCGTCATGAATCATTTCGAGGAGGCTCGTCGACGTCCTACCATCGGGAACCTTCAAAAACTGTCCTGCGCCGGAAAACGTGTGGATCAATTCGTGCCGTCCGTTGACCAGAAAACTGGGCGGAGCGTACGTGCTCAGCAGCTCGTCGTAGGCCTTGACCAGGTTGGCATCGGGTAAGACGGGGCTTGTAGTTCGCATCTTTGCCGCCACTGCTTGCATCTGTGGCATCAGCGGCGACACGGGCAGGCGCAGGTCCGTGGGGAGGCGAACATCGCGACGCTTGCGAAATATCTTCCAATGACCATCGAGTGTGTCGAACTCATCGGCGACTTCTCCGGGGCTCTCGCTCGGGCCGAGAACGAGCGCGCCACCGGTTTTCAATCCAAAGTGGAATAGCGATAGGGCTTTTTGTTGCGCGTGGATTTGAAGATAGATCAGCAAATTGCGGCAACTAATCAAGTCAAGTTTGGTAAACGGCGCGTCCTTGATGACATTGTGCGGCGCAAAGACGATCATCTTCCGCAGGTCCTGGGAAACCTGATATCCCGCACCCTGTTTCGTGAAGTAGCGACGGAGCCGCTCGGCCGAAACATCTGTCAGCGCGTTGTCCTCGTAGATTCCGGCACTTCCGTACTCAAGACTGGCGCGGTGCACGTCGGTGGCAAAGATCTTGATGTTGATCGTCCGGTTGGCCGCCGTCAGCGCCTCGTGAAACAACATCGCCAACGAGTATGCTTCTTCGCCCGTCGCGCATCCTGCGACCCACGCGCGAATCTCTCCCTCGGGCGGTGTCTTTGACAGGATCTCGGGGATCATCTCCCGCTCGAGCCGCACAAAGAGATCCTTGTCGCGGAAAAACCTAGTTACGCCGATCAGCAGGTCCTTGTACAGCAGATTCAACTCGTCCCGGTCGTGGCGCAACTGTTCGACGTACGCCTCCAGGTCGATCGAGCGGTTGAGTTGCAATCGCCGGTCGATCCGCCGCAGAACCGTGTTCGGCTTGTAGTGTGAGAAGTCGATTCCGCACTCGGCACGCAGCATGCTGTAGACGGCGTTCATCCCCGTTTCCGTGGCGGACTTGCTCGCCGGGTCGGACAATTTCCTGCCGTGGACAGGGTGCGCGACGTAATCGAGCAAGGCTTGGGGCATGTCCGACGGCGGCAGCACGACATCGACCGTTCCCGTCTCGATAGCGCTCCGCGGCATGCCGTCGAATCCAGCCGTTTCTTCATTCTGGACAACGACTAGACCCCCCGCCTCATGGATAGCGCGCACGCCACGCGAACCGTCGCTGCCCGTGCCAGACAGGATGATCCCCACGGCCCGCTCGCCGACGTCCTGAGCCAGCGAGCGGAAGAAGGTGTCGATTGGCAGGCTCAGGCCGGTCGATGGATCCTTGTCGGTCAGCAACAATCGCCCGCCGGAAATGATCATCTCCTTCTTCGGCGGGATCAGATAGATGGCATTCGGCTCGACCTCCATCCCGTTTTCAACCCGGTGGATCGCCAGCTTTGTCTGGCGCGAGAGCAACTCGTCCATCAGGCTCTTGAAATCGGGCGACAGGTGCTGAATCACCACGAATGCCATCCCGGAGTCGGGTGGCACCTGCTTGAAGAATCCTTCGAGCGCTTCCAGTCCTCCAGCCGAAGCGCCAACTCCGACGATGCAGAATTCAGAACCGGTGCCAGCCGGCGAATTGCCCGACGCGGCCTCGTCCGTCAAACGCCCATGGTCTGCCTCGTTCAAGCCGTCGTCATTGGTCGCTTCATGCAAGCGGTCGTCCATGACGGCCCTCCTTGATGTTCATCCTAGATTGCGAAACGCTCCGTCTAACTTTGGACTGCCTCGACGGCCGCACGTCGCATGCATTGACGCTTATGATAGCCGAGTGCAACACGTCGCGGTACTACCCGAGGCGAGTCCGACGCGTCACGACAGCATGCCGCTTGAATACTACCGCCGGCGTCAAGAGCGCACGCGCTTCGGGCCGCGCGCGTCGGATCGGACGCCAAGCCCCCCTCTCGGCAGGGGGAGTTCTCGGGTGAATGATGGAACGCAAACAAGCCACGCAGGCCACCTAGCTTCCACTGCGCGGCGAGGTGCCAGGTGCCACGTGGGCTCGTCGCGACGCCTGCGCCTGCTGCGACGGAGCAACCAGCTCGAATCGGCGAGTTGCACGATGGTTCGCATCGCACGCGACGGTGACGCGTGATTCTCGGGGACTATGGGCATCGAGTCCGGCCATCCGACATGGCACATGACGCGAGAAGGACCTGCCTGGCGACGCGTCCGCCTCGTAGCGGCCAGCGGCGTGGGCGATGCCACGGTGCAAGCACCCCGGTACCGTGCGATTTCGCCCCCGGTTCATCCAGAGTGATTCAACCCGGGCGAAATGGCACAAAGCGGATCGATTGTGCGGAATTGGCCGAGTCTTCTGGTCCAACGGTCATAAGGACCATTGGTGTTTGGTGCCCCTGCGACGTCCGATACCAAGCCTCAGCGGGGCGAGTCAGTACTTTTCGACCTGAGGGCACGGATGCGATTCGTTCAACACTGCGTCGCTGCACTTTCATTGGCCATGTGCGTGCATTCGCCGGGCTTCGGCTACGAGTACGCCGGCTGCGGCTGCTGCAACGACGGGCCGGAATTTGCCGGCGGCGATTGCTGCGATTGTTTCGATCCCTGCATGGAGTGCTGCGACTGTTGGGACGACTGCGATCGCATGCTAGGGTTCCTGCCCAGTGATCATTGCTTCGACGACTTCATCAGCCCGCTGTCCAACCCGTTCTTCTTCGAGGACCCACGATCGCTGACCGAAGCCCGCGGAATCTTTATCGAAAACAGCTTGCCGGGTTTCATCGGCGGCGGCGACGTTCAGGTCTTTGCCGCGCAGGTTCGAGGGCGTGTGTCGGACCGCTGGAGCATCATCGCGCCGCGACTCGGCTACCTTCGCGACAGTGATTCGGACGGGCCGGGTGGGTTCATGGCAGCTCCGGTGGGCGTGAAGTACAATTTCGCCCGCAACGTCGAGACCCAGTTCCTGGCCACCGTCGGCGCGACTTATTTCATCCCCGCCGGGTCTGGTCCGTTCTTTGGTCAGAGCGACGGCTCAGCCCACCTGTTTCTCACAGCGGGCAAAGAGATCTTCGACTACGGCCACTGGCTCAGTGCCAGCGGTTTCCGGCTGCCGCTCAATACGAATTGGGGCACGCAGTTCTGGTACTGGTCGAACCAGTGGGACTATGAGATTGCCGACGGATGGTATCCGCTGTTCGGCATCAACTGGTTCCACTGGATGCGCAGTGCCGGCGCGGCCGCCGGCGGCGCAGGCGCACCGGTCACCGGCATCGACCTGGTCGACGTTCCGGCCTTCGGGGTCGCCGGGACCAACGTCGTCACCAGCGTCGTGGGCCTGCGGCTCAAGCCGAACCCCAACGTCGAGCTGGGTACGGGATTCGAGTTCCCGCTTACGCAGCGGACCGACATCTTGCGCAACCGGCTCTACGTCGACGCGATCATCCGTTACTAGGCGGCGCCGGCTTCGTCCACAGTCGGATCCCGCGCATCGCGCGGTCCCGTCTCGCGTGCCCTGGATGCGTCGCGCGTGAATGAACCGCGCAATGCGGACCCCGCCTTCCACGCGGCAAGAGCGGCGTTACGGCACTCAGACAGGGCAAGAATCGCCAGCTCAGCGGCTCGTGCCACACACAGGACCACGCGCTCATACTCATACGCGGGGTTGTTGTTTGCCTGCGCCCTGTCGACTATCGTGTGCGGTACGCGCCCGGGAGAACAGTGGCCGAGTCACAGGTTTCCGGCCCGGCGGACCGCATCCTTCCGGAGTCCTCGGAACGAGTGAAGGGCGACCGTTGGATCAGCTTCCTAACACTCCATCGACAGCACGAGGTATTGCTAATGAAACGTACAGCTTTGACACTGATCCTCTCGCTCACGTTCCTCGCGCCCGCCAGCGCCGTGACCCTGGTCAATCCGTCGCTCGAAGATTTGAGCGCGTCATACGTTGACATTGCCGGAGCCGACCGTATGGAAGGAGTCGCGCCGGACGGCTGGAGTATCGCGCTAAACTCTCCTGGGTGGTACTGGGGTGAAGGGCCTTCCAATCTATGGCACACACCCTTCGGAGATCACTTTGGCATGGGTGCCGCAACCGGACAGACCGGCAGCGCCTATCGCGAGGGCATCAGCCAGTCGGTATCCGGCCTCACCGTGGGCGCGACGTATGACATCGGCTTCAGTCACGCGAACGGACTATTCTACAACCCCGGCACGCCTGGTTTTTATGAGGGAGTTGGCACGACCGGCGGTTGGGAAGTGCTGATCGATGGCAGTTCGATCGCGCTCGTATCGAGCACGAATGACAACAGCATCGCAGCACCCGAGCACACGCTTCTTTGGCAAGCCAGCACGGCGACGTTTGCCGCCACGGCGACAACGCACGAAATCCAGTTCATTGCGTTCAAGCCCGACGGACCCCAGGATCCTACGTTTCAGTTCTTGGACGACGTGAGCGTCACGTTAGTGCCCGAGCCGTCGTCGTTCGTCTTGTGCGGATTGGGCCTGATCGCGACGGGGCTTTACCTTCGAAGACGCGGCGCCGCAGCCCGTCGCGGCGACACGTTCTTGCGTACGTCGCAAAACTAAGCTGTCCGAACCGGCGGATTTGACGGCCCCGGTTGATGCGTCCCGAAACGGTCGACAACGGTCGCGGCGAACAGCGCTATCGGTCCAATGCGCACTAGCACACCCTCTGAAAGGGAAACAAGTCCGATGCCGAGCCGCTTGAGAAAGGGCGCCCTCCAAGCAATCCGACTTGCGAAATGGCAGCGGTATTTCTCGGTACAGGCAGGTGGGAGAGTGCGGCGGAGCGCGATTGTGCCGGACGTGCCGTCCGGCTGCCATGCACCGTAGTGCAACCGCGGTAGGATTGCTCGTGCAGCGAGTCCTACCGGCGATTTCGACCGGTTTTTGCACGCGCAGACTGCCCGCCAGATGCGTGCGAAGAATTGATCGCTGGGCCTGGCAAACCGGCAAGGACGCATTCCCGCCCGGCGTCAGCAGACGGCTCGCTGGCGGCACGTCGGCCGTCGTATGCGGGACTTATTGCAAGTGCGCTGCGGTTTCTCAGCGGTTTTTCAGTACACCGGCGTTCGTGGGGCGCGTGATCCGAGACGAACACCGCGGTGCTGGTCGATTCACACACGCAAAAACCGAAGCCGCACGGATAGTCCACGCTGCCGAGCAGGATCTGGGTTCCCGATCGGAAGATTCCCCGCCTCCCTGGCGAAAAAAAGCTAAGTTGTAAATAGAAGTTTGATCTTTTCTCCATGCATGTTCTTTGCAACACCGTCCGTCCGATGCTTGCTGCCCGTCTCGACCAGAAAACCGATGGACATACGATCCATGTGCCCAATGTGGGCAAGCGTATGGCCTATCTACGGTCGACATCCATTGATGGGGTCACGAGTCATGAGAAAACGCCCTGTGCTCCGCCGCGGCGCGGCTGTCGTTGAACTGGCCGCATTGGCCCCTGTGCTGTTCTTGCTGATCTTCGGCATGATCGAAATTGGTCGAGCGGTCATGGTGCAGCACCTTCTAACCAACGCGGCCCGCGACGGTGCGCGCGCGGCGGTGCTTGAAGGCGCGACCGCGTCTTCGGTCAGCTCGGACGTAACCAGCTATCTCACCAGTGCCGCGGTGTCCCGAGTGACGGTGACGATCAACCCGTCGGACCTGTCGACCGCGGCGGGCGGTTCGCCGGTCACGGTTTCGGCTTCGGTCCCGTTTTCGGCCGTGAGCTGGCTGCCGGCACCGTGGTTCATGGGGAGTGCAACGCTAGACGCATCGGTGACCATGCGCCGAGAGGTTTATACTTCGTCCTCACCATAGGGTGTTGGGTGGAGGTTCGTGTCATGCAGGTCAATTAGTAACAACTTGTGGAGACGCTCCGATGAAAACTCCCTGCAACCTTAAACGCAGAATGACGCGACGATCGCAACGGCGAGGTGCCGTGCTCGTCTTAGTCGCCTTGATGGCGGTGTTCGTGGCGGCGATGGTCGCCTTTTCAGTCGATGTCGGCTACCTGGCCAACACCCGGACTCAGCTTCGAGCGTCTGCCGACTCGGCGGCCCTGGCCGCTGCCGGTGCATTGAGCCAGTCGTCCAGCGTAAGCGATGCCGAGACGGTCGCGTTGACCTACGCTCAGTCGAACGTGCCGTCGCACTATGGCACGGTTGCCGATGCGTCGACCATCACGTTCGGCACGTGGGATGCCGCCTCGCAAACGTTCTCGCCCACCAGTGACAACCCGAACGCGGTGCGCGTGGTCGTCGAGCGATCGGCGGCGCGCGGCAACTCGGTGCCGAACTTCTTCGGCAGGGTGCTGGGCATGAACAATACGGACATGACCGCAGAAGCGATCGCCGTGGGAGCGCTACCCGCGGCAATCGACCCGGATTCGTCCGACAGCGTCTATGTGACCTCCACCAAGGATCTGTCCAACGTGGTTTTGCAGTTCAGCGATGGCACCCACCAGAAGTTCGATGGGCTGAGCGGCTATGCCCAGACCTTTTCTGGTACGGGCGAACATGAAGGCAAGGAAATCGTGGGCGTCTGGATCAAGTCCGGCTGCAATCACAGCAACGACGGTCCAGGCTATGGAGAGTACGTCGCCTACCACAGCGACAGCGTGACCGTTCACGGTAGTAACAATGCCAAGGGTTGCACGCCACACGTAACGGCCACGTTCGAGGCGACCGGCGCCACGTTCGACTCAGCCGGCTCGACGAGTCCGGTACGACTAGTCAAGTAAATTGTCCGCTGGAGCGCCTCCCCTCGTTTCCTGGCCCAGGCGGATTGCAAGATTCTTCGGTGTCTTGCACATTCGGCCGTGGGCCAGGTAAGCGAGCTTCTCGCACCCACGATTGCTTCACGTCGCACGCAGGGCGTAAGCAACTTGGGGCAGACCAACGCGGTTCGATGCTCCGTTGGTCAACTCGTTCAGTGTCCGACGGCTGCCGCAATGTTCAGCCCGTTGCTATCCCAACGACCGGCGATTCGCCCACGCTCGTGACCAGGTCATAGTGTCAATCGTCGGACAGGCCGTCGGCGGAGCAGCGCGCGCCGCGCGGGATCAGTACGGTAGACCCCGCGACACAACGGATTCGGCGCGTTGCCGGTCCAGCGGGCCCGGCGAAACGCCACGAACGATCGCAACTATTCCACTCCGGCGCGCCTACGCTGTGCGTCGCCGCCAACCCCACGCGGCCAGCGCAAGGATGCCGAACGCTGCCAGGGCAAGCGAACTTGGCTCCGGCACGATGGCCTCCAGCGCGTCGATGTTCTCGGTCGAGGCTCCAAAAATCGTTGCGACTGGGTTCAAAGTATCCCACGTGTGTCCGCCGTGATTCAGATACGTGACGCCGAACCCGTTCTTCCAAACGAACAGCTCGCCGCCGTCCAGCGTGCCAACCGGTCGCACGCTAAAGATGATCGTGTCGGTCGTTTCCCAGATACCAGTCTGCGTCAGATCCTGCACCATCAATGCGTCGACGTCGACGCTGTCCAGCCCAAACCCGAAGCTGTTGTTAAGGGCATCGCGCACCTGGTCGTGCAGGATGTACGGCGTCGAACTGATGCCGTCGAAGTAAAAGATCGAGATCGCCGGCGTGCCGGGAGGCGCAGGAGCGCCGGGAACCACCGCATCACCAATGTAGGAATAGTGATCCGCGTCGACGGTGCCCCAAACCTCGACGGCGTCGACCTCCGTCGGCGTGGCCGGGCTGCGAATATCGGTCGCCGACGCCCAAATGCCGACACTTCCGCTGGTGTCATGACTGCGAATGAAGTTCTCAGTTTCGAGCGAGACAATCATCGCCGCCTGGTTGACTTGGACCTCATTGAAAAGAAAGTCGTTGTGGAAGGCCAGCGCGTCCACTTGATCGGGATCGGCCGGCGGTGGACCCGACAGAGAGTAGTCGAAAGCATCGGTGTTGCCACCCAACCCGTCCCACGCGAGATTCTGCAAGGGATCGACGACCTGAAACTGATCCACGTCGACGTTGTCGGAATACTCCTTGCCAGGCACGCTGGCAGGTGTCGGAAGAGTCACGGCGTTGGCAGTGGTTCCCGCCATGTAACTGAGCAGGATTACCAGTAGGAACCCAAATTGTGTCTTCATGTCGTCCCCCTTTGGACGCCTGCCGTTGAGTCGGCCTTGCCGAACATTCCATTCCCGCGGCGCGCGTCTCGGTGCGGTCGGATTTCGTTGCCGCGCATTCGCGCGCGACAAGCTACAGTGATGATCTGCAAACTGCGTGTCAGGACAGCAAACGAAAAAAGCCACTATGGCCCGGTACATTGTGTATCCAGACCGACAGTGGCTTGGTCAGCTCGTCGAAGATGCTCTGTGGCATTAGCCCGCCCTCTGCGAGCCCTTCTCGTTCCGATCATGTAAGTTCCGCGCGCTCTTTCCCTCCGCGCCCTTGAATATATGCAGGCTGGCGGCATCGTCAAGAAATTTCCTGGCAATTGGCCAAAGAGTCGCGTCGTCAGTCCGCGAAAAGGACCGATACGGGCTGAAATCCGAGTTCGGATGGAGTCGAATGAGGCTTTTTGCACCTATAGTGTCGGTAGTACAAGGCAGGCAGGGTCAACTAGGGTGTGCTTTGCAGTTGCCGAAGATTCACGAGCACACAACTGTGGCAGACAGGCCAGCCAAATATGAGCAGTCGATCGGGTTTACAGCGGATCGCAGCAGAGCCGCCCGACTGTGACCGTCGCCCACATCTACTCTGCAATTCGAGTGCTTGCCCGCTCTCTGTTCGCGGCTTTGCCGAAACCATCGGCGCGACAAAACACGGCGACAACTTCTATCGACCGTGACCACAAGGTGGCAGCCACCATGGCTCCCGCGCTGCATCGGGGCCCTGGCACGTCAAAAAGTGACAAGTTCGCGTCTGATATAATCGCGAGACGTAGTTCCAACTCGACTAAGTGGGCATGAATCATCAGACGCACATTGCCGAAACGGCACGCGGTCCGGTTGAGTACTCCGTCGCTGGTGACGGTGACGCAGTTCTTTACTTCCACGGGACAGGCGGAACGTGCGACGGCATGATGCCGTTCGAGTACGAGCTGGTAAGCGATGGGTTTCGCCTGATCATGCCCAATCGCCCGGGATACGGGAACACACCCTTGGTTTCGAACACCAGCATCACGGACTGTACCAACGTCGCGGCGGCGCTGCTCGACGCGCTAGGCATTGAACGCGTGGGCGTGATGGGCTCGTCGGGTGGTGGCGCATTCGCGCTTTCTTTCGCACTGACCCACCCCGACCGGTGCCATTCGCTGACGCTTCTTTGTCCGCAGCTTCACCGATGGTCGTCCAAGCAGTGGATGCCGCACTCGGGTAGATGGCTATTACCACTGTTGAAAGTCTCGCTACTTCGTAAGTTGCTCATGGCGGCGCATCGTGTTCGATTCTCAAAGATGACGGCCTTGCAATTCCTGAAGATGGAGGCGGGCGAACGATACGCGACCGTGAAAAATGACCCGCACGCGCACGAGATAGCGGAGGCCTCCATCAACATGATGAAACGAGGCGTCATGTTTCCCGGATTTGTAAACGACATGCGAGTGTTTGTTTACGAAGACATTTTTGCAGAAGGGGATGTGCTGCGCCCTCCGTCAATGGTCATTCACGACGCTGCCGATCCGATGGCCCCGGTGGCACATATCGACTGGTTTTGCAACCTCGTACCGTCCTGTCAGCGCGTTAACGTCGAAACCGCTGGTCATCTGGTTTGGACGGGACGAGATGCAGCGCTTGTCCACGAATCCCGAGTTCGTTTCCTCAGGAATTCCATCGGCAAGGCCGGTCGGCCAACGGAAGTTGGTTGACGTGGTTTCTGCTGGCGGGCCAAGACTGGAACTGAGCGAGGTGAATTCGCCGGCCGTATGGCGCCCGAGCCGCATCTGGAACGCGAATGGCATCGGGCCCTGCTTTAAGACAGCAGGGTCGAATGTAGCGAGCAGCTCGAGCCGAAAAAAGAAACGGGCGCCGCGCCCGGACAGGCGCGGCAACCCGGTGCTTTCGTTCTCTGTCTGGTCGGCTCTCTAGTCGTGTGGTCCGTTCCGGCCGTGGGCAGATTGCCGCCGACTTAGCGCAAACGAGTAATCCCGCCAGACTGTACGAGCAATCGGCGTGTCGCGGCCGATTGTCGCTTGCGGTTGCGCAACCCGGCCAATCGCTGACTGCCGCCGACTTAGCGCAAACGAATAATCCCGCCATGCTGTGCGAGCAATCGGCGTGTCGCGGCCGATTGTCGCTTGCGGTTGCGCAACTCGGCTGGCTCTGTGACGACGGACTTATTTTTTGACTTTGCCCGAAGCGCTCGGCAGCGGTGAAGCCACGGCCGGCGAAGCGTCGTCGAGGTGTTTTGCGACCTCGATGTCGTAGTACGCCGCGCCTTTCGATTGGAACTTGCCGTCGACCCGTTGGGTGAGGACCTGAAGCTTGGCCAAGTCGACCAGATCCTTGCGGAGTTGGATTTCTCCCACGCGCTTGCCGTCGGAGGTCGACTTGAACTTGAGACGGCCCACGACTTTGTATGTCTGGGATCTTGAGTTCGAGAGCTGCTTGTCGAGCACCGACAGGCTGACCGAGTGAATCGGTTTCAGGCGTCCTTCGTCGATGAGCGTGAACTTGACGGTCACCATCCCGGCGCCGGCGTCTTCGACTGCCACGTGGTACTTTAACCCCCACTCGTCTTTCGACGCAGGCAGCGAATAGAAGACTGCCCAAGCCCGTTGGGAAATCAGCCCGAGGGCCGCGATGACCAATAAACCGACCGCCAACCGAAACCATTGATTGCGCATCACCACACTCCTAGTACGCGGGATACAGAACGTCCATGCCGCTCCCCAGTGGCTCGCCCCGTTGCCAAACCGGGGCGACTATTCAAGCGATGTATCCCGTTTCAGACAAGATCAATCCGTGAGCCGCGGGAGCGCGATAGCAAGGGAGCCGGGCGGCTGGCGCGGGCCGACTGCGGTAACAACGCGGCGGACCTTCCGAGAATCGCAATACGCCGGGCACGATCTGAACCAGCAACTCAGAACGGGCAGACTGGGCGTGTGCTGCGCGGGAGGCGAAAGTCCTAGAGCCGAAAAAATCGGGGCGACAGGATTTGAACCTGCGACCTCTTGACCCCCAGTCAAGCGCGCTAGCCAGACTGCGCCACGCCCCGGTTGGCACCCCGCGCCGCAATTCCGCACGGCGCCTGCGCCAAACCGACAATATCGCAGATCGTACGCGGCCTTACAATGTCTCCTCGCGACACGCGGACAACGCCCGGTCATTTCGAATCGATTCGCCGCGGCGCAGACCCGTTCCGCGGCGGATCAAGGTTTCTCTGTAGCACCGCCGACGGCATGTTGCGGATCAGCAGCGCGTCGCGCGACGCACCCGCGCATCCCCTGGCAACACGCCGAAGGCAAGGTACGATAGACGGCCGGCCGCCGCGCTATCGCCCCACGGCGCTGCCCACGCGCAGCCCTTTGCCCGAAAGCCCGCGTTGACCCTTCGTCCCGACATGGACCAACACTACACGCCCAACACCGCCGACGCCAAGCACTTTGCCGACCGGTTGGCCCAGCGCGTGCGCAGCGCCGGCAACCCGGTGCTGGTGGGCCTTGACCCGCGGTATGCGATGTTGCCTGCCGCGCTGCGCAAAGGCGACGACGCCGCGCCGCGCGAGCAGGCGGACGCTTACCGTGAGTTCTGTCGCGGCGTGATCGACGTCGTGGCCGAGTTGGTGCCGGCGGTCAAACCGCAGGCGGCGTTCTTCGAGCAGCTCGGCCCGCCCGGCATGAACGCGCTGGCTGAGGTCATCACGCACGCCCGGTCGAAGCAGTTGCTGGTCATCCTCGATGGCAAGCGGAACGACATCGGCAGCACGGCCGCGGCCTATGCCGACGCCTACTTGGGCAGCACGTCCGCCTGGCAGGCCGACGCACTGACGGTCAGTCCGTACCTCGGCGACGACAGCCTCACGCCGTTTGTTGAAACGGCCGAGCAGCGCGGCGCCGGGATCTTCGTGCTGGTCAAAACGTCGAACCCAGGCGGGACGACGTTTCAAGACCGCACGATTGACGGGCAGCCGCTCTACCGTCACGTGGCCGAGCACGTCGAGCGCTTGGCCGCAGCGTCGGCAGGCACGTGCGGATATGGCTGCATGGGCGCGGTCGTCGGCGCGACTTATCCAGAACAATTGGCCGAACTGCGGGCCGCGATGCCGCACACTTGGTTCCTGGTGCCGGGCTTTGGCAGTCAGGGCGGAACGGCCCGCGACGTCGCCGGCGCGTTCGCCGCTGACGGCTTGGGTGCGATCGTCAACAGCTCGCGCGGGATCATCTTCGCGCATGCCCGGGGCGAGTATGCTCAGACGTTTGGCGAGGCGCGCTGGCAAGACGCCGTGGCCGCGGCAACCCGCGCGATGATCGACGAGCTGGCGGCAGAGACGCCCGCGGGCAAGCTGGCGGCGCGGTGACCGAGGCTAGCGCCGAGCAAACCGCGCCGGCCGAATGGCCCAGCCCAATAAACCCAGCAATCCCAGCCCGCCGAGCGCGATGCCAGAAGGCTCCGGGACGGGCGTCAGCAAGAAAGCACGACGTGTCTGTGTTTCGCCATCGTTGAACAGGCCGTAGCCGACGATCTGACCCTGGTCGTTAATTCCGTGCGCGGCTTCAAGTACCCACCCGCTGCTCGGATCGATCATCGAGTTGAGATCGTACGTTGTTCCGTCACGGTGCAAGAACGCCAGCTCGTCGCCGTTGGTCGTCATCGAGAAGTACTTGAGGGAGTCCGAATACATCATACCCACCACGTCGCCCGATGCATTGACGTCGCGGGCCATGCTGTTGTTGAACCCCGACAACACACCCATGTCGACGACGGTTCCGTCGTCGTAGAGAAAACCGCGCCTCGCACCGCCGGTCGTTCCATAGCCGACAATGAGACCCTGGTCGTTGATCGCCAGGGCGGATTCGAGCGTCCAGGTGGAGTCGCCGGCAAGGCTATTGAGGTCCTGCATGGTTCCGTTGGCATACAAGAATGCACGAGATGCCCAGGTGGAAGAGCCCACGAACTCGGCCGGTCCTGCCGGCGTGGATAACCCAACGATCTGGCCGGCCTCGTTGATGGCGTACGCCAAGCTGTACAATCCTCCAAGCGTACCCAAGTCATGGAACACGGTTCCATCGTGGAGAAACGCATGGCTGGTTACGTTGAGATCACCACCGACTGCTTGCGCGACTGAGTACGCGAAAGGGTCATTACCACCCACGGCCTGGCCACTGCTGTTATTCCCAAAGGCCGAAGCGCTGATGCCATCGAATGTGTCCAAATCCGAGACACCGCCATCGGCATGGAACACGGCCGCGGTCGAGTAGATTCCTAGTCCATCGGGTTCGGAGTTGTCGATGCCGCCGCTCACGTCTCCGGCGGGTCCAATGTCAAAAAACCTTTCCATAAGAAAACTGTCTCTCGGCAAGGACAACGTGGTGGTCAATCCGTCCTGGTAGATGAACGCTCCCGCAAAGCTCCCGTTGACCAGGACTTGCCGTTGATTGTTGATGTCCATCCATGCATTAAATTGAACCGATCCTAAATCGACAACCGAATACTCCGCCGCCTGGCAGCTTGCGGCGATCGACAGCCAGACCGCCAGCGCAACCCCGGCGATCCGCACTCGTTCGGCCGCCCGTCTCGACTGGCTCGAAACGCGCATTGGACGCGATGGCGCAGGTCTGGCGCATCGACGAACGGCTTTCTGACGTATCCAAGGCAAGTTGAACCCCATGCGCACAGGCGCAGAACGGTACGGAGAGACAGAAGGGAAGGGCCGGGTAATTAACGCGGGCAGGCTGCTCGCACTAGCGGCTCCGTGGCTCCGGCAAGAAGGGGTGCAGCTAGACTATCAGCCGAAACCCGAGCCGTCAAATCGGCCTCCCCGGTCGCCCACCGCAAGGGGGCGTCGGCGCAGGTGCCGCTGCCGCCGATGCAGGCGCTTAGACTAGCCCAACTACCCTTCGTCGCTGGCCCGCATCCAGGGCGAGATCGTCGGCTCGAACTCGCAAATCTCCTCGGGCCGAAAGTAGAGCTCGATTTCGCGCTGGGCCGCGTCGGGCCCGTCGGACGCGTGGACCAGGTTCATCTGCCGGCTGGAACTATAGTCGCCGCGAATCGTGCCGGCCGCGGCTTTCAGCCCGCTGGTCGCGCCGAGCATCTCGCGCACTACCCGGATCGCCTCCAATCCCTCGAGAATACCGGCCACGATCGGCCCGCCCGTGATGAACTGTTCGAGCGTGGGGTACCAGCCTTTTTCCACGTGTTCGGCATAGTGCTGCTTGGCCAGATCGGGCGTGACGCGCAGCATCTTCAGCGCGACGATGTTGAGGCCCTTGTCCTCGAATCGCGCGAGAATCCGCCCGGCAAGGCGGCGCTGCACGCAATCAGGTTTCAGTAGAATCAGCGTTCGTTCCATGGTGCTCCTCGGTCAGTTCTCTCCCGCATCACGATCGATGGAGCAGGCGATTGTAAAGGGTTTCCGCCCGGCCCTCAATCCGACTTGAAGGCGTGCCGCGCGAGTTGGCGTCGGCCGGGCGACGAGCCAGGCATCGCAAGCTGACGACGCACTAACATGCGTTTCACCGGCGCGACCAACCGGCGCGTCGTCGGCCGATGCGGTGGCCAACAAATCGGCGCGACGCACAGAACGGTGCGCCCGGCAAGGCGGTCGTCGCGCATGCGGCCAGCGCATGTTCGCGCTCGGCCAGCAGCCCGTCGAAGCGCGCGGAGAGCATCTCGGCGATCATCCGCTGCCCGGCCGGATTGGGGTGCATCGCGTCGGTGAACAGCGCGTTGAGATCCGCGCCTTCGATTCCTAACTCGGCAAATCGACGATAGACGTCGACCAGCGGGACGAGCTCCGCTCGGGCCACGTCGCGCACCGCCTCGACATACCCCTTCAGCGTGACGTTGCGGTGCGGCGGATACTTTGGCGCAATCGCCGGATTGGGCGTCATCAGAACCGTGGAGGCGCCTTGCCCGCGCAATTGCGCAATCATCGTGCGAAGATTAGCCCGATAATCGTCGATGCTGACGCGCGACTCGCTCCGCCCGGAGTCGACCCACGAATCGTTGAGGCCGAACATGACGACCACGTAGTGCGGCTTGCGGTCAAGCACGTCGCGCTGCAACCGGGCAAGCCCTTGCGTGGTCGTGTTGCCGCCCACGCCCGCGTTGAAGACGCGGACGGTGCGTCCGGCGTCATTCAGCGTTTGCTCGAGCACCGCGCCAAACGTTTCGTGCGGCTCAACGCCCGGTCGAACGGCCTTGGTCACCGAATCGCCAAAGCAGACGATCCGCACGGCCTCGTCGGCTACAGCCGTCGAGCACACCAACGCCGCCAGGCCGGCGAGCACCAACATTCGAGTCGAGCAAGTCATCGGTGCCGACTAGTTTAGTTGCTCGCCGAGTCGTTGGCCAACTCGTCCTTGCGACGTTTGCCACCCTTGCGTTTCGACACGTCCGGCGCGTTCTTCATGACGAACCGATGATCTTCAACCAACTTCAACAGGTCGAACGAGCTGACAATGCCGACGACCTTTTTCTCGTTCGTGACCACGACGTGGTGGACATGGTGGTTGCGCATGATCCGGGCAGCCAGCGAAACGTCGGCGTATTGTGGCACCGTGTAAATCTTCGTGGTCATGAATTGGCCGACCTGCGCGCCGGCCGGCCGGTCTTCGAGAAAATCGGTCGCGCTGACGATGCCGACCGGCTCGTGCTGATCGTCCACCACCGGAATGCAGCTAATGCGGTGCTGCGCGAGCAGGCCCTTGACCTCGGCATAGGATTGGCTGGGCGTCGCGGTCAGGACCTTCGACACCATCAAATCGTTCACCTTGGCGTTCATCGTGGCAGATTCTCCGTGACTTTGGACCCGATCGGGCGACGTGGGGCGTGTCGATCGGGATGGCTTGTATGTGTTGCGCGGCCGACCCGCGCCCGGCGTCGGCGTGGATCGTCGCTAGTGTGCGCGGGTACCGAATCATTGGGCCGTAGCGTCGTGCGCCGTCTATTTCGACTCGCCGCCGACCAGCGCGGACAACAAGTCCATGGTCGATATCACTCCGACCACATGCCGCTCGTCGTCAAGCACGACCAGCCGGTGGACCTGATTGCGCAGCATCTGCTGCGCCGCCTTGCGCACCGACGTGCTCACGCCGACCGATACGACTTCTTCCGACATCCAGCCCTGAACCGGTTCGGTCAACAGATCGGCATGTTCGAGCTTGTCGACCAGCGCGGCGTGGTCCAGCCCGCCCGCTTCGGACAGGGCGTGCAGCTCGTCGCTCAGATCCTTGGTCATGCCGAGCAAATCGGTGACCGACAGCACGCCGACGCAGTGATTGCGCCCGTCGACGACCGGCACCGCGGAAACTCGGTTTTCGACCATCAATGCCAGGGCTTCGCGGAGCGTGTCCTGCGGATTGACAGAGACGACGTCGTTGCTGATGACCTCCTTGAGTGGTGTTTGCATGATGTCCCTCGCTTGTCGGTAGGAATGTCTCAAGTCGGATCCCGGCGCTTGCTCGGCGCGCCTGTGGCGCCAAGCCGCGCTTGGATGGCCCTGTCGTGCGTCGGCCCCGGTATGTCGCTGGTGCGAGCGAAACAGCACGCGACCAACGTCAAAACCGCACACATGTTGGTTGCAATGCCCGGTTTCGACACGCTTGAGCCGGCAACACCGTGCATCGCATTTTCGGTGCCCGATCCGACGGTTTGTCGCAGATGGCGGCAGGAAAGACGCCGCGCGGCGGCTGCACGGCGAAGAAACGCTCACGCAACAAAAGAGAATGCAGAGAGGTGGCAACCTTCCGCACGGTCCCGTCAAGCAGGCGCGCCCATCTTGTCGAGCGGGCCGATGGCCAGCGTCGTACAGCGCGAGAGCGGATAGCGAGCCAGCACGGCCAACACCTCGTCGACCGTCACTGCGTCGATGGCCGCGAGGTCATCTTTCACCGCCCGATACTCGCGGCGCTGCAGCCAATTGCCACCGACGCTAAATAGCCGCGCGCGAGGGCGTTCGCTGCCGAGCACGACGCGCGAGTTGATCTTGCTCTTGGCTTGGGCCAGCTCTTCGGCGGTAATCCCCTCGCGCTCGGCTTGAGTGTAGATCTGCGCGATTTGCCAGACGTTTTCCTCGGCCGCCTCCGGCGCGCAGCTCATGTACGTCATGAAGATGCCCGCGCCCTGGTAGTCGTAGTGCCCGAGGCTAGCATGCTCGGCCAGTCCGGTATCGACCAGCGCCCAATACAACCGGCTGCCGCTGTCGTCGCCCAGAATCGTGGCCAGCAGCTTCGCGGCATAGCGGTCGTCGTCGTCGGCCCCGGGTCCGGCCGTTAGTTCCAAGACGTACTCCTGGGTCGCGGTTTCCTTTCGCTCGCACTCGAAGCGAACGTGTGGGGTCGCGGACGGCAGTTCGCGAGCGGCCGCCGACGGTTTCCACGAACCGCAGATGCGATCGGCCGTTGCGACCAGCGCGTCGAAGTCGATCCGCCCGGCGCCGACCAGCGCAATGTTGTCGGGCGAGTAGCGCTGTTCGAAATAGGCCCGCATGGCCCCGACGGGCAAGTCGGTGACGCTCTCGACTGTGCCCAGCACGCTACGGGCGAGAGGGTGGTTGCCGAAGTAGAGCTCTTTCACGCGGTCGTCAGCTCCGAACGGAGGTTGATCCTGATACATCCGGATCTCTTCGACGATCACCTGTTTTTCGGTGTTGAAGTCCTCCTCACGGAGACTTGGCCGAATGATGTCGCCCAACAGTTCGACGGCCGCCGTCTGATATTCGGGCAACACGGCGGCATAGTAGACCGTGTGTTCTTCGCTCGTGAAGGCATTGTAGTGGGCGCCCATTTCGTCGAACTCGCGGTTCACGTCGTCGGCCGAGCGCGTGGGCGTGCCCTTGAACATCATGTGTTCGAGAAAGTGGCTCACGCCGGCGATCTCGTCGGTTTCGTCGCGCGCGCCGGCCTGCACGAAGAACCCTACTCCAGTCGAGTGCGCGTCGTCGTTGCACTCGGCGACGATCTCAAGTCCATTTGCGAGCGTGTGTCTACGAAACTCCAACGGGCACCTCCAAGGGACTGGGGCCAAGCGTGACGACTGTGAAGTTGCTCGGCGGGTTGGCCGCCAGGTACGCATTGATCGACTCGCACGACAAGCCATCGACGATCCCGCCGACTTCGTCCAGCGTTCGCACGCGGCCCAGATGATACCAGTCGCGCGCGATCGCGCCGGAGCGGGCCGAGCTGGATTCCTGTTGCATGATCAAACCGCTCTTGATGCGCGCCTTGAGACGCGCCAGCTCGCCCAGTTCGATGCCTTGAGCCACGCGCACCAATTCACCGATCGTGACGTCCAGGGTTTCTTGGGCCCGTTCGGCGCTGGTACCGGCATAGCACAAGACGCTTCCGCGGTCGCGCAGGGTATGATTCGTGGCATAGACGCTGTAGCACAGGCCCCGTTTTTCGCGCACCTCGGTAAATAGTCGCGAGCTCATTCCGCCGCTTAATACCCCGACGGCGCCCCAGGCTTGAAAGTAGTCGGGATGGCGATACGGCAAGCTCTTGTATCCGATGCCGATCTGCGTTTGATTCGAATCGTGGTGCAAATGCTCGTGACGTGTCGGTGTAGCGCCGGTTGCCGGCTCGGCCACGTCCGACGGCGCCCAGTCACCAAACAGCTCGCCCATGCGGTCCTTTAGCTGGTGCCAGTCGAAGTTACCGGCCACGCCCACGATGGTGCCGTTGGGGCGAAAGTGGCGCTGGAAATGGCCGCGCACGTCATCGAGCTTCAGCCCTTCGAGCGTTTTAAAGTTGCCGTAGCTCGAACGCCCCCATGGATCGGGATATTGATGGCGGCGCAGTTCGAGCATGACCTTTTGGCCGGGCTCGTCCTCGATGGCGCGCAGCTCCTGCAACGCCACGGCGCGGGACGGTTCAAGTTGTTCTGCAGGGAAGTGTGGCCGCCGCAGCAAGTCGGCGAAAATGCCCAGCGCGGCAAACAGGTTCTTCGCCAGCGTTGCACCGCTAAAGCTGGTATGGCTGATCGAGACGGACTCACCCCGCTCCACGCCCAGGTTTTCAAGATCACGGACGAACTGGCGACCGTCGCGCGAGCCCGATCCGCGCAGGCTCAATTCACAGGTCAATGCGCCCAGCCCGGCTTTCTCTGGAGCCTCGTAGGCGCAGCCTGCCGGGACAAGGAACGTGAAGGCCGCGCTTTCGAGCGAAAGGATCGGCTCGGCCACCAGGACCAAGCCGTTTTCATAGCAATGTGATTGGATCGGCGCGGTCACGGATGCCCTTCCTGTTACGAGAATGAACGGTGGCTTGGCCGTCTGCGGCGACGTGGGTGACGCGGCCGATGGCTCAGGAATAAGCGACTTCCACCGCTTTGTAGACCGTACGTACCTTGCGGAACCCCATCCGCTGATACAGGCGAATCGCGCTGGCGTTCTGAGCCGTGACTTCAAGGAAGGCGCGTCGCAGTCCGGCCCGTTGAAAGCCCTCCAACGCTTTGATCAACAGACATGTGCCTAACTGCCGGTCTCGGTGTTCGGGCGTGACGCCGAGATTCTGGATCGCTCCCAGCCCAGCGTAGTCGCGAATGCCTTGGATCGTGCCGCAATACTCTGGCGCGTCGAGAAAGTCGCTGACATATGCGGCCAGCCAAGTGGCACCCGGCTGGAACCCTTGCTTGCCACAGATTTCGTGCATCAGCCGATGGCACCCGGCCCAATCGCCCAGACAAGGAAAGACGTTGGAATCGATCTCTGTGCGGAAGCTGTGGAATTTCGCTTCGGCGTGCGCTTCTAGCAGGGAATCGTCCCAACCGATCAGGCGATAGCCGGCGGGCGTGGCCGGGCAGACCAGCTTGCGACCAGCCAGGTCGATTTCCATCCGGAATCGCTTGAAGTAGGTCAGACCCATGCCGAGAACCGGTCGCCGGAGGAGTGCCGCCTGGGGAATCCGTTTGGCTGTCACTTAAATTTACCGGTGGATAGTGGGTTGTCAACTTTGCCGAAACACTGGTGACGTCCCGACTTCGGCCGCAAGCAATGTCCACGCGTTGCGATGCGACTTCGGCGCGTGGCGCGGATCATCCAGCCGTTGTAATCGGACAGCTCTGCGAGCGGCTACGCCACCGACGAGCAACAACCGAGTCGCGGCGAAGATTTTTGGCGATCAAAATTATATTTTATGCTGTGGAAAATTTAAGCCCAAAGAGCCATAATTATACGGTCAGGTGATTCGGCATACGGCCACTGGCCATTGTGGTCGTGGGCCGCCGGGCGCCTGTTTCCATACTGAATACCCGGAGCACCCAAGATGCGCTGGCATCTGTTACTTCTGCCCTTGCTGAGTTTGCTGCTGGCGTTCGGCTGCAACCGATCGCCCGACTGGACGGTCGCCGACGTCAAAATTGGCGGCGCCGCAGGCGAGCGCCGCTCGCCCGTGCAGGCCGTGGCTACGGTCGGAATGGTTGCCGACATCGTGCGCAACGTCGGCGGACCGCTGGTCGAAGTCACCCAAGTGATGGGCGCCGGCGTGGACCCGCACTTGTACAAGGCGACCCGCGACGACGTGAACACGATCATGCAGGCCGACGTCGTGTTCTATTCCGGTTTGATGCTCGAAGGCAAGATGATCGATACGTTCGTGAAGATAGGTCGCAACAAGCCCGTTTTTGCGGTCACCGAACTGATCGACGAGAGCTACCTGCTCGAGCCCGAGGAGTTTGCCGGGCACTACGACCCGCACGTGTGGATGGATCCCGCGATCTGGTCGAAGGCGATCGACGCGGTGCTGGCGGCGCTGCAGGCGTACGATCCGGCGCACGCCGCCGACTATGCCACCAATGCCGAAGCATATCGCCAACAACTTTTAGCACTCGAAACCTATGCTAAGACCACCTCGGCAACAATTCCCGAGGATCAGCGCGTGTTGATCACGTCACACGACGCGTTCAATTATCTGGGCCGTGCATTCGGACTGGACGTGCAAGGCGTTCAGGGAATCTCGACGGAGTCCGAGGCCGGATTGCAGCGAATCAACGAGCTTGTCGACCGGATCGTCGACAACAAGGTGAAGGCCGTGTTCGTTGAAAGCAGCGTGCCGCGCAAGAGCATCGAGGCGATCATCCGTGGTGCCGCCGCGCGCGACCACAAAGTCGTCATTGGCGGCGAACTTTTTTCGGACGCGATGGGACGCGAAGGTACCTACGAGGGCACCTACGTGGGTATGATTGACCATAACATCACACGGATCGTTCGTGCGCTCGGCGGCGATGCACCCGAGACCGGCATGCAGGGCCGCCTTGGCAGTCCTTGATGGTGCGACTGCTAAACGATCCGGAGAATCCGACCAGAACATGGCCGCAGATCCAACAACGACTGCCGATTGCGAAGTCTCGCAGCCATCGACGAACGACCGCATGCCCGATCCGCTGTCGATCCACGATCTAACGGTTGCCTATCACAGCCGGCCCGTGCTCTGGGACATTAGCGTTGATGTTCCGGCCGGGCAATTGGTGGCTATCGTCGGGCCCAACGGCGCGGGCAAGAGCACCCTAATCAAGGCCGTGATGGATCTGGTGCCGCGTGCCTCGGGCCGAGTACTCATTTTCGGCAAGCCGTACAAGCAGAATCGCCGCCGCGTTGGATACGTGCCACAGCGCGAAAGCGTCGATTGGGACTTTCCGGTCAATGCCTTGGACGTCGTGACGATGGGGCTGTACGGCAAAATCGGCTGGTGCTGGCCGGTGACCCGTAAACATCGCAAGACCGCGATGGATGCGCTTGCGCGCGTTGGAATCGCGCACCTTGCCCACCGGCAGATCAGCCATCTTTCGGGCGGGCAGCAACAGCGCACGTTCCTTGCGCGGGCGCTCGCCCAGGATGCTGACTTATACCTGATGGACGAGCCGTTTGCCGCGGTCGACGCAGCCACGGAACGGGTCATCGTGCAGGTGCTCACCGAACTAAAGGACGCTGGCAAGACGATCCTGGTCATCCATCACGACCTGCAAACCGTGGCTGAATACTTTGACCACGTTATCTTGCTGAACATGCGGATCGTGGCCGTCGGGCCGACGCAAACAACCTTCACGCAGGAAAACCTGCAAAAAACCTATGGCGGCAAGCTGACGTTGTTGGATCAGGCGACCGAAGCGATGCGTCGCGCGGAGCGCTCGCGATGAGCCGAAGTCAAGAACGTTCGGCGACTAAGATTGCAATCGCCGCGCTTTTCGTACTGCTTACACTGATGGTCACGTCCCAGTCCGCTCGGGCAGGCGAATCGAGTTCGATCACCGATCGCTCCGTCGACTGGCCCACGTGGGAACAGTGGCGGCGCGTTCTGCTCGTCGAAGACTACAACACGCGGCTTGTGCTGGCCGGAACAACGTTGCTGGGCTTTGCGGCGGGGGCCGTCGGCAGCTTCACGCTGTTGCGAAAGCGATCGTTGATGGGCGATGCGCTGAGCCATGCAACACTTCCCGGCATCGGTCTGGCCTTTGTCCTGGCCACGCTCACTGGCGGAGACGGGAAGTCGCTGGCCGTGCTGCTGGCGGGTGCCACGTTGAGCGCGCTGTGCGGACTAGCAGTGATTCTTGTCATCCGCAATGCCACGCGCATCAAGGAAGACGCGGCCCTGGGGATCGTGCTGAGCGTTTTTTTCGGGGCCGGCGTCGCGGTATTGGGCGTGGCACAACAAATGCGCACCGGCCACGCCGCGGGACTCGAAGGCTTCATCTACGGCAAGACCGCCTCGATGGTGCCTCTCGACGCGCAACTGATCGGCCTGGCGGCAGCAGTCGTAACGATCGGCTGCCTCTTGTTATTCAAGGAGTTCAAGCTGCTTTGCTTCGACGAGAGCTTTGCAGCGTCGCGCGGTTATCCGGTGGTGGCACTCGATGTCGCACTCATGGTATTGGTCGTCGCGGTCATGATCATCGGCCTACAAGCCGTCGGGCTGATCCTGATGATCGCGCTGATGGTGGTGCCGGCCTGTGCCGCGCGCTTTTGGACCGAGCGGATGGCCGTGATGACGATTGCCGCGGCGGGCATCGGGGCCGCGAGCTGTTTTGCCGGTGCGGCGATGAGCGCGCTGCTGCCGCGGTTGCCATCTGGCGCGATGATCGTGGTCGTGGCCACGATCGTCTTTGTGCTGAGCATGTTATTCGCTCCGGCCCGGGGACTGATTGCCCGCGCAGTGCGCCGCATGCGCTTGGAGTCGAAAGTTCGCCGGCAGCACCTGCTGCGCGCGATGTACGAGCGGCTAGAAGCACGGGGCACTCCCCCGCGTCCGGACCAACGCGACGAGTCGCTGCCGGTCCCATTCGACGAGTTGCTGCCGGTTCGGTCGTGGACCGCCAAGGAGTTGCGTTCGTGCATTCGCCGGGCGGAGCGCCAGGAACTGCTGCGACTTGCCTCGGACGATTCCGTGCGATTGTCGCCGGCCGGCTGTCGCGAGGCGATCAAAGACGTGCACCATCACCGCCTATGGGAATTGTACTTGATCAAGTATGCGGACGTGGCGCCCTCGCAAGTCGATCGCGACGCCGACGCGATCGAACACGTGCTCGATGCCGGCATGATCGCGGAGTTGGAGTCGCTCGTGCAGGAACAGGTAGCCCGCCGACGCATCGCTCCTAGTCCACATGACCTGGCCGACCCGGAACAATCTGCCTGACGTCCGTACCCTTTTTTCGCGCTGTGACTCGCAATGTTTGACGGTTGGACCTGGAACCTGGACGGCTGGATCATTGTGGCCGGCATACTGTGCGCCGTGGCCGCATCGCTGCTGGGTAATTTTCTGGTACTGCGCCGTTTGAGCATGTTGGGTGACGCGATCAGTCACGCGGTGCTGCCTGGGTTGGCAGCCGCGTTTCTCCTCACCGGAACGCGCGACAGCATTCCAATGTTTCTCGGGGCGGCGGCTGTGGGAGTGTTGACCGCGCTTGTGTCGGAATGGATTCGCGGGTACGGCAAGGTCGACGAAGGCGCGGCAATGGGTGTGGTGTTTACCGGGCTGTTCGCGCTGGGGTTAATCGTGATCGTGCAGGCCGCCGACCGCGTCGATCTGGATCCCGGTTGCGTTCTTTACGGGGCCATCGAGTTGACGCCGCTCGATACGGTCTCGGTGGCAGGATGGCAGGTGCCGCGCGTCGTGGCCGTGCTTTCGGTTGTACTGCTGGTGAATCTCATCGTGGTCGTCGTTTTCTTCAAGGAACTGAAAATCTCTTCGTTCGATCCGGCCCTGGCCATGTCGTTGGGCATCAATGCCCGCGCCATGCACTACCTGTTGATGACGCTGGTGGCCGTCACGGCGGTGGCCAGCTTCGAAACCGTGGGCAGTATCCTCGTCGTTGCGATGTTTGTGGTCCCTGCCGCGACCGCGCATCTGTGTACGGACCGGCTCGGTGTGATGATTCTCATCAGCGCCCTCGTGGCAGCAACCGCGGCCGTGTTCGGGCATGCCGGCGCCGTAGTGATCCCGCAGAGCGTGGGCTATCACAGCACGACCACGGCCGGGATGATGGCCGTGGCGGCGGGCGCGTGCTTCACCGTGGCCTTGTTGTTCGCGCCGCGATACGGTGTAATCGCGCGATGGGTGCGGCGACGGGCATTGTCGTTGTCAATTCTGGCCGAGGACTTATTGGCCGTGTTGTTTCGAGCTGAGGAACGCCAAACGCGCGACTTTCCACGCGACGGCGCCGGACTGCGCGACACCTTGCAAACCGGCGCGACCGCCACCCGAGCCGCGCTTTTCTGGCTGCGCCGACGCGGCGACTTGCAGTTAGGCACTGCAGGGTATGACTTGACCGACCAGGGTCGGCAACGAGCACGCCGACTGATCCGCTCGCACCGACTTTGGGAACGCTACCTGGTCGAGGCTGGCGGTGTGGGCGGAACACACTTGCACGAAAACGCAGAGCAGCTCGAACACTTCACCGACGAAGCATTGCGTCGGCAACTCGCCGACGAAACGGCCAGCCCGAACGTCGATCCCCACGGTCGGCCCATCCCGCCCGAGTAGTACCCGCCTGCACGGCGTTAGGAAAACGCGATGGCACCGCAACCCACTCCGGCGCGCGAGACGACGTGCAAGTGCTGCGGCGCAAGGGCGCAATGGTTTGGCTCATGCGACTTTTCGAAGAATTGCCACGAACATCTCGGCACGGTCCTGCCGCCCAGCGGCATCTCGGTTCATTACTATCGGTGTGTCGAGTGCCATTTCTTGTTCACCACGTACTTCGACAACGCAACGTACGACGATCTGAAGCGAATCATCTACAACGACGGCTACGTGTGCGTTGATCCTGATTGCCTTGAAAATCGGCCCACGAACAACGCGGGGTTCGTTGCGGAGTGCTTCAGCGATCATCGGACCGACGTCAGCATACTCGACTACGGCGGCGGCAACGGGGTGCTGGCCGAACGGCTGCGCGCTTTGGGGTTCGCCGACGTCGAGACGTACGATCCGTTTTATGAAGAGTTCGCCGCAAGGCCACAGCGGACGTTCAACATCGTGTTATCGTTCGAGGTTGTCGAGCACGTCACGAAGCCCGTGGAAACGATGCAGGACATGGCGCGGTATTTGGACGCGGATTGCGGCCTGTTGATGTTCACGACGATGCTCTCCCCGGCCGATCCGGACGCTTACGGAATGGATTGGTGGTACATAGCGCCGCGCAACGGCCACTGTTCCATTCATTCGTCGAAGAGCCTCAACATGGTTCTTCGTCAATGCGGATTGACGCTCACAACGGCGACCACGAATATCGCTCTCCACTGCGCGTACCGCGAGATCCCACACTTCGCAGAAGACTTTCACCGTCGAATGAAAATTCCGGGGTGAGACGGAATCACTAACGTGCGCAGCGCGCATCGGCTGCCGGCAGAGTATGTCCAATTAACCGGCAACCAAACTCCGCAAGACGCGCAGGTTGACCGCGTCCATTTCCTCGCCATCGATTTCTTCCTTGGCGGTTTCCAAGTACATCGGTGTCTTGGCAAAGCGCGGATCGTTGAGCAGGTGCCGAAACGGTTCCAGTCCGATTTCTCCACGGCCGATGTGCTCGTGACGGTCAACGCGCGATCCGAGCGGCCGCTTGCTGTCGTTGAGGTGAAACGCCTTCACCCGGCGAAGCCCGACGGTGGTGGCGATCTGGCCGATGGTTTCTTCGTATTCTTCGCGGGACCGCATCGGGTAGCCGGCCGCGAACAGATGGCAGGTGTCGATGCAGACGCCGACACGCTTCGGGTCGTTCACCTTGTCGATCATTGCCCTTAGATGCTCGAGCCTCCAGCCAAGGTTCGTGCCTTGTCCGGCCGTATTCTCCAACAGGATCCGCGCCTTAACGTCGGACAGGTCGCGATGAATCTGGTTCAGCGCTTTGCCAATCCGCGCGATGCCCCGCGTTTCGGAACTGTCGACAAACGCGCCCGGGTGTGCCACGACGTAGCGAATGCCCAGCTTCTCCGCGCGGAGCAATTCGACCTTCAGCGCGTCGACCGACTTGTTCCACAATTCCATATTGGGGCTGGCCAGATTGATCAAATACGAATCGTGCGCGATTGGGTATTTGATTTTCAGCCGACGAAGCGCCGAGCGAAACAAGGCCGCGTCTTCGTCGGTCAGCTCTTTGGCACGCCACTGATTGTTGTTCTTGGTGAACAACTGGACGGTGTCCATGCCATAGTGCGCAGCGGCTTCGACCGCCTTGTAGTAGCCGCCGGCGATCGACATGTGGGCACCCAGCGGCGGCATCGGCGGTCTTTGATCGTGGAGAGCGGCAATGCCGCGGATTCCATGGTGGGTTCTCGAGGCTTTATACGCCGACGACAATTGGGCTGTGGCGGCACGGGCCGCGACGGGCCGCCATGATAGCAGACCGCCGGCAATGCGGAAGTCCCTCGGGCAAACCCCGAGCGTTGCGCTGGTGCCGTTGAGATACAAATTGGTCGCGTTCGTTCCGCGGCTCCGCGTGCGATTGAATCGGGCATACCCGCACTTTTTGTCGATTGCTTGTCAGCGCAACCGGACCGAGTAGAATACACTGCGTCGACTGGAGTCTGGCAGGCCGGCGTTTGAGGAGGCCACGTGATGGCTGCATGGTTCGTGCGAGCACTGATCGGCCTGGGAATTCTCGCGATCGTGCTGGTGGCGCTGTCGCGACCGCTCCGGGCCCGATTTCGCCGCCGCCAGTTTCGCCTGGCACGGCAGAGCTTTCATCGCCAACGCGAGCATCTGGAAGCGCGCTTCGTACGGCTTGCGTCCGAAAGCGGAAAACCGCGCGGGCTGGAATGGGTTCGCTGCGACTTCGAAGACGATGTCGTCTATGCCCGGCACCGGCGTAGCGGCGACATTTGCGCTTTTGTCGGCGTGACCGTCGGATTCGAGGCGGTCGAAGGCGGCGGCATGGAGGACGTCGAAGCGGTCGGCAATCTCCGCAGCGCGACCGCCGTGTTTCACGTCGACCGTGGTCAATGGCGGACCGACGGCCGCACGCTGTTCAATCTCAATCCGTCCGAGGCCGTGGCCCACTACCACGAAAACCTCGAGCTGGTCGAGCAAGAACTAGCCGCGCAGAAATAACCCACGGCCCTGTTGCGCCCACGGCCCTGGAGCGACGACGGCCCAGACCCGCCGGTGGCCCATCGATAAGCCCCGTCAGCGAGTTGCGCAATCGCATCGTTCTCGATTTTGCCGCGTCACGCGAGCCCGCCGCGGTCGGTCACGCTCCCAAGAGCTTTCGCAGCACGGTCTGCAAGATCCCGCCGTTGCGGTAGTACTCGATCTCGACCGGCGTGTCGATACGCACCGAGCAAGCCAACCGCTTCTGCGAGCCGTCGGCGGCCGTGGCGATCACTTCCAGGGTCGCGCCGGGCTGCAATTCATCGTCGAGTTCCGGAATATCGTAGGTCTCTTCGCCGGTCAGCCCAAGGGACTGCCAGGTTTGGCCGGACGGGAATTCAAGCGGCAGGACGCCCATGCCGACCAGGTTGCTGCGGTGAATTCGCTCGTAGCTGGCGGCGATCACGGCCCGCACTCCCAAGAGCAATGTTCCCTTGGCGGCCCAATCGCGGCTGCTGCCGGTCCCATACTCCGCGCCGGCCAGCACGACCAGCGGCACGCTTTCCTGCTTGTACTTCATGGCCGCGTCGTAGACGGGCATCAGCTCGCCGTCCGGCAAATGGCGCGTCACGCCGCCTTCGGTGCCCGGCGCCAGTTGGTTGCGGATCCGAATGTTGGCGAACGTGCCGCGCGTCATCACTCGGTCGTTTCCACGCCGCGCACCATAGGTGTTGAAGTCGCGCGGATCGACGCCTTGGTTGGCCAAGTATTCTCCCGCCGGACTCTTCACCGCGATCGAGCCGGCAGGTGAAATGTGGTCGGTCGTTACTGAGTCGCCCAAGACAATCAACGCTCTGGCACCGGCCAGCGGCTTGATCGCGCCAGGTTCGCGGGACAGATCTTGCAGGAACGGGGGCTCCTGGATGTAGGTGCTCGCCGCGCTCCATTCGTATAGTTCGCCGGTGCTGGTGGGCAGGTCGTTCCACTTCTTGTTCGACGAGAGCACGTCGGCATACTGCGTGCGAAACATCTCGGGCGTGATCGATTCGTCGATTGCTTGTTGTACCTCCTGTGGCGTCGGCCAGATCTCCTTCAAGTACACGTCTTGGCCGTCTGCACCTTGTCCCAACGGCTCGTTGAGCATGTCGATGTCGGTTGTTCCGGCCAGAGCATAGGCGACGACCAGCGGTGGGCTGGCCAGATAGTTCGCTTTCACCAGCGGATTGACGCGCCCCTCGAAGTTTCGATTGCCGCTTAAGACGGCTGCGGCGACCAGGTCGCCGTCGGTCACCGCCTTGGCAACCGGATCGGGCAGGGGGCCGCTGTTGCCGATGCAGGTCGTGCACCCGTAGCCAACCGTGAAAAAGCCAACTTTTTCGAGTGCCTTGTCGAGTCCCGACTTGGCGAAGTAGTCGGTCACCACGCGCGATCCGGGCGCCAGGCTTGTCTTCACGTAGGGTTTCGGCTTGAGTCCCTTCTCGGCGGCTTTCTTGGCCAGCAGGCCGGCCGCGAGCATCACCGACGGATTGCTGGTGTTTGTGCAACTGGTTATGGCCGCGATCACCACGGCGCCGTGGCCGATGGTGGTCGAGTCGCCGTTGTTAGCCACGTTGGCCGTGCGTGCCAATCCAGCGTCATCCAGCGCGAATCCGCGATCGGCGACCGGCGCGGTCAACGATTTGCGAAACGAAGCCTTCATCGCCGCCAGAGGAACGCGGTCCTGTGGCCGTTTGGGTCCGGCCAGACTCGGCTCGACGGTGCTCATGTCGAACGAAATCAGTTTCGTAAACTTCGGCTCCGCGGCGCCGTCGGTGCGAAATAGCTGCTGCTCTTTCGTGTACCGTTCGACGAGTTCGACTTCGGCGTCGGTGCGGCCGGTGCGGCGGTAGTAATCGAGTGTCTCGTCGTCGACCGGAAAAAACCCCATCGTCGCACCGTACTCGGGCGCCATGTTGCTGATGGTGGCCCGATCGGCCAGCTTCATGGTGGAGACGCCCGGACCCAAGAATTCGACAAATTTGCCGACCACGCCCTCGGCACGCAACAACTGGGTGACCGTCAGTACCAGGTCCGTTGCCGTGGCGCCTGGCGGAAGCTGTCCGGTGAGGCGCAGTCCGACGACTTGCGGCATCAGCATGTAGAGCGGCTGGCCCAGCATTACGGCTTCGGCTTCGATCCCACCGACGCCCCAGCCCAACACACCCAAACCGTTGATCATCGTCGTATGGCTATCGGTTCCGACCAGCGTATCGGGCACGGCCACCGGATCACTGGTGTCGCCGCGCAAGAAGACACCTTTAGCCAAGTACTCCAGGTTCACTTGGTGAACGATCCCGACCGACGGCGGCACGGCACGAAAGTTGTCGAACGCGTTTTGGCCCCATCGCAGGAACTCGTATCGCTCGCGGTTGCGTTCGTACTCTCGGTCGACGTTGGCCGCCAAGGCCGTAAGGCTATTGAACTGGTCGACCTGCACCGAGTGATCGATGACCAGATCGACCGGAATCAACGGGTTGATCTTCTTGGGATCGCCGCCCAGTCGTTTCATCGCGGCCCGCATCGCCGCCAGATCAACGACGGCCGGCACTCCGGTAAAATCCTGCAGCAGGACCCGCGTGGGGTGGAACGGGATTTCGACGTTGGCCGGTGCGGCCGCGTTCCAACCTGCCAGGTTCTTGACGTCTTGTTCGCGTACGATCTGCCCGTCGCAATTACGCAACGCCGATTCGAGCAGGATGCGTACCGAGTAGGGCAACTCGGCGATTTTGGTCAGGCCCGCAGACTCCAGGCTGGCCAGCCGGTACAGGCGCGCTTTTCCGTTTCCCGTGTCAAACGACTCACAAGCCGAAAACGGATCGGCCGAACGCTGTTTGGACATGTCTTTTTTGCCTTCTTTCTAACGTGGGACGGCGCTGCGCCACGCGCCCGATAAACGGTCCAATCCGCGAAATTGTACCCGGCAGCATGGGTTTTGTCTGCGGGTGGGGCGGGATCCGGCACGTGGGGGCGCGGAGTCGGCCGACGTGCCACTGAACCACCGCGACGTGAACCCTGGCCACGGCGTTTGACCCAATGCTAGGTGCGTTCTAGGGTTTTGAGTAAGTCTTGTCATTTGCCGCGATCGAGCTTGCCGGCATCTGCCGCGGCGTCATCGAACGGCTGATATGCGCTGTCATCTCACGCGGCGTACGACGTGCGCCCGCGACTGAGTCATACAAAGCGGGGAACACTGATGGCCGACACCTCGAACGACGATCTTCTAGCACGGTTGGCGGGTCAGGGCGAAAACACAGGCGAAGATCCGTGGGCAGCCATCGCGGCCTCGCAGCCGCGACATACCGCCGTCGAGGAAAAGCCACGCTCCGCGGCCGAGGATGAAAAGCTCGGTCACATGCTCGACCGGATTCGGGGAATGACCGAACCGGAGGCAGCGCCGGATGCGTCGGCCGAGTTGCTCCTAGCACCCAAAGCCGATCCAGCCGACCCGTTCTTACCGATCGAACCGCGCTCATTTGCCGAGGCCAGCCTTACGTCCAGTTCGGTCGAAGGATTGCTGCTCAAATTGCTGCTCTCGCGCGGCGACATGACCGGCCGCCAGATCAGCGACCACATTAAGTTGCCGTTTGGGCTGATCGACGACTTGCTACGTCAAATGAAGTCGGATCAGCTTGTCGTTCACAAGGGGGCTGCCCCGATGAACGACTATCTGTACGACTTGACCGACGTCGGCCGCGAACGGGCTCGTCGTTTGGCCGATCACTGCACCTACTTCGGTGCCGCGCCTGTTGCGCTAAAAGACTACATCAACGCGGTCAAGCAGCAATCATTAACCGAACAGCACCCGTCGACTGAGGACCTGAAACGCGCGTTCTCTGACCTGTTGATCAATCCGCAAATGCTCCGCCGCCTCGGCCCGGCGATCAACTCGGGCCGTGGTCTGTTTCTGTTTGGCTCGCCAGGTAACGGAAAGACGAGCATCGCGGAACGCGTCACTGAGTCGTTCGGCCGTTACATTTGGATCCCGCGCGCGCTCGGCGTGGATGGTGAAGTGATCCGCCTTTACGATCCGAATGCGCACGTCGAGGCTCCTCTGATCGAAGGCGACGGGCTGTTGAACCAAAACGCGATCGATCGGCGATGGATCCGAATTCGGCGTCCAACCGTCGTGGTCGGTGGTGAATTGACGATGGCCAACCTCGAAGTCACGCTCAACACGTCGACTGGAATCAGTGAGGCCCCGATGCAGCTCAAAAGTAATTGCGGCACGCTGGTGATCGACGACTTTGGCCGCCAGCGTATGACGACCGACGAATTGCTGAATCGATGGATTGTGCCATTGGAAAAGCGATACGACTATCTCAACCTCGCCAATGGCAAAAAGCTTGAAGTGCCGTTCGATCAACTGGTGATCTTCTCGACCAACCTCGAACCGCGTGATCTGGTGGACGACGCGTTTCTGCGCCGAATCCCCTACAAGATCGAAGTGACCGATCCAACCGAAGAGGAGTTTCGCGACCTGTTTCGGCTGATGGCACCCAAATTCGGCCTGGAGTACGACGACGAGGTCATTACCTACCTTGTCGAGACACACTACAAGCCGGTCAACCGGCCGATGCGTTGCTGCCATCCGCGCGATCTTTTGATGCAGGTGCGCAACATGTGCCTGTACGAGAAAGTCGAGATGGAGCTGACGAATGACTCGATGGACTTCGCCGTCGAGAACTATTTTGCCGTGCTCTGATCGATCGGTGCGTCGGGCTGGAAGAAGTCGACGGCCAGCGACACGCCGTCGAAGATGTAGCGCATTGCACTGTAGTGTCCGGCATCCCACCAAATGATCCGCGGCTCGCCCAGCGCCTTCCAGAGTGCCTCGCTGCACGCCGGCGGCACGACTTTGTCGTTCCGCGCGTTAAGCATCAGAATCCGCCGACCGGGCATCGGTCGCGCGTAGGTAATCGGGTCGATCGGTCGAAACGCCGCGAACAGTTCTTCCTTGCTCCGACCCGCTGCGAGCCACGCCTTACGCAGCGGCGCTAGTTCTTCGGAGGTCCACGCCACTTCTCCCATGTCCCCGCCCGCGAGTATCAAGCAGACCTTGCTGAATCGCGGTTCGATGCCGGCCGCCAGCGCGCTGGTGATTCCGCCCAGGCTGATGCCCATGATGCCCAATTGCTCGGCGTCGACGTCGTCTTGTGCCGCGAGCCAGGCCGCGGCCTGACGACAATCGAGCACGGCCTGAGTCATTCCGCGAACGGTTTCTTCGACGTCGACCGAAACCATCCGTGCCGGTTCGCCGGGTTGGCGCCGTTCGCCGTAGTACGGCAGTTTTAGGAACAACGCCGCCACGCCGCGCGACGCCAGGGCGCGACAAAACAACCGCGACAGATCGAAGTCGCCGCCCAGGATGTGAAGCACGATCACCGCGGGACGGCGCGTCGCGTTAGCTTGGGCCGTGTTTTCGCGCGAGCCCGTGGCGGCCGAGTCGTTTTCCCGCGGGACAAAATACTCGCAGTGAACCGTGTTGTTGTTCGCGTGTGGCGTGACCACTGGCGAGGGAAACGTTACTTTCGAGAGCCGAATCGCGCGGGACGATGTGCGCAGTGGGACCTCTTCGAATGTGAACTTATGGGGCGGCAGGCGAAACCGCTCCGGCACGCCTTCTTCGTCGGGCCCAACGTGGAACTCGACCTGCCCAGTGCGCGGCGAGACGCGCTCTGTTGCGCTGCTAATTGGCACGAAGAGCCAAGCAATGGCCAGCAATGAAAGTCCGACGACGTAGCGTGACATGTGTTCGGCTCCCAAATCATTTGGCGTCCAAGGCGCTTGCACAATGGTTGCCTGCCTACGTCCGCCAGGCAAGGCGAGTTTCGTTTGTCGCGGCATGGGTCGGCATCTGCTACCAAGTGTGCGATCGGCGGCATGGAACATCATGCCCACTTACTTCGCACCCCTGTGTAACCGCCACAGTCGCCCCAACCCCGCAAAACCCAATTGCGGGTCCGTGACGTATAATTCTCAGTCGGCCCGTTCGGCTCGATTGAACTGAGTGGTCACATACCGTCTTGTTCCCACGTCCGTCTTCGCGAGAGCATCATGCGCAAGGTGCTGCTATTGGGTGCCGGAAAGATCGGCCGCATGATCGCCAAGCTGCTGGCAGGCAGCGGCGAATACGACGTGCTGGTCGGAGACGCCGACGAAGCGTCGCTCGAGCGGATTGGCGCGCAAAGCCGCGTGAAAACCGCACGGATCGACGCCACGTCCGCGGCGGAAATTGCCGTCGCGCTGCAGGGCCGGGCGGCAGTGATTTCAGCGCTGAGCTTTCACCATAATCCGACCGTGGCCAAGGCCGCACTGGAAGCCGGTGTCAGCTACTTCGACCTGACCGAAGACATCGCCACGACGCAGTGCGTGTCGCAGGTCGCTTCCACAGCGATTCCGGGACAGATCTTCATGCCGCAGTGCGGGTTGGCGCCTGGCTTCGTCTCGATCGTCGCCCAATATCTCACCGAACAATTTGACACGCTGGACTCGGTCTTCATGCGGGTCGGCGCGCTACCGCAGTTTCCGTCGAACCCGCTGATGTACAACCTGACCTGGTCGACCGACGGGCTGATCAACGAGTATTGCAATCCGTGCGAGGCAATTCACGAAAGCCAACGGATCGACGTGTTGCCGCTTGAGGGAAACGAACATTTCTCGCTCGACGGCGTCCGCTACGAGGCATTCAACACCTCGGGCGGATTGGGGTCGCTGTGCGATTCACTCGAAGGCCGCGTGCGTGAACTGAATTACAAGACGATTCGCTACCCTGGGCACCGTGATCTGATGTACTTTCTGACGCGTGGACTGCGACTGTACGAGCGACGCGACTTGCTGAAAGACATCCTCGAACATGCTGTGCCAATCACCGTGCAAGACGTGGCCGTCGTGTTCTGTACGGTTTCCGGCCAGCGCAACGGGCAATTCGCCCAACTGAGTGACGCTCGAAAGATCTACGGGCAAATGATCGACGGCGAAGCCTGGAGCGCGATCCAACTGACCACCGCGTCCGGCATGTGCGCGGTGGTCGATCTCTACTTTGCCGGAAAGCTGAGCGGCACGGGCCTGGTGCGCCAGGAACAGGTGAGGCTGAAGGACTTTCTCAAGAACCGCTTCGGCGAACATTGCCGCGGTTCGAAGATCAGCAGCCGCTTTGGCGGCATGACGGGTGTCGCGGAGGGCGACCATGAAGACCGAAGTGCGTGACGTTCTCGATCGGCTCCACGTTGCCGAACCGGCTGCCGTGGCCACTGGCGCGCAGTGGCTCGCCGGCCAGGGCAAGACGCTGTCCGTACAATCGCCGATTGACGCAGCCGAACTGGCCACATTTCCCGCGGCAACGCCCGATGATGTGGCCCGAGCCATCGATTCGGCGAGCCAAGCGTTCCTACGGTGGCGCGCGGTCCCGGCGCCCCTGCGCGGTGAGGCCGTACGCCGCATCGGCCAGCGCCTGCGTGAACGTAAGGAAGATCTGGCACAACTGGTCACGCTTGAGTGCGGCAAGATTCTTGAAGAGTCGCGCGGCGAAGTCCAGGAGATGATCGACATCTGTGACTTTGCTGTTGGTCTGAGTCGGCAACTTTACGGACTGACGATTGCCAGCGAGCGACCCGCACATCGCCTGGCCGAACAGTGGCATCCGCTTGGGCCGGTCGGCGTAATCACAGCGTTCAACTTTCCGGTCGCGGTTTGGGCCTGGAATGCCATGATCGCGCTGGTCTGCGGCGACAGCATCGTTTGGAAACCATCGGAAAAGACGCCGCTGTGCGCGATGGCATGCCAGCGAATAGCCGCCGACGTTTTGGTGGAGATGGCCGACGTGCCGGACGGAGTCTTGAATCTTGTGATCGGCGGCGCGGATGCCGGTCAAGCGATCGCCGCGTCGCCAGCCTTGCCGTTGGTTTCGGCTACTGGATCGGTACCGATGGGCCGCGCGGTGGCAGAGACGGTTGCAGCCCGGCTGGGGCGTTCGCTCTTGGAGTTGGGCGGCAACAACGGCGCGATTGTGGCGCCGTCGGCCGACATGGAGCTGGCCCTGCGGGCGATCGTCTTCGCGGCGGCGGGAACGTGCGGACAGCGCTGCACGACGCTCCGCCGGCTGATTGTCCATCACTCCGTGGCGGACGACATGCTGTCCAGGCTCCGGACCGCGTACGAACAACTGCCAATCGGCGATCCCTTGGAGTCGGGCACGTTGGTCGGCCCTTTGATCGATCAAGATGCTGCGCAACAAATGGCCGCGGCACTCGATGCGGCCCGTCAGCAAGGCGGCATCGTACACGGCGGCGATCCGGTAACCGAGGGCGTCCCGTCGGGTGGTGCGTACGTCCGTCCGGCGATTGTCGAAATCGGCCCTGATGCCCCGATCGTGCAACACGAAACGTTTGCGCCGATTCTGTACGTCATGCGGTACGACACGCTTGACGAGGCTATCGCGATCCACAACGGCGTCCCGCAGGGACTTGCCTCGGCCATCTTCACCAGCGACGTGCGCGAGGCCGAGATTTTCTGCTCGCCCGTCGGGTCCGATTGCGGTATCGCCAACGTAAACATCGGCACCAGCGGCGCAGAAATCGGAGGCGCGTTCGGCGGTGAAAAAGACACCGGCGGCGGACGCGAGTCGGGTTCCGACGCATGGAAAAACTACATGCGTCGCGCGACCAATACGATCAATTACTCGTCCGAACTGCCACTGGCGCAGGGCATCAAGTTTTCGGTCTGACCAGACGCTGTGCCAGCGCGAACGCGCCCAACACGCCCGAGCGGTTGCCCAGCGCCGGGGCGACAATGTACTGCTCGACGTCGTCCAGTATCGCGGGCGACTGGACATAGCGGTTCAGTAACGACTGCACCTTGCTTCGCACCAGCGGATAAAGCTGTTGGTTGGCCATCACGCCGCCGCCCAACACGATGCGTCGCGGCGAGAGCGTGCAAATCACGTTGACCAATGCCAACGCCAGATAATGCGCTTCCAGCGGCCAGGCCGGATGATCCACCGGAAGTGAGTCGGCTGGCTGTTTCCAGCGGTCGCTGATCGCCGGGCCACAGGCCAGTCCCTCCAGGCAGTCACCGTGAAAGGGACAGTGACCGGGATACGGGTCGGCTTGCAGATCGTGGGGGATGCGCATGTGGCCCATCTCCGGATGGATCAGCCCGTGCATCAGTTGACCGCCCACGATTCCTCCTCCGCCGATTCCCGTGCCGATCGTCAGATAAGCAAGATCGTCGAGTCCTTGTCCGGCACCCCAGTGTTGTTCGCCGAGTGCCGCGACGTTGACGTCGGTGTCGAAGCCGACCGGTACGTTGAGTGCCTGGCGCACCGGCCCGACAAGATCCGTGTTGCTCCACCCCGGTTTGGGCGTGGACGTGATGTGCCCGAACGACACAGAGGCGGGATCCGGATCGATCGGGCCGAACGAGGCGATACCCACCGCGGCCAGCGGTCCGTGCCGCGCTTGTTCGGTGCGCAAGAAGTCCACCGCATGGGCAATCGTTTCGTCCGGCTTGGACGTCGTGATGCGTGTTTCGGCACGGATGTCGTCGGGACCGGTTCCGACAGCGCAAACGAACTTTGTCCCGCCCGCTTCGATTCCGCCAACCAGATCGCCTTGTTGTGCTTGCATGTCCAACTACTGTCGGGCGCAGCCGGCCAATCGGCCCTTCTTGAGTCATCTCGTCGACCACGGAACATCGCCGGCCGGTAAACTGCATCAAACGCACAGTCGACCCTCGCCGCGACGCAAAACGCATGGCCGAATCTAGCGGTGCGATTCGACAATCATGCGGCCATCGCGCAGAATATGTCAAGTGGATGCGGACGCATGTCGGCGCTGGCGATAGAGCCGCGCGACAATCGCCCGAATCGATTGCAGATTCGATGCAGTGTTCGCGTCGAACTTCGTATTTTGCGAGGCTTTTTCGCCGTGGCTTGCCATTGGTCGATTCGTTGGATGACGCTGGTGTTCGCCGGCGTATGGTGCGCGGGCGGCATGGCGCTGGCCGAGAACTGGCCCAATTGGCGCGGGCCGAACAACACGGGCATCTCGGGCGAAACGGGCCTTCCGCTCCATTGGAGCCCCACGGAGAACATCGCCTGGAAAGCGAAGCTGCCTGAGCGAGGCAATTCGACCCCGATCGTTTGGGATGACCGTGTGTTTCTCACACAGGCCGTCGAGAACGAGCAGCGGCGTACGCTGATGTGCTTCGATAGGGCCGGCGGCGAACTGCTCTGGCAAGTCGGCACAGTGTACACGGCCAAGGAGCCGACCCATCAGACCAATCCGTTCTGTTCCGCCTCGCCAGTGACCGACGGCGAGCGCATCATTGCCTGGTTTGGCTCGGCCGGGATGTTCTGCTACGACTTCGATGGCAAGGAGCTGTGGCGTCGTGACATGGGCATTCAGGAGCATGAATGGGGCTATGCCGCGTCGCCCATTCTGCACGGCGACTTGTGCATCCTGAGCTTCGGGCCCGGAACGCGCGAGTTTGTCGAGGCCGTCAACAAGAAAACGGGCCAGTTGGTTTGGCAATTCGACCTGCCGGCTCCCCAGACCGACGATACGCCCAACGATGAAAAGACACCCGATCAGCGCAACGCGGAATTGCGCGGATCGTGGAGCACTCCCCTGGTGATCCACACGGCCGGCCGCGACGAATTGATCCTGACCTTGCACGAACGGGTCATCGCGCTCAACCCACTAACCGGTCGTCAACTCTGGTATTGCGACGGCTTGGGCTCGCTAGTCTACACGTCGCCGATGTGGGGCGATGGCGTGTTGGTTGCGCTGGGCGGTTATCATCGGGCGTGCCTGGCCGTTCGGCCTGGTGGCAGTGGCGACGTGACCGAAACGATGCGGCTCTGGCACCAGCCCAAGAGCAAGCTTCGTCTTGGTTCGGGCGTAATCCATCAGGGCCACATCTACGTCAACGACATGCAAGGCGTGGCCGAGTGTCAGGATCTCGACACAGGCGATCCGGTCTGGCAGGAACGATTGAAGTCCAGCACCGACAACAACGCGACCTGGTCGTCGATGATTCTGACAGCCGACGAACGGCTGTACATGCTCAATCAAGCCGGCGACACGTTCATTCTGCGCGCTTCGCCGCAATTCGAACTGCTGGGCACCAAATCGCTGGGTGAGCACACCAACGCCTCGATCGTCATTTCCGATGGACAGATCTTTATCCGTACGGATGAGCACCTGTGGTGCGTCGGTACGCGGCGAGAGTAGGCGCGGCACGTGACTCATAGCCCGGTTGTGGTCGGCCAGGGAAACCGCGACGATGTTGCGGGACAGTACGCCGCGCCTCACTGCAAGCAACGTTGCGCTCGGCACGTCCGCCACCCGGCAAATTGCCACCTGCTCGGGTGCTTCTTGCAATGTGCTATCGGGCATGGCAAGCTAACAGAAAATCGGTAACGGCGAATTAGCCAATGGTTGGCGGCTTCGGGCGAGGCTTGAAGCACGTCTACCACACGAATCGATCCCCTCGTCCACAGGAGTGCGAGTCATGCGGCGCCATCGTTCCCTTAACCTCGGTTGGATTGTTGCCGGAGTCTTATTGGTCACCTGTTGGCGCGTCGCGCCGGTCGCCGTTGCCGAAGAAGCTGTCGACGCGAAGAAGATGGCCGCGCAGGTCACCATTCATCGCGACGAGTGGGGCGTGCCGCACATCGAAGGGCCGACCGACGCCAGCGTCGCGTTCGGATTCGCCTACGCTCAGGCCGAGGACTACTTTTGGCAAATCGAGGACACCTACGCCGCCGCGCTAGGACGTCACGCGGAATTGATCGGTCCCGATGGTGTGAATTCTGATCTGCTGACGCGTTCGTTTCAGATACCCGAGGGCGCGAAGGCCGACTTTCCGAAGATCGAGCCCGAGCTGCAAGCCATCGCTGCTGCATACACGGCCGGCTTGAATCACTACCTGGCGTCGCACCCCGAAGTAAAGCCGCGGCTGATCACGCACTTCGAGCCGTGGAACATGTTGGCCTACGAGCGCAACGTGCTCCTGTCGTTCTTGTTTGGCAAGTCGCACGCGCCGCGCGGCCAGATCGACAAGGTGGCCGAGGGTTTTCAAGCGGCGATCGGCTCGAACACCTGGGCCATTGCCCCAAGCCGAACGAAGTCGGACAACGCGATGCTGTTCGCCAACCCGCATCAGCCCTGGTTCGGCTACGGCCAGTTCTATGAAGGGCACGTCAAAAGCGGCGAAGGCCTGAACTTTTCCGGCGCGTGTTTCTTTGGCGGGCCACTGCCGACCATCGGCCACAACGAACATCTCGGCTGGTCGCACACGGTAAACAATCCGGACGTGGCCGACGTGTGGCTTGAAACGTTCGACGATAAGGAAGCCGCCCTAAAATACAAAAGCGGCCACGGATAGCGCAAAGCCCGGGAATGGAAAACCACGGTGGAGATACCGAACGGCGACGGGTTCGACGAAAAGACCTACACGCTCCGCAAGACCCATCACGGTCCTATTGTCGGCCAGGCCGACGATGGACGCTACTTGTCGGTGCGTATCGCCCGGTTGGCCGAGGGCAGTCGGCTGCGTCAGGCGCTGCGGATGACCAAGGCCAAGAACTTCGACGAGTGGCGCGCCGCGATGGCCGAGTTGAACTTGCAGATGTTCAACACGTGCTACGCCGACCGCGACGGCAACATTTTCTATGTCTACAACGGTGCCGTGCCGCGACGCGATCCCAGTTTCGACTGGACCAAGCCGGTCGACGGCTCGAACCCCAAGACCGACTGGCAAGGGCTGCACGCGTTCGACGAACTGCCGCAGATCCTCAATCCTCCCTCGGGTTACTTGCAGAACTGCAACACCTCGCCCTTCACGACCACCGACGTCGGCAACCCGGCGGTGGGCGATTTTCCGGCGTACATGGCCGAAGACCGTTTTGACGACAAGCGACGGGCGAAGGTCTCGCGGATGTTGCTTCGCGAGATGCACGACATCACGTTCGACGATTGGAAGAAAGCGGCCTTCGACACCACGCTCTATTGGCCGTTGGTGAACCTGCCGCCGTTCAAGCGAGAGTTGGAGGAACTCGAGCAAACCGATCCTACTCTGGCCGCTCGCTGCAAGCCATTTATGGATCATCTCTGCGATTGGGACTGCCGCTCGGCGATCGACTCCACGCAGACGACGCTCTGCTACCTTTGGTACGAAGAGCTGTACGGCCGCGGCTATCCGGTCGAGACACTTAAGCAACAGTTCGTTGACGATCCAGACAAGAAGTTCGAGGCGCTGGTTACCGCGGCGGGTAAGCTAAAGGCCTTCTATGGCGATTGGCGCGTGCCCTGGGGCGACGTGAGCCGCATCCAGCGGCATGCCAACTATTCGGACTTTGCCAAGATCCCGTTTTCTGACGATCTTCCGAGTCTGCCGTGTGCCGGCGCGCCCGGCCCGCTGGGCATCGTGTTTAACACCTATTACGCGCCGCCCACCGCCAAACACAAGAAGCAGTACGGCGTCGTCGGCCATTCGTTCGTCGGCGTATACGAGTTCGGCGACAAGGTGCAGGCGGCCACGCTGCTGCAATTCGGCGAAAGCGCGGATCCCGAGTCGCCCCACTTCATGGACCAGGCCGAACTTTACTCAAAACGCGAGTTCAAGCCGGCGTGGTTCCACTGGGACGACGTGCTCGCCCACGCCAAGCGGAGCTACCATCCGGGCGAGGAAGGGAAATAGGCCGATTGGCCCGCGCGATCGTCGCCGCATGAAGCGACCCGGCGTTGTGGTCGAAGTCGGGCCTGCCGGGTCGGCCGTGGTTCGTTCGCGCGCCGTATCGCCGCGCGATTAGCGACGTGGGCCGTAGCCACGGTGCGGCGTCCCACCGCGGATCGAGGAGTACCATGGCCAAAGTCTACTATGTCGGCGATTGGGCGGTGTTGATGGGGCCGCTATTCGCCGAAACACCCTTCAACTACACCTGGAAGGGTACCGAGATCTTCAACTATGGCACTTGGCTCAAGGATGCGCTCGAGTCCTCGGGCGAACATCAAGTCGACAGCGTTCCGAGCTGGGAGTTCTACAAGCTCGGACCGGGCCAGTACGAGCGCGTATTGGACGACTACGACCTGCTGATCTTCTCCGATGTCGAGTCGAAGAACTTTCAGTTGGCTCCGTTGTTCTTCGATCGGGCCAAGTTCGGCAACAGCGTGCTCAGCTTTCCGGATCGGGTGCGGCTCACGGTCGAAGCGGTCCGCGCCGGCAAGGGGATGATGTTTCTGGGGGGCTGGCTCAGCTTCAACGGCGAGTGCGGCAAGGGCGGATGGGGGCGCACCGGACTCAAGGAGATCTTGCCGGTCGAGTGCCTTGACGTCGAAGATCTTCGGGAGAGCACCGAGGGATACTCAGCCGAGCCGGTCCTCGAGGATCATCGGTTGTTGGCCGGGCTCGACATTCGGCAGATGCCGCTCGTGCTGGGCTACAACATCGTCCGGCCGCGCGACGGTTGTACGGTTGTTGCCCGTTGGCAGGGTACGGGAGACCCGCTGGCCGCGGTCGGCACGTTTGGCAAAGGTCGCGTGCTGGCCTACACGTCCGACCCCGCGCCGCACTGGGGCTGCAACTTCGTCTATTGGGAACAGTACAGCCGGTTCTGGCTTAATGCCTGCGATTGGGTGTTGCGGGGCGACTGATGGGTCGCCGACAACGGTGCCGTGCTGAATTGGCAACGGCTCACGGCGACCTGGACCGGTTATTGCAATACGCACGCGTCCACGCGCGACTGCGGTTGCCGCCCCAGCAGCCGCCTTTCTATACTTGAACAGCCAAACACTTCCCCCGCGCCGCATCGATGGGGTTCGTCTCGGCGCAGCACGGCGATGAGCAACGACAAGTTGCGGCGGCAAATCACGCACGAAGCGGCCCGACTGATGTACGTCCGGCAAGAGTCGGAGTACTATCGGGCGAAGCTCAAAGCGGCCCGCCGCTTTTGCCGCGGTTGGGTCAAGCCGCGGGATCTGCCGACCAATCGGGAAATCCGCGACGAAATCCAGTCGCTGGCCCGCATCCACGAAGGCAGCCGCCGCACTGCCGGCTTGCGCGAGATGCGCGTCGAGGCCCTGCGCGTCATGCGTTTTTTGCGTGCCTTCCGTCCGCGCCTGATCGGCAGCACGCTCACCGGCCACGTTCGCACTGGTTCGGATATCGACCTGCATGTCTTTGCCGACAACCTGGAAGGGGTCACTGGAGCGCTCGAAGCCGAAGGTCTGGTCTTCGACGTCGAGCACAAACGCGTCCGCAAGCACGGCGTTGAGCGCGTGTTTACGCACGTTCACGTGGCAGATCGCTTCCCGATCGAGATCACGGTCTATGCCAGCGACCAGGCACACTACGTCTTCAAGAGCTCGATCACTGGCAAGGCAATCGAACGGGCGAGCATCGCCGAGCTCGAGCAGATGCTCACCGAAACGTATCCCGACATGCACCTGGAAGACGCGGTCGTCGAAGCCGAGGCGCGGGTGGACCGGTTCCAGATCTACCACATGCTGCTGGTGCCGCTGGAGACCGTAAAGCAAAATCCCGAGTTCCACCCCGAAGGCGACGCACTGTACCACAGTCTGCAAGTCTTCGATCTGGCCCGCGACGCGCTGCCCTACGACGAGGAGTTTCAGTTGGCCGCCTTGCTGCACGACGTAGGCAAGGCAATCGATCCGCGCGATCACGTCGCTGCCGGCATCGAAGCGCTGGCGGGGCACGTGACGGAGCGTACAAGCTGGCTCATCGCCCATCATATGGAGGCCGGCGCACTGCGCGACGGAACGATCGGCGTTCGGGCACGCCGCCGCTTAGAATCGCACGAGGACTTCGACAATCTGATGCTACTGTGCGACTGCGACCGTCGCGGCCGCCAACGCGGCGCAGACGTTCCCGATGTGGAAGACGCTCTGGCCCATTTGCGCGAGCTTGCGCAGACCGGTGGCTGGCAATAAGGTGCGCCCGGACGCGTTTCGTGGTCACAGCGCCGATCGGCCGCCGATCGCGGGGCGTTAGCCGAAGATCCGGTTGCGACGCGCCTGGTTGTACGCCAGTTTCTCGGCGACGCTCATCCGTGAAAAGTCCGGCTGTCCGTCCGTTGCCGCGGAGGAATTGGCGGCCGCAGGCGGCGCGACCCCGGTCGAGTCCTTCGGGCCAGCATGGCAATGGCACTGCTTCGGATCGGTGCCGCCGCATCCGCAGTCGGGTTTTTCCGTAGGCTTGCTTGATGGCGCAGCGGCCGAAGAATTGCCTCGCGGAATGCCACTTGGCACTTGCCCGCTGGACGCATTGCGGTAGCTCATCACGCCGGACTGCAGTTGCATGTCGTCCGCCAGATTGCGCTGCGGCGCAATGCCGAGCCGGTTGAGCACGGCGTGGTACGCCCTCACGGCTTCTTCCGGCGTAATCTCGTCGTCGACGATGCGCCGCAGGAACTCGACGAACGCGAGTTGGCACTCCGCGTTGTTGATCTTGCGGCCGAACAGCGCCGCGCGGGCCCCATACTTGCGTGCTTCGGCGATCAGCTTGAACGCGTCGTACGTCGTGCCGGCGCTGCCGCCCAAGATGCCGACGACCAGGTGCGGGTCGTAGGCGACTAGTTCTTCCATCGCTCGCGGGCCGTGGTAGACAATCTTCAAGAACACCGGCCGGCCCGCTTCGGCCACGCCGGCTAGTGTTCGCGCGATGCAGTCGTTGATGAATTGCGGCGTTTGCTCGTCGGTCAGGTCGTGTGGCGAGTTGGGATCGAACACTTCCAAGAAATGCCGGAACCATTTCCGCTCCGCCTCTTCGCGAAACGTCCGATACTGTTCCAGCACGGCCAGATCGTCGTCCAGCCGGTTGTTGAACGTGACGCTGTACAGTCCCAGGTTGGCGCCGCGGCCGCGCTCGTCCGCCGAACAGTCGACGTGTCCGCACTGAATGTGGTCGAGCGACGCGGTGCGAAACGGCCGGGCCGGCTCGCCGACGTAGCGACCGTGCCGCACGGCAAAGATGTCGCTGGCGTCGTTGGCCCGCGCCGCCGGCGTGACGTGGCTGTTCTCGAACAGTCGCTCGCCGATCGTCAACGCGTCGTTGCCGCTGGCCGACATCAGCATGATATCCACCAACCCCTGCCGGGCGATCTGCCGGATGTTGTCTCGATACTCGGCGAGCGTGCGCATGCGGACTTCGCCGGCGTGCATTTCCGGAGAGCGCCCCGGCGCGCCAATGCCGAACGCCATGTCGGCGTCCTTGGCGTCGGCCAAGATGAAGTCCTTCGCGCCGGACGGATCGGCATGGATGGCGGCCAGTTTTCGGTCGAGTGATTTTTGCATGGACTGGGGCTAGCCTACCTTCTGCAATCGGTCGAGCACAGTGTCGATCGTCTGGCGAAGCGTCTGCCCGCTTTTGCGCAGCGCTTGGGCTTCCTTGGGCCACAGTTCGATCTCGAGCGTGTCGCACACGCCGCCGGCGCCGACGACCGTCGGCACGGAAAGAGCTACGTCGCGAATCCCATAACAGCCGCGCTGCACGGACGACACCGGAAGGATCGCGCGGCGGTCCAACGCGATGGCCTCGATCACTTCCTGGATGGCCAAGCCAACGGCAAAGCCCGCGCCGCCTTTCTGCTTGATCACTTCGGCGCCTGAGCCTTTGGTTCGGGTAAACAGTTCGTTCGCCAAATGCGGCGTCCATCCGGGAAACTTCTCGAGCGCCAAACCGGCGGCCGTGGCGCTCGACCAGATGGGCACCATGCTGTCGCCGTGTTCGCCCAGGATCAAGGCTTTGACCTGCGTCGGCCCGACCGACAGCCGTTCGGCAATCAACGAGCGAAACCGAACGGTATCCAACTGCGTGCCCAGGCCCAGGACGTGCCCTTGCGGCAGGTCCAGCGCACTGGCGGCCAGAAACGTCAGCACGTCGACCGGGTTGGATACCACCAGCACGGTGGCATCCGGTTTGTGCCCGGCGCGGCGTACTTCGGCCAGAATGCTCAAGAACAGGTCGACATTGCGGTTGATCAAATCCAGCCGGCTTTCGTCCGGCTTGCGGCGCAGTCCGGCGGTGATGCAGATCAAGTCGCTGGTGGGCACGTGCTCGTACCCGCCGGCGCAGATCGCCTGGTCGGCCGTCAAGCTCGCCCCGTGCAACAGATCGAGGGCCTGGCCACCGGCCATTTCCGCGTTGGCATCCAACAGCGCAATCTCGCGCACGACGCGGCCGGTTTGCAAAGCGAACGCGGTACACGACCCGACCAGCCCGCCACCGCCAATGATGCTGACTTTCATGGTGTCTCGTAATGCGAGGATTGCGGAGCTACTTGCTGGCCAGCGCGGCCATCACCCGCTCGGTAATGGTTTGGATCAGCGCTTCTTGGTCGACGTTGCCGGCACCGGCGGAGTTGCCCGAAGCCGCTCGCTTGCCGGTCGCCGGACGCATCGAGGGGGGCGGCTCGAACGCCCGCCGTTCCACTCCCGAGGCGCGCCAACTATCGCGGAACACATCGTTGGCACAAATGTCGCAATTCTCCATTTCCTTGTTCAGCCGCGGATCGCCGAAGCCGAGCCGAGTCTTCAGGTCGAGCAGCTCGCGTTCCTTCTCTTCGCTGAAGTAATTAATCTTGCCCAGGTCGCGGGCCATCATCAGGATGCGGCAGTATGCGTCAAGAATCTCAGTCCACCAGTAGGCCTTCTCGACCGTCTCGCCGAAGCTGACCGTACCGTGGTTGGCCAGGACGATGACGTTGCACTTTTTTACGAACGGCAGCACCGTGTCGGCAAACGCCTGTGCACCGGGGGTTTCGTACTTCGTAATCGGCACGTCGCCCAAGAACACCTCAACTTCCGGCAGCACGCACTGCGGAATCGGCTCGCGGGCCACGGCAAACGCCGTTGCGTGCGGCGGGTGGCAGTGGACCACGCTCTTGACGTCGGGCCGTTCCTTCATGATCGCCAGGTGCAGTAGGATCTCGCTGGTGCGCTTCCGCCGGCCAGAAAGCTGATTGCCCTCCATATCCACAACGCACAGGTCGTCGGGCTTCATGAATCCCTTGGAAATCATCGTCGGCGTGCAAAGCACCTGGTTTTCGCCGAGGCGATAGCTGATGTTGCCGTCGTTGCCGGCGGCAAAGCCTTTGTTGTAGATCCGCTGACCGATGTCGCAGATCTCCAATTTGAGCTGGTGAATATTCATGCGTCGCACGTTCCTTGTCGTTTCGAAGCGGTGATAGGCTTGTCGCTAATTGTTGCTATGTCGGTAGCTGGATGTGCTGGTTGTCGCTCAATACACTTTGGTACGTTTAATCGTGCTGATCGTCGCGCGGAGGACTGCCTAGTTGAATCGTGTCGAGGATCGCCGCGTTGTATGCGTCGACCGGCTTCATGTCGGGGTAGAATGGCTGGGCCGCCTCGCCCCCTTCGCTGACGGCGATTCGTTCGCCGACACCGGCCCCCAACTCGTCGTAGACGACCAGCGCATCAGCGGCCGGTTCGGTATCTCCGCGCAAATCGGATAGGGCCAGCGGCACGGCCAGTCGCAGCGACGCTCGCTCGAAGCTGGCAACGGCCCGATTCAAGGTCACGGTTCCAATGACTTTTGCAATTCGCATCAGGGTGGCCCTTCGTTAGCCCAACTGTTGTCGCAGCTCAGGCAAACATTTCCCGTCGGAATGCAGCCAGATTGTTACGCATTCGCCCAGTGTTGCGGCAGCGCAGTCGTCGGGATCGACAATCAGCACGTTGGGCCCAATCGAACGCACGGCAGCGGATACCGCAGCGGGCGTGGCGCCCAGGGCCGCCCGTACGCCACGCTGACGATTAGCCAGACACAAAGCGGCCGCACTGCTGTTGGTCACTAGCAACCCGCGTCGGTTCTCGTGCGCGGCGTGCGTGCACAGCGTTTGGATGGTGTCGAGAAGGCCGGCATCGGGCAGTCGCGTCATGTGGTACCCGGCGTTCGCGATCGCGGCGACGATACCGCGCGGTTCGACGCGGACATCGGCCATCGCGACAACGACCTCGCCGCGCACTCCGTCGTTCGTGCAGTTGCATTTCTTGCTGGTGATTGCAACGGCCCGTTCGCGCAGCAGGTCGCGCGCCGCGGGTGTTACGACGGCCCCGCGCGGCACGACCACGCGCCGAACTCCCTCCAATCGGTTCTCTAGTTCTTTGGTGCTGATCACTTTGCTGGCGACGACCAGGTCGCCGTGGTTGTCGGATTCAGTGGCTTTGTGGCCGGCCCCTTGAACGGCGCTCGGCGATTCAGGAAAACCGCCGGCGGCCAGTTCGGCCAACACTTCGCGCACGATCGCTTCAATGTGGGCCCGTTGTGCCGGATTCGTTCCTCCGCGTGGCATATCAATCCCGGATTCCCAACACGCTCCAGCGCACCGGTGAGGTGTCACTACCTAACAGCTCGCGCGTCGACTTTCCGTCGCTGGTGATGATGACTGATTCGCCGCGCCCGGCCCCGAGCACATCGACCGCGATGACGGGCTCTCCGTCAGGGGTTGCCCCATCCGGCCCGTAGGGCTGCACCACCAGCATCTTCCAGCGCGCAAGCGACGGATGCTTTACAGTGGACGTGGCTGTGCCAAGTACGATGCCCGATTGCATGGACGTGAATCTCGTGTTCGTGTGACGGTTCAGGTCGCGTTACCGACCGAGGATTCGCAAGTCGTCGATGAGCGAGCAACGGCGCTCGCGCGTAAATGTCAGCGGAGTGGTCACGCCTTCGCCGGTTGGCGTGGCGATCGAGTACGAAAGGTACCCCTCGCCACCTAATCCCAAAGCCGCCATGCAAGGGCCGTTCTTGACAAACAGCGTGGTGTCGAGCGCGCGGCCCATCGTGGTCATGTTCCGCACGTTGTTCGAGTGAATGATGCTCGTGTGCCGGAAGTTGTGTTCGTAGAACTTGGCCTTGGCGATTGCTTCGTCGACGTCGCGAACCCGCACGAAGGGCACGAATGGCATCATCTGTTCCACGGGCACGAACGGGTTGTGCTCATCCGTTTCGCCAAAAATGAGCTCGGTTTCAGCCGCGATCCGCTTGCCGGCGGCGCGGGCCAGCACGGCGGCATCCTGGCCGAGAAAGTCTTTATGTGGCACGTCGTGCTTGTGGTCGCCCTCACCCACAGTGGTGATCGCCGCTTTGGTCAATGCGTCAACGTCGCGTGCGTTGAGCCGCACGGCACCGGCCCGTTCCATGCTGGCCATCATCGCGTCGAACGCTTTCTCGACCACGAATACTTCCTTTTCGGCGATGCACAGCAGGTTGTTGTCGTAGGCGCCGCCTTGAATGATGCTACGGGCCGCGCGATCGAAGTCGGCCGTTTCGTCAACCACTACCGGCGGATTGCCGGGCCCGGCCACGATCGCCCGTTTGCTGGCTTGCATGGCCGCCCGTGCGACGGCCGGTCCACCGGTGACGCAGATCAGCCGCACTCCGCGATGCTTGAACACCGCATCGGCTGACTCGATGGTTGGTTCAGCGATCACGCAGATCAGGTTGTCAATTCCAAGGTCGCGATGGATGGCTTCGTTGAATCGCCGAACGCCCTCGACCGCCACTCGCTTGCCGCTGGGATGCGGGTTGACGACCAAAGTGTTGCCCGCCGCGATCATGCTGACCGCGTTGCCGGTGATCGTGGGCAACGAGTGCGTGACCGGCGTAATAGCCCCGATCACGCCGAAGGGCGCGTGCTCGATCACCGCCAGTCCGTGATCGCCGCTAAAGACCTCGCTCCGCAAGAACTCGACGCCGGGTGTGCGCTCGCCAAGCGTCTTGAGCTTCTCGATCTTGTGCGGCAGTCGGCCGATTCGGGTCTCTTCCATCTCCATCGTGCCCAATTCGACGCACTGGTCCATCGAGATACGCCGAATGTGGTCGATGATCCGTTTGCGATCTTCGAGCGTCCGTTCGCTGAGCTGCTCGAACGCGTCGGTTGCGGCCGATACGGCCTCGTCAACGCAGTCGAAAACGCCGTGCCGGCCCGAGTAACCGCTGCCGCTTCTCGCCGGTACGGCGGTCGTGCCCATGCGGGTCAACACTTTCTCAACGACGTCGCGAATCAGTTCTTCGGTGGCTTGCATGTCAATTCTCGAAGTGGTGCCATCGTGCTGGCATGGTCTGTTAGTGTGTCGTATCGCACGCTCGTCCGCGGAGCGGCGTGTTACGGCGTTGCCCCTTCACTGCGAAAGACGCACGCATGGTCAACGTGGACCGTGTCAATCAGGCCCACGACCACGGCATCGATGGGAAGGTTCTTGGTTTCCGGGGTCATCCGAGCGCTCGAACCCTGCGTAATGAGCACGAACTCGCCTTCGCCGGCGCCGAGCGTGTCGACGGCGACAAACGTCCGGCCCGCGCTGACCAGGCGGCTTCGGTCGCTCGGATCGACGCGATACGGCTCGACGACGAGCAACTTGTGGCCCACCATCGTGTCGACCTTTTGTGTCGAGACCAGCGATCCGGTCACTTTGGCGACGAACATAGGAATTACCTGCTGGTTTCCAAGAGTTGTTTGGTTTGACGGGCCACGACGAGTTCTTCGTTGGTCGGCACGACCCAGACTTGCGTGCGACTGGCATCGGCGCTGACCTTGCACTCGCCTTCGGCCGCCGCATTGGCCGCGGCATCGAGTACGATGCCCAGTTCTTCGAGGTTGTCGGTTACCGCGGCGCGGACCGTCGTGCCGTTCTCGCCAATCCCGCCGGTAAATACGATCACGTCGGCACCGCCCAATTCGACGAGCAAGGCACCGAGCGCGTGACGCACGTCTGAGACGAACACGTCGAGCGCCAATTGGGCCCGTTCGTCGCCAGCGGCGGCGGATTCTTCCAAATCGCGCACATCGCCGCTGGTGCCGCTGAGCCCCAGCAGGCCACCACGCTCCGCCAGATCGGCCAGCACGTCGTCGAGCGACTGCCCGGTCTGCTTCATGATCACCGGGATGGCGAACGGGTCGAAATCGCCTGCACGGTTGTTGTCTGGCACACCCGACTGCGGACTCATGCCCATCGACGTGGCAACGCTGCGTCCGCCACGTATCGCACATAGCGAGCTGGAACCGCCTAAGTGACAGGAAACGACCCGCAGGTCGTCGCGCTTTAAGATCTCGGCGATGCGGGTTCCGATGTAGCGGTGGCTAGCGCCGTGAAAGCCCCATCGTTTGACGTGATATCGCGCGCCCCATTCGTGCGGCGCGGGATAAAACCGATTGCGGTCCGGAATCGTGTCGTGAAAACTGGTCTCGAAGGCCGCCACTAGTGGGATTTCAGGCAGTTTCTCGCTCAACAAACGCATCGCCGCGATGTAGGGCGGATTGTGTGCCGGCGCAACCTGACTCATTTCGTCCATCGCCGCCAGCACGTCCGGGGTGACGCGTTGCACACCGCCGACGCGCCCGCCATGGACCGCCTTGAAACCAATCGCCGACACTTCACTCGCATCGGTCAGGCAGCCTCTGGCTGGCTCGGTCAACTGGTCAAGGCAGCGACGTACCGCCTCGGCATGGTCCGGCACGTGGGCCGAAAGCTCGCGCCGCTCGTCGCCGATCTCGACCGCGCAGCGGCTTTCCGGCGAGCCGATGCGCTCAATCGCGCCGCGGGCAAGTTGCCGCTCGCTGTCCATCTCGAACAAACGGTACTTGAAGCTGGTCGAGCCCAAATTGGCCACCAAAACCTTCATCGAAATACATCCTTGAAGTTCGCGGACGGCCTGCGTTTCACCACTGCGGCGTGCACCGCCGTGGGGTCGCGCGGCCGCGAAACAACGGGTCTACGACAAATACGCCGCGACCAGGCCTTCGGACGGACGCGGAATGACGTGGCTGGCCACCAACTCGCCGAGTTGGTTGGCAGCCGCGGAGCCGGCCTCGACAGCCGCCCGCACACTGCCGACGTCGCCGCGCACCACCGTGGTGACGTAGGCGCCGCCGATGTTGACGCGTTTGACGATTTCCACGTTGGCCGCTTTGGCCATCGCGTCAGTCGCTTCCACCAGGGCGATGAGGCCCCGAGTTTCGATCAGTCCAATTGCTGCATTCATCGTGTGATCGGTCCTTTTTGCCATGAGTTTATTTAGGTCCGAGTTTCGGGCTCGAGGTGCGAAACTACTTCTGGTCGGGAATCACCACGCCGAGATCATCGTGCGGCCGGGGAATGACTTGCACGGCAATCACTTCGCCCACGCGACCAGCGGCCGCGGCTCCGGCGGCGGTGGCGGCTTTCACCGCGGCGACGTCGCCGGTCACGAACGCGGTAACATACCCGCTGCCAACCTTGTCCCAGCCGCCGAACTGCACGTTCGCGGCCTTCATCATTGCGTCGCTGGCTTCGACCAGGGCCACAAAGCCCTTGGTTTCAATCATGCCTAGCGCTTCGATTGTCTTTGCCATGTAAGGCTCTCCAGGAAAAAGGGGTAACGATCGTTGTAGACGTTGTTGCCGTCGTGCCCGCTCCATTGCGGACCCGGCGCGGCAGTCATTGTTTGAACAGGCTCACACTCCGCGCATGGTCCAGGTCGGCCGCGTTGCCTTCGTCGGTGTCCAAGTGAACCTCCAGCTTGCTGGTCGCGTCGGCCCGAACCAACAGATCCTCAAGCACCAGCGAACACGTTCCTTCGATGCGCAGCGACATCCGGTCGCCGTTGTTGACGCCGTAGCGGGCCGCGTCGTCAAAGTTCATGTGGACATGACGTTCGGCCCGAATCACGCCTTCGGACAGTTCCACCACGCCGTGCGGCCCGACCAACACGCACGAAGCACTGCCCGCGATGTCGCCGCTCTTACGTACCGGCGCGTCGATGCCCAAGGAGATTGCATCGGTAAACGCCAATTCCACCTGACTGTGCGGACGCGTTGGGCCAAGCACACGCACGTTGGGCAACATCCGTCGTCGTGGGCCGACAACCATTACGGTCTCCTCGGCGGCGTAGAAGCCGTCTTGATACAGGGGCTTGTACTCCGTCAGTGTTCGTCCGGGGCCGAACAGCGTTTCCACGTGCTCGTCGGTCAGGTGGAGGTGCCGCGCCGAAACGCTGACGACCAGTTCGCGCGACGTACCGTTGCTCGAGCTCGGCGACAGAGCGCCCACGACGATCTCGCGCACGATCTGTTCGACGGTGTTGCGGTCAAGCGTCGCGGAGAGGGCCATGGTCACGAATGCAGTGTTGGTGGTTGTGCTTCAATTTGATGTGGCCACACTGGCCACGTGCAACTGCGGTCGATCGCCGGCCAATCGGTCGCGCCAGTTTTTGGGTATGTCGTCGTCGACGACCAGATGCTGCACTTCGTCCAACGCACACAAGTGCGAAAGACTCTGCCGGTCGAACTTTGAACTGTCGGCCACGACCACGACTTCATCGGCGGCGTCCATCATCGCGCGTTCTGTTTCGACCAACAGCAGATTGCTATTGAAGAAACCACGCTCGTTGATTCCGGCCACGCTTAGCACGGTCCGCCGTACGTTGAGGTGGCCAAGCATTTCATTCGCATAGGGCCCCAATGCCACGCCGGTTCGCGGATAGACGTATCCGCCCAGCAGCACCAGGTCGTGGTTTGCGTTCGAGGCAAACAAGTTGGCCACGGGCAGGGAATTCGTCACGACTTGCAATGGCCGCCCGACGAGTTGCTGCGCGACTTCGTAGGTCGTGCTACCCCCGTCCAAGAGCACCGTGTCTCCATCTTCGATCAACGTGGCGGCCACTTCGGCGATCCGTTTCTTCTTGTCCCACTGCTGCGGCTGCCGTTCATCGAAGTGCGGCAGCTTGGGCGAAGGGCCGGTGTAAAACACGCCGCCGTGCGTTCGCTTGGCCGAGCCGACTTCTTCCAAGTGGTCCAAGTCGCGCCGGATGGTCGACTCGGAAACGTTGAGCTGCTCGGCCAGATCCGGAAGCGAGGCGAATCCGCGCATCCGCACCAACTCGAGCAACTGACTGCGGCGTTCTTCGACCAGCACCACGGACCGAGACGCTCCTGGGTGACGCATTTCACTACGTTTTAAGCGATTATGAGCGTCGTTGTGGCAAAAAACAATCACCAGAACAGTAAAACGTGATAGATATCTATCATACGGTTCGCCGCGTAGAGCACCTGGATCGCGATAAATCACAGTGCCATAACGAGTTAAACGGTTAACTTTCGCACGACGCTCAAAGCGAAGCCGCGTGACGGGCCGATGGTCCCCTGGCCGGACGCAGCACGCTGCTGGCAGAATTGCCCGGATGACGATCGTCCTACAGCTATCGCGAAAACTCGAATCCCGGCCGGCCGTGCCGGACGTACCCCAGGTCGAACTGCGCCACTACACCGGGCCTCCGGACGTGGAGTTGTGGCTCGACCTGCGCCGTCGCGCGTTTGCAAAACAGCGGGTGGGCGTCGGCGATTGGAATGCTGCCGATTTTGCTCGCGAGTTCCTGGAAAAGCCGTGGTGGCAGCCGCAGGCCATGTGGTTTGCCGAAACGCCGGCCGGCATGCTGCGCCCAGCCAGCCCCGTAGGCACGATCACCCTGGCACGACGCGGCGAAGCTCCGCACGACAAACCGGTCGTGCATTGGCTGGCAGTCCTGCCGCGGCATCGGCGATCCGGTGTGGGGCGACTATTGATGGCCGTGGCGGAACAGGCCGCTTGGGATGCCGGACATCGGCAGGTTTGGCTCGAAACGCACAGCGGTTGGACCGCGGCGGTGAAATTCTACAAAGCGCTCGGCTACGAGCCGGTGGCCGATTGAGCCGGCACCTCCTGCACCAGCACTTGTCGGCTTCGGCGCAAGCTGGGGCTCAACGAACCATCACACGGCGACCTTCCACCGTGACTTTGTTGCGGGCCAGCAGGTTGAGCGCTTCCGGGTACGCGTCACACTCGGCGTCGAAAACCCGCGCGGCTAGCGTCTCGGGCGTATCGTCGTCGAGCACCGGCACGACCTTTTGCAAGATGATCGGACCGTGGTCGTACTGATCGTCGACGAAGTGAACGGTGCAACCGCTGACTTTTGCGCCGTACTCCAATACGGCCCGATGGACGTGCTGGCCGTAGAACCCCTTGCCGCAGAAAGCTGGGATCAATGCCGGATGAATGTTCAACACACGGTTTTCGAAGTCCGGCGGAATCAGCACGTGAGTCAGATAGCCGCCCATGACCACCCACTGACAATCCGCCTTTCGACACGCGTCGAACACGGCCTGGCTGTACGCTTCGGCCGTGTCATGCTCGGCGCGGCGGATCACTGCGGTGGGAATGTTCGCCTCGGCGGCGATCCGCAACCCACGCGCCTTGGAACTGCTGGAAACAACCAGCGCGATCTTCGCGTTGAGGGTTCCCGCGCCGATCCGCGAAATCAGGTTGGCCAAGGTCGTGCCGCCGCCGGAAATGAGCACGACCAATCTCATCGCTCGTGCGTCGGGTTCGGCCGGGGCGTTCACTTCGACACCACCTGAATCGAAAGCCTAACTGGGGCACCGCCCAGCTTAAGTTCAACGACCGGCGCGCCGGCGATCAGTTCCATCTCGAGCCGAACAGCCAGAGTTTCACCCTGAATGAACGATCCAAACTGTTCGGCGGCCTGCCGCAGCAGCGCATCGTCGGTTTCCAGGCCCACCTCGATCCGGTCCGTGTACTCGCAGTTCTGCTCCTTGCGCTGGGTTTGGATCGCGTGGACCAGTTCGCGCGCGGCGCCTTCGGCGCGCAAGTCGTCGTCCAATTCGGTTGCCAGCACCACGACGCACTGCGGGCCCTGCGCCGCGGCCCAGCCAGGCTTGGCCTGCAGCCGCACTTGCAGATCTTGCTCGTCCAACTCGATGGGTCCGGCCGACAGCTCGAGCGTTACTCGCTTGTCCGCTTCCATACGAGCCACCAGGTCGCGCGCCTCGGCCGCCGCAAGCTGCTTGCGCAGTTCGGGCAACTGCTTTCCCAACCGCGGACCGAGCCGTTTGAGATCCGGTAGCACGGTATAGTCGATGTACTCGTCGGCCTGTTCGGTGTATTCCACCTGCTTGACGTTCAGTTCCTCGGCGATCAGGGCGTCGTGTTGTTGCAGCCAATTCTGGTGCTCGCGCGAGGCGAGAATCACTTCCACCTTGGCCAGCGGCTGACGCACTTTCAGCTTGGCACCCATCCGCGCCGCGCGCCCCAGCGAAACGATCTCCCGTGCCAGCCTCATCCGCGCCGAAAGGTCCTCGTCGATCAACGTGGCGTCCGCCTCCGGGTAGTCGCACAGGTGAACACTCCCGCGAGCCCGATCGCCGAATGGTGCCGCGACCAGGTTCTGCCACAAGCCCTCGGCCAGGAACGGAACGAACGGGGCGACCAGTTTGGACGTTGTTACCAGGCACTCGTACAACGTCCAATACGCGTCCAGTTTGTCGGGCGCCGTTTTGTCCTCGCTCCAGAAGCGATCGCGGCTGCGCCGCACGTACCAGTTGCTCAACGCGTCGACGAACGCTGTGATCTGGCCACAGGCGGCAAAGTTGTCGTACGCGTCCATCCGCTCGACGACGGCGGCGACCGTGCGGTGCAACTCGCTCAGGATCCAGCGGTCGAGCTCCGAGCGCTTACTTGCGGCCCGATACGACGCGGCCGCCGCCAACTCGCCAGGTCCAAGCTGATCGACGGCTCCGGTCAGCGACGCCGCCGGATCAAACCCGTCGATGTTCGCGTAGATGACGAAGAAGCTGTAGACGTTCCACAGCCGAAGCAGAAACTCCGGGATGCTGTCCTTGATCGCCTGTTCGTTGTAGCGGATCGGCGTCCACGGCGGCTGGTTTGCGAAGAAATACCAACGCAGCGCGTCGGCACCGTAGCGATCGAAGATTTCGTCCGGCTCGCGGTAGTTCCGCTTGCTCTTCGGCATCTTCTGCCCGTCTTCGCCGAGCATCAGCCCCAGCACGATGCAGTTGCGAAACGGATGCGGGAACTCGGCCCGCGGACGGTCCGCGTCGGTCGACTCGTCGTCGCCAAACAGCAGCGTGCTGACGGCCAACTGGCTGTAGAACCAGCCGCGAGTCTGATCGATCGCTTCGCTAATGAAGTCGGCCGGAAACTGCTCGGCAAACTGCTCACGGCCCGTTTGCGGATAGCCCCACTGGGCAAACGGCATCGCGCCGGAATCGAACCAGCCGTCGATCACTTCCGGCACGCGCCGCATGGTGCCCTTGGGATCGAACGGCGATTGGTAAGTGATCGCGTCGATGTACGGCTTGTGCACTTTCAGGTGATCGGAGAGATCTAGGTTGGTTTCTTTCGCGCGCTGCCAGACTTCGGTGCCCGTCACGCCCGGCTTGGCCAATAGCACGTCGTAGCTGGGCACGGCTTCACCCTTGCCGGTCTTGCTACAGATCCAGATTGGCAGTGGCGTGCCCCAATATCGCTCGCGCGACAGGGCCCAATCGACATTTGATTCCAGGAAGTTTCCAAAACGGCCCTCCTTGATGTGTTCGGGCAGCCAGTTGATCCGGCGGTTGTTGGCCAGCATCCGGTCTTTGAACTGCGTCGTGCGGATGAACCAGCTTTGCCGCGGGTATTGGATCAACGGATCTTCGTCGGCACGCCAGCAGAACGGATACTCGTGCCGGTATTGCTCCTGGTGGAACAGCAGACCGCGGCGCCGCAGCTCGCGCGCGATGTCCTTGTCGGCTTCTTTGACCCAACGGCCCGCATAATCGGCCGCTTCGTCGGTGAACTTTCCGTCCGGCGCGACCGCACAGATCAGTTCCGGTCCTTCGCCGTCGGCAAAACGGGCCTGTTGCTCCAGGAGCACGTCATAGTCGACTTCGCCGAATGCCGGCGCCTGGTGAACCACGCCGGTGCCGCTGTCGGTCGTGACAAACGTTGCCGGCACGACGCGCCAGGCGACGTGCTCCGACTTCCCAGAGCGAAGTGCGCCTTGCTTTTCGCCATCCGCCTTATGGTAGTAGTCAAACGGCGGCACGTACCGCTTGCCGATCAGGTCCGCGCCCTTCATGGTGCGCACGACGCGCGGCGGCGGGTCGCTTTCGACCTTCGACGTGACCGCTTCGACCAGCGCGCTGGCCAGGATCAGCTTCTGTCCGTCCGCGATTTCAACGACCGAGTAGTCCAGCTCGGGGTGGACCGCGGCGAACTGGTTGCTGGGCAACGTCCAAGGCGTTGTGGTCCAGACGAGCAACGAATTGTCCGGCTCGTCGACCAGCGGGAATCGCACGTAGACGCTTGGATCATCCACCTCGCGATAGCCCTGGCCAACCTCCCCTGAACTAAGCGCCGTTCCGCCCTGGGCCCACCACCAGACGATCTTGTGGCCCTGATAGAGCAACCCACGATCGTACAGGTTCTTAAGCGCCCACCACACGCTTTCGACAAAGCTCTGGTGGTACGTCACGTACGCGTCGTTCAAGTCGATCCAGAAAGCCAGTCGCTCGGTGAGCCGCTCCCACTGCTGCGTGTAGCGAAACACGCTCTCCAGGCACTGGTGAATGAACGGCTCAACGCCGTATCGCTCGATCTCCTCCTTGGAGTGGATGTCCAACTCCTTCGAGACCTCCACTTCCACCGGCAGTCCGTGCGTGTCCCAACCGGCTTTGCGCTGGCACAGGTAGCCGCGCATCGTCTTGTAACGCGGAAAGAGGTCCTTGATGGCCCGCGTGAGACAGTGGCCCGGGTGGGGCAGTCCGTTGGCAGTCGGTGGGCCTTCGTAAAAGACAAATCGCGGTGCGTCATCCCGCTGGGCCAACGACTTCTCGTAGGTCTTGTGGCGTTTCCAAAACTGCGAGATCTCAGCCTCCAGCTCCGGGAACTTCACCGAGGCATCAACGGGTCGAAACGCCATACGTCCTGTCTGTTTGCGTGGTTGCATTGCGTGCGAAAGTCAAAGTAGACCAACTTGGCGGCCGGTTTTCAATCGCAGACCGCGCGGCCACCTACTACTCTGACAAGGCGCCGGTACAGGCGGTTCGACCGGTAGTGGGGCCGGGCCAGTTGGGCCGCGCTGTCCATCGTCGCTCGCGCTGAACTCGGATCGACACTCTTGCACGTTGGCCGACCGGCGTTGCACACGCACTTGGCTGCATGCGGGGGCATGCTCATCGCGCCCCGGTCCGCGCTGTCCGTCGACCTTCGCGCCGCTGGATTCTGGCTACGCGACCGCCAACGCGATTCGACGCAAGCGCTTGGGGCCAGTGCTGCCGGCCATCCGAAGCCGGTTCTCGACGGCGGTCCGATTTTCCGCATTTCGCGTGCGTTGTGCCGCGCATCGCGACAGTGGGGGCGGCTTGAACCAGCGAGTTCGTTGGTTCACAATTGGAGGTGCTTTTCATGCCGCGATTGCCGAGCGGTATGTCCCGCCGGACGGTCTGGCGCGTGTGCGAACCCGCCTTGCATTGCCGCCCGCCGACGATTTTCCCGCCGAACCGATCAAGGAAGCTACCGCCGTGAGAGCTAATTTCCGGGCAATCGCCCCGTTGGACCGACCGCACCCCTGGGCCCGCATCGCGAGCGCCCCACGGAACTCCACTCCGCGCTTCCGACTGATTTCGCGGGACTTGTTGCTGTTATTCGTCGCGCTATTGCTGGCCGGAAAACCCTTGCTTGCCGCCGACGAGGCCCTGTTGGAGCTATCCCCCGGTGATCACGTAGCCATCATCGGCAACACGCTGGCCGATCGGATGCAGCACGATGGCCATCTGGAAGCGCTGGTCCAAAGCCGGTTCCCGCAACACGAGCTCGTCTTTCGCAATCTCGGCTTCTCGGGCGACGAGTTGACGATCCGCCTGCGGAGCAAAGACTTTGGTTCGCCGGACGATCATCTCGGCGCCGTTAAGGCGGACGTCATCCTGGCTTTCTTTGGCTACAACGAGTCGTTCGCTGGCCGCGCGGGCCTCGACAAGTTCAAAGAAGACCTCAAGAAGTTCGTCGTTCACACGCTCGAACAAAACTACAACGGCAAGAGCGCGCCACGGCTGGTTTTGTTCTCGCCGATTGCGCACGAAGACCTCAACGATCCGAACCTTCCGGATGGCCGCGAGAACAACGCCCGAATCCAACGCTACACCGCGGAGATGGCCGAAGTGGCGGCCGCGCAAGAGGTGCCCTTCGTCGAGCTGTTCGATCCCAGCCGGCAACTTTACGAGCGGAGCGATCTGCCGCTGACGATCAACGGCATCCACCTGAATGACCACGGCAATTGGGAAGTTGCCAAATTGATCGATGCCGCACTGTTCGGGCCGCGTCGGAGCGCGCCGACCGAGCGTGCCGAGCTAGAGAGCCTGCGTCAGGCGATCGTCGACAAGAACTTCACCTGGTTTCAGAAGTACCGCACGACCGACGGATACTCGATCTACGGCGGCCGAGCCGATCTGAAATTCGTCAACGATCAGACCAACCGCGTCGTCATGCAGCGCGAGCTGGAAGTGCTTGACGAAATGACGGCCAACCGCGACAAGCGCGTATGGGCTGTGGCCCGCGGCAGCGACGCCCGAGTCGACGACTCGAACACGGCCCCGTTCATTGAAGTCATCTCGAACAAGCCTGGCCCGCTGCCTGGCGGCAAGCACGTCTTCCTCAGCGGACAGGACGCGATCGGCAAGATGACAGTGGCCGAGGGGATGAAGGTCGAGCTCGTGGCCGACGAATCGATGTTTCCCGAGATGATCAATCCCGTGCAGATGGCGTTCGACACAAAAGGGCGGCTTTGGGTGGCCGCGTGGGAGACTTATCCCCACTGGAAGCCCAAGGACGCAATGAACGACAAGCTGCTGATCCTCGAGGACGACGACGGCGACGGCCGAGCCGATCGCTGCATCACATTTGCTGACGGCTTGCACAATCCGACCGGCTTTGAGTTTTGGAACGGTGGCGTGCTCGTGGCCATGGCGCCTGACGTGCTGTTTATCAAAGACGTCGACGGCGACGATTCGGCCGATGTGCGGCGGCGCATTATTTCGGGAATTGATTCGGCCGATACGCACCATACGTCGAACAGCTTCACGTTCGATCCGGGCGGAGCCGTTTATTTTCAGGAAGGGACGTTTCACCATTCGCAGGTCGAAACGCCGTACGGCCCGCCGGTGCGTCTGGCCAATGCGGGCGTGTTTCGCTATGAGCCGCGGGCTCAAAAGTTCGAAGTCTACGTGTCGCACGGGTTCGCCAACCCGCACGGACATGCCTTCGATCAATGGGGGCAAGACATCGTCGTCGACGGTACGGGCGCGAACCCGTATCACGCGGCGCTGTTCTCTGGTCACATTGAGTTTCCGCACAAACACCCGCGCCCGCCGATGGTCTACAAGCCTCGGACACGCCCCTGCCCGGGAATCGAGTACCTTAGCAGCGGTCACTTTCCACCCGAGATGCAGGGCAACCTGCTGGTGGGCAACGTGATCGGCATGCAGGGTATCTTGCGTTACCAAGTGGTCGACAAAGGTTCGAGTTTCGCCGCCGAAGAATTGGAGCCGATCCTCTCGTCGAGCGATCCGAATTTTCGGCCGACGGATTTCGAGATCGGGCCCGACGGGGCCATCTACTTTACCGACTGGCAGAACCCGATCATCGGCCACATGCAGCACAACTTGCGTGATCCCAGCCGGGACAACATTCACGGCCGAGTGTACCGCGTCACGTACGAGGGCCGCCCGCTGCTCAAGCCGGTCGAAGTTGACGGCCAACCGATCAAACGGCTCGTTGCGCTCTTGGCCGAGCCCGACTATCGGCTGCGTTATCGGGTGAAGCTCGAATTGAGCGAACGCAACAGTAACGAGGTCGTCGCGGCAGTGGATCGCTGGGTGGCCGCACTCGATCCAAACGATTCGCAATACGAACATCACCTGCTCGAAGCGCTGTGGGTCAACCAGCATCACTGCCACGTGCATCCGAAACTGCTGGATCGCCTGCTGGCTGCCAAAGATTTTCGTGCCCGGGCCGCGGCGACGCGGGTGCTGTGTTATTGGCGCGATCGCGCTGCTGACACGCTCGACCGGCTGCGACAAATGGCCGACGACGAGCATCCGCGCGTTCGGCTGGAAGCGGTTCGCGCAGCCAGCTTCCTGACCGACCCGGCGGCGGTCGAGGTCGTCGTGATCGCCTCCCAGCGGCCGACTGATGAATACCTTGAGTTCGTCAAGCGCGAAACGCTGCGCACGCTCGATGCGTATTGGCAAGACGCACTCCAGTCGGGCGCCGACGTGGCCCTGACAACCGACGCCGGTCGGCGCTATTGGCTCGCGGCCATCAGCAACGAGCAGCTCTTGAAACGCGATCGCAATCGCGACGTCTGTGAGGAGATGCTGCGCCGCGTCGGACTGCTGGACGAAGACCGCGCCGACGCCGTCCGGCGGTTGGCCGACTTGAACAACAAATCGGAGCTGGACATCATCATCGCCGCGATTCGCGGGCTCGACGATGCCCAATCGACCGCCGACCCCAGCCTAGTGTTCGACTTGGTCCGCTTGCTTACTGGGCGCACTGCCGAGGAGCTGGCGCCAGCCCGGGCCGAGTTGCAGCGCCTGGCCACATCCGCCCGCCAGCCGATCCTTCGCCAGATCGGGTTTGTCTCGCTGTTGAACATCGATCAGTCGCCCGAGCAGGCGTGGCAACTTGCCGCGCGGTCGGTACAGGGCTTGCGAGACATTGTCGAGGCCACGCCCCTGGTGGCCGACGCCAGCATTCGGGCCTCATTGTACGAGCGGATCGAGCCGCTGCTGGCGGGATTGCCCGAGTCGATCAGCTCAGCCGATTCCCAGGGCACCGCCGGGCGCTACGTCCGCGTTTCGTTGCCGGGCCGGGGCACGCTGACGCTGGCCGAAGTCGAAGTCATCGCCGAAGGCCGCAATGTGGCCCGCGCCGGAAAGGCCCGACAGAAGAACACTGCGCATGGCGGCGTGGCTGCCCGTGCCATCGACGGCAACACCAGTGGACAGTACGGCGCCGGCGGTCAAACGCACACCGAGGAAAACTCCGGCCGGCCATGGTGGGAAGTCGATCTGGGAAGCGAGATGCCGATCGAAACGGTAACAATCCACAACCGCACGGATGGCTCATTGGGGCAGCGACTCGAGGGGTTCACGCTTGCCGTGCTGGACGGCGATCGCCAGGAAGTGTTCGTTCAAGAACGAATTGCCGCGCCCAAGACCAAGGTTACGCTCACGATTGGCGAAGGCGATCCGGCGTCGCGAATCCGCCGCGCGGCAATGACCGCGTTGACTTACGTCCGCGGGCGAGAAGCCGAGACGTTCGCATTACTCGCACCGTTTGTCACCGATCAACGCGACCGTGCTGCGGCCATCCGCGCGATGCAGCGCATTCCTCGGGCCGAATGGCCGCGCGACCGGGCGGCTAAACTGCTCGATCAGGTGGTCGACTATTTGTCCGCTGTACCGGTCGAGCAGCGCACCACCAACGAAGCGCTCGGCGCGATGGAGTTCGCCCACGCACTGGCCACGCTCTTGCCGGCTGATCAGGCCAAGCAGGCCCGCGAAACGCTCGACGAATTGGGCGTGCGCGTGATCCGGATCGGGACGCTGTTCGAACGGATGTCGTACGATAAGGACGTGATTGCGGTCGAGGCGGGCAAGCCTGTGGAGTTCGTCTTCGAAAACACCGACCTGATGCCGCACAACCTGGTGATTGCTCAGCCGGGCGCGCTAGAGGAAATCGGGCTCGAGTCGGAAGCGACCGCCCAACAGCCGGGTGCGGCCGAACGGCACTTCGTGCCACAGTCGCCAAAGATTCTGCTTTCGAGCACGCTCTTGCAACCGCGCGGCAGCGAGAAGCTGAGTTTCGTCGCGCCCAGCGAGCCGGGCGTGTATCCCATTGTTTGCACGTATCCGGGGCATTGGCGGCGGATGTACGGCGCACTGTACGTGGTGGCCGACTACGACGCGTACCTCCAGGATCCCGAGGGCTACCTGGCCGCCAACCCGCTGGAAATCAAGGACAAACAACTGGCCGATCGTCGACCGCGCACCGAGTGGAAATTCGACGACTTGGCCGCCGTGGTTGGCGAGCTCAAAAGTGGCCGATCCTACGGCAACGGCAAGCAGATGTTTCAAGTGGCCACTTGTATCGCCTGCCACAAGCTGGACGGCGTGGGCGTCGCGCTGGGCCCCGATCTGACGAAACTCGACCCGCAGATGAAGTCGCTCGACGTGCTCAAAGAGCTGCTCGACCCGTCGGCGCGAATCAACGAGAAGTACCAGTCGTACATTTTCCAGTTGGCAGACGGCAAGGTGCTGACCGGCCTGGTGATCGAGGAAACACCGGAAGCAATCCGCGTGATCGAGAACCCGCTGGCCAAGACCGAACCGGTCGAGCTAAAGCCAGCCGACATCGACGTGCGGACCAAGTCGCCCACGTCGCTGATGCCCAAAGGTCTGCTCGACAAATTGTCGCGCGAAGAGATTCTGGACTTGATCGCGTACGTGATCGCGCGCGGCAATCCGGATCTGCCGCTGTTTCGCGGCGGGCACGATCACGGCGGCAACTAGCGGGCGATGAACGGAAGAGCCTGCCAGCGGTCGATTGGGCCAATGTGGTGCAATGCCTTGGTCGGCGCGGCCGAATCTTGGCGGAGTTTTTTCGCAACGAATGCCACAGGCAGACCGCTTTGTCATCTGCCGCCGGTTGGATCTTGCATGAACAGCTTCGGCATCGGCACGGCCGGTAGGCGCGCAACCAGCATCAGGGCACCGGCAATGATCACGAGAATGGGCACTTCAAGATCGAAATGCAGGCGATCTGTTTGCCGTAGGACTGAAAACGTGCTACTCGCGATGAGAAACGGGCCAAGAACGCAAGAAATCTTGTCGAGCCCGAATATGATAAACGTCAACAGCCCGAGGATGGCTAGGCCAAGCGTCCAAACCCAATTGACGCCAGGTACCACCCCCAGAGTCGTCAGCAACCACCCGGTGCCGACCGCCATGAATAAGAGCGGAAATACGAGCGTCTTTCTTTCGGGATTCATCGTGTCAGACTCCATTGCTAGTCCGGTCGAAGTGGTCCAAGGGTTTTTGCTGCGGCTGCAACATACCCCTTTCACCTCTATGACTAGTCTGCCTGGCGTTCGGTCACATTTATCCCAATAATTCTTTGATCACGTACCCGTGAACGTCGGTCAATCGGCGGTCGATGCCGTTGTGACGGAAGGTCAGCCGCTCGTGGTCGATGCCCAGCAAATGCAGCACCGTGGCGTGCAAATCGTAGCAATAGACCGGTTCACCGACCGCCTTGTACGACCATTGATCGCTCTGGCCGTAGCTCGTACCGCCGCGGATGCCGCCGCCGGCCAGCCAGCTCGTGAAGGCGAACGGATTGTGGTCGCGGCCTTTGCTCCCCTGGCTGCACGGCATGCGACCAAACTCGGTCGTCCAGATGACGATCGTGTCGTCCAACATCCCCCGGGCCTTGAGGTCCTTGATCAGCGCGGCCGCGGGCCGGTCCATGCTGGTACCCATCACGCCGTGATCGCGCGCCAGATCCTCGTGGCTGTCCCAATTGCGTCGCGGAAACCCATTGTCGGCTCCGCTCCACAGCTGCACGAACCGCACGCCGCGCTCCAGTAGCCGCCGGGCGATCAGGCAGTTGCGCCCAAAGTCGGCGGTAATCTCCTCGTCCACTCCGTATAACCGCCGCGTCGACTCCGTCTCGTCCGAGATGTCGAGCACCTCCGGGGCACTCAGTTGCATCTTGGCAGCGAGCTCGTACGACGCAATGCGGGCCTCCAACCGTGAGTCGTCCTCGCGCCCACGGCGATGGTCCTCGTTCAGCGACTCGAGCAGCGCCAACGCCGCGGCATCGCTCTCCTTTGTGATGTAGTCGGCGTCGTCCGGCGGAAAGAGATCCGCAATCGGGTTTTCGGCGGCCGGCCGAATCATGGTTCCCTGTTGCGCGGCCGGCAGGAACCCGGCACTCCAGTTGCCGGGCCCGTTCGGCGGAAATCCGCGTGCGTCGGGCAAAACCACAAACGTCGGCAAGTTGTCGGTCAAGCTGCCCAATCCATACGACACCCATGCGCCCATCGACGGAAAGCCGGGCAGCACGAAGCCAGTGTTCTGCATGAACGTGGCCGGGCCGTGAACGTTCGACTTGGACACCATCGAATGGACGAACGCCATCTCGTCGACACACGTGGCCAGTTGCGGCACCAGATCGCTCATCCACTTGCCGCATTGCCCGTACTGCTTCCATCCCCAAGGGCTGGGCATGCACTTGCCGGGCTCGCTTTGAAACAATTCGACCTTCTCGCCGGGGTCAAACGGTTGATCGGCCAGCTTGATCAACTCCGGCTTGTAGTCAAACGTGTCGCACTGGCTGGCCGCGCCCGACATGAACATCTGCACCACCCGCTTCGCCTTCGGAGGGTGATGCGGCGCGGGGCTTTGCGTCGCGGCATGCTGGCCGGCAGTCGCCTGTGCGAGAAACCCGTTGTCGGCCAGCAGTTGTGCCAGTGCCACGCCTCCCAATCCGCCCCCGGCGCGCCACAAGAACTCGCGCCGCGTCGGGCCTCGAGAACCGCTTAGCTGGGATAGTCTCTTGTGCGTCATGAGATTGTTCGTGCAATGGCCTGAGGCCGCTCAGTCGACAAAGACGAATTCATTGCTGTTAAACAGCACGCGACACGCGGCCGGCAGGCCGAACCGTTTGGCGTGTTCGACCAGCGCCGTGGTTTCTTCTGCCGTCGGTTTTCGTCCGAGCGCCAGCCGGAACGCCGCCTCGATCTGTCCGGCCGGACCATCGGTGATCGCCCGCAGCCGCTCGGCGAAATGTTCCGCCTGCCGTACGCAAAACGGATTGTTCAACAGCGCCAACGCCTGGATCGCCGTCAGCGTCGTATTGCGCTTGGGTGTCATGATCGACGGGTCGGCACAGTCGAGACACTCCATGAACGGGTCGGGCACGCTGCGCACCAAGAACCGGTAGACACATCGTCGATAGCTACGCGGATCGTCGACGTCGAATCGCGCGTAGTCGTAAACCGGCGAATGATCGTCTTTGAAAAAGAACTGCTGCACGCTGGGGCCGCCCATCGTCAAATCGAGCTTACCCGAAACGTACAGCATCGCGTCGCGAATCGATTCGGCGTCGAGCCGTGCGCGGTGCATTCGCCACAGGAATCGATTGCCCGCGTCGCGCCGCGCGTGCTGCGGATGATCGGCCGACGATTGCCGGTATACGGAACTCTTGACCAACAGCCGGTGCAGCGCTTTCAGCGAATGACCGTGGTCGATGAACCAACCGGCGAGCCATTCCAAGAGTTCTGGATGCGTAGGCTCGGCGCCCATCCGGCCAAAGTCGTTCGGTGTGTCCACTAGTCCGTGCCCGAAGTGATACTGCCATACCCGGTTCACGATCGATCGCCGCACCAGCGCGTTGCGCGGATCGGCAAGCCACCGGGCGAGCGCCGCCCGCCGCTGGCGCTCATCTGTGGCGTTGTCAATCGACAGCTCACTGGGCAAGCCCTGCACACACGCCACGGCAGCCGGGTTGATCAGCGGCCCCCGATTGCGCACATCGCCCCGATTGAGCAGGTGAATCGGCCGCGGACCCTTCGGGGGCGCGAACGAACCCTGCGGCTTGAACGTGCTGGCCGCGGCGTAGACGAACTGCTGCGGCGGCAGGTGGGAGAGCGCTTTTTCGACCGACTCAAGTTCGCGACGAACCGCGTTGCGCCGCCGCTTGGTCGACTCGTCCAGGTGGCTTTCCACCAACGCGTGCCGCCGGGCTTCGACTTCGGCGATCTCCCGGGCTAACGACGCGCGCTTCGTTGGCTCGCTTCCGCTGTCTGTTTCCAGTGCGGTCAAACTGCTGTACCCATCGACGAGGTTTACGCGAGCCCAACTAGGAGCCGCCTCGATCGAATCGAGCGACGTAACGGACTTGCCGCGGGCCACGTTTTCTTCGCCGGCAGCGACCTGAAGTTCCGCCAGGGCAAAGATCCAGTCGCTGGTCCGCTCCCAAAGGCGAGTCGCCGTCACGCGTACGTAGCGACCGGCCGCGCCGTCGGCCGCTATGCGCACCGGCTTGTCACCAGGGTGTGGAAAGTCTTTGTTCGAGTGATCCGCGATCGTCTGGGCCGTGGCAAAGTCAGCCACTTCGGAGATTTCGACACGAAATCGAGGCGGGAATCCGAAGCCGGGCCCGGGATGGCCGCCGTACTTGACGTGCGCTGGAACGAGCACGATCTGGTCGATCGGCACCGATGCGCCCAAGTCGACTTGCACCCACTTGGTTTCGTCCTGCCGCGGCATGATAGCGCTGTGATAGCCGAGTGTCTTGCTCGACGTCTCACTGGGCAGCGCGTCGAGTTCCTTGCGGAGCGTCGCGAGCTGCCGATCCGCGGCATCGATCTTAGGGTCGCGAATCGCAGCCACAACCTTCTCGACGGCTGCCCGCTGCGTTTCGAGCCTGCGCTTGGTCTCGACTAACTCGGCGCGGCGACGGGCTGTCGACGCGTCGGCATCGAATGCGCGGTCGGCACGTTCCACGCCGGCAAACACGGCTTGCAGCGCGTAGTAGTCCCGCTGCTTGATCGGATCGAACTTGTGGTCGTGGCACCGCGCGCAGTGAACCGTCAAACTCAGAAACGTCGACATCGCGCCCGCCACCATGTCGTCGCGATCGTTCGACCGCGCGATGTCCTTGTCGATGGTCCCTTCGCGCAGTTCGACGTGACCGACGAAGTCCCACGGACCGGCTGCGATAAAACCGGTAGCCACGGTCGCCTGCGGGTCGTGCGGATAGAGCGCGTCGCCGGCAATTTGTTCGGCGACGAATCGATCGTATGGCTTGTCTTGATTGAGGCTCGTAATGACGTAGTCGCGATAGGGCCAGGCGTTGGGCCGCGGTTTGTCCTTGTCGTAGCCATGCGACTCGCCGTAATGGACCACGTCCAGCCAATGGCGTCCCCAGCGCTCGCCGTATCGTGGTGAAGCAAGCAGCCGGTCGACCAGGCGGTCGTACGCGTCGTCGCGCGGGTCGTCGACGAAGGCGTCGATTTCCTCCGGTGTCGGTGGCAATCCGTGCAGGTCGTACGTCATGCGCCGAATGAGCGTTCTCCGGTCGGCCTCGGCCGCAGGCGTCATCGATTCGGCCCGTAGTCTGGCCAGAATAAACGCATCGACCGGCGTGCGAATCCACGGATCGTCGAGCGCCGGAATGGCCACACGTTGCAGCGGGCGCAACGACCACCAGTCGCCATCCACCTCGTGCCGATCGACCAGCACCAGATCGTCCGGCCAAGGCACGCCGGCAGCAATCCAATCTTGGATCGCTGCCACGTCTTCGACCGGCAACGCGTCCGCGTCTTTGGGCATTTCGGGCTCGTCGCCCGAGATGTACTCCACCAGCAGGCTCGACTCCGGTTCGCCCGGCACGACGGATGCGCCGCTTTCACCGCCAGCAAGCAAGGCGGCGCGCGTCGTCAGATCGAGCCCTCCCTTGGGCTCGCTACCCATGTGGCAGCGCACGCAATGCCGCTCGAGTATCGACGCAACGCCATCGCGAAACCTACCGTCGTCCTCACCGCGAACCGTAGCGCAGATAGCGCTGGAGAGCCCGATCAACAGTACCAATTTGCGCGCGATGCGTACCATGCTGCCCAGTATATCAGCCGCGATGCAGCGGGTTAACCGTGCAAAGCGCGCGGCCGATCGCGCCGCGGTGCTTGCGGTCGCGCATGACCATGCGGAATAATGGAAATTGTGCCGGCCGCTTGTTCGCGCTGCTGCGGCGCGATTCCAGCAAACACCTGCATCGCGTTTCAATCCCCAGGGTGGAGACCACGACGATGGACAAACTTCCTTGCACGCTGCTGTTGGCGACCGCGCTATTGGCACGGTGGTGCGGGTCGACCGCCGCCGAAGAGTTTCTCTACTTGGAGAATACCGACAGCGGAACCATCTCGGTCATCGACATTCCGGGCCACACGGTGGTCGACACGATTCATCTCGGTTCCTATCTGGACGACGTTTGCGCTTCGAGCGATGGGTCCGTCCTGTACGCGAATCGGATTAACACCCTGAATCTCGATCTGTCGAAGCGCATCGGCGAATCCGGTGAGATCATCGCGATCGACACCGCAGACAATGAGGTCGTCTGGCGCACGCCCGTTGGCGGATGGCCACACCACTTGACTCTTTCGGCCGACGATCGCTTGCTGTACGTCCCGCTCTACGACCGGCAATGGATGGAGATCATTGATACGAAACAGCAACGGGTCGTCGACCGATTTGCGATCGGCATCGGCGGTCATGGGACACAGCTATCGCCGGACGGCAAGCGGATCTACGTCGGGTCGATGTTCCTCGACATGCTCACGGTTTTCGACCTGGAAACGCTCAGGCCAGTCAAGCGACTGCCGTTTCGCGATGCGGTGCGTCCCTTCGCGTTTACGCGCGACGAGAAGACGCTGTTCGTGCAACTGTCGCGGCTGCACGGATTTCAGGTTGTCGACCTGCCCAGCGGCAAGCTCGTGCGCGAGGTGCCTTTGCCCGAGTTGTCCGACGACGTCGCGCTGCCGCAATTTTATCCCCACACGTACAACCACGGGCTGGCGCTATCGCCGGACGAAAAGCTGCTGCTGGCGGCTGGCAGCGTCGCCGGTTACGTCTGTGCCTACAAACTGCCGGAATTGAATCTGCTGGCGACCATTCCGGTCGGCAAGGAACCGAACTGGATTGTCTTCAGCCACGACGGCCAGTATGCCTATGTGAGCAATCGCAAGAGCGACAATCTCTCGGTCATTTCCGTGCCGGATTTAAAAGAAGTGAAGCGCATCCCGGTTGGCAAGTATCCGCAACGGATGCGCGCCGTGGTGGTCAACACCCGCGCGACGGCGGACGATCGATGATTAGGTTGCGTCTCGGAAGTGGCTCGTCGGCCAAAGGGCGAGGCGAGTTGTCGCAGGGCAAGAAGGAGAATCGTAGGCGAATCTAAGAGATCCGTCGAGATTCGCCGACGCCGATCCGGCGGCGAAACGACCGTACGACGCTAGATCGCACTTCCGAGACACAACCTAGGAGCCGTCAATGTCCAAGACTGTAACGCCCGCCGAACTGGTAGCGTGTGGAGCGCGCGAGTCCGACGCGCCGGAACTGGCGCAGGCGATCAACGCGGTGCTGTCTCGCCCTGCGAGACAAGCGTGGGCGGCGATTACGAGTGAGATTCTGCGACCGGATCAGCCCTTTGTGCTGCACCAGATGCTCTACGGCGTGGCGTTTGCAGGATGGGATATCGACACGTGGCCGGTGCCGGTTTGGTCGCCCAATCCGGAGGCCGCGGCCGCGACCAACGTCGGCCGCATCATGCAAGAACGGGGCTTCAATTTGGTGGCGCAACTGCACAGTTGGAGTGTGCACAATCGCGAGCAGTTTTGGGAATCGATGATCGAACGACTGGGTATCGTCCTTGCGGAACCGTACCGGCAAGTGGTCGATTCCTCGCGCGGCTCCAGTCGAGCACGCTGGCTGGTCGGCGCGAAGCTGAATATCGCCAACAGTTGTTTCGGTGCTCCTCCGCACAAGCCCGCGATCGTCTACCATGCCGAAGAGGGCGAACCCCGCACGGTCAGCTACGGCGAGCTGGACGCGCTGTCCAATCAGGTCGCAAATGGGTTGGTTCGTGCCGGGTTCGTCGCCGGAGACGCCGTCGCCATCGATCTGCCCATGAACGTCGAGGCCGTGGCGGCCTACCTGGGCATCATCAAATCCGGTTGCGTGGCCGTCTCGATCGCCGACAGCCTGGCCGCCGATGAGATCGCCCTGCGATTGCGGCTTTCCGAGGCCAAGGCGATCGTGACACAAGACGTCGTCCATCGCGGCGGCCAACGGCTGCCATTGTACGAGAAGGTGGTCGCCGCCAAAGCGCCGCGTGCGGTGGTTATCGTCGCGGGCGAAGCGCCGCAGTTGCGCGAGGGCGACATCACTTGGGAAGCGTTTTTGCACGACGACCAACAGTTCGATGCCGTGCTGTGCGAACCAAACGCCCACACGAACATCCTGTTCTCGTCCGGAACCACGGGCGATCCCAAGGCCATCCCCTGGAATCACACGACGCCGATCAAGTGCGCCGTCGATGCCCACCTGCACCAAGACGTGCAGCCCGACGACTGCGTTGCCTGGCCGACCAACTTGGGTTGGATGATGGGGCCGTGGCTTATCTACGGCAGTTTGATCAATCGGGCCACCATGGCGCTCTACGGTGGCGCGCCAACCGGCCGCGATTTCGGCCAGTTCGTTCAGGATGCGCGCGTCACGATGTTGGGAGTAATTCCCAGTCTCATCAAAACCTGGCGCAATGCACGATGCATGAACGAACTCGACTGGAGCGCAGTAACCCGTTTCAGCTCGACCGGCGAATGCTCGAACCCCGACGACATGCTCTTTCTGATGAGCCTGGCCGGCTACAAGCCGGTGATCGAATATTGCGGCGGCACGGAGCTGGGCGGCGGATACATCGGCAGCACGATGGCGGAAGACAACGTATTGTCTGCGTTTTCAACGCCGTCGTTCGGCACCGAGATCCTGTTTGCACACGACGACGGCACGGCCAAGGACGCCAACGAAGTGTTTCTCGTTCCGCCTTCGATCGGCATGTCGACTGAACTGCTCCATCACGACCACCAGAAGGTCTACTACCACGCAACGCCGCGCGGTCCGCGCGGAGAGGTCTTGCGCCGACACGGAGATGCGCTGGTGCGACTGCCCGGCAACTACTATCGGGCCCTGGGCCGAACCGACGACACGATGAACCTGGGCGGCATCAAAGTCAGCTCGGCCGAAATCGAGCGCGTGGCATCGGTCGCCGGCATTGCCGAAGTCGCGGCGGTTGCGGTTCCGCCGGCCGGAGGCGGCCCGAGCTCATTGTGGCTGTTCGTCGTGCTGGAGCCGGACTGCAAACAACCGGCTGACGCACTGCAAGCCACAGTGCAGGACGCCATTCGCAAACACTTAAACCCCTTGTTCAAGGTGCAAGAGCTGATCTCCGTCGACGAGTTGCCGCGCACCCCGACTCACAAGATCATGCGGCGAAAGCTCCGCGACCAGGCGGCCAAGATCAGCACCGAACGGATGGCGATTCTGCGCTACCAGGCCGGCTGAATCGCGCTGCGCCGTGCACGTGGTGCTCGCTTTCCGCCGCCGCCGCTGGACGAGCGCCAGAGTGTGCGGTATCACTACAAGCGACGTGGTTCCTTTGTCTGAATTGAGGCAATGCCAGCCGTGGAAAACGCGCACTACTTTCGCGAAAAAATTACGGATGGCTCCGTGGCGCTGGGCACGTGCGTGACCATCGCCGATCCGGTCGTGACCGAGGCGCTGGCCCGCGTGCTCGACTTCGTTTGGATCGACATGGAGCACAATCCGCTCACGCTCGATCGCGTGCTGGGTCACCTGATGGCGACCAAGGGCTCGCGGACCACGCCCCTGGTGCGCGTGGCGGCCAACGATCCGGTGTTGGTCAAACCGGTGCTCGATATCGGCGCCGCCGGCGTGATCATTCCGCTGGTCCGTACGGCCGACGACGTACGGGCTGCCGTGGCGGCGTGTCGCTATCCGCCGCAGGGAGTGCGCGGTTTCGGCCCGCGACGCCCGTCGAACTACGGGGGCATTGGTAGTCTCGAGTTTTGCCAGCGGGCCAACCAGGAGATCATCACGATCGTGCAGATCGAACAGCGCCAAGCGCTGGACAATCTCGACGAGATTCTGACCGTCGAAGGGCTCACCTCGATCGTGGTCGGGCCGAACGACCTGGCCGCGTCGCTGGGCCACACAGGCCAACCATGGCACGAGGAAAACATCGCCGCCATCGAAACGATCATTATGAAGGCCCGCGCCGCCGGCGTGCCAATGGGCCTGGCCACGGCCGACGACCCCAAGCTGCTCGACCGTTGGGTTGATCAGGGCGTTTCCTGGTTAGCGATTGCCGCTGACTACGGACTGATGCTCCGGGCGGCACGCGAATCAGTCGACCACGTCCGCCAGCACCAGAAGCGCGGCAGTTGAACGCCCGGCACGCCCGCTGCCGAACCGCAGTTTGCTTAGGCGGGTGTCGTTCGTTCGTCCCAGTTCACACGACAGAACCCACCGTTCCAACGTCAAAACTTCGGAATCACTGCCGGCCATGCCACGCGTCTTAATCGTTGCCGAAGCCATTCGTAACAAGTCCGGCCCCCATACCGAGCTGCTGAGCCGGTCAGGCTTCGAGTTCGACTATCCCGAGAAGCGCGTTCTGACCACCGAGGACGAAACGATTGCCGCGATGCGCGGCTGCGTGGCTGCGATTGCCGGCGGCGAGCCGTACACCGACCGCGTTTTGAATTGCCTTCCAGACTTTCGCGTCATATCGCGCAACGGCGTCGGCTACGATCGGGTCGACGTCGCGGCCGCAACGCGGCACGGCGTGGCCGTGACGATTACGCCCCACAGCAACCACGAGGCAGTGGCCGAACATGCGATGGCGCTTTTGCTGGCGGTGGCGCGGGGCGTCGTTCGGTACGCCGTGGAAACCCGCGGCGGGATCTGGCACCGCAGTCGACTGCACATGCCACTGCGCGGCTGCACGCTCGGGATCGTCGGGCTGGGACGAATCGGACGCAGCGTGGCGAGGCGCGCCGCCGCGTTCGGCATGCGCCTGGTCGCTTGCGACATGTATCACGATGCCGCATTCATCCAACAACACGCGATCGAATTGGTAGGTCTCGACGATTTGTTGGCCCGGGCCGACTACGTCACGCTGCACACGCCGATGGGACCCGAGACGCGCGAGTTGATCAACGAACGCACGCTCGCCCGAATGAAACGCGGCGCGGTGCTAATCAACACGGCCCGAGGCGGGCTGGTGAACGAAGGCGCGCTGGCCGAAGCGCTCCGCACAGGACACTTGGCCGGAGCCGGGCTCGACGTCTTGCAGCAGGAGCCGCCCCCGCCGGACCATCCATTGCTGGCGATGGACAATGTCGTGATTAGCCCGCACAGCGGCTCGTTCGACACGACGGCCGTGGCCGCTATGGCACTGGCCGCCGCCCAAAACATCGTCGACCTGCTTGGCGGTCGATGGCCGGCTGACTCGGTCGTCAACCCCGAGGTGCAATCGGCGTGGATTCGCTAGCGGCGCCTAGGGTTCGCCCCGCGCGTCGCGTGCTCAAACAAATGTTGCAATTACCCGAAGGTGCCGACTATCCGCGACCAGCCACCCACTGGACAGGCCATGGGCTGTAGGTCGGCGGCTGTCAGAAGTACAATAAGCGGTGTCCGTCCGAATCCCGCCCCAGTCGGCCCACACAGTTTGCCGCACACGCCCGACCGAAAAACTCCCGCCGGAGAGACCCCGTATGCGTTGCTCGATCTTGATCCCTGTACTTTGTGTCGCGCTCGCACCGGTTGCCACTGCGGGCGAAAACTGGCCGCAGTTTCGCGGACCGCGAGGCGATGGCACGTCCGAGGCAAACGATCTGCCCGTCACCTGGTCCGAGAGCGAAAACATCGCCTGGAAAACGCCGATCCACGGCAAAGCTTGGTCTTCGCCCGTGATCTGGGGTGATCAGATCTGGATGACCACGGCCACCGAAGGTGGCCACGAGCGGTACGCCGTGTGCGTCGACCGCGAAACTGGCAAGATCGTGCACGATCAGTTGCTCTATACGATCGACGAACCGCAGTTTTGCCACGTATTCAACAGCTATGCCAGCCCGACGCCGGTGGTCGAGCAAGGCCGCGTTTATGTCCACTTCGGCAGTGCCGGCACGGCATGCCTCGACACGAGCACAGGCAAGGTCCTCTGGAGTCGCGAGGACATCGAGTGCGACCACTTCCGTGGGCCGGGTTCGTCACCCATCCTGTACGGCGACGTGCTGGTGGTGGCGTATGACGGCTACGACAAACAGTTCGTCGTCGCCTTCGACAAAATCACCGGCAACACCGTCTGGCGCCGCGACCGCAACATTGCGTACGAAACCGACTCGGGCGATTGGCGCAAAGCCTACTCGACGGCCACGGTGATCGAAGTCGATGGCAAGCCGCAGCTCGTTTCGCCTAGCGCGGGCGCCACGATCGCCTACGAACCGCTCAGCGGCGACGAACTTTGGCGCATCAACCACGGCGGAATGAACGCCGCAGCGCGACCCTTGTTCGCCGACGGCCGGTTATACATCAGCACCGGCTACGGAGGCTTCCATCTGTTCTCGATGAAGGTTGGCGGGCAGGGCGACGTGGCCGACGACGTTCTCTGGCAGACCAAGCAGGCGACGCCGACCCGTTCGTCGCAATTGCTCATCGACGACCACATCTACATGGTCAGCGATGCCGGCGTGGCGAGTTGTGTCGACGCACAGACCGGCAAAACGCTCTGGAAGAAGCGGATTGCGAGCGACTGCACAGCGTCGCCGCTGTATGCCGCCGGGCGGATTTACTTCGCCGAGCAGGAAGGAAAGACGCACGTCGTAGCCGCCAAGCCCAAGTTCGAGTTGCTGGCAACCAACGAACTGGACGACGGCTGCATGGCCTCGCCGGCTGTCTACAACAACGCGATCTACCTGCGCACCAAGACGCACCTTTACCGCATCGAAAAGTAAGTCCGGTAGCGCGCCGCTGCCGGAAGGCATCTGTCTATGCCGCGCGGGTGGCGCGCTACGGGTGCAGCCAGCGCACGCGGTGGTTGTTCGTGTCGCCCAAATACACCGTCCCGTCGGGCGCCACGCAGACACCGTGCGGCCGGTCCACGTGGGCCGCAAGTGCCGCGACACCGTCGCCGGCGAAACCTCGTGCTTCGGGCCCGCCACCCGCCACGGTGTGTACGGTTTCAGTGCGGGTATCGATTAGACGGATCGTTTGATTCTCCGTGTCCACGACATACACGCGACCGTCCGGCGTGGCGGCAATGCCCTTGGGGCCATTGAAGGTTGCCTGCAGCGCCGGCCCGCCGTCGCCGCCAAAGCCCTGCTTGCCGGTGCCGGCAACGTGCGACACTTCGAGCGTATCCAGATCCATCCGCCAGATGCTGTGCCCCTCGCGCAGCGCGATCCACATCGTCCTACCGGTAATCGCCAATGCGCGGGGGCCGACCATCGGTTTGCCCTGAGCCGACGCGCCGTCTCGCGGCATTTCTCGCTGTCCGTTGCCAGCGATCGAAGTCACGATGCCGGTGGACAGGTCGACACGGCGGATGCGGTGATTGCCGATATCGGCAACGTAGAGCATCCCGCGGTCGTCCAGCGCGATGCTGTGCGGCCGGTGAAACTGTGCCTGCGTCGCCGGGCCGTTGTCGCCGCCGTAGCCCGCTTCGCCGGTACCTGCAATGGTCGAGATCGTGCCGGTCCGCGCGTCGACGCGCCGAACAAGGTGGTTTTGCATCTCGACGAAAAACATGTTGCCGGCCGCGTCGAAGCGCACTTCGTACGGTTCGTTCAGCCGCGCGGCGGTTGCCGGTCCGCCGTCGCCGGTGTAGCCTGGCGCGCCGCTCCCCGCCACGCAGGTAATCTGTCCGTTGGCGCGATCCAAGCGCAATACCCGATGCTGGCCGACCGACGTGATGTACAGCGCTGCGTCCGGTCCCACCTCAACGCCGAACGGCATCGCCACGGGCACATCCGTCGCGACTGCCGGTCCGGCCGTTTCCAAGTCGCCGTCCTGACCGTTGCCGGCAACCGTTTCGATCCGCAATTTCGGAATGTCGGCAGGCAAGGCAACTGCCGGCATTCCAGCAAGCAGACCCACAACCAGCCCGAGCGCGCTACGTAGTCGCATCACTTACCTCGCTAAGCAAACTTCAACGGAATTGGGGAGCTACTTGTAGTCGGGCCGTTGCTCGGACACAGTGCCGTGCCGCGCGGTCCTCGGCCACCGGCCGGAGCTACTTCGCCGACGTAGGCGAAACCTTCAGCACGGCCGTCACCGGGTAGTGGTCCGACGGATACAGCCCCATGCGGCTAGCGCGGACGATATCGGCCTCGGTCACCGGAAGCTCCGCCGTACCCAGCACAAAGTCGATTCGTCTGCCGCGGGTCCGCCCGCCAAATCCGTGCGACGTGGCCTCGTCTGGCTGCGGCTTTTCGTTGGCCTGCCGATACACGTCTAACAATTGGGGCGTGGCGTCTGCGTCGACTAGTGCCGCAAATCCCTCGTGATCGTCATTGACGTTCAAATCGCCGGTAAGGATGACGGGCGCGCCGCCCGCATGCCGGTCGATCCAGCGGCGGATGATGCGGCCCGACTCGACACGCGCTTGCCGGCCGCGATGGTCCCAGTGCGTGTTGAGCCACAGACACTCGCGCCCGCCGGCATCCTTGTCGCGTAGCCGCACCCAGGTGACGATCCGTGGCAACGAGCTGTCCCAACTCTTGCTGCCCGGCACGTCGGGTGTTTCGCTGAGCCAGAACGTGCCGGAGTCGAGCTTCGTGAATCGCGACTTCTTGTACAGCGCGGCGGAGAACTCGCCCTGGCGCTTGCCGTCGTCGCGGCCGACGCCAACCAACGTGTAATCCGGCAGTTGCTCCTCCAGGTAGTCGGCCTGCACCGCCAACACTTCCTGGGTGCCGAGCAGATCGGGATCGAAATCGCGAATCACGTCCACGACGAACGCCTTCCGCTTGTCCCAGGCGTTGTCGCCGTCGTTGGCTGTGCCATAGCGAATGTTGAACGTCATCACGCGCAGCGTGGGCGTCTCGGCGGCAGCCCAACCGCTGGTCGCAAGCAGAGCAGCCATCATCAATAGCCCCCAGTTTCCGACCGCCGTACTTTGCAACCGCCCGCGGCGCCACGTCACTTGCGGATGTTCTCGATGCATGTTTACTCCTCTGCCACGTTGACAAAGACTTTTAGTGCCGTCGGATCGTCGACCAGGGCGTTCATCATTTGGTGATAGTTTGCCAGTCCGTCGATCGGCGTCGTGAGGATCCGCTCGGTGACGCCGGGAAACGTCACTTCGCCCAGCGCTAGGTCTTTGATGCCCATCTCGAAGTGCTTGCGATTCGCGTTGACCGAACCCAGCAGCAGCTTGTTGCCGAGCACCCAGTCCAGGTTGACTTTGTCCGAGGGCACTTCGACGTGTTGGCGCCCGCCCGTGACGCTCGTCCAAACCAGCACGCCGTTGTGTCCCAGCAGTTGCATGCAGCCGCAAGCGATCGCGCTGGAACCGGTGGCGTCGATGATCAGATCGGCCTTGCCGACCTTCTGGGGCAGTTCTTGCAGCGGCATCTCCTGCGTGCTGACGTAGTGCGCGCCCATCGCCTCGGCCACCTCGGACTTCAGCGAAGGGGCCTTACCCCGAGCCAGGGTGTAGACGTCCATGCCGCGCAGCCGCAGCGCCAACGTGCTCAGCAATCCGATCTGTCCGGCGCCCATCACGTACGCGATCCTCGGCCGCCACACGCGCAGCCGGCGCTGCACTTCGAATGCCTGTTGCACGGCCTTGGTCGCACAGCTCATCGGCTCGGCCAGCACGTGCAAATGTTTCAGCCCCGTCGGCATGTGGACGATGAACTCGGCATCGTCGACGTAGTGCTCGGTCAAAAAGCCGTGCAGCAGGTTGATGCCCCGCTCGTAGTACGTTTCTTCGCTGGTCATGTCCGACGTGCCGATCTGGTCGTAGATCGATCCGCCTGGCCGTCGTACGGTGGCCGTGACGTAGTCGCCCGGCTTGACGTGCGTCACGGCCGGACCGACGGCCTCGACGACGCCGAACGATTCGTGCCCCAGGACCAAGAAATCGAACCCCGGCGGCGCGGCGCCGTACTTGGCTTCATTGATTTCGCGGTCGGTCGCGTCAACGCCTATCTTCAACACCCGCACCAGCACACCCCGGCCGTCGGGCACTTCGTCCACTCGCGGCTTCGGCAGATCGGCCAGATGAACGCTGTCGGGTTGGCCGGGACGGACGGCGACGGCTTGCATACAGACGATTCCAAGCGGGGCAGGGAAGGGGGGCGCGGCGCGGATCGGCGTGGCGGAAAAAGGTTCGTGCCACGCCCAAGCGTCCGCGTGCTTACGGCGCGGCAATCGCCCAGCCTAACTGCCCCCGGGCCGATGTCAACGCGCCGGAGGCCGGCTTGCGCGGAACCTCTCTCGACACGGCTCTACGCAACGGCTAGCTTGGGGCGCGCATCGCGAGTGCCGGCATGGAAATACGCACTTTATGGAGGGACGATCATGCATCACGTCACGGTGGCCGTCGGCGTCATTCTGTGCGCCATTGGACTGTTCGGATACTTCGGATCCGCCTCGGAAAACCCGAGCCCCACCGCGCTGATTCCCGCCGCCTTTGGCGTCTTGCTGATCGCGCTGGGTATCGTCGCCCACAAAGCCAACGCGCGCAAACACGCCATGCACGCCGCGGCGGCCGTTGGGCTCGTCGGGTTTCTGATGGCCGGTGGACGCGGATTCATGAAGCTCGGGCTTGCCGCGTCCGACGATTTGACCATCAGCCGGCCAGTGCGACTTGTTCTCTTGATGGCGATTGTTTGTCTGGTCTACGTGATCCTGTGCGTGCGATCGTTTATTGCGGCGCGGCGGCGCAATGCGACGAGCGCTAGCGACGGGCCGGCGGCGTGAATTGCCGCCGTCGATTGCGTTGCGCGCCCGTCTCAATGAATCGGCGCGTGGATTGCAGCTACAGCAGCTCGCCAATCGGTTCGCCGTTTTCGACGTAGTAGCGCGGGCGGCCGCGATGGTCGAGATACGTGCCGTCGACCGGCACGCCCATGTGGCGATAGATCGTCGCGGCTAAGTCGCCGGGCGTCACCGGTCGCTCCTTGATGTGGCCGCCGTCGCGCTCGGTCGCGCCAATGACCTGGCCGTGCCGCATGCCGCCGCCGGCCATCGTCATCGACATGACCACCGGCCAATGGTTGCGTCCGTCGGTGCTGCCTTGCGTTCCCAGCGTGGGCGTTCGCCCGAATTCGCCCATCGCGATCACCAACACATCGTCGATCAACCCCCGTTCTTCCAGGTCTGACACCAGCGTCGTCAGCAAGTGATCGAACACGGGCAGCAGGGGTCGCAGCCCATTCCAGATACCGCCGTAGGGCGGAATGTTGTCGCCGTGCGTGTCCCACGTGCCCGATGCGCCGTGATTGCTCAAATCAATCGTGACGAAACTGACGCCGGCCTCGACCAATCGGCGGGCCATCAGCGCTTGCTGGCACCAACCGTGGCTTCCGTAGCGCTCGCGGACCGTAACCGGTTCCCGCTCCAGGTCGAACACTTCTTGCGCTTTGCGACCCGCAACCATCTCGACCGCTTGCTGCTCGAAGCGGTCCATGGCTGCCATCGAGCCAGACAGATCCAAGTCGCGCCGGAGCCGATCGAACTGCTGCGAAAGCGACCGTCGTCCGGCGATCCGCGTCTGATCCAGTCCGCCAGGCAGCGTGAAGAGCCGACTGGCCTGTTCCGCGACGAACGGATCGAATTGCTTACCCAAGTAACCGCCCCAGGCCACGTGCGAGCGCGACTTCATGTTCAGCACGACGCTCGGCGGCAAGGCGCGATTGGCCACGCCTCGGTGTTCGGCAATGATCGAAGCGATCGCTGGAAACTTGTCGCCTTCGCGGTTGGTGCGCGGCGACGCGGCCGTATTCCCGGTTTGAAACACCTGGTTCGGCTCGTGGTTGCTGCCCCGCGCGTCGACCGAGCGAATGACCGTCAGCCGGTCCATCATGGCCGCCTGCTTGGGTAAAAACTCGCAGAGCCGCACGCCGGGCAGTCGGGTCTCGATCGTGTCGAACGGACCGCGGATTTCGCGCGGAGCGTCCGGCTTGACGTCCCACGTGTCGATGTGGCTGGGGCCGCCGGTCATCCAGATCAGGATTACGGACTTGTTGCCGGCAATCGGGTTGCCAGCGGCCGTGGCAGCCGCGCGAACGCGCAACAACTCCGGCAGCGACAATCCGGCAATGCCTGCCAGGCTCGCCTTCAACACGCCGCGCCGGTTGATCAGCCGTACGCCCTCGCGTCGCCGCGCATTCATGAACTCGAAGGCGTGTTGTGGTTCGTGGTCGTGCGGGGCAGGGCGGGGCATGGTGGGCTCCCGGCAAAGGAGGCCAGCGGCGGGCTAACTCGAACGTGCGACATTCTAACCGAACCGAAGCCCGCGTGGGAGACTGTCCCGGATGGCTCGGCGCGCAACCCGTTTGCCGCAAATGCAGTGCGCCGATTGCCTTTCCGCGGTACGCCGCACTAAGAATTTGCCGCGATCTTCTTCAAGACCGCGATCTGGCCCGCATGGTACAGGTGGTGGTGCGCCACGCCGTGCAGCACGACGAACAACTTCGGCATGTCGTCAAACAACCGATCCTCCAACCGCGCCTCGTCGAGCGATCGCACGCGGTCGACCAGCGCCCGCTGTCCCTCGCGAAGTCGTTCAAGGGTCGCTTGCCATGCTGCTGCGCTTGGGTCACGCACTTCGGACCACGAGGCTTCGTCCGGTGGGCGTTCCCGCCCGCCCTCGATCCAATCCCGGACCACGTCGGACCAGAACCACATGTGATCGACGATTTCCCAAATCGAGTGGATGCCGCCGGGCGAAGTGCGCGACGCCGTTTCGGCGGTGACGCCGGCCAAGACTTCCTCGACCGCCGGCCCGTGCCAGGCCGGACCCGAAAATGCTCGTTCGAGTTGCTTCGCGATGCGGTCGGTTTCGGACATGACGGGAGCATCCGGAGCACGAGCCCCTGACGACAAGGCCGGCGGGAATGTGATTCTCGCCGGACGACTCAATAGTCGGCCGGCGTGGTTGTCTCGTGACCGGCGATCGTACTAAGTGCCTGATACACGGTCGGCGAGATGTCTTCCTGGATGAAGGTGACCGAGCCGTCGGCGAACAAGAAGTGCGCCCCACCTGAGTGAAGACTATAAAATCCGCGCACCCGGTCGCCCTGGTCCGCGCAATCGGGGCCGACTACCGCATCGATGGAAACGGCGGCCGGCACTTCGTTTAGCGGCGCCAACACGTCATCGTCGGTGCCGGCGATTCCGTCCTCGCCAGGATTCTGCGCGGTTACCGCCAACACCGAGCCGTGACCGCCCTCGTGGCCTGTTTCATTCAGCCCATCAAAATCTGCCTTGGACCAGACCTGGCCCATGATCAATCCCGGTCATCCTCACGTGCTGGCCGCCGGCAAATTCGGATTGCTGGCGGCCTCGCCCAAGGCAATCGTGCGCGACAAGCCGTCGATCACTTCCGGGATGCGGACGCGGCTGTTGACGTCAAACAAACCTGTGTCGACCGGCTTTCGACATAGGTAGGCCAACGGCCCTTTCGAGAACGCGTAGTCGGACGCGGCGCCCGGCAGTCCGCCGTCCTGCGCCACGCCGGTCTCGTTCGAAGGGCAATTGAGCTGGCTGATGCGGACGCCTGCCGCGCGACGATTGTCGCTATGCCGCCATGGCTCATCGAAGTTGTAGGTCGCTTGCAGGTTTTCCTCTTCGAAGTACGGCAGCAGGAGGACAAAGCCCGAATGCCATCCGTCACGAAAGTCGTCACCCGTTGCGATCACGCCCGACGGAAAACTGCGCAGCGCGTCGTGATACGTCTGCACTGCGATTCCAAGCTGTTTCAGGTTGTTCTTGCACTGCGTGCCGCGCGCCGCCTCGCGGGCAGCCTGGATCGCCGGCAGCAGCAGCGCCACCAGCAGCCCGATGATCGCAATGACGACCAATAGCTCGACCAGTGTTAGGCCAACTCGTAACGGTCCGCGCCAAGTACGCATTTCCGGCTCCTGTGTGATTGTCCCGTGCCGACGATCGCAAGCCGACTCATCGTGGTCTGGCAATTCCCCACCAGCAAATCTGCAGCTCCACGTTCCTTTCACTACGACAATTGGAGAGGGCCTCCGACGGCCTGTCAATGCTTAGCACGATGCTGGAAAATCGCCAATCCGTCGTCCGTAGCGACGCTCAGTAGCTAGCGACGTCGCGGAATTACCGCGGCGATCCGTGCGTTGACCGGGCCGCACGTCGCAAGCTAAGCTCAGTTCGTCGACAGCAGGCCGGCCCGTGTGGCCTGGCCCTGTGGGTCCACAACCGTTGTTTCCGTGTCCACTTGCCACTTGTGGAGATGTACCGCGATGCGAATTAGTTTGTCGCTCCCCTCGATCTTGGCGATCGCATGTGTCCTACAGATCGTCTCCCCGGCCGGCGCGGGCAAGTACAACGCCGTGCTCGACATCGGCGACGAAGCCCCGGCCTGGAAAGACCTGGAAGGCGTCGACGGTAAGCGGCACGCGTTGGCCGACCTGGTCGACAAGCAAGTGGTGGTCGTCGTGTTCACCTGTAATAGCTGTCCCGTGGCCACAGACTATGAAGACCGCATCATGGCTTTCTCCAAGAAGTACGCCGGCGCCGACGGCAAGGTCGGCCTGGTGGCGATCAACGTCAACCGCCTGCCGGAAGACCGGTTGCCGAAAATGCGCGAACGGGCCGAGGCCCGCGGATTCGACTTCCCGTATTTGTACGACGAATCGCAACAGATTGGCCGCCAATTCGGAGCGGCCTTTACGCCCGAATTCTTTGTGCTCGACAAGGACCGCAAGGTCGTCTACATGGGCGGGATGGATGACAGTAGCAATCCCGAGACCGTCAAGCAGCATTTTCTTGAGCCGGCGGTCGAGGCGGCCCTGCGCGGCGAAGCACCCGAAACAGCCGAGGCTCCGGCGATTGGCTGCCGGGTTCGCTATCAGCGCGAGCGACGCAAGCCGCGCTAACGAATTCGGGGCTTATCGCGGCCGGGCGCCATGCGAGTCGCTTCGAGCCAGCGTATCGCGTGCGCTTCGACGGTTAGGGAGCCGCAGCGCCGACTTTACCCCCCGATTGGGATTGGCGGCCCTTCAGCACGTCGCCTTCGCGGGGAGTGGGGCGCGCTAAACAGGACATTCTCGTCCTCTTTGATTCGGCAAAAATCCTTGACGGGGAAAGGGTTTGCCGATATAAAAAGAATTAGAATTCTAGTTCAGCATCCGGTCGTGTGCGGCGTCTCACCAGAACCCGAATTCTCATTCTCTTTCAGCGTTGTCGGAGATCATCCACGTGGCTCAGGCACCAACCCAAATCGAATGGGTCCGGCCCATCCATCAGGCCCGCAGCCAGGAAACGCTCGAGCGGATCCTGGAAGCCGCCGAGGAAGTGATCGCCGAGAAGGGATTCGAGAACGCGACCGTATCGGAAATCGTGCGCCGGGCCAAATCATCGGTCGGCTCGCTCTACGCACGCTTCAACGACAAAGACGCGCTATTGGTTGTGCTGCACGAACGTTTCTGCGAGCAGGCCATCGCCACGACCGAAGCCGTGTTGGATCCTCGGCGCTGGCAGGGCGCGTCGATCGCCGAGATCCTGTCCACGGCATTGCCGTTCGTCGTGCACGTCTATGAGCAAAAGCGCGGACTGCTGCGAGCGTTCATGCTGCGGGGTTGTTCCGATCCGCAATTCGCCGAGCGTGGAATTCGCGTCGGCCGCGAAATCGCCGAACGGCTCATCACCTTGCTGATGAGTCGGCGCGATGAAATCAAGCATCCGGATCCGGTTCTGGCGGTGGACTTCGGCCTGCGGGCCGCGTTCGACACGCTCGACCTGGCGACGTTTTATGCCGACATTCCGCGATCGAAACTGACGCTTACCAATGACCAACTTGCCGAGGAAGTCACGCGCATGTTCCTGTGCTACCTCGGCATTGAAACTCCCGATACCTTTCCCGGTCTGCAGCCGTTCGATGGCGATGCGGCACAGGGAATTGGGGAACAAGGAATTGGGGAATAAGAGACAAGGTAAACCGTGAACCCCGGGCAACCGTGCAACGTCAAGCCCGAGGCAAGCAAACCAACAAACGTGTACAAGGCGGCAAAACGTACTGGAGGACAAGGACAAATGGGCAAGACCGTGCTCCCCCTATTGGCTCTCACGGCCATGTTGGCGGCTCCCGTCGCCGCGGCGAACGACAACACATCGCCGATCGGCAAGAAGATCGATAACTTCACGGCCCAAGATTTCCGGGGCAAGGAAGTCTCGCTGTCGGATTTTGCCGACAGCAAGTACGTGGCCGTCGTCTTCACGGGCAATCAATGTCCGCTGGCGAAGCTTTACGCCTCGCGACTGACGGAGCTAGCCAACGAGTTTGCCGACGAAGGCGTTGCGTTTCTCGGCGTGAACTCGAATCGTCAGGATTCGATCACCGAGATGGCACACTTCGCCCGCGTGCACAAAATCGAGTTTCCGCTGCTCAAAGACGCGGGCAACGTGATCGCCGATCAATTCGGCGCGGTCCGCACACCGGAAGTCTTTTTGCTCGACGCCGATCGCGTGGTCCGCTATTGGGGTCCGATCGACGACCAGTATGGTTTCGAGGAAGACTTTGTCGGCTACCAGCGCGAAGCGCCGACGCGGCGCCACCTGGCGGTCGCGATCGAAGAGCTCGTCGCCGGCAAGTCGGTCAGCAAGCCCGCGATTGCCAGTCAGGGCTGCCACATCGGGCGCATCAAGGAGCCCGTGGCCGACAGCGACGTGACCTACTCGAAGCACATCGCGAAGATTTTCAACGACAACTGTGTCTATTGCCACCGCGAAGGCCAGATCGGTCCCTTTACGCTAACCAGCTACGACGAGGCAGTCGGCTGGGCGGATATGGTTCGCGAAGTGGTCAACGAACGGCGGATGCCCCCGTGGCATGCCGATCCGAGCGTGGGTCATTTCTCGAACGACGCGCGTTTGACCGACGAGGAACTGGCGCTGATCAACAAGTGGGTCGAAAACGGAGCCCCCGAGGGCGATCCGAACGATCTGCCCAAGCCGCCCGAGTTTGCCGAAGGCTGGCAGATTCCCGATCCCGACGTTGTCATCAAGATGGCCGACGAGCCGTACGAAGTGCCCGCCACGGGTGTCGTTGAATATCAAAGGTTCGTCGTCGATCCCGGCTTTACCGAGGACAAGTGGGTTCAGGCGATGGAGTGTCTGCCGGGCAATCCGGCCGTCGTCCATCACATTATCGTTTACGTGATTCCGCCAGGTGTCACGCCAAGCGGACAAGCCGGCCGACTGCAAACCAATTGGCTCGGCGCGTTTGCTCCGGGTGTGCGTCCCGCGATGCTGCCCGAGGGCCTGGGCCGGTATATCCAAGCCGGCTCGAAGCTGCTGTTCGAGATGCACTACACGCCC
>CALFYT010000012.1 GCA_937952415.1 uncultured Planctomycetaceae bacterium | reverse complement strand
CGCCTGGTCGAGACGCTGCGGTTCGTGCGGCCCTATCTGAAACAGCCGCCGCACGCCGAACAGGCGTGCCTGTCGATCGTCGAGCTAGCGCACGACCGCAAGCTGCGCGACGACAACAAGCCGGAGTTTCACGCCGCGCTCGACGACGTGCTGGCGACGACGAAGGACGCGATCGTCATCGATCGGGCCAAGCGCTACAAGCGCGGCCAGACCTGGGTCCGGCCAAAGTAGGGGGCTGTCAAGCGGCCGACGGCGAAGTGCGGCAACTCGCAAATAGACGCTCGGAGTTCGTCAGTCTCCAAGCTGCCAGCCGTATTTTGGTCCCAAGTATCGAAACCATTTCGCATTCCCGTCGCCTGTACGGGTGGACTCATCGACTTGCAGCCCGAATCGATCAGGTCGATCGGAGCTATACCGCCATTCCTGCAGGCCCCAAGTAGGAGACGGAATGTCGCTTAAGTACTTTGGCGATAGATCCGACAGCGACAGTGGATACCGTCCGTGGTCGGCGCTGTACTGACCAAGAGCCTTGACGATTTGGTTGCCCGCCTGCTCCGTTTCCGGCAGACGTGACGCACCAGAGCACCCGGCAATCAACACGGCGACGAGCAGCGCGACGGCATGGGTCAACCCAAGGGGCGCAGCACGGCGTAAGCGGTCTTTCGACGGGAGACATCTCAAGCGAACGATCTGCACGTCCAAATCCCCCCAAATTCCTCACACGCGAACTTGTGTTGGCGTTCTACTTTGGCTCGTTGTCGATGACGTTAACAACGATCCGGATCCCCATTCCCGCAGCCAAATCATGAGTTGCCATTCTTTTCGCGGCCCGGCAGTTCTGCGGCTGATCCTGCCAACAGCCACCACGCATCCTGCCGATCACAGGCGCAAGTTGTCCAACGGGGTCGGTCTTCGCAATCTTGTCATACGGAGGCAGTCCATCCAAGCACGGCTCCCAGACGTTTCCCAACATATCGTGTAAGCCCCATGCGTTCGGAGCCTTCATGCCGCATTTATGCGACTTGTCCCCGGAATTGCCTTCGAACCAGGCCACTCTGGCCAGGTCGTCGGCTGTCTCGCCTGAATAGTAGCGAGTACTCGTGCCCGCGCGGCACGCATATTCCCACTGAGCCTCGGTGGGCAGTGTCACCACGATACCGGACTCGCGCGAGAGTGCGTCACAGAAGTCTCGGGCTTCAGCAAGCGTTAGACCTTCCACAGGTAGTTCATCGCCGGTGAAACTATTGAGGTGCTCACCGATCACCTCAGAGTACTGTTTCTGAGATACTTCGGTGGCGCCAATATAGAAAGGCGCGGTGATGTGAATCCGTCTCGCAGGAAACTCATTTTGCTTTGCCATAACGTCGGACTTCGGCGAACCCAGGTCAAACTGACCAGCGGGTATCCGCACGAGAACGAAACGCGCTTGACCGACTTCAAGAGTGATCGATTCGGCTCCTGTGCGAATGGCCTCTCGTATGTTTGCCGCGTGATCGGCCGTGCACTCCTGTCCGCAACAAATCGATTGTACGCACAGAGTTGCAGCTGCCACGAGCCACGACAAAGAGCGTACTGAGCCCGCATCGACCATATCGTTCCTCCAGACACAAGGATCGCATCTGCTTCCGGTTCACCACTCCAACTGAACAATACCTTCTGGCTCGGGCGTACCGCATGCCCGGCGGTCGAATCAACGAATTGTCAGGCAAAAAGGGACCTCGTTGGCCGCGGCTGAGGTACTCGTCGGGTTGGCCCGTTCCACACGGAAACAACTGGACACGCGGCACGTTTCCGCAAACAATACGCCTGCACTGCCCGCACTCGAACCCGAATACGAACTGGAGTATCCATGCGACGCGCTACGCTGCTTGCGGTGGGATGTGTTCTGCTCTCGGCCTGGACGGCGACCGCGGGCAATTGGGGGCACTGGCGCGGCGATGAGGGCAACGGCGTCTCGCTCGATGCCAAGCCGCCGACCGAATGGAGCAGCACAAAGAACGTCAAATGGAAGGTCCCCGTGCCCGGGCGCGGTTCGGGCTCGCCGGTGATCTGGGGCAATCGGGTATTCGTCGTGTCGGCTGTGACCGAGAACGAAGATGACCAACTTGCGCAGCAGCGCGAACCGCAACGCACTCGGCGGCAGCCAAACGACCGTCCGCCGCGCGGACCGGGCGAGGCAAGCGATCGCAAACCCAATGATCGTGGACCCGATGATCGCAGATTCGGGGATCGCCGGCCCGATGATCGCAGACCTAGCGGACGACGACCGGGTGGACGCGGTCCTGGTGGACGCGGTGGACGCGGGCCCGGCCGAGCGGCGCCGACGACGTCGTTCGAGTTCACGGTGTTTTGCTTCGACCGCGCGACTGGCGACCTGCTGTGGAAGCAAGTCGCCACCAAAGCCACGCCGCACCAGGCAACGCACTCCACCAACGGCTTCGCGTCGGCTTCGCCCTGCACCGACGGTCGGCACGTCTACGCACATTTCGGCTCGCGCGGTCTGTACTGCTACACGATGGACGGCAAGCCGGTGTGGAAGCGGGACGACTTCGGAAAGATGGAGACCCGCAACAGTTTTGGCGAAGGCAGCTCGCCGACGATCGCCGGCGATCTGATCCTGTTGCCCTGGGACCACGAAGAGCAGTCGTATCTCTATGCCTTGGACAAATCGACCGGACGGACGATCTGGCAAGCCGAGCGCGACGAGCCGAGTTGTTGGGCCACGCCGCTGGTGGTCGACAACGGCGGTAAGCAGCAAGTCATCATGAACGGGCAAACCTCGGCCCGGGCGTACGACCTGAAAACCGGCGAAGAGCTTTGGCGTTGTGCCGGGCAAACGGAGCGCCCGATAGCTTCGCCGGTTGCCGCCGGCAAGCTGGTCTTCATCGGCAGCGGGCACCGGGGTTCGTTCCTGGGCGCGTTTCGGCTCGACGGACAGGGCGACATCGAGCAGACCGACCACGTCGTGTGGACGGTCGACCGCGATACGCCCGACATCGCCTCGCCGCTGTTGAGCGACGGGCGGCTCTATTTCCACAAAGGCAAGAGCGGGTTGATCTCGTGCTTCGACGCGGGCGCCGGCAAGCCGCACTACACCGCGCAGCGCGTGGAGGGGCTGCGTACGATTTACGCTTCGCCGATTGCGGCCGGCGGGCACGTGTATCTGACGGATCGCAGCGGCACGACGGTGGTGTTGCGCGACGCCGACGAGTTCGAGATCGTGGCCACCAATTCGGTCGACGAAACGGTCGACGCCACGCCCGCGCCGGTCGACAACGAGTTGTTCATCCGTGGCGAAGAGCACCTGTACTGCATCGCCGAGTGATCGGGGCGGCGATGTAGCGTCAGCGGTGCTGGCACGATCGCCGGCACGGCCGAAAGCGTCGAGCGCTGCTGGCCCAACGCTGGGCGACGTGCGCCGGCGCCGACTGGCTAGTTCGACCGGCAGAACCATCCGACGGCAATCAGTCCGAGCAGCCCGGTGGCGGCCATCGCAAGGCTGGTTGGCTCGGGCACGACCGTGCCGCTGATCGTCCAGCCGACGATGCCGTCGCCGATGTTTGGCGAGCCGGTAATGACCGTGTCGAACTGGACGAAGTCGCCCATCGTGTCAAACGGCAACAACGTGCGCGGCAGCGTATCCGGGGTGGTGGTTACCGAAAGCAACGACGGACCCGGAGCCGCACCGCCGGCGGTATGCCAGGCCCACGCAAGCTCCGCGTTGGGAAACTCGGCGAAGAACGGGGCGAACATTAAATTGAAGTCGATGATGTCTCCGAGACCGTAGTCCCAACTCGAGCGCACGGGCGTGGCGGCAAAGTCGAAGTCGAGCACTTTCAAGTTGCCCGGCGCCTCGTCGTTGAACAACCAACGCAGACCAATGTCGTTCTGCGTCGGCGGAGAACCGCCCGAGAAGATTCCGCCCGGACTTACCTGCCAGCCGACCAGATCGTGCAGCGTCGGCAGCGCGTCGGCTGCGGGCGACCCGCCGCCTGCAAACGCGGGATTGATCGCGAACCCGATGGTGGCGGCTGTCGCGCGCTCGGCCATCAGAAGCAAGCATGTCGACACCACACACAACACGACACAGCGCCGGGTAACGTTCATTAGGCGTTCTCCCCTTGCGGGTCTCGGACGTTTGCGCCGGCGATCGACTGAGTTCGTCCGATCCAACAAAAAACGCCGACCGACACGTGTCGAACCCAACCGCGCGCGGCTCGGCGAACAAAGACTTCGATCGTCGCTTTTACTGGATTAGCGTTACCTCGGTATCGCCAAGTATCAATGCATTAGGTCTTTCCTCAACAACTCCGGACCGCGCCGCGGCCCGCGTCATCAACTCAATCGGGAAGCTATCGAATCCCCCGACCGCAATCAAGCATTTTTTCCATCGCAGTTCGGGGGTTTCGGCGTTTTTCGCTGTTTTCCGGCCAGAAAGCGCGCAAACCGCGGACCCACGGGCAGGACTCGCCACGCGTTTGCTCCACGCAAGGCCCCAACCAACTCGCCCAGCCAATCACCGCGGCGTACCAGGGTTCCAGATGGTGGCCGCGATGTAGCGCTCCACCTGGGAACCGTCATTGAAGTAGTAGACGGTAACCAGGTTGCCGTCCGCCCGTTGCACGGTGCGCGGGTAGCCAAGGTCCCAACTGTTGCCGTCGTCCTGAAGCACGATTTCGGAACTCCAGGTCTGGCCTTCGTCGGACGAGATCCGCGCGCGGATGCCGTACGGAGCCCGACGCCAACCGTAGACCATCGCGATGCGGCCGTCTTCGAGACGGGTGAGCGTGGCCGGGTTGCCGGCGTTGTCGATCCGCGGCTGATCGAGCATGTACCACGACCGGCCTTCGTCGGGCGAAACGAACGCCTCGAGCCACCAGCGCCGTTCGCCGTCGAACACGCCGCCACGGCGGATGATGCTCAGATAGGCGCCGTCGTCCAGCGCCACGGTGGCCGGCATGATCGCGTAGCCGTAGTCCTTCGGCGGTTGTTGGCCGATCCACCCAACCAGGTCCCACGTGTTTCCTCCGTCGGTCGTGCGCATGCAGAGTGGTTGGCCTTCGCGGCCGCCGTCCTTCTCCGCGGCGACAAACGCCGTCAAGCGATCCTTGCCTTCGACGATGTAGTCGGTGCGCGCCAGCAGGCCGGGACGCCCGAAGACGGGCAACTGAAACGGTCCTTCCCAAGTACGGCAGCGATCGAGCGAGTAGTAGAACCGGTCGTTGCGGAACCGCGCGGCGAAGTTGGGATCGGTAAAGTCGATCCGTCCGGAGAAGGCGGTCGGTGCCTGCTCCTGGCCGTCTTCGCCGATGTACGAGGGCGTTTCGATGCTCCACGTTTCGCCCCCGTCCTTGCTGCGGGCTTGCATCGGACCGGAAGACCGCTCGGGATCGATGGTGTGGCCGCTCTTGTCTTTGTGATAGCCGAGCGTGAAGCCGACGACGATCTCGTCGCCCCAATTGGCGATGCCGTTATTGGCGGGCCACCCGGCGAACCGGCCCGGTTGGTTGTAGACCTCGACCTGTCGGATGACGTGCGGGCGATCTTCCGCCACGGCGGAAACGGCCGCGACGTGAACGGCCGCAAAGAGGGCGAGTGCGAAGCTGGCAAGTGGAGTCATGCGCATGGGAAGAACCTTTCGGAATGAGAACGAGGCAAGAACCCCGAGCCTATCAGCCGACCTGCACCGAATCAACTTGTGGAGGCGCCACGAAGGGCGAAGCGCGCACTGCCAGCCGGACGCGGCTCCGCGATTGCGCTGGACGGCGTTCCTTCCAGGTGCCTGCTTAATGGCCGCGCTTGTCGGCGGACGACGGGATGTCTGCACCGATTGGCCTTTCGCGCTTGTCGGTGGAGGACGGGGCGGCGGGACTGGATCATCGGCCGCGCTTGTCGGCTGGGGGGATGTCGGGGCCGGCTCGGTTGCCGCGCTTGTCGGTTGGACGGAAGCATCGTAGATTGGTTGTAGTCAGCACGCGCCCGTGGCGCAATTGGATAGCGCATCGGTCTTCGGAACCGAGGGTTGTAGGTTCGAATCCTACCGGGCGTGCTTCTCGTTCAGGCGAGTGCAGTGCGATGCAATCCGCACCGTCGCGGCGCGAGTTGGCGCACAACTCGCCACGCGTTTGGGCTTTGCGGCCGCGCGATTTTTTCCCGCCCCTCGCGGCTTGGCCGTCCTCGTCGGTGCAATCCGATGCCGACTCATTCGTCTCCGACGCGAGCCGTACGGCACCAATTTCGGCACCCGACGGCACCACTGTGGGCACCTTCTTGCGATTGGTTCGGCGCTCGCGCGGCGTCCGCTTGTTGGTCACGTTCGGATTCATCCTGCTGTTCTTCCTGTCCGTGCCGGTGGCCTTGAGCACCTGGGCTTCCTTCGATTTGCGTTCAAACGTCGGCGGGGCCGGCAGTGATTCGATCGCGGTCGTCTGGTCACAGAGACCGATGTGCGTGTAGATGCCCATCGTCAGCCGGATGTCCGAATGCCGGGCCAACGACTGGGCGGTGCGAGGCGAGACGCCCGCCCGCTCGAGGTTGGTGATGAACGTGTGCCGGTTGGAGTGGAAGTCGGCGAACAATCCGTCCTCGTCCTGATAGCAGAGGAAGTCCGAATCCTCGCGCTCCTTGCGGAGTTCCTCATCGTCCTTGGCCTCGTCGATCCACGTCTTCCGTGCCACAGCCAAGTCCGCTCTCATCATCTTAGACGTCCGCCGTTCCGGGCAACCAGGAATCTTGGCCGACACCGGGAACAGCAAGTCGTCGGCCCCAAGCTGCTTCTTCGTATCGAGCCAGCTCCGCATTCGGTCGGCAACGACGGGGTGCAGCACCTGCGTGTCCTGCCGTTTCCGCTTGCTGTAGGCCGCGGCCACCGTGACTGTCGGCGGATCGGTGTCGAGTCGGATCGACCGCTTGCTGAGGCTGCTGATCTCCGTCTTCCGATAGCCCGTCCACGCGGCCAGGACGTACATCATCGCCCGATCAGGCCCAGCGATGCAGACTACCTCCGGGCCGACCATCGCCGCGTCGATCAGCCGAGAGAACTCGTCCGCCGTCAGGGCCCGCCGGTCGTGCCGGCGATCTGTCTTCACATTGAGCATCGCCAAATGCGTCAGCGGGTCGTCCGGCATGCGGCGGTCGCGAACCAACCAGCGGCTGAACTGCTTGATCGCCCGCAGGTAGTGGTTACTCGTCTGCACGCTCAAACCACCCGTCCGCAGGTCGGCCAGATACCGTTGCGTGCCGCTCGCCGAAATGTCGCCGATCATCGACCAGTTGCAGCCCTTCACGATCCGGCGCACCTTCCCAGAGACTTCGCCCACGTGCTGTTCGCTGTTCCCCTTGCTCCGTTGGTAGTGCTCAAAGTCGTCCACGTGCTCGCCGAGCGACCGTTTCATGTGGACGTCGAACGCGTCGATTCGGCCCGCGGCTCGACGCTCGGCCTTGATAACCAGCGTATTCAGCATGCTCTGCGCTGCCCCCTTGTCCGTCGCCAACGGCACCCGCTTCTCGACGCCATGCTCGTCGCGGAACCGGCCCCACCACTTCTTCGACTTGACCGTGACCACCTTTCCGGTCTTCGAGTCGCGCCGCTTGATCGGTTTCTTGTATAGACTTGCCATTGCTCTCAAATCTCCAAAATCCCGCCCACCCCGGGCGGTAGGGGTCACAACTTCGCTCATCCGGGAGGGGAACTCAAGTTTGCTGCTCGCCGTTCGCTGGACGGTTGCCAATGAACTTCCCACAGACGCCACACGTCGTGCGGATTTGGCCATTAACTGGCGGATGGTCGACCCAGTCCTCGTGACGGCATCGATGGAGGTCCGGTTGGTCTGGTTGGGCTGGTGGCTCTGCCAGAGGTTCCTTCGGTTCTGGCCAATCGTCGTCCGACGACGTGGGCACATCGCTTGTATCAGACCAACCAGAACCCCTAGAGCCACCTTCGTCGCCGCCATCGTCGGCACGGATTGCATCGGTTTGCACCACGTTGGCGACGAACCACACCTGCGTACCGTGCTGATCGCGACTGTCGATCGCCTTTCCACCGACGACGCGACCACGCGCATGACGTAGCTTGTTTCCCAGCGACCGCGAACTCGGAAGCTTACCTGTGGGCGCGGGACACAGGTCGAGAATGGCGTTGCGGAGGAGGTCGTAGTCGTCGGGGGCCTTCTCCAGGCGCTCGAGCAGCTTGGCCGCTGTGTAGCCGGTTCCCTCCGTGTCGAACTCTGCCCATCCCTGAATCAGCGCCCGCAGTGCTGCCGCCTCACGGTCTGATGAGCGAGCCAACTCCTCGCGCGACTCTCCTGGATCGGCCATGCCGGCCCAAACGAGTGCCTGGCGCACGAGTTCGGACCATTCCTCAAAGGATCCCCAGGGCTTCAGTTTCTGTGGGGGACGGCCGGCGCGGCAATAGGCGTATAGAATCGTAAGTGCCGCAGAGAGCAGATGGGGCCGCTCCGCGCGCACCCAACTGAGCAGATTCTTGTGCTTGAAGTCTTCACGCTGTTCTGGGTTTTCGAGCTTCGACTCAAGGCGGATGTGACATACCCGTCGGCTGGTGTCGGCCAACAGCACGACATTGTTCCCGGTCGCGGCCCACGTCGTGACCAAGGGCATCTCGACGATCTCCGATCGGCCAAGGATACGGTCCTTCCAGATCGTGCCGGTGAGGGCGGCATCCAACGACGCGCTTCCCAATTCGGACGCGATGTTGTCGATCAACACCATCTGGTCGCCGCCCAGTGTGATCGCCGTGATCCGCTTCCGCATCTCGTCGTCTTCCTTAGGGCACGACATGCGAGCAATCAGGCGACCAGTGACGATCAACGACGCGGCGTCAGCCAGCAGCGACTTGCCGCTGGCCCGAATGTTGGCATCAATCAGGTAGAGCGGGCTCGGGCCAGAGAATGCGTGTCGGGCCAAAGGGGTGAGCACGATCGCCAGCCAGGCCGCACGGTGGGCCTCCTTCACGAAGGGGAAGTCACAGACGACCTCAAGCAAGGTCTGGCAAGCGGCACGAGCATCATCAATTGACCGGTTGTCGGGAACTTGAATCAGTGACCCCGCGGGCTCGTAGAGCAGGCCGGTCTCTTCGTCATACCCAGGGGTCTGCAGCACCGTGCCATTCGGCCGCAAGATCGGGCTAGAGATCACGCCCTCGAGGTGCCGCACGCCGGACCAGTACCCACGTGCGGTGACCGCGCTGATGCAGAACGCCGGTGGATGTACCTGCTTGACCTCTTCGCCTTCCTCAGTTTCTTTACGCTTCACGAACCGAGCGACGGCCGTGAGTCGTTCGCGGAGACTGGCTTCCTTGATGATGACGATACGCGGTGTGTTGGCCGGCCGTTTGATGCCCTTGAGGCTGCGGGTACTGTAGTCTCGGTGGACCTGAACCAGAGTCCCACCGCGTTGGAAAAGAACCTGATCAGCGCCCAACGCCACGATCGCCTGATCGTTGACGACGTGCTCATCGGGCGTGACTTCAATCTCCGGGCGTAGATCCTGGCCGTCAGCAGCGGGCTGGGGTTCCCACATCTGGGCATCCGCGATCGCCTGCAGAAGTAGCTCCTTGCCACCAGGCTTCCGCAGGACGTCGCGGACATCTTCGCCTTCGCTCTCCTTGAACTCGACGGGTAGCACCGCGATTCGCACCGTCGTCGCCTTTCCACGAAGTACTCGTGCGGAGTATTCTGCTCCTTCTTCGCCGGCACGATCACGGTCGGGTACGAGGACCACCTCCACCGTCGCGAAGAGTCGAGCGAACTTGGCTGCCATGCGACAGGTGTTCAGTCCGCAAGCTAGGAACCCCAATGCGTCGAGCGCAGCCGCGTCCTTGACGCCCTCCACGACATACCAGGTCTCGCCGGCCTTCGGCAGCCGAACCTCGCAACCCTCGTGCGGAAAGAAGAGCCCAGCCTTCTTTCCCTTGGCGAACATACCCTTTAAAGCCTTCTCGTTCCCCTGGGTGGAGATTGTGAATGTCGTACACTGCTTGCCGTCGGGGCCGAAACAGGGAAACTCGACCTTCTTTTCCGCCACCGACTTCGCTCCGAACACCCGCAGCGATTCGGACGAAACCCTCTTCTGCAACGCGATCGCAACGATTGGATCCAAACCCGCTTGGCCGTTTGACTTGAAATGACCAAGCTCGACGAGCACCGTCTTTGCCGTGTCGTGATCGGTAACGGCCTTCGCCACATCAAATGGCGACCATTTTCCGCCGCAAGAGAAACAGTGGGCCACGCCCGTTTGAGCGTGCAGGCGGAACGCATCGCTCGAATTGCACACGATGCAATGCCCAGCGAGATCGTGCCCTTCCCGCTTGTCGAACTCGAGTCCCAGACGGGCCGCCAGCGCGACGCCCAATTCGTTTTCCCGGTTAGGAATCAGCATGTCCGCGCCTCCCATTCCTGACGGCACGGACAGCCGGCGGCGATCCACTGCTGCAGTTCATCGGAACGCCACAACGTCGAACGGCCGATCCTTACCGGCCTCGGGATACGGCCGCTCGAGTCCCAAGTCCGCCAGGTTCTTAGCGATTTGCCGCAGAGAGTGGCTGCCTGTTTCGCCGTCAAAAGTAGCGGCAGGAAAGATGGGTTAGGGCACGTATCTGACTTGATCAAGTTCGCGGATCCTTCCAATTGCGTGAATACTACCTATCTGTCGTGGTCGCCGCGCATGGCCTCCCATGTGGAACGCTCTGGGGCACCAGCCTGCATCCATTCACGCAACTCAGCAGCATTCCAACGTACTGATCGACCCAGGCGGATCGGGCGAGGGAGTCGGCCGCTCGAGAGCAACGCCCAGAGATGGCGTTCCGAAATGTCCAGACGACGCGCCACTTCGGCAGCAGTCAGCGCCATGCGCTCAGGCTCATCAGAATGCGATGCAATGCTCACAACTGCATTCTTGCGAGCCCGTAAGCAGCCGCGAGAGGCAAAATCACAAAGTGCGCGCAAAGCCGCGAAAATGTCACTTAGTGCGCGCGCGGGGGTATGACAGGCAGGTCTGTGACGTGAATCTGGTAGAGCTTGTCGCCGAGTTGCCTACTACGTATCGGACCATCCTTGAGCAAAGCCTTCATTTTCGCGAACGACACTCCAAACACCTTTGCCCAACCTCGGATACTGTCGGGTTTTGACCACTCCTGGCGATGGCTCCCCGAAGCACCGAGCCAACTATCTGCCTCTCCGCTTTCATTGCCTTGGGCTTCGCTGTTGTCGCCAGACAGGAGGATTGCGCCGGCCTTGACTGGTGCCAATACAGCTCGCTCTTGCTGAATGCCGATTCTCACTTCTTCGAATAGCCGATCAACATCTACTGAAATGCCAAGGCCGAACTCGAGGTCGACCAGGGACCGAATGCGATCGAGGTGCAACTGAGTGAACGCGAATTGTCGGTCCATCTGGACCATCTGCTCATAGGAGAGTTCCTGGTCTGGAACACTGTTCCAAACGTTGAGCAAGATCTCGGCGAGGGTTTGCCCCACGTTCAGGCTCAGCCCGATATAACAAGTGGCAGCGCGTCGCCCGAGCTTGACCGGCGAAGTTTGCCGTCGCCCCAGCTGAATAAGAAACTCGACCCTGAAAAGATTCAAGCCCGCGAAGTACAGTTCGGTGAGCCAGCGACCGGACTGCGACAACAGCTCGGTTGGTTCAGCGCCGAGCGAATCCTTCGACATGAAGACATGGCCATATGCGATCCGGCATGCACCAATGAGGTGGGAGTAGATTGGGAACGCGTGGTCCGTGGCGTACCAAGGATCGTTTGCGACAAACTCGGCAACCTTTTGCTTCCCATCTTCTGAAGACGACGCCGTAGCAAGGCTCGCGGCCCAATCTGCCTTTTCTCGGTAGTGCGCAAGGAGGGAACCAGCTGGTACGTTCGAACTCGGATCGACCCGCTGGGCTCGCGCCGGCAGGCCCTTTGATGAACGCCTCTTGTGGCGAGTTCGGTCCGGCATTCTTCCCGCTTCACAGCCACGTAATCATTGTCGCCACAGCCGTTTCAGGCTTTCCAATTGAATATGAACCGAGCCATCGCCAACTGCGGTTCCGACCGTTAACTAGTCCGTGGATATTGTTGTGTCGCTCCGCAACCGTGCCGCATGCCATCGAGCTTGTGTGGCTTCGTGGTCGCGGAACAGGAAATCAATTCCGACTATAAACCTTTGCCTGATCTAGGAATGTGAGCTTAAACATTTCTTTAAGTACGTCTTCCGCGGCCTGACCGATTAAGCGACAGTGCTCAGGTGGACAGAATACGTGTGCACGAGCCTGATGTATGCCGTATAGCTCGACCCAGTGTGAGATTGGAATAAACTCATCTAATGTCTGAGGCTGGGCACCTTGACTCGGTTCGATCCACATTTGTTTCGCCTCAGTCACACCCGGAAGCCGTGGAACGTCCAACCACACTTCATGGCTCTTGCATGGCTTCCCGGCCGCTTCCCATATCTGTAGAGCAATCTCCATCTTCCTCCGCAGGTTTTCTGGTTCATCGCCGGCGAGCAACATAACCCCGGCAAGCAGATCCCCGGACGAGTCTTTGACGTTTCCATACATTTCCTCTGGAACGGTGCTTCGCGCGATGACCAGGGCTTTTTTCCACAGCCGGCGCCTTCGGATCGAGTCAACTATCCCCCGGACGTCATTGTCGGTAGCTAGTTCTTGGATCAACAGGCGATCATCTGTTACGCGCAAGAAGTCGGCGGGGCCCTGCAGTGACACGCCACCTACATCGCATTCGCGCTCGACGGCCAATTTGAACACCGCCCATAGCATGCAGTCGACTGCGCGAACTTTGTGATGATGATACATGCCCGTGAAAAGAAGCATTCGATTGAACAACAGTTGCTGCAACGGTGACAAACCAGCAGTCGATCCTGCCAGGCGCGTTTGGCGTCCACCTCCTACGTCCGCCGTACGGATATGGATCGAATTGTAGAGGCGGTCAATGTCCACGTGCATGCGTAATCCGCTGAACATGCCGTCTCTCGGCATGTAGTCGATCTTGTCAGCGTCGAACGGCCCGTGGACGATTTCACTCTTGTAAATCTGATCGTCGGGCATAGTCCCTGTGATCAGGCGACCCACAGTGTCTGGACTTAGGTCGATTTGACATTGTTCCCCGACGACACGGATGAATTCGCGGAATGGCTGAGAGGTTGTGATGAGATAAGACAGAATCTCCCCGCCGCCACTATGTTCCAACTGCGAATGCGCCTCCCTAAACTCCTGCAATTCTGGAAGCGCGGAGAAAAACTGCTCACTTGTGTGCGAGAATGGTCCGTGTCCCGTATCGTGCATAAGCGCTGCGCAACGGACCTCATTCTCAAGTGCATCCGTGATCCGACGTTCGTCAGAATTGCGGCGTAGCCCTGTGCACAGCCGGGACGCCTGACAGAGCACTCCCAGCGTATGCTCAAAGCGCGTGTGATGGGCGGAGGGATATGTGAGATAGACCGCTCCGGTCTGATGCAGGAACCGAAGCCTTTGAAGAAGGGGCGTATCGAGCAACGCGACTTCGTGTCGGTGCAGAGGAAACGTGCCCCACAGTGCGTCGTGGATTATTTTCTTCTTGGCACCGGCGCACCACGTTTCCGGATCGTCAGGTAGGTTCTCCTGCACGAAGCTCTCGACCTGTCGCTCCAGAGGGCCCATCTTGAAATAATTCCCTGAGCTCGGAGGCTACTCTCTCGATTTTTTCCTGATCCGCTGCCTCAAACTGATCGAATCGACGTTCTCCCAAGCCACACCCATGCTGAGTTGGCCGAAAGTACATTTGCGCCGCATTCTCGCGCGATATCACCCCTGCTTGGTCCAAGATCTGAAGAGTTTCACTAAGAACGCGCGATACGCGGTACTGCGGATGCCAACGGAACTGTCGAAAAATACCTCCATAGCTGTCAGCAGCCGAGTTGAAGATCTTGGCGAGCCTAAAATCGTCTCGTAGCCTTACCTCGACACCAGCTTTGAATAGCGTCGCGACGAGAACGTCCTCTGGAGTGTGTTGCTTCACTGTAACTGGCATCGTCGCATCTCCTGAGGCGCGAGATAGGTTCTCCATCCCTGCGGCTTGCCCGCCGTCGCGGGCCCTATCCTACTGCGGCAACGAAACCCGGTCGAGGGGGGAACGCAGCTTATCCATTTTATCAATCGACATCGAAGTGTGCACGTCTGTACATCATTTTTCTTTCATGTTTCCAGAGGATGCGGGAATAAGTCAGGCATCGCTACAAAGCATTACGAGAGAATAAGTTAGATGGCTTCGAAGATAGTTCGTCGTTCTAGGGCGGTTGGACGCCGGCATTTGCATCCTTGATCCGTACAAGCAACCAGCCAAGTCGAAAAAACTGCCGGGCGCTTATCAATCATCCCGAATTCGGATATCTTCAGGTGAAAGCAGGCAGGTTCGCTCTAACCGGGCTCCAAAAAACGGGGCCTTGCGGCAAAGGTCGAAACCAAGCCACGGCAAATCTCCCTGCTGGCGTGATGAAACGTCTCATCAGCCACAGTCAGTCGGCCAAAGCCGGCGGATCCTTTTTGGGAGGTTTGCGATATGGTTACCCTCTCTCCGGACGTAGTCACGTCCCCCGTTGCTCCCACTGCTAGCGAACTTCAGCAGATCGCATGCGGTGATCAAGGCGCCTGTTCGGCGCTCCTCCACCGTTGGGAAGGCGCGATCCGAACGATAGCTTGGCGATACGCAGCCCGGCCTGCAGATCGGGATGATCTGATGCAGATCGGCCGCTTGGCTGTCTATCAGGCGGCCCTGAGGTTTGACGAGTCATTCGAGGCTCCCTTTTGCAACTATGCGAAACGTGCCATCAGGAACGAGGTACTTAAGGAATCGATGCGATTAGCGCGCCAGCGCGACCTCGAGTCACCCGTCGATCATCCGGCAGAGCTTGGCGAACGACGACACAAGGAGGTCGGTCATCGCCTCGCAATTTCAGACCGGATAGATGACCTAGTCAGTAAACTGGCCGAACCGCACAGGACCATTTTCCAGCTTTTGTACCTTGAGGGCCATCTGCAACGTTCAGCGGCGAAGCAAATGGGCATAAGTCAGCCACGCGTTGCACAGCTCAACAAGGCTTTTCTCGCCCAGGCTAGAGAGGCTCTAGCCAACTAGGTGATTGTTGACGATCTTTCACCCCGGCGGGTTGGGCCAACACTGGGGCTGGCTTACAAGAGGCCCAGACACAACTGAATCCAAAGAACGGGTTCGGTAGAACAGGAGATTTTGAGATGGCCAAACAAAATGACAGAGAGATCCATCTAGAGACAATTGAACGGCAAAAGGCGTATGTCGCCGAGCAGGAAGCGAAGGGAGGCGGCTTAGGGCTGGTATTTGCAGACGCGTTCATTCGTGGCATGCGGGATATCGGCTACAAGGACACGGCCTGGGCGTTGTGTGAGGAAGTTGACAACTCGGTCCAGGCCGGAGCGACGGTCATCGCAGTTCGCTTTGGCTATGCCAAAGACAACAAGACCAAAGTGAAGCCGGACATGATTGCTCTCGTCGACGACGGTGTAGGCATGGTCCCGGAAATGATCGGTTACGCCGTCCGGTGGGGCGGGACGGATCGCGAAGACGATCGACACGGCTTCGGCCGTTACGGCTATGGCCTGCCCAGTTCTGCGGTCAGTTTTTGCAAGGCCTATACCGTGTATTCCAAGGTGAGCGGTGGCGACTGGCACGCCGTACATGTTGACGTTGATGCTCTGGCGGCAGTGGCTAGCGACATCGAGGCGACGAATAAGCTCCTGGAGCCAAAGAGCGAAGTCCCTCCGAGTTGGGTGATGAAGAAGGCGGATCACTACAATCCAACGAAGTTCGAATCGGGAACGATTGTCGTTCACGAAGATCTCGATCGGATTCGATGGTCGAAGTCAGAAACGATTAAGGCCAAGCTGCTCATGCGATTTGGCGTCAACTATCGTCACTGGCTACCTTCGCCAAAAATCGTCGTTGATGACACGGTGGTCGAACCTGTGGATCCGCTGTTTCTGATGGAGAATTGCCGCTACTACGACGCCACCAGCGTGATGGCCCAACGGATCGATGCCCGGACCTTCGAGGTCGAGACCTCGAGGGGCACGAAAGGGTACGTGCGGATCCGCGCAGCATACCTCCCGCCCAACTTCCCGTTTGATCCGCCAAACCAGCCGATCAGCAAAACCGCAGGATTTCGAGGAGTAAAGCAACACAGGGGTCGTTTTGAGATCATGCGGGACTATAACGGTCTGCTCATTTGTCGGGAGGGCAGGCAGATCGATTGCATACCGCCCCGCAAGATGAAGTTCCAGAACTGGGATACTCGTGTGAAAATTGAGATCGACTTCGATCCCGAACTCGATGAGTACTTCGGCATTACGACTGCGAAACAGCAGATTGTCATTGACGATGTTCTCTGGGACAAGCTTGAGTCTACCGGAGGCGGTGACCTCAGAAAGCTGATCAACTCTATCCGAGATCAGCTTTGGGAAGACATCGACAAACTAAAGGGCAAGGAGGATTCTGACGCCGGAAAGGAGGCTCCCCGCCAAAGCGAAATCGCGATGGCCGATACCGAGAAGTTCAAAACACGGCCCAACAAGCCGTCTGATCGGAAGAAGGCCAAAGCGCGGGAAGAGTTGGAGACGGCCGCAACCAAGCAGGCCGAGGTAAGCGGACGAGCCCGCAACGAGATTCTGGAAGATCTCGAACAAAGGACCACCACGCGTCGGTTTGAGATCGAGTTCCAGGCAATTCCGGAAGGGCCGTTCTATCGCCCGAAGCAGTTGGGAGATCAAAAGCGCGTCATTATCAACACGCTTCACCCGTTCTACACCAAGATCTACGATGCCTCCCCAGAGTCCAAGGGTGCATTGGAAGTGTTGCTGTTGGTTCTTGGTGAAGCCGAGTTGGACGCCGAAGGCGAGTTCGAGGCCTTCTACCGTTCCGCACGGGTCCAATGGTCTGATAGGCTTTATCATGCTCTCAAGGAGCTTCGGCCAGACGACGACATGAGGGACAAGGCTGCGGTAGTGGCAGAGAAGGTGCACGCCGCAATGGACGAGGAATAAGCGTCTCGAATTCCTCGATCGACATACGGGCGTTCAGTTAGGACGACTGAACGCCCGATTTTTTTGGGTTCGAATCCGACAACACTACCGACCGTACCGCCAACAGGTTCGATAGCGCCTAAAGTGTTTCCGCAATTTGACTTGGATGCCTCCCAACTTGGGGCAATATGGGTTGCTGCACCCGTCGATTTCAACACCTACGGCAAGAAAACCGGAACCGTTGCAAGTAAATGCACAAAATGCTCTCTGACCGAACACTAGTAGATGATGACGGACGACGGGTCTGTCTTGCAGCGCTGCCAAGAGCAGCCATGACCTGCTTTGGAAAGGACGATGCCATGAGCAATGAGACGATCGCCAATGGACAACCACATTTGAGCCGCGATCAACTACGACTTCTTTCGGAAGTCGAGCGGCAGGACTACTATACCTCCCGCCTACCCGACGACTACTCATTTCCGCTTTTCAGCGGAAAACAGGCCGTGCTTTCTCAACGGCAAAGCGGATATCGAACTACTGCCAAGGCCGCGCGGGAGATTGTTGACAATGCCATTGAGGCGGGCGCGAAGAACATCCGGATCATCTTTGACCGTCCTGCCGCGGAAGAGCGAGAGAAGGGTGAACGGAAAAACAAAGTTCGCGCAGTTGCATTCATCGACGATGGACCGGGCATGTCGGAAAGAATGGCCCGGTTCGCGCTGAGTTGGGGCGGCGGTACCCATTATGAAGATCCGAACTTTATCAGTAAATTTGGGTTCGGATTGCCAAATGCCTCAGTTAACCAAGCGAAATTGGTAGTGGTCTATACGCGCCGCTCGCCCGATGCGCCATGGCTGCGAGTTCACTTGGACCTCGATGAAGTCAGCGAGTTTGGCGTTCTTTCAGTGCGCCCTGCGGTCGAGGACGATCTTCCTGATTTCGTGCAAGAGTACCTAGACCGTAAGAAAATCGACCTACCAACAGGGACAGTCGTGGTCTGGGAACGACCCGATCGGCTGACGTACACGTTGGCCGATACGCTTCGCGAACATCTGCTGGATGATTTCGGAGTGACCTACCGCAATATGCTCCCTCGGTTCGAGATTGACGATAAAACCAAGCGCACAAAGACTCTGAACGCTGGGCGCATACGGATCTTTGTCGAGGACCAGCCTGTGGAGGCTGTTGACCCGTTGTTCCTCACACCCGGTGCCAGGCTGTACATCGCCCCAAACGAAAAGGAGGCTCGCAAGGGTGGGGCCTCGTGCACGTACGAGCGCGCCATTCCTGTCAAGTACTACGTTGATGAGGAGACCGGCGCGAAGCGCCTTGCCAAGCTTGGTGAGGACGATGACCCTGAGCAAGTCGCACAGGACCCAACGGTTCGGGGCGTTGGGGAGATTCATGTGCGAGTTGCTAGGATGCCAGTCGGCTTTGTGGACGGAACCCGTGGGGCTAAGGCAGCTAAGACTGACGGCTATCGACGATTCGAGGTTCGGCAAAGCCGCCGAGGAATGATTTTCGTTCGTGCAGATCGAGAAATCGAAACGTTCGATGCGTTTCCGCGGTCAGCCCACGACGTAAGCAGTGGGCTAGGCGAGTGGCCCCACATATCAACGTACGCATACCACTTCGGCACTGAGATCCGTTTTGACCCTGAGTTGGACGACGTGTTCAACCTTGGAAACGATAAACAGACGATTCGGCCCATTGATGATTTCTGGCGCGTCATGTCCAGTGAAGGTGTTGACCTCGATTTCGCCATCAAGGCCGAGGAAAAATACCAAGTTGAAAATCGGAAGCGCGAAAAACAAGAAAAATTCGACCCGACCGTGACTGATCCAAGTAAGACAGCGCCTGCTGCAAGCGCGGCCGACGCCGCAAACCGGCTCATCGGTCGCAACAAGTCGCTGCCGGAGCATCGACGAGACGAGGCCCGTGAGCGGCTAGGGGCCGCGACGAACGAGCGGGCACAGGTGACTGGTGAATCAATCGAGAAGGCTCGAAAGGCCATTGAGGCGGAGGCGAAGCGCAAGCGCTACGCGATCGGCTTCTTCGAGGCAGAGGGTGGTGTGTTTTACAAGCCGGACTTAGGGAATGGTCTCCAGCGGGTTGCCCTCATCAACAAACTGCACCCCTTTTACCAAGTATTCTACACTCGCCTTGCGATCATCCAGGATCAGTTCGCTCGCCAGGCTGTCGACCTGCTGCTGCTCGCACTTGCAGATGCGGAACTGGCGGCAGAGGACGAGGAGCTCGCGGCAATGTACGAAACGCAACGCGAGTCGGTCTGGACGCCGTTCCTCAAAGTGGGACTCAAGAAGCTCGAACAGTTGGAACCGTACGAGAGTGACGAGGAAAGTGTTAACGACGACGGCTGACCACGCGGGGGTGGGGATGATCGGCATCTCCCACCCCCGCGTCCTTGCCGAAGATTGCGCACTGGGCCTTGTCGAACTTGGTCAGCGCCCCTAGACTAATCGCATCTCGGAGGTACGCAGAAGACCGGTCATTGACCGGGATGCCATCTGGTGCTGCGGAGCCTTCGACATTGGTAAAAACCATGTTATGGCTTCGTAGACCAGGGGGTATCATGATGCGCCTATCCGACGAGTCCCTTCTTGTTGCTCTCCAAAGTGGCGGTTCCAGCAACACTGTCGCCGCCTCGTTCGAGCAGCGGTTTGGCCAATTTCTGCTCCATCGCGCCCGCCTGCAATGTAACCTGCTGAACATTCCCATTACCGACGATCAGGACATCGTCGCCGAGACGATGGTCGCCGTGCTCAGCACAACCGCGCTTTACCGCGCCGGCGGATCGGTGTGGGGTTATTTGGGCGGCCTTGTCGTCAATGCAGCGAGGAAAGTTTGTCGCAACAGGCAATGGCTTGGCCAATCCGGCAGTGGAGTCGACGGCGCGATCGACCATCGTGACAACGAGATGCGGCGGCACCTTGAAAACCGCGAGTTGGTTAGTAAGGTGATTCTGCGCGGTGAGTCGCCCGACTTGATGGGGATCGTGTGGGCTATTTACTTTGAGGGCAGGAAGTTGGGGCAAGTTGCCGCCGCTTGTCAAGTCGTGGAATCAACGATCCGGCGTCGCCTGGCCGCTTTTTACGCGCGGGCCAGGTTTCGTTTCGAGGCGCGAGAACTCAGCTGGTAAAGGTGACCAGCGTAAGCTGCACTGGCCCAAGCCAAGAAAACCGGCGCCGGGAAATACCCCGGCGCCGGCGTGGCCTCACGAATGGATTCTGGGCGCCGCCTAGGCAGGTCCATATAGCACTTGAGCTAAGACCCCGAGGAATCCGACCCCTCGCTGTCGTCAAAACCGCACCAATAGTCGTACTGCCCGCGGCGCATCGCCTGAACGGCCGAGACAGTCATCAACAAGATGCTGCGGTAAATACCTTGCACGACCGGAGACGGTGCGCCGGTCAGCGCCAAGCGGCCAGCAATCGCTTCGCAGTGGGCGTCGATGTAGCTGGCGAGCGTCGGTTCGAACGCCGCGAGTTCATCGATCGGTCCCTGTGCCCCATTCTCGGCAGCGAGTTCGTCGACTTCCTCACAAGCATGCAGCAGCGTAACCTGCCCCACGAGCATCCCATCCAACCCAGATTCACTAAACATGGAAATCCTCCGCAAAATGAAATTGGTCGTGGCTGCACATGGCAGCGTTTCACTCCACGGTAGTGTCGCTGGCGCGCACCCAGCGCGCATGATTCTCGGCAGAAAATGGCGCCAATTTCCAATTTGGCCGCGGCCCTGGCAGTCCCGCGTTTTGCGCCGGTGAGACACGTGATTCCAACTTCAACTGAAGATGAATCGCCACCTGCCGGATCGAGTACGGCTGGCTCGTGCGGCGCGATAGTGCGAGCAGTCCGATTTCGCGTGGCCGACCAAAACACTTGAGCGTCGACCAGGGAGGTTTACAAATCCTGGTGAAAGAACAACGGCTCCTCCTCGAGAATCCGCGGCAGCGGGACTCTGGCGCCGTGTTGAATTGGAGAAACGAGATTGTGGGACTCCACTCGATCGACAACGTCCGACCTCAGCGCTCTCCGTACGAGCCAGCGACAGCACCAGTAGTCACCGATCTGGGCTGTGACCTGTTGCGGTGCGTGCTGAGGCAGCAGATACTCCGGCTGCTTTGCGCGCTCAAGCAAGTAGTCTCGTTGGTTTGCGGCCAGGGCAATACCATAGACAATTCGGGGAGAACCGTGTGTCAACACTTCGTCGCTTGGAAAACCGCATTCGTCGAGGCCTTGGCGTATTTTGCGCAAACGTGGGCTCACGCCCTCTCCGAATATGCTGTTTACGCGCCGGCTATCAGCCAGTTGCCCGAGTAGGATTTCCATTAAGTCGATAGTGACTGCGGAGAAGTGAAACGACCCTTGCCCGCGTGTCAATCCGAGCTTACGAAAGCAGATTTCGTTCCCAGACTCGCCGCCTAACTCCGTCGCGGGAATCCGAATCCGCGTGTATTGATTGGGTTCCGCGCCATACAGGCTGGTCGTCGTTAAGGTTGTCAACCGAGGCCGTCGCGTGATGCGTCGAGCAGCCATCGAAGAAGCAATGATACTTGCAGACCGACCGTATCTCTGCGTATACATTTGAATCAATTCAGGGCTGGTCAGCATCATTGCGACGAGTTTTCCTCCGGCCAACTCTGAATAGGGAGCAATTGCCCCACAGACCGAAATATCAAGAACGTCATTCCCGATGTGTACGGCCTTGATGTGCTTCCGTATAACCTCCACGGCCTGCCTACCTTCGCTTGTCGCCAATACTCGTCCGAGCGCCTCCTTCGTCGGTCGCTCGAAGCCAGCGTTCTGCAGTCGCAGCCTGGCTCGGAGCATCTCAGCCAGGGTTGCACACCGCTTCCACCTAAAGAGATGCGTCTTGGCTCTAGATCGCCACTCCTCTTCCCCAGCGTCCTTGGTGGGATTCTTATGGATCGCCCGCGTTGGATTCCTTCGGTGCTTCTCTCGCGCAATCGCGGCTTCTTCCTCAAGCCTTGCAATGACATCTTCGGATGGGGCAGTGATATCTCTCCGTGCGACGACATGATCGCGAACGAGGTCATCGAGAAAGATGCCGTCTACCAATTGGGTCAGCTTTCGCTGTAGCCACTTCGCCCAGGTCGCAGTTGGCCGCTCTCGCAATTCAGCAACGAATTGTTTTGGGGCCCAGCCAATCCACTCATCTCGCAATCGCAGATGGACGACTGGACTTGCCAGTGCGGCGATTCCGATGACAGGATGAAACGCAGCAGCTGCGTCTCGAACTAGGAGCATTAGGTTCCGACCTGGGACAGTCTGGTATTCACTCGCCCAAGTATGTCGAAAATAACGCCATACGTCGCCGAGTGGCAGTCCCGTATGTTCGCAGACGTCACCGTCGCCGACTATCTGTAAATACGGATGAACAACTGAGCGAAGTATCGTCAGTTGGTCCGCAAGATGTTTTCTGCGCGAGACCTTCCGAAGCTTTTCTGACAACTCTCTGCCATCGCGCATCAGCGAAAAGATCGATACCCATCCCTGAGGGCCGAGACGTTTCTTTTCTAACCCGCGCACAAATGTCCTGACAGACTCTTTCATCAATTGCACATTGCGGTTTACCGCGTGCATGCGTCGAACCCGCTCGCGCTCAAGATCCGGCGCCAGTTCTGCAGTGGGCCGTTGCAGTACAACGCCTTCCTGTTTCACACGGAAGTTCCACCCGTGGAGACGAAGATCGCAGAGCACCGAAACAACAACTTGAAATGAAGCTTTGATGTCTGGCGATACTTCGCTGGACAGCGCATCCAGTCGCGCGCGCTCAACCACGGCATCTGCGGTGTTCTCGGCTGGATTTACAGCCATCAAGGTCTTAATGACACCAGAGAGCAGGGCCCACGCATCGTGATCGCTCGCAAACGCAGGCTCAAGTTGGGGGAGAGGCGCGCGGGACGTGGGCATCTTCAGTCCCCGAGATATGCTGCAAGAATGTTGCTGAAGGACCGGGAAAAGTCGAGGAGACCTTTACGTGCACGCCCTGGCGGCAAGGAAAGCACAGCTCGCGCGAATGCCAGTAACAGGCATTCTATTCCATGCTGGGCAGGTTGCGATTTCTTGAGTTCACTGAAGATTCGATCGTAGAAGCAGTGGTTCTGATTCACGGTGACAGTCAAGATGCCCCGTTCATTCATGTCCCAAGTGAACGCCTCGGGTGCATCCAGCGGAAGCGTGCGAATTCTGTACTCTAGCGACGACTTGCCAGATGAGCCGACCTTCTTTTTGGCCACCTTTCCCTTGCCGATGCTTCGATGCCCGTTCTCTGATTGTCGAATCGGTGGAAGGTATGGCTCACAGCGTGCAGCTACCGACTCAGCTGGCGAGTGCGCGCCTTCTTCTTGCTTTCGAAGAAGCACGAAAGCAGCACGAACTCGCGAATTCAGCGTTTGTGCAATTGCCTCAAGATGCGGGCTAAGCTCCGCTCTCAAAAGGACGCTTGGGTTTATCTCCTGTTTGCTATGTGTCACACCGAACAACTCGTCGAGCGCCGGATCGAATGAGATTTCGCATCGCCACCAGTCATCATAGTTTTCTTTTCGCTTTCGTCCCATCAAATACCAGCCATAGTCGATTTCCCTGTCAGCTCGTACAACTGACACGCCCGCCCCCTTAAGGATCCCGAGTTCACGTTTCGCGTCGACGGGAAGTGCCGACCACTCAGCGACAGGAAGCTCCGAGAAGCGAACACGAACCGTTGATGTCCTTGATGACTCGGAAGGAATACGGAATTCGAATGTGAGGACATCGCCAAATGTTCTCGCTGGAGACTGTCCATCGCGAACACTAAGGTAGAGCGGATCAAAGGGAGTCACGGGTGTGTCATTGACTAAGATACGGTTGTTCTGCCAGAGGAAGTTTCGGAATCGTCGGCCCAAAGAATGATGCAGCTTTTCCGCGATGGTCGTCGCCCTGCGGTTGTCTAGACGGTCACAACGAGTCCATTGCACCAGCGTGCCGCTGTGTTTGCGAACATACTTGCCTGCCCATGACGGGATCTTCTTCTGTCTGGGTACTGGAACTCGCCGCATCAAACCTTCCGCAATTTCGTCAACGTCCAAGTACGTGTGCAGTATGCGAGCTTTCCTCTGCCAGGTGTACACGTCGACTCGTCTTGACTGGCTTACCGAACTGTTCGGCAGACCCATTCCAAAACGTCCAAGACCAGAACGGTCATTAAAGCGGCTACTACCTGCGAATTGCATAGCAATCGCCAGCGTGTGCGCATTCATGCCGCTGCCGTTGTCAAGAACGGCAACACTGAGTTGTCGCTCGCTGCCAACGCCTCTTTGGTCTACGAAGACACGAATGATGCTGGCCCCTGCTTGAATGGCGTTGTCCACAAGCTCTGCGATCGCGGCGCCGGTCGAACGGTATCCCGTATCGCGCGTCGCGACGATGAATCGTTTCTCATTTACGATAGGGGTGGCAAGTAAGCCCTTTTTGGCCATGTGATATGCGCTTTCAGTGATGAAACAGGCAACGGTCGGAACCAATCCCCGCTAGCACAACAACCTACCGCCTGCCTCCGTTTTCGTAAACCCCACCACGACAATGCTTTATGCAGATGGATGGCCCCGGAAGCGCTCGCGAAAATCCGGCCGTTCTCCGTGCTTAGACCTTTGTTCTGGGGTCACCCCTCGGTGAAATATGATCGCAGGACCGGCAAGACTTTACCTGCTCAATTTTCCGGTCCAACTGGCATTCGCGGTGGATTCCGCAGGCGAAGATCTTGACGCGTGTGGCGATGCGGCAGGTTGAACAGGGTTCTTGGCGGAGTTCGGAGCCGCGGTGGATGCACGCCAGGCGTTGGTCGAGTGAGAGGTGGGTAGCCGCCTCGGGGCGCCAACTGCGGCCGATCTGCAGGCCTTGGCGGACGGTAATCGCCGGGTGCTTTGCTGGATCGCACTCGTGCTCGACGTGGCCGGGGAAGTCGACGGCATACGTTGTGCGGAAGCCGCAGTAGTTGCAGATGGCTTCCTTGGTCTCGGGGAACCTTTGCCAGGATGTGGACATGCTATAGGCTCCAGGTCAGGGTGAGGTTGCCGGAGCCATACGTGCCGGTTGCGAGGAAGGACTGGATGCGCCAGACGCCCTCGACGAGTTGAAGACGGGCGACCTCGACGACGCCGTAGCTGCCGGCGGATCGCGTTGCGCCGGTGCGATTCACGGTTAGCGTTTTCGTGCCGGTGACCAGGTAGCTCGACGCGTAGGATTGGGTGATCAGATCGCCGCTGCAATCGCCGAGCTGCCCGCATTTCTGCGAATTCGATGACTTGGGTGAGGCACATGGATCTTCGTTGGCGGCCCCGGTCGCTGGATAGATGCCGGACGGATAGTTTGTACCACCGCAGAAGCCGCCGACCTGCGAGCCGCAGCAGTGGAACTTCGTGCCGCCAGTAGTTTGGAGGCTACAGTAGGCCGGTAAGGGATCGATGTTCGCGTAGTAACCACCACCGCACTGACCGTCGGCATGAACGGTCGGGCGAGTAAGCATATTGCCGTTGAGCACGGCGTCGTGGATCTCGTCGGACCGCTTGTTGAAATTGCAAATTTTGATCGCGACGAATGCCCCCCCGCAGCACTTGGGATCGGTCGTCAGGGCTGCGCTCGACGCCTTGCGGAGTAGCTTGTTCGTCTCGTCTTTTTCGCTTTAATTAGAAACGTTCTGGCTGTGCCCGGTCCATCCCAAGTCTTTCTGTTGGCGCCGCCCGCATCAAGGGATTCGCAATCGGCTGATCAACCCACCGAACGACGATCCCCCGGTTCCGATCGAGAGCATCGCACAGCTTTGGTCGGAGTCACGCCCCGGCGGACTGCTCAAGACCTACCGCCGCGCGGCCCAGAACAATCCGGTCCTTCGAGACGACTATCGGGCCGTGGGCTGTCGCCCTGGGCTCGTCCTGAGAGTTGGCTACTCTGTACCGAGAACTTCATTGTTTGCTGTCGTGCTGCCACCGACGATTCAATCAGAATCGCGGCACACGAACGATCGCCGACTGCAACTCCCACGTTGGCAACGTAATTGTTCAATGCACCCGTGATTCGCTTTGAGCAATGGCAAACTCTTGGCCATGGTCGCGCACGGCGCTAGGATCAACCGTTGGAGCCGGCGGGGGTGGCGCCGCGTCGTTCGGTGCTCGATTAGCAAGCTCCCCCATTTTTCTGCGAATTTCTTCAATGGTTCGCGCATTGCCGAATTCTCGTTCGAGTTCGATCCATTCGAGATAGCAGCTCGTCCGTCGGTCCACACGCACAGAATCGGTTGCATCCTGCAACAAATCAGTGGCCTCGGTGAAACATTCTCGGCCGGTCGCGACGGCAGCATCAGGCGCATGACTGTCCCACACATAGTGGAGCCCTCCCAGCGCCGAGAGTACCAGGTGTCGGCCAAAGATGTCCTCGCGACCCGTGCGTCGGTTCTTTCTTTCGAGTTGCTCAAGTGACTTGTTGAATTGATCGCGTGCCGTCTCGAATTCTAGGTCGGCAGCGCACGCACCCAAAATCAGATGGTCCACATAGCTCAAGTTATCCCCGAGTTCGTCAGCAAGGTCGCGGGCCGCCTCCAGGTAGATCAAAAGGTTTACACTTGGGAACTCCTGCAATCTTTGGCCGGTGACGCGAGACAGTGTGGACGCGGTTGCCAGTCGACGAGAGCCTGAATGAGATTGTGCGGCGACGGGTGCGGTAAACGTGTCGGACGGGATTGACGCCGATGGCGCGGGCGCCTCTGGCGGAGCCTCCGGTGCCGCTTCTCCCGCTGCCCCACCCGAAAATGGGATCAGGTCGATCTGGGTCTCACGCGCTAACAGTCCCAACAACTCTCGTAATGCGACCCGCTTGGAGCGGTTCGCCTCATATTGGTCGCGCTGTACACTCCATAAGAATGCAACACCCGATAACAGAAGTGCGATCACGCTGACGATGAGCGACGGGTTATTGAGCCACGATGGTCTTGAGGGATGTGATTTGGCCGGCGTGCCAGGTTTTCGGGGATTTGGCGACGCCTTTTTCGTTTTCTTCGCCATGGCAATTCTCCAAGTCTAAAGCCCCCGTTTGGGAAGACGGCTGGGTTCCGAGTATGGATCTCACTCGCCTGCCTATCATTTTTGGATTGGCAACGACTCAAGGCGTCCAATGACTATGTCCGATGCGTGAGATGTCGACAGTTTACGATCCCTGAGTGATCTCGCTACGGCACTAGTTCATAGCCGGGTCGTGCGACGGTACTCATTTCGCCTGGCGAAATTGCTCGGTGGTTGAAGTAGGCTGGGATTTGGTCTCCGATCGAACGGCGTGCGTTAATGATTCGAAAGATATTCCATTCATCAAGTGCGCCGCTACTGAAGCTCGCCGACGCCCGCAGGCCGTAGTATCGAAGAAATGCCTGTCGATTCTTGGGGTTCTCGGCGATCTCCCCTCGAAACGATTCGTCGGTCGCGGCTCGATCATCCACATACCGATCGAGCGACTCAAGGATGGCACCGCGACCTAGATTGAAGAACGCCAACATGTCCTTTGGCCCTACGAAATAGACCATATCAAAATCTCGGCCCAATCCATCTTCACCCGCGAGCACCTGAGTCCACATGTACATGTACTCTCCACCTCCCGCGTTTAGTCCGTCGACGCTTGGGATAGTGCTTTCAACTTGTCCAGGAGAGAGCGCCCACAACCGATCCGAGCCATACATCGCTTCCAGTTGCAGCTTCGTGAACCGTGAGATGTCATTGTTGGTTTCTTGATGACCACCACCTCTCCCCGTTAGCGGAACACTGATGTACGCGATGAACTTTCCTTTTCCACGCTCCGCTCGTATTTGATTCCGCAATGAGACAATTTTGTCCTCCAGTACTCGATCAAATTGCGGGTATACTGCGAACCGAGTTCCTAGAACCGTCGTGCGAGGTCGGCGCTGGGATGGCTCCTCGTCCGGCGCTGAATTCGGCTGCTCGGCAGTCGAGTCGGATGGGGAGGCGCCGGGGTTTTGTGCGCACGCTGCTGCAGTTGAAGCGTCAGGCGACACGGAGAACGCGTGCGAGATCTTGGTACTTGCAGGATCGCCACTGACACTCATAACGGCCACGATTGCGAACAATACGACCGCCAACAAACGGCACGGTTTCATGATTGTTCCTCCGTTCGAGATGTTGTTCGAAAATGGCGACGAAGCATGAGATGACGAGAGCGCACCAGGCAAGCCCTGAGAGCCCCGCTTAACGCGTTCCCCAACCATCCTCGCCGAGCAACTTGTTGTTCCGACGCTTGATCGACTCTGGGATCGATTGGTTGTAGGCCGTTACGAAGTCGACTCCGTCGGCCGCCACGTCGGTTTCGTCCATCATTTTCAGGACGGTAAACCACTTGTTGAGTAATCCAGCAAAATGCACGATGCACCAGGTCGTCTCGACCAGCATGCCGTTGACGTAAGCATCAATGTACGCTTGAGACGTTGATTCGTCCTGAATTGACAGGACGGACGACTCAATCTGAGTTCGCGCTTCGACGCTACAGAGTCCTCTAAAGTTGGTGAACTCGCCATCTGTCACGGCGTGCGCATCGCCCCGCAGTTTGACGGCGAGATTCAGCGCCGCAAGTTGATAGTCACTATACAGGTCCGTGCGGTAGGCGAAGCACGCGTCTCCATTGTCGTCGACCAGACGCAACAGCATCTGTTCGGCGCGGTCACGACCATGTACGGAAGAGATCGTACCGAAGCCAATTACCGTATGGTGCGTGATGGAATACCGGCTACGATTCATCAGGCTGACCAGATTTATCAAAAGCTCCTTGGTTACCCGGTCAACGAAACCAGCCTCAGGAAACAGGACGGTCTTCGTTGGGTCCTCTGGACTAGGGATTTGGGAATACACCCGTTCGTCGAAGATGAACGAGTTCGCGTAGTCGACCTCCGTCAGGGCCAATCTGGGGAGCCATGCCATCGTGCGGATGAGGTTGTTGGGAATCCCCCAGGTGTGAATGCTCTTATCGTATTCCGTGCGAACGTACGGACTAACGCGGTCCGCTTCTGTCGCTGGGAACGTACGTGTTCCTGACGCGAGGGGCGCAATTCGAGGGCCGTCCTTGGGAATCGTGAGTGTTGTCATGACTGCTCCCGAAACCAATTGAGTGGAACGTCAAAGTGCCGTCGGCTGCCCAAAGGAATCGACTACCCATGTGCCGGCGGCTTCGAATCCTTGTTGACGACGTTCGTCGTTGATCATTTCGCTGAGTTGCTTGAAGAACGCTTTCGACTCTGCGGTCACCATATGGGCCGCCACATTGAGCACGCCCCCTTGTTCTGGAGGTGCAAGGCCCCGGACAAGCTCACGTTTAGTCACACGACTGAATCGTGTGTCGGAATCAACGGCTCCGCTGTAGGGGTTTCGGACGACGGCCGTCGATCCGCCCCGAGTCGACAACTGGTCGAGTTGCGGAACCTTTAGCCAGACCTGTTGCGCGTGGAAGCTCTGCAAAGATCCAGCCAGGTTCGCCTCAACGCCACGAAGATGGCAGTAATCGACGAAGAAACGAATCTCCTCCAAGCTGAGAATCCCGCGCCGCGGTAAATCGCCCCGGACGTCGTACTGATTCACGTCCATCAGCCCGCCTCCGGCTGTGTCGACAAGGCTGATTCTGGCAACCTTCGTGAGGATACTGGTATCGATCATGATCGAGTTCGCCCCGGAGTCGGCGGTAGCGTCGACCATGAGCTTGATGACGTCCTTGTTCGTTCGCCCCTCCTGAGTATCGACCTGTGGGAAGTACGTATGGTGTGGAAACAAGTCGTTGAGCTGCACCGTGGTTGCTGTAGCGTGCGCCGGCAGCACGTTTTCTAGTTTGAGCCGTTCCAGTACGGCATCAGGCGCGGGGATCTCATCGGCCGTTTCGTATAGATACTCATCGTCTCCACCGCGGATCGTACGAACCAGGTATTCGTTGTCCATCAGATCAAATGCATCAACGGCGTCTGGCTCGCAATAGTGGAACTCCCCATGACCAACGAGATTTCGGCGAACAACCTGGTTATTTTTCCGATCACGCCACAGCCCGAGATCCTGGGCAAACAAGACGGCCATTACCTCACAATGTGAGAATTGCTCGGTCCGATTGAGGGTATGCACAACTTCGCTCAGGACATCCCGAACCATCTCGACGCGCATCCCGTCGACACCGACCTTTACCAGATTCACTGGATGCACTCGGGTTCCCATGGCGCAGGCCACACCGATTGCAGATTGAGCTGCTTTTCCCGACATTTCGTACACGGACTTCTGAATGGCGGCGCCCGAATCCGACCGGTCGTACAGGAGTTGGTCCTCACCGATGTTGGTGCTCAATTGAACTTCTGCATCCCGTTTATAGTTGAGCACCGCATCGCCGATCGCCATGATGTGTCGTGGCGAAATATTTCCCAGGGCGGTTTTTGGATCCTCGCTGTCAACGATGCGTGCCCCGCCCAACACCGCTTCGCGTGCTTCCTGGCTATTGAATACGCTTACGAGTAACTTGCGATTTCGCGTGCGATCAGGAGAAATCATGGTTCACCAGTCCCCTAACAAGGAGTCGTTCTTCAATTCACCAGATTCATCTGGACTCGAAGTGTCTCGTTGTTCGCTCCGACTCGCTCATCCTCCGCCCGCGAGTCCCCACCATCGATAGAACCCCATTGGACCGCACCCCATCACTGCGAAGTACACTGCTGGACCAATGAGGGAAACGTTTTTCATCGCGGAACTGTAGTGCCCCAGTACGGCAAGGACCGTTAACTTGTCCAGCGACTCCAAGTGCGACGACCCCAACTCCGACCGCAACGCGTCGGCAAGCCCGCGCGCTTCGGATCGCTTGCGAAGGTGGATGACGGTCCCTGGAACAAGGAAGCTTGCTAAGAGCACGCCACCTATCTCGGCAAAGATTCCAAACAGGATCGAGAGCCCCCCAACCGCCATGACCACAATTCCGATGGGCCCAAGCACAGGGGCAAATCGACCGAAAATGATCTCGGACTCGGCTATGGTCCAGTCGACGCCGGCCCGGTTCTTGCCGCACTGCCAAGCGGCATTAAGGAACACCCAGCTGTAGCTCGCCCGGAAAATAAGCCAGGCGATAGTTACCCAATCCACGGCTGACCTCACTGCACGGCTGGATGGTTCGTCGATGCACTGTCTTGCTACGAGCCTTATCAAAGCCAACTGTCGTGCCCCATCCCTCACCTTCAGTCACGGTCCGGCCTTACCTGCGTCTTCCCCAGCACCATCTTCTCAACGGCCGGCACGTTCGCCTATGACCATACGTCCAGCCATCCTGACGTGATATTGCGACTGGCTGCGACGGTGACTGCTTTGTTGCTGAAGGCTCCGCCAGCATCATCGAGACTCGGGAGCGTGCAAAGAAGGGCGACCAGTCAAATCGATCTTGGTCGTCATCTCGATCAATATTGAACGTCGCGACAAGTGGAAGATGGTCGGAGACCTGCTCCGAAAATTCGAGCAGAGTCAAATCCATCTCTTCATGTAGCGGAAGTATCTCCAGCGTTCCAGGAGCGTATTCGCTCGTGTGATCCCTGGAAATCGCGTAACCATCGAGGAGATTGCCTAGTTCGCCGTCGCGACCAATGTGCGATCCGCTTTCCAGTTCCTCCGACGAGATGAACTGTAGATAGCCGTCCATGCCTAGCGTTTCAAAATTCGTCTGATCCTGGTTCGGAATCATGTTGTAGTCACCGACAATCAACACGTCGCGTTCACTACTGTCAGCGAGTTGGCTCTGAAGGAATCGCGCGATGGCTGCTGCCTGACGATTGCGAATCGCTCGATCCGATCCAGACCGCGACGACTTCAAGTGCACTGCAACCAAAAAGAAGTCAAATTCGTTGATTTTGACCCGACAGAAAAATGCCTTTCGGTTGTCCGAGTCGCCAATATCACTACGCGGGATCAGTTGTTCATCTGCAATCTGCACATGAGGTTTGAAGAGAATTCCGATCTTTTGGCGGGCAGGTTGCGAAATGATTCGATAAACGTAGTCGTGGCCTTCCTCACCCAACGCATCGACCAGTCGAGCAAGCGTGCGTGTCGGATTGACTTCGACCACCGCCACTAAGTCCGCATCGATGCGGATAATTCCCTCGGCGAGAGCCGGTATGCGGGATTCCGGTATTGGGTAGTAACCAAGCAGGTTCCAACCTGCAATCCGGCTGGTCGATTGAGCGGCCAGGTCCGCTGTCGAGACGAGCATCACAGCACAAACAAGGACCAGAACTCTGCTGTTGGTATTCACAACATTTCTCCCAGTAGGACATGGGGCGCGTTGCATAACCTGTCTATCGCGGCGCGCAACACTATCAATGTTTGACGTACAAACTCATCTGGCTTGCTCTCGTGCCCTCTCGGTCCCACTAACGCCGCTCCTACTGTAATATCGTCAAAACCGCCGCAGACCCGTCACGTCTGACAAAAGAAATGGCGAGCGGTCTGACATTCCGCCGACAGTCGGCGGCTGCCGCGTACTCTGCGTTGGGGTTGCGCGCCCGCTCAGCGGAGTTTTGCTAGGCGACCGCATTCGAATGGTTCGAACGTTGCGCGGCACTACTAGACCCGACAATTACCCTGATTAGAAGTCGGAGTACGCAGCGAACTGCAATCCCCAGCACTGGCAATACTGGATCCCATTTGTCCGCGGTTATCCGCAGAGCGAGGCGAAGTCGGGCAATTCGAGGTTAGTCCCGGTCACAACTTCGTACGGTTGGCCAAGCATGTCTGTTGCCAGGCAGAGGGCAGTTTCTCCGTGTCGTGCCCGCCGTCGTGGTCTCAGCTCGGAGAGTCCCTCAGCTGTTCGACCAATAGTCGCGCGCCGGGCGAATCTGCCATCAACCGCACCCGGCCCAGCGCCAACCAGGGAGGCAGCCGACGGGTGCGCACTTGTTTGCGCCTTTGCGGAGTACGCGGAACGAGAAAGGCTGCCTTGCAAGACCATCATTCGAGACCACGAGGCGAAGTACACCTCCGAATTTGACCGGGCGTTCACGCGCCGCGGCATCGACGTCAAACCGGTCGAGCCGTGAGCGCCGAACCTCAACGCCTTCGTCGAGCCGTGGATTCAGAGTCTGAGGCACGAGGCCCTCGATCACTTCATCGTCTTCGGACTTGCGCACTTCGATCACATCGTGGCTGAGTTCGTGACGTACTACCACGACTGCCGGCCGCATCAAGGGATTGGCAACCGGCTGATCAACCGACCGAATGACGACTGTAAGCTTCCGATCGAGAACGTCAAACAGCTTCGGTGTGAGTTACGTCTCGGCGGACTGCTCAAGACGTACCGCCGCGCGGCATAACGTCAGCCAGTCTTTCGCGACGCCGCGGTGTGCTGACGCACGCCACCGGTGCCCCCACACTTAGGATTGGCAATCTCGGCACCGCAAGATCACTCCTTGGGTGCGATTTGTCGCACGATAAACGCCCTGAATTCATCCAGGAAATGCATTCCGCGCGTGTTGAGAACGTTTTGGCAACCTAATTGTACAGGGCGCGGACTGCTGAAGGCGTACCGCCGCGCGGCGTGAGGTGAGCCAGTTTTTCGCGACGCCGCGGAGTGCTGACGCACGTCACCGGTGCGCGCCGAACTTCGATTTGGCAATCTCGGCACCGCAAAATCACCCCTTCGGTGACACTCGGCGCACGAGAAACGCTTTGAATTCAGCCAGGAAATGCATTCCGCGCGTGTCGAATTCGCGTTGGCATTCTATTTGTACAGGGCGGGCGATTCGCAGTCACGCTTGCTCGCTGCCACGTGAATGCCCATGTTGAAGCAGAATGTTAACAACTGAAGAGCTCAGGTGCTCTTTGCTATCATCTGATTCCATGAGTTCATGGGCTGGAAATAACTTCGATGCATCGACTGTGTCTACGATTACTCCGTGCGAAGTTACCTCACAAAAAGCATCAGGAACAAACGCGCGTGTAGCATCTGCAACATCACTGGCCCCGAATTCGTTACTCACGTAGAACGTTTCAAATGGATGTGAGGGAACATTCTCGCGCAAGTCGCTCAAACATTCCAGGCTTCCATCAACCTGCAGCACACCATACGACGGCTTCAGACTCTGAACGATATTGGTAAATGTCGCGAAAGCGCGCAACCCGATGGTCCTCGCCGGTTCTATCGGAAAGCCGGGTGGTCGACTAAACGCTTCACCCTCCATCCAAATCGCGACGGGATGATTGTCTCCCCGACGCGACGCTTCCGGGGAGATACTCAATTGCGTTGCAATTTCCAGTGCGTCGGGGACCACACGTGTCGCGTTGCACATGTAGACTTGCACGACGCGTACGTTTGGATCTGCAAATAGCTGGAGAAGCTGCTCCCGGTCTCGCACGGTTACTTCTGTCGTCGGATCACCGAGAATCCATGACTCCGCAGACGGCCGATTCGCCTCTCTGTGAATCTGCACTCTGCCTTCGAGAGATCCACCATGAGACTCGAAATATTGAAAGAGATCTAGCAACGCCCTGCGACCATCACGGTCCGCGAAGTAGAGTCCAATTTCCAAGAATGGAGGATCTGGATACCTCATGGGGCGAATACTTCGTAGATTGCTCTGAGTTGATTCTTGTTTGGGATGAACGCAGTGAGTAATTCGCCAGCGCGGGGTCCATTAGCGTAGAACTGGACCAAAAACGGCTTGTTTCCACCGATGCGAGCGAAGTGAGCGATAGTGGGTGTACCCCTGCTGCTCCAGGGCAAAATCTTGTTCGATTTGGTCGCCTCCTTGATTAGCTCTGTCCACTTAGCAAGACTTGGCTTTCCTCCGTGCCTATTGAACCATTGTCCGGAATGGCTACCGTAGGAATGCCCTAGTCCTTTCGTGCCCTCGATTATCCTTCCGATCGTCGATTGGCCGCACGGATTGTTATGCACCAACACGCCGTCGGGGCCGACGGCGTAGTTGTGCGGGTGGTCGACCCGGAAATTGTAGACCAACTCGCCCAGGTGGCGAACCACCAGATTTTCGACGCGCTCGCGGCGGCCGTCCATCAGCAGCAATTCGTCGCCCACGCGCAGATCGCCCGCATCGACCCAACGGCCCGGCACCGTGGCGCCCGGGACCATGGCCGAGGCCACGTGGTCGGGCGTCGGGCGACGGTCCAAGTCCTCGCCGCGGACCACCCAGAACGGATGATGGAAGGTCGACTCGATCTTGCGCCCGGCGACAAACACCTCGGCCAGCTCGCCCACGGCATCCAGAACAAATGTCTCGGCCACGCGGCAAAGCCGCCACTGGCCGGTCGTCAGGTCGCACGACCAGACACGCTGGCCGGCAGTCACCTGTTCGATCGGGATCTGGCCGTCCTCGGTGGCAACCAGCGTCCCGGCCAGAAAACATGCGATCGGGTTTTTGACACCTCGCGTTAGACTCGCTTCGATCAGTTCCTGCTGGATCGCTCCGCCGGCGGCTCGGCCAAACCCCAGACGCGATCCGGCTGCGAACAGCCCCACCTGCGTGCCCCGAGCGATGGGAATCACCGTGGAGACGAATTCATACGTGCCCAGCGCGCCGTAGCCGGCACGCGCCAGGCCGCTGAGGTGTTCTCCCTCGCGGTTCTTGCCCTCGACGGCGTTGGTGAGCGATTCTAGCCCGGCGAGGTGTCCCAACCCGTCGCCGATCGTGATGATTGTCGCCAGCAGGTTGTTTTTGCCGGCTGCCTTGAGATTCGTGAAGTCGGTCGTCACAAAGTCCAGGGCCGAGTTGACGATCCCCGTCCCGACTTGCTGCGTCGCCGCATTGACGGCTCCAATGGGAGACGTGATGGCTATGACAAAGGCAAGCGGGTCGCCGACCAGCTTGGTCACCTGCGTTGGGATCGCGCTGGAAATGAACGAACTGATCGCCTGGAAGAACGAGTCGGAGCCGGGCGGCACGCCCTGGGCCAGCGCCAGCAGGGCCTCGTCGAACGTGGGAATGGATCCCGGAGTTCCTGGTCCGCCACCCCAGAACGCGGGATCGAAATCAAACGACGCGATGCCCGGATAGGTCGTGGTCGTGCCCTGGGTCGTCGTCTGCGTTTGGCCTTCGTAGCCTTCAATGACCGTCCAGTCGACCTCGTAGCTGCCCGACTCGGAACCGGGTTGGCCGTTCTCGGTGGTCGTCGAGAGGTAGAGCGGCCAGCCGGGCGTGCGAGAAGCTGAATTGGCGTTGCCGGTGTACGTATAGGCGTCGACCGAGACGGGAGCCCCAAAGTCGGGCCGCGTAATGACCAGATGCTCCGTAAAGCTGTGATCAGAGAACTCTCCGTCGGTGGGCCCGCTCGACGTGGAGTTGTACGATTCGTCTCTCGTCTGCGTGACGGAAGTGCCGCTGTGCGTCTGCTGCAGCGAGAAGTTTCTGCTATCGTTGCCGGAAGAGTCCGTGGGAATCGGGACGATGTTATCCGTCGTGTCGTAGTTAGACGTCGTGACTTCGGTTAGGAGCTGAATGTTGGCTGCTTGATCGTCCGTCAACTCTCGCTTGAATTTCGACTCGCTGTTCGAAATGCGGGTATTGCCGGTGCTGATTTCGGTCGTGGTTAAATTGCTTGTAGAATTTTCGATAAGGATTTTGTAGTCTACGTCACCCCGACTGCCGAACCGCCGTTCCGTATGCGCCGTGTCGTTTCTCAAATCGTGGTACGCGCCGCTTGACAGGTCGATGTTGGCGGTTGTGTCGGTCAGCCCGTATTCCTCGCTGATCGCAATGTCAGTCACCGTTACGGGCGTTTTGACGATTTCCCCTGTGTTGGGGTCGAGCGATGACGTGGTCGTGACGTGCTTGTCCGATCCGGTTTTGTTGCCCCACGTACTGTCGTTGATTTGACGATTCCACACCGTGCCCCCTGACGAAAGCGCACGATCAACGACCAACAGGTGCTCGGTTCCGTTGGTGGTCACAATGTCTTCTTCCAACGTGGCCTGCACGTTGGTATAGCCGGCGGAGGCCGCGTCGGCATACTGGGTGGTCGAACCATCGAGCGCCCAGTCGGTTTCCGTCAGCGCCTTTGCATGGCGCTTGTACGTCGAAATTGTGACGTCGTCCGGGTAGGCTTCGGTTTCAGCGGTCGATACTCCGTCAATGTGCAGGACGGATTTGGTTCCGGTGCCGTTGAAAGTGGTTGTCGTGATGGTGCCCTGATCGACACCCGCGCCGGAGATGAACTCATGGACGTCGGTCGTCAAGGAGCTTTCTTTGATGACCTCGTCGTAGACAAACCCGGAATCGACGCCAGACGTGACGGTCGTGCGTTCTTTGTATTCTTCCCGGTGGCCGAACGCCCCGCCGGGCGAACTGCCGCTGTCACTGGTCTCCTCGTGGGTGGCGGTGACGGTGCCGTCGAGTGCGACGTCGACAGTTTCCTCCGTCTCGGAGGAGAAGGTGGTCGCAAGATCGTCCTCGCCGAGTGTGTTCTTGGTTTTTTTCTCGGTCACACCGCCGCTGACGTGCGTACTGCTGCGATCGTCCGTGCTCAGGCTGTAGTAGGTTCCGGTTCCGCCCGTGACTTTCGTGGTGCGTTTGAAGGTCGATCCGGTTTCGAGCGTTTCTGTGCTATCTTCGACAATGTCCTCTGACCAGGATTCGTCCGTTTCAGACTCGTAGTGCTGCTTGTTGTCGAAGTCCGTGCCGTCCTGGTGCGTGCCGACTTCGTGCGTGTCGCTCTTCTGTTCCTCGTCGCGTGATATCGTAAGATCTTCGTGCCAATGCTCCGTGCTGTCCGAGACGATTGTCGTGCCGCCAATGATGCGGCTGAATTGATCGGACGTGCTGTCGTATGAGCCGTCCGTAACAGTGTTTTGTTTGAACAAGGAGGAAGCGGTGTTCGTTGTGTAGGTGGTGGTCGGATTGATGACAGACGTGGGAGCTCCGTTGGAGGAGTTGTCTACATTGAACGTCCGATGGACTGTCCCGCTGCTTGACTCCTTCCGCTGATGGGTCTCCTGGGTTGCGCCCAGGATTGTAGTCGTCTTGTCGAACGTATCGACCTTGCCCGTGCCGTCGATGGTGCCGGCAGCGACTGTCGAGGTATTCGTCGTCACGCCGTCTTCAACGGTGTCCACGCCGGTGTCGGAGCTGGAGAAAACCGACTTAGACGCGGACGTGCCGGACGTCGTTGTTTCGGTACCGCTCGACGAATACGCTCCGTCGCCGAGACTCCACCCAGATTGATCGAACGATTTGTGGGAGTAGGATCCGTTGGGGATCGCGAACGAGCCAGTTTGGTTAACGACGACGTCGCTAACGATTCCCTCGACTCGCTCGTCGTGCGACGTGGAGTTCATCGACGTGTTTTCAGTGTGTTTGAAGGTGCCGTTGAGAGATTCCTCGGACAACTTGGCGAACGAGACTTTGTACCCACCGATCCAGTCTGACTCTTCATTGTCCGTTCGGTCAAAGTTCGCGACAATCCGCTTGCTCGATCGGCTGCTGGTAAAGAGGTCGTCAGTGAAGACGCTGTTCGTTGTTGAAGTGTCGACATGATCGTCCGTTTGATGATACGAGTTGGACGTCGACACGAAGTTGTCGCTGGTGCCTTGCTGAGTGCGCTCTTGCACTGTTTCCTTCGAACTCGAAAACACCCCGTCGACATCCACGGTAGTTGTTTCATTGGTCAGATCCGAAAACGTGCCATTGCCGTCTTCCGACAACATGATCACGGTCGACGCCGTTGTGTCGACGGTGGACGTGTGTTGTATGTTGCCGTTGGTCGTCACCGTCTCAGTCGATTTGCCCTCGGTGCTCGTCGAGCTGACACTGTTGGAGAACAGCGTGGTACCGCCGCTTTGGTTCGTTATCAAGTCGGACGAGTCCCTCGTACCATCCGCAAACTGATTCTCTGTCAGAGCGCGCGTGTCCGTGAACGTCCCGTCCAGTGTTTCATCCGAGTTTATCCCCTCGGTCGTGTTTTTGTTGGGTTCCGCGCGAGTTGAGTCGCTGTCCAGCGTGACGTGGGTGTGGACTGTCCCCGTGTCGCTCGTATCAAGCGTGTGTGTTTCGCCGAATTCCCCGAGTGCGTTCGTCGAGCTGTCGCGCACATCGTCGAACGTAGTGGTGCCCGTGCGTTTCTCAAGGGATTTGGTAGTTCGGTCGATTGTCTCCGTGACGTCCCCACTCGTTACGGTGCCTTTTGAGGTTGTCTTGGTGGAGCGAGACAAGTCAGACGTACCCGTCATATGGGTTTCGTGTAGATCGCCGCTGGTGGACGTGAATGTGCCGCTCGAATCGGTGTTGGTGCCCTCGGTATGCTTGTCGCGGTACGTACCTGAGCCCTGCTGGATAGCGGCAACCTGCAGCTTTGACGTGTTCGTAATGCCCTCGGTACCTTTGTCCGACGTGAAGACATCGAGCGCAGTCGCGCGCCAGGACGTTGTCGTGCCGCTATCTTCGTCGACAAAGCTGCTATTGCTCGTGGCGACGCCCTGCGTGGAGCGATTGGCCGACGCCGTATCGGTGACGGAAAACGTGCCGTCCCAGTTGTCCACAGACGCGAGGTCTTCGCTCGTGTGACGGATATGATCCGGGTCACGATCGTCCTTCACCTTCAGTAGTGATGTTGCAAGTAGCGAGCTCGTGACGGCGCCATTTTCAAGGTAGGTACTGCCGCCGAAAGAAGTCCACGTGCCGTCGGTCTGCGTCACTTTGTTGTTTATGATGAAGTTCGTGAATGTGCTTTGGCGTGAGGACGAAGAAGATACCGTCTCTGCGGTCGTCTTGCGGTACAGCGGCTCCAGTGTGTTGTCGTAGTCAGAGACAAAAGTTTCCGCCGTCCATGACTGGCGAGTTCCTGACTCATTTAGCACATCGTTTTCAGTGACTGTTGTTCCCAGGACGGAATGTTGGACTTTTCGGTGCCCGGACGTGTCGTATCCATAGCTGGTAGAGCTATATGAGTCGAATGTGGCATCGGACTTGTCTACCACGTCGGGTATTGACTCGTCGGTTGTCGTCGTGACGGACTCGTCTTGAGTGGTGGATGCGTTGCCTGAACCGGAATAGAATATGTTGTAATAGCCGCTGGAAGTACTCGAGCCGTCGAGCGCTTCGCCATAATTCTCGAGAGCGGATGTGTCATAACTCGACGTCCCCGCGTCGTTCGCGGAGTGCACTGACGCGACGGTCGTTGTGGTGTATGGCACGGTCGTGTCATCTTCGCTCCACGACGATTTGTCGGTGTCGTCCCAAGTGGACTCACTGTGACTTGCTTCGGAATAGGTGCTCTCGAATGCCTCCGCGCGGACGCCGCTAGCGTCGATTTGCACGATTCCATCGGTGATATCGAACTCGACGCTGCCGTTGGCCGAGTTGGTCGATATAGAGTTGGAATCAAAATCGCCCACACCTTGCAACGCGGTCGTGTACGTCCCTTTGTACGAATTGGTTTCCTTCCCCTGCCAGGAGTAGCCGGACGTCGTGTTTGAGCTAAACGTGCCCGAGTAGGTCGCTGAGGTGTCGGCCAGGATGACGGTCTCTCCGCCGAAAACACGGTCGACCGTTTCATCCCGACTACTCGATGAAGTGAAGCTGGTTGTGGCGTCAGTTTCGAAGTTGGGCGTGTCATCATCCGTCGCCGAGTCGTACACCCTGTCGGCGGAAGTGCCGTATTCGATGTTCTCGTTGAAGTCGTCATCGACAGTCGCGGTCCAGGTACTGTCGACGAACGTACTCCGAGTTCCCGACAAGCCATAGTGCAGACTGGCTGTGCCTGTTAGCCCCTCCTTACGCGTCGCGGTCGTCTGCGTTGAAACATCGCCGACGACTTGTGACTTGGACTCTGTGTACTTGCTCTTCGCGGATTGGTCCAAAACGTCGTCGTCCATGGAATACACAAACGTTTCGATAGCTGTCGATCCGCCGGCGTTGAAACCGCTTTGGCGATTGTACGAATAGCTCCACTGTCTCGACGAGTCTTCATTGATGGTGTCGTTCTGCTGCCATTCAGCGTGGGTTGCGTCATCTGTCTGGTGCAGGTGAAACAGTCCCGATCCACTGGCAGTGCCAACGAAATACTCGTCTGAAGTGGCGACCTGTCCACCAGATATCGTGGCACTGCCGCTTGCCGTGAGCATGAACCCTTGTGATTCGAACGTCGTCACGAACTGATCACTTGAGTACACGACTCCGTCAACAGTGCTTCCCTCAGTCGTGGAGCGTTGCAGTTGAACCCAGTCGTTGCTAGTTTCTGTTAGGGCATACGTCGCACCCACTCCGTTCCCAAACGCGTAAAACGCGAAGGCATGATATCCGCCTTGGACGACCGTCGAGACACCGTCTAATACGCTAGTTATGAGGTAGGTGTAATAGAACGCCTCGTCGACAGTCCAACTGCCGTCCGGTGCAACAGTCGATATGACACGATCGGTCGTGGATTCTGTAGTAGTGACATCGGGTACCCCAGGTCCGCTCGACGGTTCGACTGTAGTGGAACTGCCGAGGGTGAGAACATCGTCAGTGACGCCGAGGCCGCTAAATCGATTGAGGAAGTTGCCAAACATCGCCCCGTATGAGACATTCCCGGCAAAGGTTGCAACGGAGCCTTCGGTAGGCGTCGTGATTGATGGCTCAAGCGAACCGTGCGCGAAGTGTGCGCCACCCACGTCGCTTGGCCGGGCGAGTCGCAGCTTCGTAGCACTGGTCGCAACGATTGGGTCTGTCTCGAACGTAAATGTCGCCGACGCCCAAGACCCGAACACAACCCCTGTTGGAGTAGCCACGCTTGCTCTGAATTTGATCGTAGCCGGCCCGTCGCTGATTAGAGTGTTGGTCAAGTCGACTTCAAAATTGCCATCGAAGTCTGTGTGCACACTGCCGTCGGCGATGCCATTGCCGTCACTATCGAACTGAACAGGTACCGTAGCGACGGAGTTGCCGGAATTGACCACTCGTCCTCGAATGCGGCGGTCGGTTGTGACGTTGTCTCCTGGAGTATCCGTGTCGTTCACGAGTTCGATCTCGGTCACGGTCGGCAAATTGGCAGTCGCCTCATCCGATCCCACTGCCACGTCAAACGAATAGAGAACGCTCCCGCCTTCCGCGTCCTCCACGCGCGCAGTCACAGAATACTCGGCCCCAGATTGTTCGATAGTTGGCGTCCAGGACACTGTCCCGTCGAGAGCGATTGTTAGCCCGGTTGGTCCGTCGACTTTGTAAAACTGCAGGTTGGCCTCCGAGCCATCGGGATCATGTGCGAGCAGCTGCAGAACGAGCTGATGCGTCGCGTTGACGGTCTGATCACCGGTTGTTATGAACACCGGCAACAGATTTCCCGAATTAACTGTTACAGCGAACGTGGTAGACGACGAGAGCGCAGAGGAACTGGTTTCTGTAGCGATGATCTCGACAATGACAGTACTTCCGAGTTGACTAGCATCCGGTGTCCACGAGAAGTTGCCGTCATTGTCAACCTGAGCGCCTTCCGGTGCTCCAACGCCAAGGCTGTAGGTCACTTCATCGCCATCTGGATCAGACGCATGCACTGACAACGTCAGCGAGGTATCAACGCGCGCGTTTTGATTCGGGACCGGGTCGAACTCAGGCGCATGATTAATCACGCGTTCGATTCGCACGCCATCTGCAACCGTTTTCCCCAGGTCTCCGTACACGACGACGTAGAGTTCGCCACCGACAACCTGGATCGTGTTGGCGAGTTCCTGCCACTGGACGCCTCCATCTGTGAACCCAGTGGAATCCTGCCGATGGTCGGCAACGGTCTGCACAACGTTTATATTGTCGATGCCGTTCGCCACGTTGTAGTCAAAGATATCGTAGTAGACAGCCTGAGCGCCGTCCTGTCGTCCGACCCAGTTACCGTATACGCGATAGGTGCCGTCAGCGATGCCGTCAAATCTCCACTCGGCGTACTCGCTACCATCATCCTCAGATAAACGATAACTGCCGAGATACGCGGCGGAGTCGACCTCCGCGTCCGGGAGCCACCCCGTTGGAGAAAGGGAAAAGCCAGGATCACCGTTGTCCATAACCCATGCTGCTGTGACTTCCCCTTGAATTTTGAAGGCGAACGGAGACGTAGTGCTGTCGTTGCTCCCTACAACAACGGTTCCACCAAATTGGCCCACGTCGCTGGCGTCTAACTGAACCGTGAATGTCGTAGCCTGGCCACCGGGAAGCACATCAGCTCCGAATTGCTCGGCAATGCTAAACCCTTCCGGCAACACAGGTGCGTAAAGCACCAAGTCTACATTGCCGCTGTTTGTGACTATGAAAGTGTGCGTTACCGGCTTTCCGGCAGCGGTCGTTCCCATGTCGATGGTTGACTGGCTGCTGATCGCACCACCGTTGTCGCTTAACTCGAACATCGGTGCGTCAATCGACACCGATGCGGCAGCGCTGGCCTCGCTTGACGCCCCAGTGAGCGGGTAGGATGCTGTGGCGGTAACTAGATGCGTACCGATGCCGAGTTCGCCGGCAAAGATGCTGTATTCGCCGGACTCGCTAGCCGTACCCGAACCTACCTCAACACCGGCGCTGTGAAGTGTTACCGTCGCGTTCGGTTCGGCAACGCCGTGGAACATCTTCGACTCGTTTGCGTCCAACATGGGTGTTGATGGGATCGGCGGCACAGTCGAATCCACGGTAATCGTGACATTCTCGGAGTATGTGCTAGTGTTTCCAGCCACATCGATTGCATAAGCAGCAACAACGTGCTCGCCGTCAGTCAGAATTCCTGGGAAGGCGATGGAGTACTGGCCATCCACAGCGACTGCAGTGTCTCGCGGCAATCCGTCGACGTAGGCAACTGTTCCGTCAATCGACAACACTATCGTGTCTCCAGGCGCCGCGCTCCCTACGAATGTCGGACTGGTTAAATACGTTATCCCGTCGGAGCGAGAACTGCCCGAATCGCTAGCCGGATCCAACACCGGTGCTGAGGGTGCAACCGCACCCAGGTCGACGGTGAGGATCGTAGCTGGAGATTGCGGACCAACGCTTCCCTGTTCATCGACAGCCCTCACCGTTACGGTATGTACCCCGTGGGGAAGCTCATTGCCGATTGGCACTGTGATTGCATACGTGCCGTCCGCTGCAACACCGGTCGCAAGCATCTCGCCATTGACGAAAAGCTCGACCGTCGCACCCAACTCTGCTGTGCCAGTGAACGTGGGTGCGGCCACGTTTGTGATCGAATCCGACGAGGATTGGCCGCTATCGTCAGCGGTGATCAAAACCGGAGCGGAGGGACTTGCTGGAGGAAGCTTGATCGTAATGTCGGTGATTGTTGATGCTGCACTCGGATTGCCGGCTGCATCAAACGCAATCGCAGCGATACCATGCGGACCCGGATTCAGTCTTTCAACTTGGATCGAATACTGCCCACTCGTAACTGGACCCTTCCCGACTGTGATTCCATTGCTCAGGATCTCGATTGACGACGCGCCCACCGCCGTTCCGATGAAGACCGGGGTTGTGACGTTCGTAACGCCGTCTAGGAGTCCGCTATCACTACCGGGATCGAGTGTCGGTGAGTCGGGCGGCTGGGTCGGTAGAGTGTCAATGGTCAACGACAATGCCTGCGACAAACCGCTCTCGTTCCCGGCGGGATCGACGGCCATTGCCTCAACAGCATGGAGTCCGTCGCTGAGCATTGAAACGACGACCCTGTAGTGCCCTCCGACAGAGATTCCCGTCCCTACCTCCACCCCATCGCTAAATAGTAGTACGGTCGTTCCCGCGTCCGCCGCACCGACAAAAACCGGCGTTGAATTCCTAGTAGTGTTGTCGCCAGCAAGGCCGCTATCGCTCGCGGGATCCAAAATAGGGACTGAAGGGGTGCCGGGGACAGACCGATCGACCACAAGGATCAATGCACCAGCGGAGTATGTGACTCCACCGCCAGCCGCCGTCGCTCGGGCCTGAATTACATGCGGACCATCAGTCAGCACCACATTGGGCGCGATAGCGTAGGTGCCATCGGCTACAACCTGGCTCCCAACGAGCACACTACCCGCGAAGATCTCAAGCGTATCACCGATCTCAGCCGACCCAACAAAGACTGGATAGTCCGCATTTGTCCAGTTGTCATTCGGGATACCCGAATCGCTGGCGGGATCAAGTAGCGGGGTCGAAGGGGGCTCATAGATATTCGTGACGTTAACTGTAATTGACGCGGTTACCGAAAACTCCAGTTCGTTTTCAGGCGCAACCTTCACGTTGAGCACGTAGCTGTTCGGCAGCGTTTCAAAGTCGAGTACATCTTGATCAGATACGGTGATCTGACCGGTCGTGCCGTTCAGATCGAAGTAGTTCTGGCCGCTACCGCTCTCGACGGTGTACGAAAGATTTCCCACGTCGGGCGCAAATGGCTTGTCGTCCCACTGAATGGTTCCGACGATTGTTCCATTGCTGGAGTTCTCCGCCACGTTGAACGACTGATGAGCGAGACTCGGCCTGTCGTAGATCGTGCCATCGGCCGACGTCACGGCTGAACTGGCATTCGTGAGATTCGAGATCGCAACGGAAAACGTCTCGGACGGTTCAGAGTCGGTGTCCCCTAACACCTCCACCGTCAGCCACGCAGAGCTGGCGTACTGGGACACGGGCATGGTGACACTGACGGAAGACCTAGCTGTGTAATCAACGTCGCTGGTCGCGGTACCGGCCTGCGTGTCCCAGGTGAACGTGACTGGATTGCTGTTGCCCGATTCCAACCACGCTTGAAACACAATTTCTCGATATCCAGTTTCAGAAAGCGGCTCGTTGTTCGACCCGCCAAAAAGATAAAGTCCAGGATCAGGGTCAGGGTCGCCTTCGTCTCCGCTGCCGGACATCGGCATCGCAAACGGTTCGTCGGAGCTCTTCGCAATGACCGGATCGAGCAAGCGCCCGTTGAACAACACGTTGAATCCCAGCTCAGACGCTGATGCGAAGTTCACAGAGCGCACGGTTGCACGGCGACCTGCTTCAGATACGATGCGGTTGAGCAAGACATCGGCATTGCTCCAGCCGGCGTCGGTCAACTGCTTGGCAAGCCTGCCGTCAGCCAGTGGCTCCTTCCACAAGGCGTTGACCAGATAGGCTCTGCCGCTTGGGATGAGAAGTTTCGTGGACCAGCCCGGCCCCAGAACTTCTTCGATGGCGTCCATTGTTTCTTCGAGCTCGATCCACGGACCGTCGGCAAATAGAATCTGTTCGACCGACGGAAACGCGTTTTGATTGATTCCCGAGACGTCGATGAGTGTCGTATCGGGACCGGGCGCGAAAACGATGCCACGAATGTCCTCGGTAGCGACCTTGGTCGCCGAGGGGGCCGCGAGATTCAACTGCGCCGAGCCTTCGTGAGACTTTAATGTGACCATCTCACCGGCATCCGTTCGAATCGTCAGAACGCCATGTTGGAAAAACGAATCAACCGCCAGCAGCCTTCGATCTTCCAGCGGTTGAAGTTGAAGGCGTCGGTACCGATTGTCCTTGCGCCGGGTGAGGGCGCGCAATTTCCGTAGCGCTGGCATGAGGGTGATGTCCCGTGACTGGGTTCGCGTGCCCCAAGAACAGATGGCGTTAGTCGGCGATCACGAACCCGAAGGAGGTGGGGCGGGGAGTTCGCACCTATAGTGCGACAGGCATATTTATACCCCTAATGCCTACTATGTCAAATGATTTCTTGGGGGGCTGATGAAATTGGCGGCCGTGAGAACACACGCAATATGGTCCGAGTCTCAACCCACCACTACATCCTTAAAGATGCGTTCAACCTCGATCCAGAGAGTCTGGGTAAAGAAGCGAACCTCTAGTCGATTCACTCGCTGGTCGTCACCACGACATGCCAATCAACTCCCCCTGACAGTGCCGTTCGGACGGCACTGTGTCCTAAGTCGTTTGATGACCGGGGCGCAATGAATCACCAGTCGGCGAATGGGTGTTGCCTGTGCGGCTGCGGCGAAACGGCGAAGTGATGGTGCCGGGTTCGACGGCATCACGCTGCTACGCGACTCTACCGGGGGGCCATCTCGGCAGCCAGTATGCGCCGTCAGCGACGTCACTCGGGCCGCCGAAGCTCGCAGCGAAAATCTTCGAACTTTCCCGTCGGGCTTCGGGGGATTTCGTCGACGTAGACGAACCGCACGTCGAACTCGTCGCTCGTCGCCTCGGCCAGCATTTTGCGAATCGCGCCCTGTTCGGCTTCAGCAAGCGGCCGCTCCGAAACGAGCCTCGCTTCTAGCTGCGTACGGCTCACCTGCGCCACCTGAAACTGGCGGATCGGAAGTTCGGGACCGAGGGCGTCAAGTGGATCGACTCTCAGTGCCGGCCAGATCGTGTCGCCACTGGGCAGCACGAACATGTTGCGCTGCCGGCCGACGACGGAGCACAGAGTCGGCAGATTGATCCCGCACGAACACACCTCGCCCACCTCGGCGTAGTCGCCGATGTCGTAACGAACCAGCGGCATCGCGTAGTTGAATAAGTCTGTAACAACCACGCGTCCGGTGTGACCGGGCTGACATGAATTCCCCTCATCGTCGAGCACTTCAACCAATAGGTGTTCGGCTTGCACGTGGTATGGCCTATCCGCGGCGCATTGCACGGCAATGTGGCCGACTTCGTTGGCCGAGTATGCGTCGACAACGTCGGCACCCCACGCATCCCGGCAGGCCGCGCGCACCGGCGACTCGAGCACCTCGCCGTAGGTCAGGACTTGTCGCAAGTTCGCTAGCGACAACCCGCTTTCTTGGAAATGCCGGGCCAACGCATGGGCGACCGACGGGTACGTCTGCAGATACGCCGGCTGTTCGCGCACCAGCCAGACGGCTTGCTCGCTCGTCGTGCTCTTGACGTTCAATACGACGCACGGCCCAGTCGCTACCCGACCCACCGTGGCCGTGCCCCAGGTCGATAGCCCTTCGCCATCCGGCGGATCGGCGGCGTTGTCGGTGCGATAGCGGATTACGGCCAGCTTCTGGCTCAGGTCGGTACCCTGCCAGGCATGTTTGCGAAGCGTGTTGGCGATCCAGAAACGAAGCGCTAGCTCCGTGGTCAATACCACAACCGGCGTGCCCGTCGAGCCGCCGGTCCACTGCCGCGTGATGCGGCCATGCTCGGGCGGCACCTGAGTGCTATGCAGATCGCTTCCTGATTGCTGGATGTCGGTTCGCGTGAGAAACGGAACAGAGCGCCAGGCATCGGCGTCGAACGCATTGTCAGTGAACAGGCTGCCCACGTCCAGCCGACCGGCGTACCAGGCAACGGTCGCTTGTGCATGACGGACGAGTTGCGCGAGCAACCCATGCTGATGGCGCCGCAGTACTTCGGCCGGCCACCACTGGGCATTGTTTAGTTGAGCCAGGATCGAATTGACCGATTCGTATTTAGCCACGGCAGCACTGCGGGTATTCGCAATCGGGCCTTTGCTTAGGGCAAGCTCTCACGAAGTGTGGCCAATGACACGGTACGCCGCCCTGGTGAAGTTGTCTCGAGACAGCGGCGCGATACAGCATAGCTCGTCGCCGCCGGTGTGTCCCGGATTGCGCTGGGCAAAGAACCGAACGTGCGGATCGTCAAGCCGCTCGGGTGTAATGTCGGCCACGCCGGCCCGCAATCGATACTGGTCGGCATGGGCTCGGATCACGCCGGCGGCCGCGTCGTATTGGTCGGCGAATTTTGTACTGGCCAGCCCGTCGAGGACAGCCTGCATTTGGGGCGGCGTATTCGCATCGTGCCGCGGATAGAACTCGTGAAAGAAAACCGGCAGGAACCGGTACGTTTTGTAGCCACCACAGATCAGGAACCAGTACAGGTCTTCGTCCTGATGCTCGTCGATCAGCGAGAGCGCAAAGTTGCCCCAGACGTGGGCCAGCGCCTGGTCGCCCCAATGATCTTGGTCGATGATTGTGTCACCTGAGAATAGCGCTTTGACCGACCGGTCCTCCACGGTCGCGTCCAGCATCATTTGCGTTGAGAAACCGCACAGTTCGTTGGTCGCCGGATCGGTAACCAGGATGACCCATTTCTTTTCAGCCAGATCGGCTTCGAACAATTTCGGCACGACATTGTCGTAGTGCCGCTGCATGAGACACAGCAGTTCGGCTCGCTTGTCCTCGTGCAGTTGGTCGCGTGAGACCAGCCGTCCGTTGAGTTTCATGCTGGCGCTATTCCCGAAAAACCTCGCGACTTGCCCAGGCCCGGTTTCTCCAGCGCAATAGCCAGCCTATCCGGGGTGTAAGCGGCTGACAACTCGGATACGTGCCGCGACCTCAGATGCCTGATGACTAAGTGAGCTAATAGCCGGGTGTCGGTAAGGCCCATGGAATCGTCGTTGAAAACCCATGATGCCTACCAGTCGTTCATGCCCAAGTTGGGCAGAGCGTTGAATACGCACCGGTTCGTCGACCTAATTGTTCACGGCGTGCAAAGGACCGTGCCCAGCAAGACATCGAACCGTTCGCCAGACTTCTTCTGCATGTTACCCTCAAAATGCAGGTGAGCCACTTCCTTGCGCCGTTCGGAAAGCTCGGTTCGTTTGCTCGTTCTTCGTGTCATGTCGGGCTCTTCGTAGAATGGGGATAGGCAAACAGCGTGCCCACCGGCTGTTCGTCGTCGACTGCCGCGTGAAGGTAGCCGCTGGTGACCGTGATGTTCCAATGGCCGGCCGCGTCGCGCACCTCGGCCAATGTTCTGCCGCCTGCCAGCGCGTGGCTTAGGAAAGTGTGTCGGCCGTGGTGAATCGTAAGCGTCGCCAGGCGATCCTTCCCCAGGATTTTGCAAGCCGTCCGAAAACGCTTTCGAAGAGTGTGCCGCGAGAGGGGCCGGTCCGGGCGCCCAGGTCGTAGCGAGCACACGTACGACGCCTGCGGGCCAGCGCCTTCATCGAGGCGTTTCTGTTTCCAGGCGGTCAGGTCGGCGAGCGTACCACCGTCCCACCACAGCGGAACGATCCGTGGCCGCCCGCCTTTGGACGCGCATGCCCGAATCCGTAAATGGGGTCGCGGGTGATCCACCCGCACGTCGTCGATTTGCAACTGGGCGATCTCGCTGGCCCGCAGGCCACAGCAGGCGGCCAGGCGGAACACGATCAGGTTCACCCGTGTGTTGGGCGCGCGGGGTGCCTTGCGCGCCAGATCGGCCAGTACGGCGCCCAGTTCGCCGCGGGTGAGAATCTTCGTTACGTCCAGCGCACGTGGCGGTCTGGTGGCCATGTCGGTTGCCTCCCCAAGAACTGGCTGGTTTGTCCTTAGCCGGGCGCTTGCGCGCCGGCCAGTCAGCCAGTTACCTCGGGTTTGCAAACCATGCAAGCGAGTTGGGACCCAGTTTGCCCATGTTGGGTCCGAGTTCGCACGGTGCGGCGCACCGGTCGACCTGTTGGTGCGCGCGCAACGGCTCGCGTCGTGGCCCGTCTCGCACGTTTCGGCACCGTCCGTTTTAGGTCGGCCTAACTCTGCCGGGCTTGGCAACTCTGGATCGCGGGCCCATCCGCTTGATGTTTCCGACCCGTCATGGCTCATGTGTGGTGACGGTACGAGGCGCATCGCGAACCCCCCAGACCGATCATGGCGAACTACCTGGCCAGCCTGGCAGCCGGCACCCGATTCCAAGTGGCGGGCATGCCCGAACTGGCCGGCGTCTTGTTGCGCGCCAGCGATGCAAGCGCGACGGTTCGCCTCGACGGCGAAGCGATCACCACCTGGGCTCCGACCACGTTGGTCGAGCCGATTATTGACTCTTGTCACGAAAGGACCACCCCAATGCCAACCAAGACGACGAAGCAACCCACGAAGCGCAAAGCCAAGCCGGCGACCAAGCCCACGGCCAAGCGCAAGAAGAAGGCCCCGACCAATGCGGCCAAGGTAGCGAATGACAAGCCCAAGAAGCTTAGCGCCCTGGACGCTGCCGCCCAGGTTCTGGCGGCAGCGCAAGAGCCGATGAACGCCAAGCAGTTGATCGAGGCGATGGCCGCCAAACGACTGTGGACCAGTCCGGGCGGCAAGACGCCGCATGCCACGCTCTATAGCGCGATCCTCCGGGAGATCGCAGCTAAGGGCAAAGAAGCCCGTTTCAAGAAAACCGATCGGGGGCACTTCGTGGCCAACGGATAGACGTCCCCTGGACTTCCGCCCCAACGCCCCACGTTCCCCACGTCGGGGCGTTTTCTCGTTGCGGGCGTCCGTGGCCAAGCCGGGCCACTGATCGCCACGTGGGCCCAACTGTGGGGTCAGTGCGCTTGGCCTATTCGTTGCACCCAGAATCACGGCTACCCTCCGCAAACCTGGGTGAGCAATCGGCGCCAAGACCGGGCCAGCCCATCCGCCGATTGCAGGGCACCCACTTCCCGGCCACTTTGCTTGATGATCAACGCCACTTCGTCGGCGGTGGGAGCCAACCGGCATATATTGTCCTGGCACAGATCCAGCAGAGCGCCCTGGTAGTTCCCGTCGATGAGGTATCGCGCATCGATGCTGGTCTTCTGCGTGAACTGCTCCCACGCCTCACGTCCGATCCGAAACCGAAAGGCGGCAAGGTGGGCGACCAAGTCCCACGTACCGTCGACGTCCTCTTCGACGGTGGCACGCCACATGGCGTGCAGGAAGATCCCGGCCTGCTCGAGCTGTTCGTTGATGTAGACCAGGGCCAGGATATGGAGAATCTGCAGCGGCATCATCGTGTCTGGCAGTCGATATACGCAATCTGGCGTCGCCTGGCCGATAAGCTGCAATTCCGCATTGTCGCCGCGAACCTCCGCTGCAATTTGCCGGACGAGGCGCTCCTGCCGGCTAAGCCCTGGACTGTCAAGCGAGTAAGGCCGCTTGCCGTCTGGTGTCGTTGGCGCGATCTTGGTCGGTGGATACAGGCCCTGCAGATTGGCCTCGTCGCGCAATATCTGCAGCGCGGTCCGCAAATCGTTCCCTTTGATGCTGCGCGCGTACAGTGCCCGGCGTTGCATCAGGTGGCGGCCGAGCAGTTGGTCTCGGTCGCGCGCGGTGGACTTGGCCAGCCGTTTGTAAGCGCGCTCCACGTACCGACGTAGTTGCCGGTCGCTTACGCCCCATTCCAGCGCGGACGCATATTGCCGGATTTCGGCGAACTCGGCGCCTGCCAGCAGCAGCCGCACGACGTCCTGAACCCGCCGCGAAACGGTCGCTTTGTCGGATTTCGCCATCGTTGCTTGAAAGGTCGTTAGGCGGTGGACGTGACGCATGCGACACGTTCCCCTTTGCGGCCGGTGAATTTCTCCCATCGCTGGACGATCACGTCGCAGTACAGCGGATCGATCTCCATCAGATAGCTGCGGCGGCCCGTCTGTTCGGCCCCGATCAGCGTGCTCCCACTGCCGCCGAACAGGTCCAGCACGTTCTCGCCTGGACGCGACGAGTACTGCATGGCCCGCGTTGCCAGTTCAACCGGTTTCTCGGTCAAGTGGACCATGCTCTGTGGGTTGACCTTCTTCACACTCCACACGTCCACGGCGTTGGTCGGGCCCAGCCACTGATGGGCCGCCCCCTCGCGCCAGCCGTAAAAGCACCATTCGTGGTTCCCCATGAAGTCCTTGCGGGTCAGTACCGGATGCTCTTTGACCCAGATCACGGCCTGCGAGAAGTAGAGCCCGCAGGTTTTGAGCACCGGCGGGTAGTTGGCACAGTTTGCGTATCCGCCCCAGACATAGAATGCCCTGCCTGGTGCGAGCACGCGGGCGATGTTGCCGAACCAGGCGGCCAACAGCTCATTGAACATTTCTTCGGATACGAAATCGTTCTCAAGTGGCCGATCCTTGGCCCGTAGCTTCCGACCGGTAGGCTTCGACTTCTCGGGATGCCGGGCCAGGTCGAGAGACTGATGGTGTTTGGGCCCGCTAAACGAACTCAGGCCTGCGGCGATCGCGTTGTTGCTGCGCGGCTCGACCTTCACGTTGTACGGAGGGTCCGTATTGACGAGGTGAATCGTTGCGCCGTCCGTCAGACGATCCACGTCCTCAGGTTTGCTCGAGTCACCGCACAGCAGGCGATGATCGCCTAAGATCCACAAGTCACCCGGCTGCGTGACCGCCTCATCCGGCGGCGCGGGAACTTCGTCAGGATCGCACTGGCCTTCCTGGATGTCCGTGTGCAGAAACTTGTCGAGCTCGTCGGCGCTGAAGCCTAACAGTCCCAAGTCGAAGTCGAGTGTCTCGAGCTCAGCCAGTTCAATTGGCAACAGCTCAACGTCCCAATCCGCCAGTTGGGCCGTTTGGTTGTCGGCGATCCGGTACGCTTTGATTTGCGCCGCAGACAGGTCGGTCGCGACATGCACGGGCACCTTCTCCAGCCCCAACTTCTGGGCGGCCTTCCAACGTGTGTGGCCGACGATGATCGTGCCGGCTTCGTCCACGACAATCGGTTGCCGGAAACCAAACTCGCGAATTGAACTCGCCACTGCGTCGACGGCACCGTCGTTCATGCGTGGGTTGGCAGGGTACGGTCGAATGTCCTCGGTCGAGCGTATTTCGGTCTTCATGCCCTATTCTCCATTCTGGTTCTTGTCTCACGTCTCCGCGCGGAACGGTTCTCAGGCTGACTCGAATCGTGCTGGAAAGTTGGAGCAACAGAGGTACTGAACCTGCCCGGGGTCACCCGTTCGTCGGGTGCTGCGCACGTAGAGTTTGCCGCGATCGCAACGTGGACAGACGTCGCCGGTCAATGAACCGATGATCGGCAACCACGCCATGAGCTAGAGATTCTCCGCAACGTGTGATTTAGGAGCGCGTGAGCACTATCGTGCTGGTGGCTCCGAGTTGCGGAGTGCGGCCCTGGCTATCCAGGACGGCGGACAGGGCACCAGAGAATCGCCTGTCGCTAACTAATTGTAACAAGTCGGGGGGTCGGCACCAATCCTGATGGTGCTCGGCGCGTCGGTGCGTCGGTCCGACGCGCCTTAGTGCGAATTGAACGTTCACAGGATATGCTTTCGGTACTAGCTTGCTGCTATACCTTGCGTTCTTACAGCAACTCGCACTCAACCTCATCGAGGGCATAGCCAATGTCTGACATCAGGGAATTCGCTAAGCGAGCTGCTGATATGTATGGCGTTCACCAAGACACAATCAGAGGCGATAGCGAACTGTATCGCTGCCAGGGAGGACTTCCTGCAACTAGGCAAGCAGCCGCGGAACTCATCAAAGCCGCGTACGATGCCAGCCTCATCCCGGACGAGGGGCGCTATCCCACCGCTTGCTTGATGTGCTATCGACAGGATGCCGTATTTCAGTTTCACATTCTGTTCAGCGAACCTCGCGAATCATCGGCGGCGGAAATTGCTAAGCTCTCCCACGCCATTGACAATCGCAGCTACATCGCATGCGTCTGCGAAAAAGATCACATCACGCTCAACGGATTTCACGTCAACATGCTGTACAACCAGCGCGAATATGGCTATCTCTCGGGGCGCATGGCCAATCCGCTGAAGGTTCGAATCAACGGGCCGGGTCAAATCGAGGTGTCCTGCACTGGTACTGCTTTGGTGTTTCGGGAAGGCCACATTTCCGAGGAAGCACCGTTGGCATTTAGTGATTCGATGAAGCGACTCGTGAAACGAGTCACTAAAGAACTCAGTAAAGCCCGAGACGGCTTGATTGAGTCTCTGGACGACATCCTTAGTGACCTCGTACGAGAGATTGCTCGGTTGGGACATGGAGGGCTGCTGATTTTTGCCGACACACTGGAGGCAACACGCTTTTCCTCATTTCGCCCAATGGTGTGTACTTGCCTTTACGAGCTGCTGTGCAGCTATTGGGACGAGTCGGCCAAATTGGTGAATGCCGCTGGCGGCGTCGACGAACTTCTAAATATGTCTGATCGCAAGCACCTGACGCCGTACATGATGAATGTGACGCGGGCCACCGACCAACTGGAGAATTGTCTCCCAGCAATTGCTGGTCTTTCGGGCGTGGATGGTGCGATCGTGCTGACTTACGGTTGCAATGTCGTCGCATTCAACGCGATCATCGACCGGCAAAAAGCGCTTGAATCAGCGCCGAAGTTGATCGGCGTGAATGGCGAGGCAATCGACTACCAAAAGACCTTCGGATCCCGAGGTTCGCGGCATCAATCGGCGCTTCTTTACGCCCGCTCGGTGCCAGACAGTGTCGTGTTCGTCATCTCGCAGGATGGCTCTGTTTCCTCGTTCCACAACCCAAACAACGGCACGGTGATTTGCGAGTTCGGCTTACGACCGACGGAATGAGTCTAGCGTGAAAGACTGCCGTTTGATAAGTGCGTGGCACCGCTCCCAAGCTCCATTGTGCGATTCTACGTGCGTATGTCCATCCAGGTAGCATCATAAGTAGCGTCTTGGCACGTTCGCCTACGCAATGTAGAAGATCGTCGTCGCATTGCAGGTCAACCGACCTAAACCTTCCCGTTGACTGCCGCCTCAGTGCTAATCCTGTTGGCACATGTCGAACCCCACCTGTTTCATGAGTGTTTCACCAGCGATCCGCGTCGGTCGCATTGCCCGGCTCAGAGCGTGACAGGCCTTGGCGTGTCGGACCAAGGCAGGTTGCGGAATACGCTAAAATGATCGTTTCCGTTCTCGACCGAGCGACCAACGATGAACCCGTTCAAGGCTATCTGGAGTTGGCTAGGCAAGTCGTCTGTAAGGGAGCCCGCCATGACCGACGCGGATCAACAAGCACAGCCCGCCCCGGCGCTATCACCCTTGATGCAGCGTGTCAATGAAGCTCAGAACAATCGGACCGCCGAGGGAGTTGCAATCCGTCGCCGATGGCGCCATTGCTTTCATGAGGCGGCCCATGCGTTCGTAGGCCATCACTATGGTGAAAAGATCTGTCGAATTGAAGTCGACGTTCCCGCAGGACAACGCCAGAAGGCAAATATAGGGACGAAGAACTTGCAAGACGTCTTTGCCGCCGTTGATGCTCACGGGAAGGGTGCCCAAGAGGCTGTCGAGTCGGTGATACGATTCTTGTCCTATGCCGTTGCTGGCGAACTATTGGAGATTGAGGTTGAGCAACTCCTCCCTCCATTCGGTGATCGCATAAAGAACGAATGGGATACGAGATTCAGAGTTTTCGACTCCGATCTAAAGTTGATCGTGATGCTGGGCCAACAAGCTGGTTTCAAACACAGGAATGACTTGGTCCAACAAGCTGAAGAGCGGGCAAAGAACTTGATCGTCGATCATCGAGACGCTTTCGAGGCTCTCGTCATCCGTCTCTACCATCACGGGAACATCGAGCAGCCGGAACTTGGCGAATTCCTGGACGCTTGATGCCTGCGCCCGCTTGGCCGCCCGATAACCGGCATTGGAGGATCACTGCACGATTCGGTCACATCGACCGAGGCAAGTCAGGAAGTACGCTCTGTCGCCAGAAACGCCGCCCCCGGGGGAGCGATAATCGCGATTCGCGCTCGTCGGCCCTTGCGGCCGACAAAGCGAACTTCGATCCGCACGCCGTCTACCTCTACGATTCGCGTTTGACCCTCGTGATACCATTCGATGCATTGGCTGTGGCCCACTTCGACAGCAGCGCGCGTCGTGTCTGGACGAAGAACCGTGTCAGACATCGCGAGTTCTCCCAGCGTCAGCCAGCGCGAGGATCGCAGCCTTGATCGCATCGGGCAGACGTTCCCACTCAACTCCCAGACGGGCCAAATCAGGTGGGAAATGAGGGCTTTCGGCGGGTTCCAACGCGCTCGGCACCAATACGGGCACCGCGGCGTCGGTTGTTTGGCGCAACTGGTTGGGGCCGTTTATAGTTGCGTCCGACGCGCAGCAGTCTTCGGAACCGAGGGTTGTAGGTTCGAATCCTACCGGGCGTGCTTGGGCTGGCGAACCGCATTGCGTATTGTTAACGCCCTGCCATCAAGCACAAGTCGATTCGCGGCGACGCGTGACTTCGCGCTCGTGCTAACGGCTGCCGAGCTCTGGAAACTGCCGGTGGGCATTGTACGCTAGGGCAGCTCCTCCCACGACACGCCAGCGCTTCTTTCGCCTGTAGCGACGAACTCGGCAACGACTTCCAGCAAGTCATCAAAGGCGATCCGGAATCGACGATCGATCGGAGTCGGAGTGTCACCGACGAGGAATTCCATCTCGTTGCGACCCGGCGTGTCGCCCTTGGACACGGCCATCAGGAACGGGGGCATTCCATCGTTGGAGGAATACTGGGCGCATCCAAAGTCGAAAGCAACGCCGATGAGCAGGGTGAAGCCGTTGTCGCCCATGAATTGACACATAAAGGGCGGTTCGATTTTGCGCAACTCATCCAGCAGCAATACGACTCTTTCACGATCGCCAGCGACCGCGCCGTTTCGTGGGTTGTTCTCGTTCTGCAGATCTTGAAACGTTGTATTCATCTTGCTGCGATTTCGGATGCGTCCGCCAGTTCGCTGGGTTCGGCAGGATGTCGCTCGCCTTGACGCGGCGAAGCTCTTTAATGCGGTCGCGAAGCTTCATGTTTCGGACGGTAGTGGATGGTTACAATGGCCGCATGAGTGATGAGCCAGACTACGAACGGGACGCGCTCGAACGAGAGATCGACGACGCTGTGGGGCCTTGGGGTGGGCCTAATGCTGGGCCATTCACGGGATGGCACCTAATGGGTGGCGCGCTGTTTGCCATTCTGCTTGTGCTTGTGCTGTGGTGGATTTTCGGGTGGTGAATCTCGTAGAGCCTGACGTAGCGAAGCTCGTTGATTCGATGTCCAGGTATCAAAAGGACTTGTATCTCCAAATGCCGGACGGACTATGTCTCGCGGGGCCGAGCGGAGCGTGGAAAACCAGACGCACGCGGCCGAAAAGTACCTAATCAACTGCCATTGTTCGGTCGTCAAATCGCCGGGATACTGTCGTCCCATCCATGGGTGCGACTCCGTATGGCACTGTCTAACGTCTCTACGAGTGAGACACCAACGGGCTGATTCCGATGGAATGCCGCTTTGTCGCCGATGATTATACCGGCAAAGTGGCCACATTCGGAGATTCCTTCTGGGGTGTCCGCGGTTAATCAACGGCGTGCGGCTCGTGCTCACTCGCTACCGTCCCGCGCTCGGAAAGGCTCATCGGCTTGGGATCCTTGCACGGCCCAATCGGCGCACTGCCCAATCGTCACGCGTACTCTGAAGCGTTGGATTCGGTAGGTAGAGCCTGCGCCGACGTTCCCACCAGCGAGATGCCGCTAGATGTAGTCAGCGGCCATGCCCATCGCGCAAAAGGCGACATATTCATCGCTGGGGCTTCGGTCATCAGCTTCAGGTCCCGCGAGCCATTCATCGAGAGCCTCATCAAATGTAGCAAGCACCTGCTTCAAGTTCTGCAGCACTTCAGGAGGGGCCTTTTCAATAAGATCTTCCCTCGTCCAGTCGTCCGCGATCCCCCAAAACTCAGCGTAGGGAAGGAGCGGCCAGAACTGCTCAGGTACTTTGCTTCGGTCGAGACGAACCATCGGGCTACTCGTGTAGAAACCGCCGTACCATTGCCGCATTTCTTCAGCGGTCAGGATCTCCGTTTTGTCGGTCATGACGTGTTCTCTCCACGGCCATGCTTCGAGTGACTGCCGCGGCGGCTGCCCCCGCTGAAAGACCGCACTCGCGCCGGTGGAGAATCGCCCCACTATCTCTCGGTCCGGCGGATATGGCTGCCATAGAGGTTGCATGTCGCTACGCGATTCTATCAATTCAGCCGGTTTTGGTCACAAGGTAGGCGTTGGCGATTCAGTCTGAGGAACGAAAACGCAACGGTAGAAGGTGTGGCAAGCATGCTAGGTGCCGCGCACCGCTTTGTTAAACTGTTTGGGTCAGTCTGGCTGACTTCGAAGGACGCGCAGCGCTCGAATCCGCCCGACGCGAAATGCGGTTACGTTGACGGAAGCTCCAATGGCAAACATCCCCATGATTTTTGTAAGCAGTCCGAGGTTGGACTTGTTGCCCGAAAGGGAGGCGATACTTGCCGTCCTCCAGCGGCTCAAGCTGCCGCACAACTCGATGGAAGTATTCGGCGCCGATTCTCGGCCACCTCTGAAGAAGTGCTTAAGCGAGGTAGAAGATTGCGATATCTTCGTGATCGTTCTAGGTCATCGCTATGGAAGCGTTTCCGAGCCAGAAGGCCTGTCATTCACTGAACTTGAGTATCGTCGTGCGCTAGAGTGTAAAAAACCGGTTCTGGCGTATATTAAAGACGAATCGGTCCGAGTTCTTCCAAGACACTTCGACAATTCTCAAACAGGGATCGACAAGCTCAGGGAACTCAAAGATAACCTTCAACGACAGCACACCGTCTCATATTTCAAATCCGACGTCGACCTTGTAATTCAGCTGGCGATTGATCTGAAGGGCATCGCACAGAACGCTGAGGGCGCTTCTGCATCGGAGGCACCTCCACGGCTCGAAAGTCAAGCATCGCGCGAAGCATTCGATGACAAGAGAAGCGCAAAGGTCTTGGTGCGCCCTGGATACGCCTACGACCTGAGCGGGTTTCAAATGAATGTTGAACAAGAGGGCTATCAGGTCACGTCAATCGATCGCCCACTCGACAACGCCGCGCTAAAGGATTTCGGAATCATCGTCCTGACGGGATCAGGCCACAAAGGCGGGTCGCAATTTTCGAGCGAGGAAATCGTCGCAATCTCGGCGTTCGTCGATGCTGGCGGTGGATTGCTTTGCGCAGGCCAAGCTTGGTCTTGGTGCTACGATCAGTACGGCAACAAACCAGTCGAATTGTTTCCACTTAACGTCCTAGGTCGAAAACTTGGGTTTCAAATATCGGGAGAGAATGTTGGCGCGCCGAATCCCGACACGGCAGATGAAAACGTATTTGGACGCTTCAAAGACTGGAAGCACTTAGACCAATGGGCGCCGTCTCGCGTTGAGGCAACCGCCGCCAAAGTGAAACCCGTCCTCGAAGATGGACACGATGTCGCCATCGCGGTGTCCGGAGAATATGGCTTTGGACGCTTCGTCGTTCTCGGCCATGAACGAATGCTACAGTATAACCCGGAGATCGGGGCTTCTATTCTGAACAGTATCCGTCCAAAGGCAAGTGGCGTATAAGTCAGTGCATCTCCTAACCTCCACCACGCCGTCGATTCGCGCATTGCCGTCCAACTGCCGTGCTCGGTTGATTATTTGGTCCGCCCGGCTGACGCTGCTACGATAAATGGGCTCAGCCGGCAGCGACATCAAAACACCCGAACGGGAGCCAACGCGATGTGTCGTCATCTGATCGTCATTACCTTGGTTATGGTACTTGCCGCGCCGGCGCTGGCCGCCGAGCCTAATACCGACCAGCCCAAGCCGATCGAAGGCATCGGGCCGACCGACCCGGTTACGGTCGTCGGCGAGGGCTTTCGCTTTACCGAAGGCCCGGCCGCCGATGCGGACGGACGGCTCTACTTCACCGATGTGTTCGCCGGGCGGGTCCACCGCGTGGCCGACGACGGCACCGTCGAAACGCTGCTCGACGACAGTCAGGGCATCAACGGCCTGATGTTCGACGCCGCCGGCACGCTGTTCGGCTGCCAGGGCAGGGCGGGCCGGATCGTGAAGGTCGACGTCGACACCAAGAAGATCACGCCCTTTGCCAGCGAGTACCAGGGCAAGCGGTTCAACGCGCCGAACGACCTGGTCGTCGACAGCGTGGGCGGCGTGTACTTCACCGATCCGCAGTTCGGCCAGGCGTCGCAAGACAAGGCGGCCTTTTACTATGCGGCGGCCGACGGCACGGTCACCCGACTGGGCGACGACTTGAACTTTCCCAACGGCATCTTGCTGTCGCCAGATGAGACGAAACTGTACGTGCTGCCGTATCGGAGCGCGGACGTGATGGTCTACGACATCAAGTCGCCCGGCGTGATCGGGCAGGGTCGAGTGTTCTGCAAGATGGCGTCGGTCGAGAAGTTTCCGCAGCGCGGCGGCGACGGCATGACCATCGACTCGAAGGGGAATCTTTACCTGACGGTGCCGGCCGCCAGCAGCATCCAGGTCGTCGACCCGGCGGGCGAAACGCTGGGCGTGATCCCGGTGCCCAAGACGCCGACGAACTGTGCCTTCTCGGGCAAGGACCTTAAGACGCTCGTCGTGACCACGCCCAGCACGGTCTACGCGATGCCGATGGCCGTGGCCGGACATCGCCACGGACGGCTGAAGAAGTAACGTCGCGGGCTGCGGGTCGTGTGTTGCGCTGCGCGTGCAGCCGTGCCGTGGGGCAGCGCGACCGGAAGCGCCGCGCCGGGTTACTCTTCCTGGCTGACCTGGTAGGCTTCGATCACCTCGGGCGGAATGCGCCTGATCGGGCCGGTCGACAGTTCGACGAAGGCCCATTCGGTCGCGGCCGAAGCCAGCACGGCCTGATCGGCCGCGCGCACGATCTTGTAGTTGCGCAGCGACGAGGCCCGTTTCATCCCCGCGACCCAGGTGCGCACGATGACCGCATCGCCCAGGAACGCGGGCCGCAAGTATTTGATCTGGTGCGAGCGGACCACCCAGCCCAGGTCGAGCTCCTGGTAGCGCTCGGTCGCCCAGCCCAGCGCGGCCGAATGGGCCAGCGCCGCCGACTGCATCCAAGCCAGGTAGACCAGGTTGTTGACGTGGCCCAATCGATCGATGTCGTCGGGCGTGACCGTGATCGGATGTTCGTAGGGAGCCGGCATGATTCCGTTCGCGCTCTTTGAAGAATCCAAAACGCCTCAGTCGCTGGCCGTTTGTTGCGCGCGACCGGCGGTCCACACGACCCCGCGGCGAATGAGCGTGGCCGTGCCCGGCACGCGGATCGACTCGGCGGCGTGCCCCAGCACGGTTTGAAACACGCGGCCTTTGCCGTAGGGATAGACGAACGCCATCGGCTCGTCGCGCTGGGTGACGCTCGAGCGGGCCGTGGCCAGCACTTCGATCGGCTGATCGCCTTGTTGGTTGCAGTACAACTCGTCGATCGTCTCGTACGCATTCAGCCCGAGCGTGATCGGATGATCCTTGACGATCTGCACCTGAAACGGCCCGTACGGGTCGTGGCTCGAGCGGCCTGGCGCGTGGTCCCACACACGGCGGCAGATGTTGCGATACTCGGGCCAGTCGGAGGCCGGGGTCTCCGGCAGCGACGCGTGAAAGGCGCCGTTGCTGAAATGAACGATGACCAGCCCGCCGCCGTCTTTCAGAAACCGGACGAAGTTGTCTTGCGCCGCGCGGCTCAGCCCGGGCCGTTGCCAGTTGCAGTAGTTCAATAGCACCACGTCGTGGTCGTTCAATTCGTCGCTGGCCAGGAACTCCGGATCGGTGACGACGTTTATCCGAATGCGGCGATCGCGGGCCAAGGCTTCCTGGAGCGCCGGCGTCGTCTCGCGCCACTTGTGTGCCGAATGCTGATGGCCGGTGACAATCACGCAGGCGATCGGCTCGTCGGCCGGTCGGCGGGCCGGCGCGTCGTCGATCGTCGGCTTGGATTGCACACCGCCGGCCGGGACGTCAACGTGTGCCGTCCAGAGGATGGCGTTGAGCACCATCCGGCGAAACGGCGCGACGCCCCAGTTGTCGAAGAAATGCCCGCCGGTAAACCCGAACCCACGCCCGCCGCCCGCGCGCTCGACGGCCCAGGCGACGGTTTGCGGCTTTGCCTCGCCGGGGATCGGCGTCGTGAGAATCGGGACGAGCCGCGGATCGTCGGGCCGGAAGCGAATGTTGTAGTAGTACTCTTCGCGGAGCGAGAACGGCTCCAGCCCGCGACTGATGGGATGCGCGGGCGTGGTCGGCTGGCACGTGGTGGTGGCGGTTTGGATCTTCGAGAACCAGTTCCTCGGTCCGCCGCCGCTTTGATAGTCGAAGTAGCCGCCGATCCATTCCAAGAACTCGTCGCCGCCGCGCTGTTGCGGGACGAACACGGTCCAGTGAATCGCCACCAACCCACAGCCACGATCCATCTGCCGGGCCAGCACGTCGAGCCGATCGTCGACCAGCAGCGGATGATCCTGCTCATTGCGGTCAGCGCCGTCGGAGAGTACGACGATCGTGTCGGCGTCGTCCAGCGTCTTGGGGTCGCGCGGCCAGCCGTCGAAATGGATTTCTGTTTCGATCCCGGAGGCGGTGGCCGATTGGTCGAGGCAACGCTTGAGCAATCGCGCGGCCAGTGCGTACTCGTGCGTACCGGCCGGATGACCGCCGGGCCCTTGATGCACGGTGCCGGCCAGCAGCACGATCTTTTTGGGCCGCGTTTCGGCAGCCGCCGCGCTGTGGACGACCGGCCCCATCAGAACGGCTGCCAGCGCGAGCGCCGCGAGCACGGCCCAGAACGCCGGACGCGCGAGCGATGCAACGGGTAGCAAATGGCTTGGCATGTTCGATTCGTGTTGGGAAGTGTCCGAATGGGCAGTGCGGACGACGGCCGGCATGGCACGGAACGTTGACCAGCATGCGGCATCGGGCGCGTCGTTGGACGACACCACAACTTGCCTGGCAGAATACCAACGGCCGGATGGCCGTGCAACGACGGACCAACCGCGCGGCGCGCGGCGGTACGTTTCCCTTGGCGATCTGTCCGCGCGCAGCGGTGCCTGGGAGGGATCGAAATCGAATCCGTAAAAACGAGCAGTTAAAATTTGTGCGCCGACGCCCGGCATGGGGCCGTGGCTTCTTGCGACT
>CALFYT010000011.1 GCA_937952415.1 uncultured Planctomycetaceae bacterium | reverse complement strand
GCCACACCGACGGCGGGGATGCGCCGTGGCGCGTCGGCAGCCGCACCGGCAGCTTGTAAGTTGCGCCAACGGCGGCGCAACGTTCGGGGCCTGGGGTGAATGCTATGCTGCGGAAAGGGCAACTCGCGCGGAACGAGTCGTCTCGGTCCGACCGACGTACGCTACGTTGACAAAGATGAATTGAAATGATGACGGGATGCGACGAACTTGTTCGCGAGAATCGTTCGCGCTAGACACTGGACACCGGTCTCGCGACGTTTCCGTAGCAAGGTTGATACGTCGCGTTGGTTCGACGGGTTCACCAATCACGGTCGAAAAAAAGCAAACGCGCAATGCGGTGCTGGCATGCAATGGCAACGCATTGTGCCCACGCTACCCCAATCGACCGTTGCGATGGTTCGCCCGCGAATCATGCTTTGTGAGGTAGCACACAGACGGCCCGAGGCTGTCGAAGGTGGCGCCGTTAGCCAGCGCGGATGCGGCGCGGCACGCGGTCAGGCGATCCGACAGTTGCTTGGCGCAGGCCTGCCGTCCGCACTATTGCTGCGCGGGCGGCTGTGGCATGCCAATCGCGGGCTGAGGTGCCGGAGGTGGACCAGCGGGGCGCTTGCCGGCAACCTCGGCGAAGTAGAACCCGATGCCCGCGCCGAGCACCCCGACGATCACGATTAGCAGCGGTGCTCCACATCCCTTACGAGCCGGCGCCGAGAAGCTTTCCGGCGATTCTTCGCGGAGCCGTGCTTCGAGCTGGTCGATGAAGCGCTTGGCCGAGGTCAGGTCGGTCGCGGTAGCCTGGCGATAGATCTTGACCGCGTCGATCCGGCGCCCCGCGTAGAGCGCGTCGATGATCCGCTCACGATCGCCATCGTCCAGTGTGTCGGCCATGTCACAAACTCGCAGGGGGTCTACGGCGTGAGCGAACGACCACGCGCTGGCGCTGCGGAGTGCCGCGTGAGCGCCAAGCGGTCGCAGTCAGGCCGAAATGCGCCCGTTGGAACGCTTGGCAGTAGTCATGGATGCGGCCCACGGCTCGGAGTGCAAGGGCCGTCAACCGGCAACCACCCGATCAATTCGATTCCAGCTTTGCCATGCGAGACCAAGGACGACCCTCGTCGTGGTAAAAGTGCCACGATACGCTCCCCTTAGCGGCCGCGACAGGAGCGGTCTGCCGGTCTTCGGCGATCTCGGCATAGTGCGAATCGGGCATCACCTCGATGATCTTATCGAGATACTCGCCCAGCTCCTTGTCGCGACCGGTCCGTTGGGCCGACTGGGCCAGCCCGGCGAGCAACTCGCCCTTGATGTGCAGCGGTAATCGTTCCAACGCCCGCGACTGCTGATCCCAGAGAATCGTGTAACAGTCGTAGCATTCGGCGTGTGCATCATCGCGGTACTTCTCGGGCAGGCGGTCGGCGAACAGGACGTAGCTTCCGCCGACGATCGCGGCGACGGCTGGATGTTTGGGTCCGGCTTTGCGCGCCTGGGCAAACAAGTCGCGCGCTTCCTGGAAGTACTTTTCGAACTCTTCGTTGTTGCCGGCTTCCGTGGCAAGAATCGCACGGTAGATCTTCGTGCCACCTTGCCAGGCTAGAATCTCGGGCTTCGAGAAGGGGCGCTGCTCGAGCAGAATTTCAAGGTTCTTCTCGGCGCGGGCGTAGCGTTCCATGTCATCTTCTTGCCAGCCGGCGAACACGTCCTCGCGCACCAGCGTCGATACGGGAAGCCGCTTGTCTTCGACCGGCGGCTCGATCGAGTCGGCCAGAACGTCATTCGCCAGAAATGCAAACAGGCAACAGCAGACGATCGTGCGCATTGGACTCGCTCCTCATGAAAAAGTGGACCCAGAACCTGCAAATATAGCAGAGGCCCGCGCGGCGAATCAACTTCGTGCTGAGCGATCGAAGACGGCGCGGACCGTCGTCCGGCTATTCGCCCCGCGGGGGCGATTATTGGAATGGAATGGCGTCCGGCGACGCAACGCGGACCCGGAAGCGCCAGTATCCACGATATCGCTAGAACGGGCCGATGGACGACGTGGCCCGCCGAACCTGTCGCTGGCGGGGAATTTAGTCCGCGGCAAACTCGGCCGCAAACGCCTTGGCGTTGAGATCCTCGCCGGTGGCGTGCTTGGTCAGCGCGTTCCAACTGAGCGTTGCGCCCGGGGCGAACACTCGAGACTGCATGTACTGGCCGACACGCTTGTCGTCGGTATAGAACGCATTGGGAATGTCGCTGGCGCCGAGCACGTCGCGGGCGATCGTCGCGTGAACCTGGCAGGCGAACAGTTGGCCCATCATGTAGTTGTGATAGTAGCACGGGGCGCTGACGACGTGGATCTTCGCGGCATAGTCGGGCGCGTCGCGTCCGGCGGGCCGTTTGATGAGCTGATACTTCTCGACCAGCCGCCACCAAAGGTCGTTCAGGTTCTGTCCGGGCTCGGCGTACATCTGCTGCTCGAACCGGAGCATAACCTGACACCAGCGTGAAAAGATCAAAAGCTGATGCCGCCGCATCTGGGCTCCGGCCGCGCTGTAGGCCTTTGGGTCGGGCACCGTGACGCCCATTGCTTGCAGCCACTCGCCGCTTTTCGAGAACCGCTCGAACATCATCGCCACACCCTCGGTACACAGAATGTGCGCGTCGGTGCGCAGGGTATACGGCAGCGTGTCGGGAATGTTCTTGCTCGAATAGACCGAGTGGCCCAGCTCGTGCAGCATGGTACCCATCCAATATTCGTTGGGCACAATATTGGCCAACACGCGCACGTCGTCGCCGGTTCGGGTGATGTCGGTGCAGAAGGCGTGCGGGCTCTTGCCTGGCTCCTCGTACAAGCTGCTGCGCGCGAGCACGTCTTCGATCGGCAGTCCGATGCCGGCATAGAACCGCCGGCAAATCGCCTGGATATCGGTGTCGGCAAACACGCTGTCGAGGCTCACGCCCGAGATGGCCGGCGCTTCTTGAAAGAACGGATCCTGGTAATGCCAGGGCTGCAATTCATCGACCGGGATGCCGCAGTAGTCGGCCAGCGCGACGTCGATTTCCGCCTTGGCCTTGGCGAACGGTTCGCGCGTCAACTCGTCGAGCTGGTCGAACAGCTTAAGCACTTCGGCCTGGTCCTGCTCGGCCAGAAAGAGCCGCATCGCGTGAAAGTCGGCAAACCCCGCTCGGCGCGCGGCTTCGTTGCGCAGCAGCACCAACTGTCGCAGATCTTCGGCCACCGCGGCGCCGACTCCCTTGCCCGACTCCCAAACGGCCTGCCGCTGGGCGGAGTCTTTGGATTCCTTCAATACACGCCGGGCCTCGCTGTCGGTGATCTCCTTGCCGTTGAGCTTGGCGCGATAGACGTTAAATGCCTGCTCGATTTCATTGGCCTTTGATGCGATGCGCTTGAGCAAGTCGGGGTCGACCTGTTTTTCCAAGTAGATTCGATACAGCACGTCGATCTGCCGGGCCAGGAGCGGATCCTTCGGTCCGGCCTCCTTGATGGCCTTGAGCGTGGCAAACTGCTCTTCGTCGGCCAGGGCCTCGTCGTACTTGTTCTCGGCGGCCACCTTGGCGGCGAAGGCTTCGTCCTTGCCGGTCGTGTTGGCATCCCACCAGGCGCGGTTCAGCGTGATCTCCAACGGGCGCACCTTGGCTTCACAGTGGTCCAGGAACGCGCGGGCCGCTTCGTCGGCATTGCCGATCTTCGGCGCATCGGCGGCCGCGGCAGAGCTGGTCGAGCCTTGCATCATGGCAATACCTAGAAGCACGGGGGTGAGCAGTTTCAAGAGCGACGTAGGGTTGATGTGCATGATGGTCCTTCGCGCGAGCGAATCGGGGCAGGGGAGTTCACGCGGCACGGGCCGGCTCGTCATTGAGTACTAGACAGCCGACGGGGCAGGGGCGACCAGCGGAAGCCCCGGCGACTGCGGCAATCTTGTTCAACACGACCAGCCCACTATTCGGCTAGCTATCAATAAAACACCGCCGGGCACGGATACCTTACCTTACCGCGCAGCGTCTGCAAAACTACGGCGCCCGCCGGTCGTTGGGCGCGGGTGGACGTACTGTGCGGCCTGCTAGCACCAACAATGGTCCGGGTGGCTACTGCAAATACCTGCCGCGCGGCACGCACGCTGCCGGAGCCGGCCGCGTACCTAGTTCTCGCTGAACGAGACAGTTTGCCAAACGACCGGATCCAGCTCGCGCCGCAACCAATCGTTGAGCGTGCTGCAACCCAACGCATGGACGCTGCGACGCGGGTCTTGGTCGTCACCCCGGTACCCCCAGTGCACGCCGACCATTTGGCCCTGATACACCATGGCGCCGCCGCTGTCTCCGGGGATCGTGACCTGGCGATCGAGCACGCCCTGGGCAGCGACCAGGCTATCGGGCACGTCGTCCGACATCGGAATCGGGCGCGACACCCGTGCTAAGAACGATCGGAAACGCTTGGGCCCATAGCCCCAGATCTCGACGCGCTGGCCCAAGATCGGATCACGTTTGGCCAGCGGGATGGGTCGGATGTCCTTGGGTGCGAAAATCCAAAGCGCGGCGACGTCGAGTTGCTTGTCGAGCGCGAGCAGTCGCGCGCCGGAGCGCTGCCCGTCGTTGAACTCGACGGTAATCGGACCGATCTTCTCTTCGAAGAGGTGCCCGGCGGTCAACACCAGCGCCTGGTCACCGTAGATGCCGGTGAGCGTTCCCGTGCCGCTAACGCTCTGCCCCTGGCGCATGTAACCGCTGGTCCAGTTCTTGACCCGCACGGCAGCCATGCGGGCTCCGTCCTGATCGTAGGAAACGGTGGTCGCGGCCGACGTAGTTGCCGTTTCGTGATGGGGCTCTGCATCGACGAGCAGCAGGCCCGCCACTAACAACAACGACTTCAACATTCCTCGCCCTCAACCGGAAGACCGTGGAGTCAGCTCGTGGTGTGTTGCGCGATCCGTGCACGGTATTCCTCCTGCTATCGCGAACCACGATAGCGAAACGCCCCGGCCGTCGTAAAGCGCCTGGGCAGCCACATCAACGGTCTGCGATGGGTTTTTTCGAGCAGCGCCGCTTGGCCGGGCCGACTTGGGAGCCAGGATCTAGAGTAATTACCCGGTTTGCCGCAAATCAACATGCCGGAGCGTGTGGCCGATTTGTGGCGGCAAGGATTGCGAAGATTTGCCCAAAAAATCGCCCGGCGGCAGCGTCGGTCGATTCTTTGCGACTCGTGCGGGCCGAAATTGTCGGCGGCAGACTGGCGGTCCACGGCGGATTCCGCGGCGACTCAGTAGCCGGCCGCGACGCCGTCTTTGCGTGGTTCGGTCGCCCCGTGCAGGACGCCGTTTTCCCAGTCGATTTGAATCGCCTGATAGCCGCCGAAGCCGACGCCGCGCGCTTTCTCAACGTGATGCCCCTTCTTCTCCAGCGCAGCGATCACTTCGGGGCTGGTGCGCGGCTCGACCATTAGCCGGCCACCGTCGGACTTGCCCGGCTTGCCGGTGGGCGTGGCACTTCCGTCGTGGCGGACTCGGATCTGATCCCCGGCTTGCTGGACGTTCATATCAAAGTCGATCAGGTCGACGAGGATTTGCACGTGTCCTTGCGTTTGCATGTCGCCACCCATCACGCCGAAACTCAGCCACGGCTTGCCGTCTTTGGTGACCATCGCCGGAATGATCGTGTGGAAGGGTCGCTTGTGCGGTTCGAGGCGGTTGAGGTGCTCCTCGTCCAGCGCGAACAACGCGCCGCGGTTCTGGATTGGAAAGCCGACGTCGCTGGGCACGATGTACGATCCCCACGCGCCGTAATTGCTCTGGATGAGCGAGCAACAGTTGCGGTCCTTGTCGACGGCGGTCAAATAAATGGTGTCTCCGTGGGCCAGCTTCGGATCGCCCGCGGGAATATCGGTGGCGGCTTTTTGCAAGTCGAGCAGCTTGCGGCGCCGTTCGGCGTACGGCTTCGAGATCAGTTCGGCCACGGGCAACTCGCCGAAATCCGGATCCGCGTAGAACTTGGCGCGGTCGGCAAAGGCGAGCTTCTTGGCTTCGGTGAACAGGTGGAACCATTCGGCGCTGCCGGGGCCCATCGCGCGAATATCGTACGGCTCGATCAGGTTTAGGATTTGCAGCGCGGCGATTCCCTGGCCGTTCGGCGGCAGTTCCCAGACGTCGTAGCCGCGGTAGTTGGTCGACACCGGATCGACCCAATCCGAGTGATGGTCGGCCAGATCCTTGAGCGACATGTAGCCGTTGTTCGCCTCGCTACACGCGACAATCTTGCGCGCGATGTCGCCCTGATAAAATGCCTTCGCGCCGTCGGCTGCAATGGCCCGGTAGCTGGCCGCGAGATTCGGATTGCGAAACACCTCGCCTTCGCGCGGCGCCCGGCCATCGACCAGAAACGTCGCGGCCGTATCGGGAAAGCGGCGCAGCCCGGCCGCCGTTCCGTTCCAATACACCGACACGACTTCGCTGACGGGAAACCCATTTTCCGCGTAGTCGATCGCCGGCTGGAGCACCTCGGCCAGCGGCAGCTTGCCGAATCGTTTGTGCAGATCTTCCCAGCCCTGGACGCAGCCGGGCACGCTCCAACACAGCGTGCCAAAGCCGGGAATGTCGGAGAGGCCTTTTTCGCGGAACACTTCGCGATTGAGCTTGTACGGACTGCGGCCGCTGGCGTTCAGCCCGTAGAGCTTCTGCGCCTTGTTGTCCCAATAGATAACGAACAAGTCGCCGCCGATGCCGCAGCTCATTGGCTCGGTCAACCCGTTGACGGCGTTGGCCGCGATGGCCGCGTCGACGGCGTTGCCGCCGCGCTTGAGAATGTCGAGCCCGACTTGCGATGCCAACGGAACGCTGGCCGCGACCATGCCGTTGGTTGCCACCACGACAGAGCGACTTTGATCTGGATTGTCGGTCGGCCGATCGTAGCCCGAAGCCCAACTCCGACACGGCACCACCGAAAGTCCGATCATGGCGAACACTCCCATTGCCGCGACGTTCATTAGGACAGGCTTCGATGCGAACATGGCAATTCCTCAAGCTGCGAACAAAGCGGAATGGGTCTGGTCAACTTTAATTTGCGCAGTGGTACTCGGTCGGTGAGTTGGGCTGCATCGGGCGCCGCAGCGCGCCGCTACTCCTTTTCTTTTTTCTTCGCGGTCCACGTTCCTTCGGCCTGGCCGGCGTAGTCGCAGTCGCCCTTCATCGTCTCGCCGTCGAGCTTGCCCTTGTAGACGGCCGTTGCGCCGGCTTGCAGCTCGAAGGAGAACTCGACTTTATCGCCCTTCACGGTGCCCTTCAGGTCGGCCTCGCCGAATTGACCGTTGTACGTGCCGGTCAGTTTTTCGCCGTCTTGCTCGAACGTGAAGGTCGGCGTGCCGGTGTTTCCGGCGATCTCGACCTCGAAGGCCCATTCGCCCGAGATATCCGCGCGGGCTTCGGAGGCCGTCGTGGCGGAGGCCAACAAGACGCCAGTGGCCAGTGCGACCAAGAACTGCAAGCGAACGCGCGGTGTCATGGCGTGGTTCCCTTCGTTCTGATGAATGTTTGTGTAGCGGCGCAGTGGGCCGCGTCGCCGCGGCTGCGCCCGTCGGACACCATTCTATTCGCTCCGGCGCCGAATGAAACACAACGGGGCGACCGCGGTGCCGCGATTTGTCGCAGACAAGACCGGCAGCGCCATGATTGGCACCGCCGGGCGCAGAGGTTCTGGTAGCAGAGTTCGGCCGGGCGGGAGCGTCTATTAACGTGCGGCCGGAGCCAGCTCTTTTTCCAAGCGAGCCATCGCGGCTTCGGCCGCCGGCGAAACGGCCCGGGAGAGAATCTGTGCCGCTTCGCGCTGCAACTGCTCGGCCAGGTCCGGCCGCCGCAACGTCTGATAGATGGGCACCAGTTCGTTGAGCAACTGGGCGTAGCGCGGATTTTGCTTGCCCACCGCATCGCCGACGATGGTCGACGCCTCGACCAACAGCCGTTCGGCCTGTTGCGGATCGCCCTTGGCCGCGTGGACCTTGGCCATCAGTTCCAGGCCCGCGGCATATTCGGGATGCTTCTGGCCGAGCCGGCGCTTCAGCACTTCGGTGCCGGTTTGCAGGGCCGACTCGGCGTCGTCGTAGTGCTTGGCAACGGTATAAACGTCGCCCAACGTGGTCAGCGCCTTTGCCACTTCAGGATTGTCTTCGCCGAGGGTCTCGCCCAGGATGGCAACCGCCTCTTCGGCCAGCGCTAGTCCCGGCTCGGGCTGCCCCATCGCCGCATGCACGCGGGCCGCGGCCACCAGCGCGCGACCGTACTCGGGATGCTTATCGCCCAACTTCTCGGCCAGCAAGTCCGCGCCCTTGCGCGTTAGCGCTTCGGCCAGGCCGAGCTCTTGCGCGTCGCGGGCCAACTCGCCAAGCTGGGCCAGCTCGCGCCCATACTCCGGATGCTGCTCGCCAAAGGCTTCTAGCGCGATCTGTGCGGCCTGCTCGAGCACTTGGCGCGCCTGATGCTTGTTCTGCCGGGCCTTGTGGTAGCGGGCCAGGTTTTTCAGTATGACCAGCGAGCTGGGATGGTGGTCGCCCACCGTCTTTCGCTGGATCATCACGGCCCGCGTGAGCAAGCTGGCACCGCGCTCCATGTCGCCGCGGTCTAGCGCCAACAGGGCCCGATTGTTCAGCGCCGTGGCAAAATCGGGATGCGCCGTTCCGACACCTTGTTCCAAGTGATGCATCGCGCCGTCGAGCAACGTCTCGGCTTCGTCCAACCGCCCCTGGTCGTGACGCAGCAGCGCCAGGTTGACCGTCGCGCGGGCATGATCGACGTGCTCTGGTCCGGCGATTCTCTTGAAGATCGCCAGCGCCTCGTTCAACGACGCCTCGGCCTCGTCGAATTGGCTCAGCTCGCGCTGTAAGTTGCCCAGCGTGCCGAGCGTGCGGGCGTAGAGCGGGCTGTCTGGCCCGTGCAACTCGCGAAACAAGTCGGCCGCCCGGCGATGCAGCCGGGCCGCCTCCGCCGACCGGCCGGACGCGTGCTCCAGCGTCGCCAGATGGCTCATCGCGGTGGCGTGCCCGAGCGGATCGGGCGGCGTGAGCTTCTCGAAGCGCTCGACCGCATCGCTGGCTAACGGACGCGCCAGATCGTACTTGCCCTGCATCGTAAGATTCAGTCCCAGCGTGCTCAACGTGCGGACATACTCCTCGTGTTGTTGCCCATAGGCCGCCTCGAAGACGCCCAGCGCCTCGCGGTCGAGTTGTTCGGCCTCGGCCAGTCGCCAGGTTGCGAGCAGCACGTCGGCCAAGTTCGTCAGGCCAAGCGCGTACGACGGGTGATCGCGCCCAAGGGCTTGCGCGTCAGCCGCAATCGCTGCGCGATAGGCCGACTCCGCTTCGTGCCACTGGCCTTTGTCGGCCAGCACCAGCGCCAGGTTGTTCAGCGTGGCCATCGTGTGCGGCTGATGCGGACCGATCAGACGCGTGCGCTCGGCCAGCGCGCGGCGAGCAGCCTCTTCCGCCTCGTTCAGTTGGCCGCGCATTCGCAACGCTTCGACCTGGTCGTGTAGCGTTTGCGCGTGTGCCAGCGCGGCGCGGTCTGCCTGGCTGAGCCCGACGACAATCGACAGTCGGGCATGTTCGCCGCGTGCGGTGCGCGTCGTCCAGTGCTCGGCGCCGTTGAGTTCGACCAGGTGGCCAACTATGTCGGACCAGATCGATTGGCACCGGGCCGGGTCGCTTTGCCCATAGCGCTTGGCCAGGAAGGTCAGCACGCCGACGTGCTGATCGCGCAGGGCAGCCAACTCGCGGTCGTCGACCTGAGACAGCGTGTCGGCGTATTCGATCAGCCGCGCTTCGGCGCTGGCCAGCTTGTGCGCGGCTTCCCACTCGGCCCGATCGCTCTTGTCTTCGCGGGCCTTCTCGACCAGCGCCATGGCCTCGCGCCGAGCCGCGACCAGGCCTTGCAGCTTGGCGGCGGCTTGCGCCGTCTCGTCGTCGCCGGGTGAAGTATTGGAGAACGTGACGCTCGGCGACGGGTCGTCGGCGGCGGAAATTGTGCGCGGACCGAGATGGTCCTTCGCCGAGATGACCGGCACGCCGAAGGGGTTGGGTTCCTCGGCTGATGAACGATCCGCTGCCAACAACACGACCAGCGCGCACGCGCTGCAGGCCACGATCCGACGGATCCGCCGGAGCGCGCGGACCAGAGCGGCGTCGACCGTTTGACTTTGGCCGCTCGCCGGCGGCACGCTAGCACGATCCGGTCGCATGGATGGCGCGCGGGTGCAGTGCGGAGTGGCACGCCGGTATGCGGCATTTCTGGCCACGGGAGCGAGGTATATAGTCAGGCACGCGGACCGGGATCAAGACCGATGGCGCCAGCGGCGTGCTGCGCGGGACGCATACGACGTGTTTTGTGCCAAAATAGCCGCAAGAAACTTCAGCCGGCCGCGCATGCCAGGCGCGACCCGCGCGATGGGTCCGGTGCGACTGCGGGCCGCCAGCGGACAGCCTGGGCGACGGCGCACTTGCGGTCGGCCGATGGCGCGCGAGCGGCCCGCTGATCACAGCGTGCGCCCCGGCTGCGGCGCGGACGGGCGATGCGGGCGAACAATCCACGGCCTTGACGCGTCTTGACCAATGGTTGATGGTAGGACTGCTGGCACGTTACAAGCGACAAGCGAGAGTGGCGGAATTGGCAGACGCGCTGGACTTAGGATCCAGTCCCGCAAGGGGTCCGGGTTCGACTCCCGGCTCTCGCAATCTCTTATCCGGCGTTGCAATGCAGTTCGGCATCTGCATCTATGGGCATTGGCGAGGATAGCGCAACTTTCCAATAGCGCTCATGCACTAGCTGGCTGCGAGGTTGACACCAGAGGTAGATGCGTCGGGTGTAACGCGATCTTCGACTACTGGAACACCCTAACTCGATGGTCAAGGCCGTCTTCGTTGTCGCTGCTGGAGTGGTGTTGGGGTTCGTCGGTGGATGGTTCTTTGCGATTTGGCTTGTGCCATTGCCTCAAGGCAGCGTTGAACAGCGATTCTCAGCAGGGATGCAGGCGTCGATCATTGCTGGAGTGATCGGGGGAACGATCGGCGCAGTTCTTGCCATCGCATTCCTGCTCTTGAGGCGAAAGTAGCCGCCAGTGGGCTCCGTGTGCCGCCAGTCGGTCAGCGCCTTGAAGCGTCTCACCTGCCGCGATTGGCGACATGGCGTTTCGTTTACACGGCACGGCGGTCCCTCAAACTACGACGCTCGACCTGGCCGCGTTCGGCTCGTCGCCCTTGCCGCGTCGCGCAGGCGGCACTGGCGCTGACGCACAATCTTCGCCCCGCGCGGTTTGCCATCCGCACGCGGCGCGGTGGGTTGTCAAAGAGTGCCGGGTTACTGCGACCCTTGAACGGAACGGTTTTGCCATTGTTCTGCGCAAGCGCCGCGGCTTGAACGTGCTGCGCGGGGCACGATATAGTGACAACATGATTTCCCGCATTCATCGATACACGTACGAGCAGATCGAATCGAAGGCGCTGCCCGGGCCGAGTGCCGTGATCAGCATGGCCGACAGCGAAGGCCAATTGCCCGTCATCAAAGATACCGCCAACGTCCGCGCCCGATTGAACCTCATTTTCAACGACGCCACGGAATCGTATCAACTGGTGCGGCCGCCATCGAGCGCCGATGCCCAGGCGATCCTGCAGATCATCAATGCCAACTCCCACCTTCCGCACTTCGTGGTGCAGTGCCAGGTTGGTATCGGCCGCAGCATGTCGGTGGCGGCGGCGGTGATGAAGATTTTGGGCCAGGACAACAAGGCCCTGCTTCACGCCGGCCCGTACAATCGGCGCCTCTATCGCCTGCTGCTCGAGGCATCCGGCACCGCCCTGGATCCCGAGCCTTTGGTCTCGATCAGTATCCGTGTCAAGTATTCGCCCGATCGCTTGCGGCTGTTCATGCTCTGCATGCAGCGGCAGCGATACGAGAATTGGGAGGTAATTGCGGTGACCGATGGGCCGAATCACGGCGCCGTGCAGCTTGCCGACGAGATCAACGAGCCCCGCTTGCGGCTGATCGAAACCGAAAAGCCGCTGGGCTATTGGGGCAACCCTTACCGCCAACGCGGAATCGACGCCTGTCGCGGCGAGTTCATCGGCATGAGCAATGACGACAACTACTACGTGCCGGGCTACATCGAGCAAATGGTCAACGCCCTGGAAAACGCCGACCTGGCGATCTGCGGCACGGCACACAGCTACTACGGCTGGGAGGCGCGCCCCGGCGGCGCCGATCTTGGCTGCTGGATCGCGCGCGCTGCGCTCGTCAGGGGCGTGCCGTGGCCCGGAAACCACTTCACTGCCGACCGGGAGTTCATCACGGCGCTCAACGAAGCGGCCCAGGACCGTCGGGTCGACATCACGAAGCCTCTCTTCGTGCACAACTAAGTGCGTGGCCATCGCCGTGCCGGCCCGCGCAAGAACGAAACCCGTTACCCGCTGGTCCTTTGGTCCGCGCGCGGCGTGGGCAGAAAACCCTGTCAAATCCACCGCTTGTCCAGGAACAACATGTTGACCTGTGTCCTGGCAATCAGCGAGTAGCCGGCCCGCGCCATCACTTCGTACATCTGCTGTGGGTTTTTGGGATGGACTTGAGCCGACGGCTCGCAAGACAAGATCCAAGGCCGGTAACGGTCGAAGTCGATCGCCTGCATAATAGGTAAGTCTTCCCCCTCAACGTCGATCGACATGTATTGGATGCTCCGCTGCCCGTACGTCGACAGCAATTCGTCGATGTGCATGTTCGGCACTTCCACTTGTTGTTGGATCTGGGCGATCTCCCCCATCGCGGCAAACGACTTCACATGGTTCGCGTCGAGCGACGACAGCTCCTTCGCGCGAGAGACATTCAACACCACGGTCGGGTCTCTGCGGGCCGATACGGCGGTGTGTACGACCGTGTCGCGCGGACGTACTTGCTTCAATTGCCCAATCAGCTCGGCGTCTGCCTCGAACAGCACGCCTTGAGCATTGAATTTCTTGTACAGAAGGTACGTGTTGCTCGTCTGAATTGGGTGGTTTGCGCCGATTTCAAGGTAGTAAACGCCTGCCAGCGGAGGCGCTTTGATCACGATGGCCCCGATCAGGGCCTCCACAATCACGTCCTCGGCCGTCTGAGAATACGTTTCCGGCGCGTTGGTTGCGATCAAGTTCCCAGGCACGTTGAAACGGCGGCACTCTTCGACAATAAACGGATTCAACATCAGAAGCTTTGGCGCTTGCGTGACGCGGTTTCAAGGGCCCTTTCGGCGCACCTGATAGGGCAGCGGACGATTTGGGATGAGCGGGGAATCCGCTGTCAGTATAACGCCCGCCCCGCCTGCGGGCATTTACCCGAAACTCCAAAAAAACTTGACTTGCCCCCACGGTCGGCTAGGGCTATCTGGCACGGAATGGATGGGGAAGGAGCAGGGCATGAGTTGTCCTTTGAACCGTCGACTCTCGCTATACCATCCGTGATAGTGATCCCCGAACCCTCGACGCTCGCGCTGGCCGTGTTCGGCCTCGTCGCACTTGCTGCGTGGGGCTGGCGGCGGCGATAGGGCAGTTCTCCATTTCAACCTGCGTCGGCGGCGGTCTGGCCGCCAAGTCGCGCGAGCGATCGGGCCATAGTGTCTTGGTATGCGCCCCGCTGCGCGAGCATCTGTTCGAATTGCGTGAATTCCAAGATCTTTCGGAATTCCGCGTCTCAAGGTCCCCCCTAAGCGTTCTTACCGTAACGGACGCTGCGCCCTCTTTCGGGAAAGTCGCAGCGGACGCGTAGTCGCATCGCCGCGCACTTGAAGGAGAACGCTAATGAACCGATTCGCAGCTTTATCGTTTTGGATCACTCTGGCGGCCGCCACCCTCAGCATCGGATTGCGCAGTGCTTCCGCGGCTATCCTGACAAGTGGTTATGCAAGTGCCGTCGCGAACGATGCGTACGTCAGCGGTCAGACTGGCGACTCGACAACGCTAGCCATACCGCTTTCGGACAGCCTGCTGGTAACCGAGGGCACGGCGTCTGTCGAGCAAGACGTGATTGTCTCGAGTATTGGCGACACAACTACGTTTGAAACCAGCCATACGGCTGAATTGGGTCCAGGGCACCCAAATACTCTAAGGACCGCGTCCCGGAGCCAGCTAAACTTATCGTTCGAACTCATCTATCCGGCAACGTATTCGATTACCGGTACGAGTTCACTGGTAAGCGGAGCCTTTGAACACACTGACCTTTCGGTTTCTCTCACGCAGGGGGGAACGGATATTTTCCGGAACTATCAACGAAGCGCAGGAACTCCTCTCGTGGTCGGCGGAACAGTTGGCGAAGCTTTCTTGGGCAGTGCCACGCTCATCGGCTCTACCACGGGTACCCTCAGCCCAGGAATTTATTCCTTTTTCTATTCTCAGTCGGGATCCATGCAAGACATCCATCCAAGTGCGACCATCCATGGCGACGTGAACTTAACACTCACCGAAGTCGTGCCCGAACCTTCCACCCTCGCGCTGGCCGCAATTGGCATTGTCGCGCTTGCGGCGCGGCGCTGGCGACGCAGGTGAGCGACTCGTCAACTTAATTTGGGAGCGCTGCTGATAGCACGGTTTTTTGCGTAATGCAGCGCGAGATTCCGCGAAAATCTCAGAAAGCCCTTGACCATCTTGCGGCGTCGAAGAATACTGGTGCCCGGAGCGACTAATGAGCAAGAGCACCTACGAATTTTTCTAAAAGCGAGCCGCTAACGAATCGACTCTAAAGATTCTTTTATTCGACGCCCGGTGCCCACGCACTCGGCCGGCGAAACTCTCTCGGGACTCGCTCGGATCGCTTCTCGTCCTTTGTAACTTGCGGAGAGTCTCGCTGCGCTGACGACCGCGCCGGAGACCTGAAAGTTAGCTCCCACTAGGCGGAGGCAGCGCCACACGACGAAACACCGCTCGAAACAATCCGCAATTGGACGATGGACTATTGATGAAGACGACATTGACGACATGCAAGCTGGCGGCCCTCTTCCTGGCTGCGATCTTAACGATCAGCACGACGGCCCTGGGCGCCATCATCTACGTAGACGGCGACGATACGATGGTCAATGCGAACGACGGCGCCTTCTTTGACGGCACCGACATGACCACGCCGAGCGCGTTTAGCACGCCCGAGCTGATCAAGAATCAAGGCAACGAAACGTTGACCAGCGCCGCCACGTCACTGACGACGGTTCCGTTTACAACGATCGGCAGCAACAGCTTCCTCCAGTTGATTTACGATCAACAGGAGACGGCCAATACCGGCGGACAACCGAATCGAGAACGCGTGATCCTGACGGGATTGTCGGTGTTCGTGAGTCCTGATACGAACTTTGCCAACGCCACGCTGGTTTGGGCCCTAGATCCAAGCGATCAAGTGCACGTCAACGATCAGAATCGAACAGGGGGGCCCTTCGCCGCCACCGACACCCCGCAAAGCGCCGGCGGCGACATGACGCTGAACATTCCGTTTTCGGTTTTCCCGGCCGGCACAACCTCGGACGACTTCTTATTCTTTCGCGCGACGCAGACCGACTCGGACAACGGCGGCGACGAATGGGTGCTCAACGGCGAGGGAACCACGCTTCCCCCCGGCATGTCCGTCCCAGAACCCAATACGGCCCTGTTGCTGATTGCGGGGCTGGGTGCCTTGCTGGGCCATCGTATTGCGCGGCGGCGTTTGACGATCGGCGGCCGCAGTCCAGGCTAGTGCGGCGTCGCGGGATTGCCGCAAAATCGCAATCCCGCATCCCTCGGCGGCTCGTGCGCGTGGGAAACGCGGTGGCGCTCTGGCTTCACCGGCCTACCTGAGCACTTCATCCCACGGAATGGTCGTGGCCAGCGCGGCGGCAAATAGGGCGAGGATCAGTAGGACCCTGAAGAAGTTGCGAAAAAATCGCCGTCGCCCTCGGGCCTCGCACACCGGACAAAGAAACGCCGATGTGATCTCCTGGCCACATCGAGGACAGACAACCGTTTCGTCGTCCATGGCGCACCTCGCTGGCCGATTCGGCATAGCCTAAGCAAAGGCGGCTGCGTTCGACGTGAACCGCTGCCGGCGATTGTAACACATCGGCAAGTGCGCCGGCGCTCAGGGCGCTGCACCGGTGGTCGTCGCCGCCCAGCGCGTCGCGCTGCGGCAGTCTGGGCCATCGAGTAGAAGGTGCTCAGTCGTCGAGACGACCCGGCGGGATCGGCTCCGCGCTGGATCGTGCGCCGGGCGTGTGGCGCAGGATGACGGCCGAGAGGATCCCGAAGCCGCGGTAGCGCGGCCGGTTGACGGGGATGACCAGGTTGGGTCCGCCCGCGGACTGGAGCGGAATGCTGACGTAGGCGGAATTGCTCGCGGCCCAGTTGCCGCGCACCTGATGGCCCTCGGCATCAGTCAACGGCCGCACACCGCCAAAGCCCATTCGGGCCAGTTGCGCCTGAGGAACTTCCGATGGTCGATCGCTCGCTTGGGCGGAGGCGAACGGGCAGGCAGCCAGCGCGATGCTGCCGAGGAGGATCGCAAGTCCTTTCACGGCGAGTCCCTTCGTCTTACCGGCCTGGCAACTGCGGCGTCCGCGCTGCGGCGGTGCGCGTTGCTCTGGGCACACCTGTGTGTTCGTGTGTGTCGTCCGTGCAGTTACCGTAGCCGACTCGCGCGGCGAGGTCAAACAGGGGCGTGTGGGAGGTGTTGGCGTTGAAGCCAACGCACTTTGATCGTGTTCGTCGCGCCTGTCACGTCAGGATGCGAACGAGAGGGCGGAGACATCGCCCGATTTGGTAGAATTGCGGGCATGCAGGTACGTCATCGCTCGAATCTGTTCACCGCTGGCGTATGGATCGCCGTCTGGGCCGCTTGCTGGCCGGTCGGATCGCTTTTCAATGGCTTTTCGCCGAACCTGCTCGCTTTGCTGTTGCTGTTCGTTTGGTGGTTCGTGTTTTTCGGAGGACTATTCGCCGCAGCAGGCGCACTGTTCGGGCGAGCGGATATCGGCTTCATGGTTGGGGCACTCGTAGGGCTCGTTTTCTTGTTCCTAACCTTGCTTTAGTTTCCCTTGCGACCGGATTAACATCGTACGTTTACGGCGTGCGGCGCCGCCGCCTGCCCGCGGTTGCACGTCGAAGCCCGTCGATCGCAAGAGGCCCGGATTGCAGAACTCCTGCGCACAGAATGGTTAGCCAGAGCAGCCCTGTGACTGATTCTTGCGCCGCTACGATTGGAATAACTTCGCGATCTGGAATCCCTCCTCTATGAAGGATCGAATCCGTCGCGGCGAGACCCGAACGCCGGGACGATAGTAAACGAGCTTGCTGCCGCGGCCTTCAACGCAAGCGCCTGACGCCAGCACGTTTTGCCTCGAAACGCCCCGGGACGAGCCCTTCTGCTGCTCGAAGAAGTCCAGCACTTGATCACAAAAGACTTTGCGAACTGCCGCCTCGTCGTCCGCAAATAGCAGATACTTCTTCGAAAACTTCCGGCGGGATCGGAACTCGATGACGTCGCCCACGGTGCGGCGGAGCTTGCGCATTGACCAGAGAGTGAACTTGCCCATAGGGATTAAGGAGCGAAACTTAGGCGTCAACCTAAACCACGGAAATCGGATTCGGTCTGAGCAATAGTAAAAGACGGTATGACAAACGTGACTGGAAGTTTCGCCGGTTCCCTCTACTCCCCAGAACTCAAACACAGCGAACTCGTATTCGTCCGTCCGTTTGATGAGCAAGTTCTTGATATCCTCGTCCCGAAGATCCGCTCTTAGGCTCATCAGCGATCGAAACTCAAAACGCGAAACTGCGCGGTGCAAGGCGACATCGCCGCCATTCGGATAGAGTCGCATGCCGAACTCTTCGGAGACCGCCTGCAGCCCTTCCGTGTCGCGCTTAAGGAGGAGGCGATAGTAGAACAAACCGGCCGCGAATAACGCGCCGATCGCAACGAAATACAGCGGGGTCAAGATACTACGTAGGCCAGGACGTCCAACGCGCACGACGAGCGTGATGATTGCAGCCAAGAAGACGAAGACGGATATCAAGACTCGAAATAGTTCCGGTGAAATGGTGGCCACTTTGGTACGGGGCGTTGCAGTCGCCGAGTCCGCGGTCGCGACGGAAGGGACGGGCTTGGGCGGCGGGGCCGACGGAAAGGAGAGGCCCTTGACGCGGGCGGCCGATACCCACTTTTGTCCATCGCGCGAAACGAAGTCGTCGCGCGCGAGGTGCCCGGTGGCGGCCAGCTTCCGCAGGCCAGCCGTAGCGAACGGCCCGTGCTGCTGTCCGGCAATCCTCACGAAGTAGGTCGCGGCCATCGCGCTTGCGCCCTTCGAGCTGGATCAGGGAAGGGGCGACACTGAGTGCACCAGATCCTAGTACAGGCACAAGGAGCGTGCAAACCCGTGACGGAGGACCTACACCGCAAGCGCACCGCCGGCATGGCTGTGTTGCGGTGGCTGTATTGCGGTGTGGCGCGTCGCTGTTCGTTCACTAGCGGAGCATGGACCAAGGCACGGCGCGACACGCCGCACTGTTGCACAAAGACCGCTTTCCGCGCGATGTGACAGTTCGATTTGTCGGGCTGATTGCCCCATGTACCGAGGCGCCGATGCAAACCTTGTTTTGGCCGCCAGTCTTCTCTGGCTGTTCGCGGCGCGAAGAAGCGCGGCATAACACCGAGCACATTCCTAACCGCCAGCCCAAATCCATACTCCCCATCCGATCTCAGCAAGCCCAATGACAACGAATAGTGCGCCTAGCATTCTTGCGCCTCTGCCAACGATCGGGTCGGGGCGTTCATCGAAGATATTGAGCGACTCGCTCAGTTGGGGCCAACTGAACTCGTTGCTGATGATGCTCCAGATGCCTTTTCCCAGAAACACGACTCCCAAGACAATCAGGCCCGCAGCTTTGATCGACATGTCCGTAGCCCCCGAGAAGAGACGGCACCACGCAGAGTCGCTCAGCGGTTCACTGTCTGTCGCTGGTACAATGGCGATTGTGAACTAGCAATCTGCCTCGTCCGGCAGGGTCGTCGCGCGCTCTACCTTGACGACAGCGTTGCATCAGGCCGCTTATGTCTTCGGTTCTGCGAGATTGTTTTCAAGAGTGAAATACACAGCTCAGCATATGCGCGCGACGCGGTTGGGGGCACTGTCCGATACGCTGCGCGGATCATCCCACGATTTCGCTAATCTGCCGATACACCGGCGCGTCCGATTCGGCCGGGCTGCGAGCAAGGAACAGCGACGCGGCAAGCTGTCGATTTCGCCAGGTGCCCGACATGCTCCAAAAGTCTTCGCCGACGGCCGCGCCGAACTTGTAGTCGTGCGCGTTGCTTCCCTTGCTGAGCATCAACTGCCGCGTTCGCTCGAATAAGCTGCGTGGGTCTCCGCCGCGTGCCAGATACGCTAGCGCCTTGCGCGCGGCCCGGACGCGATCGTCGCCGAGATCCGTGGCGATTTCGTCGATGGTTTCGGCGCCGCTCGACTCGGGCTCAAGCGGATCCAGCGCATCGACGCGCACGTCGAATCGAACGCGCTGGTTGGACTCGCTGCGGAAGAACGTCGCGAAGGCGGCCGCCTGGAGGAGAATCAGCTTCCGCGTTTGGTCGCTTTGCGTCATCTGGTACAGGTAGTGCATCGCGTTCATCGTGGTTGCCGCGTGCAGGGTGTTGAAGTCGGGCCATCGCATCACGACCTCGCCCACGCCGCACATGATGGCGTCCCACAGCGACCGCGGGGACGTTCCATGATTGATTAGCTCCACGACCTGCTCGCTCGCGTCCTGGTCACCTCCCTCTCGCACGACCGCCAGCAGATTCGTCGTGGCCGCGTCGTCGATCGTCCCGTCCTGCCAATCGTCTCGCAGCTTGGAGAGCAGGCCCAAGTTGTGTCGCCACGAGCGGTCGGCCCGGTTGTCGGACCTGGCCGGATGCCCTTCTTGATGGTAGTACGCGGCCAGTGCGCGGCCGAGCGAGCGAAGCACGGGCTCCGCGTGTCGCCAGCCGATGAACTGCAACGTCCGCCAGGCGTTGGCGACGAAGATCGTCTTATGTCCAATGTATCGATAGTCGCGCACTGCGTAACGCGACAGCAACTCAAACACGCGATGCGCACCCGAAGCACGTGCCAGGCTGGCGGCGGCGCGTTCAGCGGCTTCTTCGTCCCAGTCGTCCAGCGCCGCCTGGAACGCTTGGTGTGCTTTTGCCTCGGCGGGAATCTCGGTGTCGGGCAGCGCCGACATCTGCCAGTTCTGCTCGCGATCCGACCGAAGCCCCCTGTCATCGGTCTGCCACCGTTTGAACTGATCGACCGCAAACAGGATGGGCAACCATCGCTGCTGCGCCGAGCAGTTCAGGCTCGTCCTGTGGGCGGAGTACACAACGAAAACCCCGTGCAGCGCGCCGCCCACGTTGCGATGATGCCGAGGCGATGAGCCTGGAATATTGTGGACGCCGGCCAAGAGCAGCGCCGCGACCAGCTCCCTATAGCTCAGGTCTTTGCTGGTTCGCTCGAGAATCACTTCGAGAACCTGGTCGCGGGGCGTCTCTTCCAGCAGGCGAAGGGTGGGTTCGACGTCGCTGGCAAAACGGACCGCGGATGCGACTTGATGCATCTCGGCCGCGGAAACATGCGGCAGACTTTGTAGTCCCGGCAGATCTCCGAGCCCAAGCAGCAGGCTCGTGCCGGCGCTCCCCGCGACGAATCGACGCCGCGACAGAATCTGGTTCGTTTCCATGCAACACCCTCGTGATCGACCGTCGGGCGCAAGGAATCCTGGTCCCCACCGATTCTACAGCGAACCGCCAAGCAGGTCACTCGGGCATCGCAAAATTTCACGTCACGGCGATGTAGCCTGGCAAAGATTCGGCGCATTCTAAGCTTTCGCCTCGCCTTGCTCCGCGTCGGCGCGATCGGGTATGGTTGTCGCACACTCCAGTTAGATGACATTGCCGCCGCAGGTCGCTCATGTCTTCGGATTCTGGTCGATTGATTGCCGTTGGGGACGTACACGGCTGTGCCCATGCGCTCGACGCGCTGTTGGACGCCATCGAACCCAATGGCGGTGACCAGATCGTTTTCTTGGGCGACCTGATCGACCAGGGGCGGGACAGCCGGGACGTGCTCGACCGATTGATCGCGCTCGAGTCCCAATGCCAGGTCGTCTTGATCCGTGGCAACCACGAAGAGATGCTTTACGCCGCGCGCGACAGCGTGCGGGCGTTGCGCTACTGGGAAACGTGCGGCGGCGTCGCCACGCTCAACTCGTATCACTACGGTGCGCGCGTCGAGGACATTCCGGTCGAGCATTGGGCGCTGCTCGATCAAGGCCGGCCCTACTACGAGACCAAAAAGTTCATCTTCCTGCATGCTAACTACGTGCCCGATTTACCGCTGCACCTGCAGCCCGAGCACCAGTTGCGGTGGGCCCTGCTCGAGCCGAGTGAAGCACGGGCGCACTACTCTGGCAAGACGGTTGTGGTGGGCCACACCGAACAGCCCGACTCGGAAATCCTCGACCTGGGCTTCGTGATTTGCATCGACACGGCGTGCTGGCGCCACGGCTGGTTGACGGCGCTGGAGGTGAACACGCGGCAGGTCTGGCAAGCCAGTCGCTGGGGCATGCTCCGCGATCAAGATGAACGGCCGCATCGTGGCGACCTGCCGCAGTTGGTCCCGCCGAGCGGCGTTTGAAAAGTAGCGCGGGCGAGATCAGGCAGCGTGCCCGGGTCGTGGCCCCAACCGTCCAGTGGCCCGCGATTTAGCAGCCAGCAGTCAGGCCAAAGCGGCGCTGAAATCGCCGCGAGCGGTGCAGGGCATACCAATCGCGACGCGACTTGTTCGAGCTGTGTCGCCGTTTGCGTTTTCCGTCTGGCATCGTTTCGCCCTCCCAATTCTTGACGCGGCTGTCTTGCCGCGTCTAACCACCCAAGCGCAGACGGGGCAGGGATGTTACGCCGCGAACAACCGCAGCGGCGCAAAATGCGAAAAACCGCCCCGAACGCGGCATTTCGGGCGGCTCGGCGGGTTCCGGCCCCGCGGGCAGGCCGGTACACTGGCGCGAACGTTTCGCACCTTTTCCCTCGCAGGGCGCCCCGTGTCCGATTTGGACGATCCGCTAGCCGTGAAAGTCCGCCAGCACGACGTTGCCGCGTTGGCCGACTACCTGGCAGCCAACCGCCGGCAGCTTTGCGCATTCATCGATCGGCAGTTGGGCGCCGGGCTGCGGCGGAAGGTCGAAGTGGATGACATTTTCCAGGAACTCAGCGCCGAAGCGGTCCGCGCGCTGCCCGGTGCCGACTTTAACCAGCGCGACGTGTTTGGTTGGCTGTGCCAGATCGGCGAACGGCGAATCATCGACGCCCACCGCCGCTTCTTCGGCGCGCAGAAGCGCGACGCAGCCCGCGAAGTTCCGCTGGGCACGCCACGTGGCGACTCGAGTGGCCAGGCGGCGATTATCGACTTGTTGGTGGCCTCGATGACCACGCCGACGGCGGCCCTGTCGCGGAACATGAAGGAAGTCAAGTTGCTCGAGGCGCTGGCCACGTTGCCGGAAGATCAGCGCGAGGCGCTGCGGCTGCGTTATGTCGAGGGACTGCCGTCGAAGGACATTGCCGAACGACTCGGCAAGAGCGACGGATCGGTCCGGGTCATGCTGACGCGGGCCTTGGGCCGGCTGCAACAGATCCTTGGCCCCGACGCGATGCCTCGTTAGTCGGGCGGCGTGTGGTAGACTGTCTTGTCCCTCGCCGGGCGCGCGCGACAGAATCGGCACGTATGCCGGTTGATTGCGTGGCGTTGTGACCGCGCAGCTCGGCAGGATTTGGATCTGCGCCCGCCGGCGACCGGTCCGCCGTTGAACACGTTTTCTCCGTTGCCTTGGTGTCGCACGTGCCGGACAAGTTTGTCGAGACCGAGCCTTCCGTCCTGTGGGAACAGTTGTCCGAGCGCATCGACGCGCTGGTGACGGCCTGGGAAACGCACCAGCAGCCGCCGAAACTGGGCGAATTCTTGCCCGCGGAACCACCGGCGCTGCGGCGACTGACGCTGGTTGAAGCGATCAAAGTCGACATGGAATACCGTTGGCAGGGCCGACGGTTTCCGAAGTTGCTGGAAGCCTACCGCGACGAGTTTCCGGACTTGGTCGGCGACGACGGATTGCCGTGTGACTTGATCTACGAGGAATACCACGTCCGCAAGCAGCAGGGCGATCCAGTTTCGGTCGTCGAGTACTGTGAGCGGTTTCCGGACCGGATCGACGAGGTACAGCGGCTATTCGACTTGGAGTGTCTGGAACAGACGTCGTCGCTGATGCCGACCGAAGCGGCCCCGACCTTCGAAGTCGGTCAGCAGGTTGAAGACTTCGACCTGATTTCGTCGCTGGGCAAGGGCGCGTTTGCAACCGTATTTCTTGCGCGACAGCGCTCGATGCAGCGGCTCGTGGCACTGAAAATCTCGCGCGACCGGGGCGCCGAACCGCAAACGCTTGCCCAGCTCGACCATCCAAACATCGTACGGGTGTACGATCAGCGCCAGGTGCCGGCACAGAAGCTCCGCCTGCTCTACATGCAATACGTAGCCGGCGGCACGTTGAAAGACGTGGCCACGCATGCCCGCGAAACGCCGCCGATGATGCGCAGCGGCGCGACGCTGCTGGAGGCCATCGATCAGATCCTGATCAAGAACGGCGAGGAGCCGCCGACCGACTCGATGACCCGCTATCGGCTGCAACGGGCATCGTGGCCGGAAGTGGTCTGTTGGATCGGCGCCCGACTGGCCGGCGCGTTGGCCTATGCGCACCAGCGGGGCGTTTTGCACCGCGACGTCAAACCGGCCAATGTGCTGGTCGGAGCCGACGGGCAGCCGAAGCTCGCCGACTTCAACATCAGCTTTTCCAAAATGGACGGGGCAACGCCGGCCGCCTACTTCGGCGGATCGCTGGCCTACATGTCGCCAGAGCAGCTCGAGGCCTGCGACCCGGCCAACGACCGCCAACCTGCGGATCTGGACGGGCGCGCGGACGTGTATTCGCTGGGCGTGATGTTGTGGGAATTGCTCACCGGCTGGCGGCCGTTTGACGACGAGGGGCTGATCGATAGCTGGTCGAAGGTGCTACCGAAAATGACGGCCCGCCGGCGAGCCGGAATGCCGCCGGAGGCGCTGGCGCGGGTGCCGGTGGGCTGTCCGCGGGCCATTGTGGAAGTCTTGCGCAAGTGCCTGGCGGCGGATCGCGACCAGCGGTACTTGTCAGCGGCCGACGCAGCCAAGCAACTCGACCTGTGCCTGCAACCACGGGCCCGATCGTTGCTGCACGGCGGTGGCACCTTGCACTCGATGATCAAGCGCCGACCGGTGCGGTGGGCGATCTTCGTCGGTCTGTTGCCGAATATCGTGCTGTCCATTCTCAACGTCGCCTATAACTGGCAGGGGATCGTCAATCAACTAAGCGGCGAAGAACAACGGGTCTTCCTGCAGTCGCAATTGACGATCGTGAACCTGATTCTCTACGTGTCCGGGCTGAGCTACGTGATCTACTCGCGGGGGCGGGTGCTTTCGACCGTGATGCGCTTGTCCGGCGGCAAGAAGGTCGATCCGGCTCCCCGGGAACTGATGCGCAAATGCCTGACGCTGGGCAGTGCCGTGGCGATCCTGAGCGCAGTGCTGTGGGCCGTTTCCGGGTTTATTTTTCCGGCGTGGATGCAATTTGGCGCCGGACCGGAAAGCCGACTTTCGCCGGACCACTATGCGCACTTCGTCGTGTCGAACCTGTTGTGCGGCACGATCGCGGCGACGCAGACGTACTACGTGGTGACGTTCATGGCGCTGCGCTACTTTTATCCCTGGCTGATGCAGACGCGCACACCCGACGCCGACGATGCAGCCGACCTGACTGATCTGATTCGCCGCGGCCGCATTTTCCTGGGCGTGACGCTGTCGGTGCCGTTTATCGCCATCTCGGCGGTGGTCTTCATCAACTTCGACCGGTGGGTGATTGCCGGACTGGGAGGCGTAGGGCTGATCGGGTGCGCCTTGGCGTACTTCCTGGATCTCACGATCCGCGGCGACGCCGCCGCACTGGCCGCCGCAATCAAGCCGGGCAGCGATCCGCTGCTGGCCACCGATTCAGTCGACTCGGCGCTGGCCGGATCCCGACGATAAGGCCGCGATTACGCGGGCCGCCGCATCGCGGCCGGTTCTTTTGGCAACCCTGCCCGAGCCGCCGCGACGCACCACGAGCAGCGGCCAGGCAACGGATAACCGGCTGCTGGTCCCCGTTTCTTTCGCCGATCGAAGCGGCGGCCCGTCGAGTCGGCGGCCTTGGTATCAGGGCGATTGCCGCGCACGGCGATCCCAGGTGTGATCGCAAGTCTATATATAGAAATATTTTACAATTCACACGCCTTCCCCAACCCACCAGGGACCTGAATTCCGCACAAACCTTTCGCCCCCGGCGTGTAACAAATCCGCGGGCGCAACGCTGGGGTAGTCAGACAGAAAGACACGGCCCCAAGCGGGGCCACCGGAACACCTCGAACACCTTAGCCTTCTGGAGATTGACCAATGACCCGCACTACGACGTTCGCACTGACGACCGTGAGCATGATCGCCCTGTTGGTTGCCTGCCCCTCGATGGCCGACGCCAAAGGCAAGTCGAGCTTTGGCCGCTCCTCGGGTGGCAGCGGTCACAGATTTAGCCAGGGCAAGTCGAATTTCAAATCCAGCAGGAATCTCCGCCGCTTGAACTCAAACGGCGCTCAAAACCAGCATCACAACATCACGCTGAACAAGCGCGGGAGCAACGGAAAGAGACAACTGACGAACCAACTACAGGGCAACAAACGGGGCCAGATCAGCACCATGAAGACGCTGACCAAGAAGCGCGTCGACAACGCGCCCAAATTTCGGACCCACAACAAGGAGGGCGGATCGCCATTGGCGACCACGGGAAACAACTCGCCGCGGAACGCCCAAACTATGAACAACGGCCAGTTCACCAAAAAGGGCAGCAAGCGCGTCGACAACGCGCCCAAGTTTCGGACCCACAACAAGGAGGGCGGATCGCCATTGAGCACCACGGGAAACAGCTCGCTGCGGAACGCCCAAACTATGAACAACGGCCAGTTCGCCAAAAACGGCACCAGCGGCAAGCAACGACACGGTGGATCCCACTGGGGGCATGGGCCCTGGGGTCACGGTCACTGGGGTCACTGGGGCCACTGGGGACACTGGGGTCCTCGCTATCCTTGGTACTGGGGTGGCGGTTGGGGTTGCTACTACCCGAACCGCACGATCGTTCGACCGGTCGAAACGCAAGTGATCCAGACGGTCGCGACCGAGCCAGCCGTTGAGCAACCCATTGCCCAGCCACCGGCTGACCAGGCGATCGACCTGGAACTGGTTGAAGTGCGTCAGCTCGACCAGGGCGACCTCGCCAGCAAGAAGGGCCCGGCCTACCTCGTCGTGATCCGCAATCGGACCGGCGCAGCGGTCGAGCAAGAGTTCACCCTCGGTTTGGCTGCGTCGATCGGTCGCGAGCTTTCGCCTGAGTCGGCCTTCGCCGCTGAGCAGGTCAACGGCTTGCAGCAGGGTCAGACGTTGACGGTCGAGATGCGACTGCCGGCCGAAGCCCTCGACATGGGCAAGAACGCTGACGGTCAGCCGGTTCCGTTTGGCTACCTGACGGCCGTCGTCGACGCCAACCAGGAACTGCCGGAAGCGGATCGCTCGAACGACTTCGCGATCATGAGCCGCAGCGAAATCGTGATGGTCGCTCAGAAGTAATCGCCGGCGACCGCCAGAAGCGTGGACGGCAAACACCAACGGCCGGGAACCTCGAATGGGGTCCCGGCCGTTGGTTGTTTTTATGCGCTGTGGCCGTAGACGAATCGCCGCAGCAATTCGAGCTAGCGCCGCGGGGGCGGAGGCAAGCGGAGCTGAGCCCGCGACGATTCGCTCAACGTGCGCGTGTACTGTTGGAGCAAGCGGTAGGTCTCTTGAAACTCAGGCAGGCTGGTCAACGACTTGTACTGGGGATCGTCGGCTACGCGGCTGTACTGTCGCAGTGTTTGTTGCATCGCCTCGACGTTCGGCGAGGCTTGAGGTTCATAGACTGACGCGGGCAGCGCCAAGTAGCTGCGCCAATTCTCGTCGACCATGGCGCCAAGCTGCGAGGCTCGGGCCGCCAGCGCGTCGCGCAGCGCCGCGTTGTTCGCAGCAGCAGGACCCTGTGTCGGCCCCACCAGCGGACCCGCGCTGCCGGGCGGAAGCGCTTCGGTGGGCGTTCCCAGTTGTGGACCGGCCACCTGCAGCCCCACATCGGGCGCTCCGGTTCGCATCTCCGCATCACCGGAAAACTGTGCCACGTCGGCGACCAACTGCGCTGCCGACTCGGGCACGCGCAACGGCGGCTGTCCCGGCCCCGTGCCGTAGTACGTTGTTTGCGCCACCGCGTTCGTTTCGATCACCGAGCCGTCGAGCGCGACGCCGGCAAAGAGCCCACGGCTACGCGAGTACGACAGGATCTCGGCCTTGAGCCGGCCATCGGTCGCCGCCGCGGCATTGCGGCCGACCGGTCCGGCAGCGGCCGCCACGTCGGCGCCAATCGTGAACTTGCCGGTCAACAAGCCTTGCACGCTCTTTTGCGTCATGAAGACCAGCACCACGTCAGTGCCTTGCACGCCGGCTTGCCAGCCGACGCTTCCGCCGGTCAGCGTCACAAATTGCGGCAGGCTCCACGCGCCGTTCGGCTCACGCACCATCACCACGCCTTGCCCACGTCGGATGCCGGCGATGAATCCGATTTTGATCACGTTGGGAATGATGGCGATGCCCTGCGCGTCGTCCAACAATCGCGCGGGTATCTGGCGGACCGGCACGCCCATCGTTTCGTGCAAGACCTGGTCGGCCGACACGACGGTCTCTTCAGGATCGGCCCCCGCCGCGGCCGGCGCGTTGAGCAAGATTGCTCCAGCAACAGCCAGCAGAACGCAGAGAAACTTCCACATGATTCGACTCCCAGGGTTGGCGGCGGGCACGGCGAGGGGTGGTTTCTAGCGGACAACCACGATTCGAGGCAATCGCGATTCAACATCGCACCCCCCGAATTCGTCGTTGCAGCATGTGCCAGCGTGTCGATTGCCGTCATGTGCCGGGCCCTCCGTAATCCGCCGCGCGACACGGCACGTCGCGGCCACAAGTCGCGTTGCGCGGGCCATGGTCCTGGGCCTCCACGAGCGAAGAATCGAGCGACCGGCTGTGCTATAGTACGACCTGGATTGAACTTGCCCGCTGGCTGAATGGGCCAGCTTCACTGCGATGGAGATTCCGTCAATGCACCGCTGGGCCGCACTGTTTGTTGGACTTTGTTTCACCGCGATTCTGCCTGTGCATGCCGAGGACGATTCGGCGGCCAAATCGCTGGGCAAGCCGGCCGGCGAGACCTTCGACGTCGTCATCCGCGGCGGCACGATCTATGACGGTTCGGGCCAGCCGGGCGTGGTCGGGGACGTGGCCATACAGGGCGACCGCGTCGCGGCCGTGGGAGATCTGGGCGATGTGCAAGCCAAGAAAGTGATCGACGCCCGCGGGCTGGCGGTCGCGCCGGGCTTTATCAACATGCTCAGTTGGGCGACCCGATCGCTCTTGGCCGACGGCCGATCGCAGAGCGACATTCGTCAAGGAGTAACGCTTGAAGTATTCGGCGAAGGCTGGTCGATGGGCCCGCTCAACGCGCGGATGAAAAAGGACATGCAACAACAGCAGGGCGACGTGAAGTACGACGTGCCCTGGACGACGCTGGGCGAGTATCTCGAGCACCTGGAAGCCGAAGGCGTCTCGTGCAACGTGGCGTCGTTTCTGGGCGCGACGACCGTGCGGATTCACGTGTTGGGCTACGAAGATCGCGCGCCGAGCGGTGCCGAGCTCGACGAAATGCGCAAGCTGGTCCGCCAGGCAATGGAGGAAGGGGCACTGGGCATCGGCTCGTCGCTGATTTACGCGCCGGCCTTCTATGCCGACACCAACGAGTTGATCGAGCTATGCAAGGTCGCCGCTGAGTACGACGGAATGTACATCTCGCACATGCGCAGCGAGGGCAACCGACTTGTCGAGGCGGTCGAGGAACTGATCAAGATCTCACGCGAAGCCGGGCTGCCCGCCGAAATCTACCATCTCAAGATGGCCGGCAAGGAAAACTGGCACAAGCGCGATCGGGTCATCGAGCTGGTCGAAGCGGCCCGAGCCGACGGACTGCGAATCACCGCCGACATGTATCTCTACACCGCTGGTTCGACCGGACTAAACGGCGCGATGCCGCCGTGGGTGCAAGAAGGTGGATTGCAGCAGTGGATCGACCGACTCCGCGACCCCAAGATTCGCAAACGCGTCGCCCAAGAAATGCGCACGCCGACCGACGAGTGGGAAAACTTGCTGCTTGGCTCCGGTTCGCCCGATAACGTGCTGCTGGTCGGCTTCAAGAGCAAGGAGTTAAAACACTTGACCGGCAAGACCCTCGGCGAGGTCGCCCGGCAGCGTGGCACGACGCCGGAGGAAACGGCCATGGATCTGGTCGTCGAAGACGGCAATCGCGTCGACACGGTCTATTTCATGATGCAGGAATCCGACGTGCGCAAAAACGTGACGCTGCCCTGGGTGAGTTTCGGCTCCGACGCCGGATCCATTGCTCCGGAAGGCGCCTTCCTCCTATCGCAGCCCCATCCGCGCACCTACGGCAACTTCGCTCGACTGCTCGGCAAGTATGTGCACCAGGAAAAGCTCATTCCGCTGGAGGAAGCGATTCGGAGGTTGGCGGCGCTGCCGGCCCAGAACCTGGGACTGCGCGATCGAGGCCGACTTGAGCCAGGGCATTTCGCCGACATTGCCATTTTCGATCCGGCCAAGATCATCGACCACGCTACGTTCGAGCAGCCTCACCAATACGCCACGGGAATGGTCCACGTATTTGTCAATGGGACTCAAGTGCTGGCCGACGGGGAACACACCGGGGCAACGCCCGGCCGCGCCGTGTGGGGCCGTGGGCGGAAGAAACAGTAGCCGATCGGTGACTCCCGTGGGCGCTCCTTCTGACCCATTGATTCAAGGTATTCGTCCGCCTTGCATCCGTATCTAAAACTCGACGCCGGCGCATTCGGCACGCCGGTCTGCCGTTTTGGGCTGGCGGCGCGGGGAAACTCGCGGCTGGCACCGGACGACGTTCATGTTGCCATCGAACAGGGCGTGAACTTTCTCAATTGGTATGCCGAGTCGGAAGGACGGCGCGAACCGGACGGATTGGCCCAAGCGATCGCCTCGCTGGGCAAAGCGCGCGAAGCGGTCGTGGTCTGCGTTCAGATGGCGGCGCGCACCGCGTCGGAAGCCGCGCGGGAACTGCGGTCGGTGATGGCGACGTTGGCGACCGACTACCTCGACGTGGTCACCTGCTACTACGTCGAACAGATGGATGAATGGGACGCCCTGATCGCGCCTGACGGGGCGCTAACCTATTGTCGTCAATTGCAACGTGACGGAGTCGTGCGGCGCATCGGGCTGACGACGCACCAGCGGTTGTTGGCCGCCGCCGTTGCTGGCAGCGGTTCGGTCGATACGTTGATGATTCGTTACAATGCGGCCCATCGTGGCGCCGAGACCGAGGTGTTTCCCGTCACGCACCAGCGCGGCATTCCGGTGATTGCATACACCGCGCTTCGCTGGGGTGCCTTGTTGCGCTCCACGCCGGACGATCCGGCGGATTACGTTGTGGCAGCGGCACCCGAGTGGTACCGCTTTGTGCTGGACTCGGAGGCGGTGAGCGTTGTCTTGGCTGCGCCGCGTACGCGGGCCGAACTGGACGAGGACTTGCGTGTGCTTTCGGCCGAAGGCCGCTTGCCGGCGCATCGTCGTGATGCACTCGCAGAGCACGGCCAGCGCGTGCGGATGCACGGCGGGGCGTTTCCCTAGGCCATGTACCTGCCGTGCCGCGGGGCGTGTGCCCGGGTTCGGCCTTCTCTTTGGACGGTGGCCTCCGACGCTTTTTGGCCACGGCCAGATCCGATGCTATACAATACGGGGCGACCGATCCTGCGACGGGCCACCAATCCATGCTAAGGAGTTGAATCGATGAAAACCACCGGGATGACTCTGGCGACCATCGTTGTCTGTTTGATCGTTAGCGTCGCGCATGCGCAACGCGCCGCCAGCACGAAGGTCTTGGGAACGGCCTACGACATGTGGTCGAGCGGCGTGTACCTGAACCATGCGTTGGACCATTCTCGCGTGATGCGCAGCTACGGCGCAGCCAGTGAGGAAGTGCCACAGGAAGTTGCCCGTCGCCACTCGGAAGCCGCGCGCAACAGCCTGACGGCTGCGAAGGCATCGTACGATAGCCTGGCCAAGGCGCATCCGGACGATCAGGTGGTGGCCGGCCATCTAGCGACGCTTAACGAGCATCACGCGGCAGCACTAGACGCGCTGGACAAGGTGGACGCTGCGTCGGCCAATGGCCCGGCCAAGGGCAAAGCCGTGGCGCGGCATTCCGCGGCCGCTTCCCGGGCGCTGCGCAAGGCCAAGATGGAACACAACAAGCTGATGAAGCACCTCAAAGTCGAAAACCCGACCGCCGGCGGCAAAGGCAAGGGCGGCAAAGGCAAGAAGAAGGCAAAGGCCGAGGCAGCTTGAATCAGCGGCGGGCGGCCGGCTTTGTCTTCGGAATCGGGCCAAATCAAACAGGTCACGAATGATGGCCCGTTGCGCGCGGCTGCGAACGGCTGACTACGTCGCCAGCAGCCGCCTGGCGTTGCCTGCGCGGATCGCTTCGCGCTGAAGGCCGCCCAGTTCCGACTCGCGGAGCTTGAGCGCGGCACTTTCGAAGTAGAACAGCAGCGCGTGCGAGCCAAATACAACGTGTTCGCTGCCGATCTGATCGACCAGTCGCCGCACGCCGCCAACGCCCTCGAGCATGGCAATGTCAAAGCAAACCTGGCCGGACGCGGCGACATCCGCTGCATCGGCAAGCGCGAGAGCCCCTAGCGCGCCGAGGACGGTCAGCCGCAATCTTGGGTGCCGGCGCACGACGGCGGCCAACGGCTGGCAATCGAGCCGCGGCACACGAAACATCGGATGCTGCGTTCGTTCGTCTTCCATCCGCACGACCAACTGCACCACCAGGTCGCGCTCGACCGCCGCCGCTACGACGTCCTGAAACGCGTCCGCATCGAGCGTATATCCGTGGTAGTTCGGATGGAGCCGCACGCCAGGCATGTCGTGTTTCTCGCGACAGCGATCCAGATCGTGCCGCCAGTCGGGCAGCGTCGGGTTGATCGAACCAAACGGAACTAGCAGGCCGCGGCCGTGCGCGCGACAAACTTCGGCCAGCATCTCGTTGGCCGCCGCCACGTCGCGATGGAACACACCCTGGAAGCTGCCGGTCCAGGCCTGCGTAACGCCTGCTGCACGTAGCTTGGCGACCAACTGGCGCGGGTCTTCGCCGGCCAGGCGGCGAAACGGCCACGGCCCAACGTAGACATTCGTGTCGACCAGGGGCGTCATGCGTCGATTCCCTTGCGCTTCAGAATCGGCAACAGGAGCTGCCGCAGGTTCTCGCCCAGGATCAATCGCTTGGCGTCGGCGGATATCGACGCGCCGTGGACCTTGGCCAGTTGCGAAGCGAAACTGCGCCCGCCGGCGTCGCTGCCGTACAACACGCGGCCGGCGCCCAATTCGCGCACGGCCATTTCGGTGAATCCGGCGGTGGGGTCCGAGCCGGCCAGATCAACCCAAACGTTGCCCGACGCCCGCACCGCGCGGATGCCGAGTTCCCAGGTGCCACCGGTGTGTCCGCAAATCAGGCGTGCATTGGGATGTCGTTTGGCCAACTGGACCAGATCGCCCGGCGTGCTTTCGCCAGGCAACTGGCCCCCGTCGGTCTTGTACCACGTGTGTTGGAACACGACCGCGTCCAGTTCCGTAGCGCGGCGAACAATGGGGTCGATCGATTCGGCGTCGCAATGGCCCGCGACCCACAATTTGACGCCGACCATCGGCCCATGTTCCACACAACGATCGAGCTCGGCCAAGCTCGCCTCCACATGCTCGGCGCTAAGGTAGACGAATCCAAACGCGCGATGATGCCAATGAGCCAGCGCCTGCAACACCTGATCGTTCTGTTGCCGCGATTGGTCGGGCGAGGGGTTTTGCAAAAACGGATACCCCATGTACACGCAGATCCGATCGATGCCCATCCGATCGGCAAATCCAATCAGCGCGGCCATCCGCTCCTCCGGCGTGCGGCCTTCGACGCCCGACAGATGGCAGTGCAGGTCCCAGATCATCGTGGCCCCACTAGCAGGGTCAGCAGATCGGCCATTTCCTGAATCGTGATGCGCTTTTCCAGTCCTTCGGGCATCAGCGACTTGCCGGAACTCGTAATCGCTTCGATGTCGGCGCGAAGAATCGTCTCTTGTTGGCCTTCGGCGCGGCCGAGCGTGATCGTGGTGGCCGACTCCGCCGCAACCACACCGGTGGTGGTCCGTCCATCGGCCGTGACGACGACATACTCGACGAAGTTCGGGGCGACCTCGCGGTTCGGATCCAGGATGTGCAGCAACAGTTCATCGGGAGTTCGCCTTCGCACACTAAGCAAGTTGGGCCCGACGTCGTGACCCACGTCGCCCAAGCGATGACACACCAGGCACTCGCGCTTGAGCACGGTCTGTCCGCGTGCCCGGTCGCCGGGCGTGGTCAGCGCGACTTGGTAGGCATCGATCGCACCGCGCCTTTCGGCGGGCGCGGCCGATTCGAACAACTTTGTAGCTCGCCGGCGAAGCGCCTCGTCCTTGTGGTTCAGTAAGAGGGAGCGCCGGACGGCCGGCACGTCGAACGTGGCTACCGTGCCTGCGTCGATCGCCTCCAACAATGTCTCGGTTCGTTCGGTTCGAGCCAACAGCGCTTGGACGATTTCGGCCCGCACGGGCGGGGTCGACTGTCGATAGCGGGCCAGCAGACTGCTCGGGACGCGGTCGTGGCGATGGCCGGCCAGTGCGCGCACGGCCGCCAGTTGCACCGGTTGCGGGCGTCGCGGATCGAGCAGCGATGACAGCGTCGGCGCGCTCCGCTCGAAGGCGGCGCAGGCCAACAACTCGACGGCCTGTATTCGATCCTCCGGCGGCGCGTCCTCACTAGCAGCAATTGCATCGGCGGCGTCTAGCGTTCGCTCGACGAGGGTCCGCGCCGCCTCGAGCTGGATCGAAGCCAACGACTTTCCGCGCCGTCGCAATCCCTGGCCCAATCCCAACAGCGCGGCGCTGCGCAGCCGGACGGATGATTCGCCAGACAGAGCGGACGTCGCCGCCGCTGCCTCCGACGCCTCCTCCGCGCGATCCTGGGCACCGATGACAAATGCCAAATCACGAAGCATCGCAGCCGCGTGTTCGTGCTGCTCGAATGCCTTGTCCTGGACCAGCCCGTCGAAGAGGGCCGCGGCCGATTCGGCGCTGGAACTGAGCACTGCCGCGCGGATCCACGGATCGCGCGCATCGCGCACGGCGATGGCGCGAAGCGCGCCGCCACGACGTGGATCGCCAAGCTCGCCCAATGACAGGGCCACCTGCAGTCGTACGCGTGGGCTGTCGTCGGCGGCCATTTCCAGAATCCGATCGACAATCGCGGCGTCGGCTCGCGATTCGGCAAGCCGCACTGCATGCTCACGCACGCCGGCGGACGCGTCCTGCAAAGCGGCAAGTAGGTCGGCGTCGCGCAGCGCATTCAAACCGCTCAGCGACCAGAGCGCATGCAGCCGCGCAATGTCCGGCTGGCCGGCGTGCAACAGCTTTCGCAGCGGCTCCAGCGCTTCGCGATCCTGCCGCTCGAACAACAGCCGGTGCGCAGTCTCGCGGTGCCAGGCGTTCGGATGTTCGAGCATGCCGACCAACTCGGCGGTCGACCGCTCGCCCAATTTCGGCGTTGGCCGCAACGGAAAGCCGGGCGGAGCCAACCGATAGATGCGGCCGCGGTCGCGCCCGCTCTCCAAATCGACCAGCGCCTTGATGTCGTCGGGGATCGACCAGGGATGCTCAATCGTTTCGCGGTACATGTCCAGCACGTGCAGTGTGCCGTCAGGCGCGTTGACGTAGTTGACCGGTCGAAACCAGTTGTCGGTCGAGGCAACGAATTCCGCTTCTCGATCGGCACGCCGGGCGACGAACGTGGCCCCGTCCGGTTCGAGCGTCTGGCGGTGAATCAGGTTGCCCGCAACTTCGCCCACGAATACGTTGCCATGATACTTTGGCGGATAGGCGTCGCCGCGGTAGACCGTCACGCCGCTGGACGAAGTGAAGAAGCCGTCGGCCGACGTTTCACTGCGTGGATAGCTGCGGCCGGTTTCGACGGCCCAACGCCGGGCCCGCATCGCCCGCCAGGGTTCGGTGGGACTGGCGCGAAACACCGGGAGCGTGTCGCCGGCCAGTGCCGCGTCGTGTACTGCGTTGGCAACCGGCAAGACCGTGTTGCGCGCCAGGTAGCGGCGGGGCAGCACGACGTGTTGCACGGGGTTGCGGATGTTGCAGATGAACCGGTTACCCCAGCGATCGAACGTGTTTCCGAAGCGCGCGCCGCCGGATAGCAACTCGAACGAATCGTCGCGCGGATCGAAACGAAAGTCCGACCTCGACAGGGCAACGGGCTCGTCCTCCGGACGCCCCAATACTTCGATCGTGCCTCCGTTGCTGGCACCGGCACCGTAGATCCGATGATCCAGACCCCACTTGAAGTTGTTCATCACGGCCTGAACGTTGAATTTGCGAAAGCCGGTGAAGACTCTGCGCCGCTGATCGGCGCGACCATCGTCATCCGAATCGCGCAGGTACCACACGTCGGGCGTGGCAGCTACGAAGATCCCGCCCTGCCAGACCGCGACGCCGGTTGGCCACGACAGACCCTCGGCAAATACCGTACTGCGGTCGAACGCTCCGTCGCCGTCGGTGTCCTCCAGCAACCGCACGCGGCCCAGCGGTTCGTCGGTGGTTCGCTCGACGAACGGCTCGTCCGTCGACTTGTCGGTGTACGGATAGTCGTTCATCTCGACGACGTACGCGCGGCCGTACTCGTCGTAGGCCATGGCCACCGGATCGGTAACCATCGGCTCGGCCGCCAACAACTCCATCCGAAAGTCATTCAGTACGCGAAAGGTGCCGGCCACATTCTGCGGCTCGGTCGGAGCGATCCGGGGCAGTTCGTCCGGCGTGTCCGGCGGAGCGGCGCGGGAGTGCGAATTCGACGCGGCCAGCGCCGTGCCGACAAGCAGCGCCGCCATCGTCTTCGACCATCGAGCGCGTCTTATCACCAAATCGCGACTCACTGCGCTATCGGATTACTTCGCTCCGGCTCGCTTCGGTGCCTCATCCACGCGCTTGGCAAGCGACTCCAGAAGATACCGCGCGGTGTCCGGCCCAACGCTGTTCACTTCGCCGTATTGCGGGCTATCGCGCCCGAAGGCGAACGGCGGCTCGACGTCCCACTGCCGCTTCGGCAAGATGTAGCCGATCTCATCGTTGGCCAGTCCTATGATCATGATCTGCTTGCCCGGCAGGATCTTCGCGATGGGCGTTTCCAATTCTGCATCGGGAAAATCGGCGCCGGGATCCGCCGGTTCTTGAATCTCGCCGTAGACGAGCTCGGGATAAATCTCGCCCGGAATCGCCGCCAGATCGAGTTCGCCAAGCCGCAAATAAGCCACTTCGGTCTCCAGGGCTTCATTCGGATCCGTGGTTCCTTCTGGAATCGGTTTGCCACGTCCTTCGGCGCTGCCGGTCCACTCGAAGGCATCGCGCTTGAGCACGCCCGCGGCCCGCGCCGCCCGAAATCCGGCATTGGCCAGCGGAACCATGATCGGCGATGCATGAACCTCGATCGGTTCCAGGGCAATCGGCTCCGCCGTGGCCAGTGCCCGGTCCGCCAGAGCGGCGACCGCTGTTCCGGCCGCGTCAATCAATTGGAACGGATCCGTGATTCGATCGCCGGACGCGTCGGTCAGCTTCACATCCGGCGTGCCCATCAGTCCGCCGATTGCGCCTTGAAAATAAATGGCGGGGCACCCGCGTCGCTTCGCGACCGTGTCGACGACAACGCCCATGAAGTCGCGAGTGATCTTGTGATTCTTGCGCGGCTCGACGCCGTGGCTATTCCACTGCACCACGATGCCGAGCGGCCGCTCTTCGCCGACGGCAGTGAATCGCAGCAGGCGCATCACGCCGTCGTACACCTTGGGCAGCCGGTAGTCGCCCAACAGGCTTTCGTCTTTCGCGCTGGCATACTCGGCCGTTGCCGCGACGGCACCCTTGTCGGCTTGCGTCACGGCTCGGACGATCCCGTCCTCGACCTGACGCAGGTACCGCGGATCCACGCCCGACTCGCCCTGTGACGGTCCCCAGATGCCGACGACGTCCGGGCTGGCGTGTGAGTGGGTGCTGGAAACCAGCACGTAGTCGAAGTCAGGCAGTGCGGCGCGGGCCCGTTCGACCGACGGACGCGGCAGCCCGATCGAATCGACCGAGACTAGCGCCAGCTTCTTCGATCCGTCGCGCAATACGACGGCACGGGCAAACAGCCGATCGTGGATCTCGCGGGCGTCGCGGTTGTTTTCTACACCGGCCAGCCAAACCGGCTTCGGGCCGTCGATCTCCGGTGTGATATCCGCGCTGCCGAATCCCACTTCGAGTCCGACCACGACCTGCGCCAGACTTCCGATCAATGCGATCGCCAAAAGTGGCGCGCGCAACCAGGTTCCCAATGACATCGACGTGAACTCCCGTGGCAAGTCTCGCTTCTGTTGACCGCGGGCAAGCTGCAACATTGCGCTCGCTCAGCGTCCCGAGCTTCGCCACAAACCGAGTCCGTGTCAACTCACCTGGTCGTTTTGCGTCGCGAAAGACTGGCCTGCCTGTGTGAAAATCACGCCACAAGCTGATTGTTGTACGCGCGGTTTATAGTCCTTGGAAGTATCTCAGCAGGTAGGGCGTAAATTTCAATTCGATCTCTTGCTCCTCGTCGATCAATGCGAGGCCTTCCGAGATTTGGTAACCGCCGGCGCGGACCTTGATTCGATACGTGTCCGGCAACAAGTCGTCAAACGAGTAGCGTCCCTGGGTATCGGTCGATTTGACGGCCACGAACGAGCCCGAGCCGTCGTACAACTCGACCGTCGCCCGCGACGCGAATGCCGGTCTGCCGGGCATCTGCTCGAACGTGACGATGCCGAACACGCTCACGGTTTCGACGGGCTCGGCTGACGGATCGGGCGCAGGATCACGACGTCTCTGTCCGCCGCCGCCGATCGCGTCTGGAGAATTGTTGTCGACCACTTGCAGGTATCGTGTGATCGTGTCGAGATCACGGCGCAGATTCGATTGCACTACGCTGGCGGCAGACGACTCGGCATAGAAGATCGTATTGCCGCCGCCGCTGTCGACGATGTACGCGCCGAAATCTTGCAGTGCCCGCGCAACGGCTCGTCCTTGCGAGCCAAGCCCCAGCGCGTCGATGTTGACCGATGGTGGAATCGCCAACAGGCTGCCCATGTACAAGTTGCCGGAAGTAGCATAGCCGCTGCCGTTGCCGCCGTCGGAGTGGCTGGCTGGCCAGACCCAGGCTTCGCCACCAGGCGCCAAACGATTCAGTGCCGTGGGCTGCACCGCGATGGCCAGGGCATGCGGAATCTCGGCTTGCTCCAACTCGTGGCGACGGATCAGTCCGGCGATCGCAGAGCCGCCGTATGCCCGGGCTCCGTGGTAGCCGTCGTACACGCCCTGGTCGTTCAGATCATTTTGGATCGTGACCGATGCTTCCCAGTTACCATCGGGTCGCCGCGTTGCCTGCCACATTTCGACCACGACATTCTGTGTCGGATCGATGATGTTCAGGTGGCCGTCCGACTGCGGGTCGGGCGTGGCGTTGTCCGGGGCCCGAATTGTGGCGATCAGCTCATTGCTGTCCGCCCAATAAAAGTTGCGGACGGGATCGGTCGGGCTGGCGACGTATACCGGCATTGACCAGTTCGTCACGTTCAGATTCGCGCCGCCGGTGGGGCTAAAGTTGGGCGAATTGATTCCCGTGTAATTCGCTCCCGAGCCGAGCGACGTATTCCACGGGCTGCTCGACGCAAACGGCCAAAGCGCCAAATCGCGCGTTGCCACGACTGCCTGCGGCCCGACCTCGGCAGGCTCGACCGGCGCCAAAGGGGAGAGGGGTTGTGGGCCGAACGTGGTCAACAAGTCCCGCCGGTCCAGTGCCTCGAACACCAACTTCCGCATTATGTGCCTCCTCGCGCATGAGACTGCCGTTGAGCCAATCGCACCGCGGGAATGCACACGTTATCGCGCCCGACTGCGGATTCCTTTCCACAGTCGGCGCTAAATGCGCGATTGCCGCAGGGAGAGGCTCGGCAATCGCTACAGAACTGCCCCGTTATGTTCCGCTCTGCCTGTTTCCTGAGATTGAATCCATGCTGAACTCGAACGTTGACGGACGATCATTGCCATGCCTCTTCTCTATCGGATAGAACGCGCAGGCGCGTGCTGTTCCGGGCGCGCGCATGCACGAGTGAATGCCATGAAGGTGAGCCAGTGAACGTCGCGGTTCCCTGCGCGGCTGGGCGGAGCTTGCCCTGCGCTGGGCCGGGCGGATAGGATGCTAGCCGGCGAACAGCGACACTCCGCAGTTGCGCAAATCACTATAATTCACGTGACGCGAAACGCAACTGTTTCTTCCTCGCTGCCGGGCGTTTTTCCCACGTGCGCACTACGCGTCTTTCCGCCCTTGCCATGGCCAACGTTTCGCGCAATCAAACATCAGTCGCCCGTGACGGGTGTTGGCATAGCCCAGTACGGTGGAGTTCGGACCAGCGCCCTGGTTGGAATTGCCGGCCCACGGCGCGCGGACAACAAACGTCGCAAGCGATAGCGGCAGAAAGACTTTACAGCGCCGTCTCAGGCGGTCGCGTTCGTGCCGCACGCGGCGCGAATGTTGGCCGTGCCGCCCTTTCACCGGGATGGGTACAATGGCGATCCGCTCGAACGAACTCGCTTCCTTGAACACCGAGCAAGCCGGCGCGTGAATACCCCCGACACGAGCAGTCCGCATGGCTCCAGCGCTGGCAATCCCTTGGAACACTGCTCGCTGGGCGAGCTGCTGGGTTACTTCCTTCGGCTGGGCGCGTTGGGCTTTGGCGGGCCGGTTGCCCTGATCGGCTACATGCACCGCGATCTTGTCGAACGGCGGGGCTGGTTTTCGGAAGCCGACTACAAGGAAGGACTGACCCTGGCGCAACTCGCTCCCGGGCCGCTCGCCGTGCAGTTGGCAATTTACCTGGGATACTTGCGGGCCGGAACGTTGGGGGCGACGCTGGTCGGGATTGTCTTCTGCCTGCCGTCATTCGTAGTGGTGGTTGCGCTGGGATGGGGCTACCAACAGTACGGCGGCCTGCGTTGGGTGCAAGCCGTGTTCTATGGCGTTGGTCCGGTGGTCATCGGCATCATCGCGGCCAGCGCCGCACGGCTGACCCAGTCCACCGCCGGACGCGATCGGTTGCTGTGGGCAATTCTTTCGGTCAGTGCGATTTGTACGGCGGTAACCGAATCGGAATATGTATTGCTATTTCTATGTGCCGGCGTGCTCGTCTGGCTATTGCGCGGCCCGAGATGGTTTCGGCCGGGGACCTCACCGGCTGCCTCGCTCGTGCTTTCGATACCGGCATCGCTGTCGGCATCCATCGGGATTGCCGGCGACTACGACGCCAGTCAACTTTGGCGGATGACTTGGTTCTTCGCCAAGGCCGGCGCGTTCGTGTTCGGCAGCGGTCTGGCCATCGTTCCGTTTCTGTACGGAGGCGTCGTTACCCAATATGCCTGGCTTGACGACGCGCAGTTTCTGGACGCGGTCGCCGTGGCGATGATCACTCCGGGCCCCATCGTGATCACGGTCGGATTCATCGGGTATCTCGTGGCCGGACTCGCCGGGGCGCTGGTGGCTTCGGTCGCGACGTTCTTGCCGTGCTACCTGTTCACGATCGTGCCGGCGCCGCTGTTTCGTCGGTATGGCAGCCGTAGGAGTATCGTGATGTTCGTCGACGGGGTGACCGCGGCGGCGGTGGGGGCGATATGCGGGGCAGTGGTCGTCCTTGGTCGCCGGACGCTGGTTAGCGCCGAAGGAGGGGTCCTGCTGCCGAAGCTCGTACTACTGGCGGCGGCGATCGGCGTGTTGGCGGGGCGCTGGCGGGTTGCTGAGCCGCTGTTGGTACTGGCGGCGGCATTGGTCGGTCTGGCGATTTATCCCTACGTGGGAAACTAGTGTTCGAAGCTGGTGGCCGTCGATGTTCGTCTACCCAACATCCTCCGGCGGCCTGTCATTTAGGACGGGAAGTCCCTGCACGATGCGCGCACCGGTAGCGCGGCAGTTCGGTTAGCGCGCATCGCGAGCCCGCGACTTACGACCGCGACGACGCAGCGCAATACCGCCGCACAGCGCAGCACCGATCGCGGCGATCAACGCGCTGGACGGTTCCGGAACGACTTCCATTCCCTTGACCTTGATGTGGTCGAACTTGGCGTAGTCGTACTTACCGCCGTCCATCCAAAACGCGACCCAGACGCTCGGCTCGCTCAGCGGCAACGGGACGGCGACGTGTTGCCAGCTATCGCTGCGGCCGCTGGCGACTTCCGTCCACTCGTCCTCCCACCAGTCGGTGCCGTACTCCGCGACGAAGTTTTTGAACCGGCTGTTGCCGAAGTCGATGTCGCCGACGAAGTAGCCGGCTCGAAACTTGTCGCCATGACCTGCCATGAAGGTGCGCCACTTGAATCGCAGTACGACGGATTCCAGATTCAGCGTGCTGACGTTGAACAGCATGCCGGCGTCATCCTCGGCACGGCCCGTGTGCGAGCTGTTGCCGCTGCCGCCATACTTCTGCACGGCCAGATCCGAGTTGATGCTCCCGTTGTCGCCCGGCTCGAAGCGCCCGCCATACCAAAACTCGTCCGCGCCTTCGGACTTCAGCGCCAATCCAGGATTGATCGGATCGTATTGTGGTTCTTCGGCCGGAAAGCTCCAATAGCCGTCAAACGTCTCGTGGAACAGGGTGACGGCTCGAGCCGGGGCGCTGTTGAAAATGATGACCGCCACGAAAGCCGCCAGCGCGGCGACGCGAACTGGATTGACACGGTGCAGAGACGTTGGCGAACAATGGGTGTTCCAGGAATTTGAATGGCTGGTCATGGTTGTATTCCTTTCCAGGTAGCGAGGATCTCGCCGCGAACCGCGCGCATTCTCATCGCGGTGTGCGACACTATTTGGGTGTATGGAATGCAGAAGCGTTAAAGCGACGACCCGGGGCGAGCTTCGCCCGGTGCGTTCAGAGCGCGCGTAGTGGCGCGTAAGGCCAGCAGATGCGCAGCGCGCAAGCGGTCCCTAAATGCGGTCGCTGATAACGACTAGAGCGGGCAGGTAGGTATCGTTAGCGGCTTGCCCCATGCCCACGAGAACTGAATTGAGGACCGTTGGAGGCGGCGGGCAGGCGGGCGCCTTCAACGCGATGGATGTCGCCCCAGGATAACTAAGGCGGCCTAAAACGGTCAAGGAAAATAGCGCTAAGTTAATGTGGTTTCTTGTCGCACGGGGCCTATTCGGGCCAAAAACCCTGCCACAGTGCTAGCGGCAGGACACGTCGCCCGCCCCGTGGCAGCCAGCACAGGCTCGTACCGAAAGCGGCGCGCTTTAATCGACGGAACCCCGGCGAACAAGGCAACCTACAAAGGACACGTTTCGCGGAACCGGGCAGGAAGAATCAGCGGCGCGGGCAGACGTGCCACGCCGCAGGCGCACTGTGCGCGCAGCGGTGCGCGCGCATCAGCCCGCGACGACCTGGAGACCGGCACGACGATGACGGTAGCCCACTACGGCGTACAGCGCAACGCCGATCCCCGCGATTAGCATGCTGGAGGGCTCGGGCACGAGAACGCCTTCGATGTGGATGTTGTCGACTTTGGCCAGGTCGTGGTCGCCATTGTCAAGCCAGAATGCCAGGTAAATCACGTCGCCCACCGGAAGCAGAATGCCGCTTTCCTGCTGGAAGCTGTTGGGGCTGGTGCCGCGATGGACTTCCGTCCAGTTGTTCACGTACCAGGTATTGGCCTGACCGTTGGGATCGGTGGCCGTCATGTCGCTGGCGCCCTTGGTCGGATCGTTGAACCAGTCGTAAGCGTTGTTGGGGGTGCCGAGGCCGTCGCCGACGTAGTAGGCAACCACGAATCGGTCAGTTGATTCGGTATTGAAAGTCCGCCAGTCGAACGCCAGTTGGGCCAATTGATAATTCGTCAAATCGAGACGGATCACTAGCCCTGCATCGTCGTCGACTCGCCCCGCCGGATTGCCGTACGTTCCCCCCGAACTGCCGCTTCCGTAGCGCAGCACTCCGACATCGCTGGTCAACGGATCGCTGTCAAACGCCTCAAAGCGCGCAGCCATCCAAAGGTTGCTGTCCGCGCCGCCGGCTTGCGTCGGCACTCCGTAGATCGTGCGGTGACCGCCCAGGTCGTTGGAGCTGCCCGGAAAGCCGGGATTGCTCGCATACCCATTGAAGCCTTCCCAGAAAATCGTGTTGGCGTTTGCCGAAAGCGCCGTGACCGCCATCAAGCAAAAAAAGACCATGACGATGGCAGCCAGTCGAGCCCCCCAAGCGAAAGTACGACGGACATCGACGCTGAGAAAGTTATCTGGAGTGCGAAACATGAAGAGATCCTTTTCGAGGCTGTGAGTGTCCCTACCGGTCTTTGATCGGCGCGCAACGCAATCGCCGAATTCGGACTGGGGGACCAAGTCCAAGGTGTGATTCGAAACGAGTGGTTGGTCCGAGTGAGAACTCGCGACCACGCCGGCGGCATGATGATTGCCGCGCGAATGAAAGCACCGGGCATGCAAGGGCAGCCCGCGCAACGACGGTAGCGCAACCGTCGTGACGGTAGTTGAAGAACACGTTGTCGTTGCGTTCACTAGCGGCCCTTTCCAGGGGCAATGCGCAAGCGGCGCCCGATCTCACCAGGAGATCGGCGCACACTTCGCCACGCCTACTTCTTATGGTGTGTGAGTATGAGCCACCCCCGAACTAGATGTCAAAAATATTTGATCTTAAATATTCGCCACATGCCCCAAAGTGAGCGCTAATTTACTCGGTCTACAACGCCCGGCGGGCACATCCGGATCCCGAAAAGTGCGCGAATGCAAGGGCAGGTCCGGATTTCCGCCCGAAATGGGCCGATCTAGCACTAGATCAATTCGGCGATTGGCTTGCCGGAAGAAAGAATCGGGACCGGCCGGCCCGAGTAGTCGACGATCTGCCGGTGCGGATCGATGCCCAGATGGCGATAGATGGTTGCCAACAGGTCCTGCGGCGTAAGCGGCCGTTCGACCGGATACTCTGCCTTCGACGTGGTGGCGCCGACGACTTGCCCCATGCGCAATCCACCGCCAGATACCAGCGCGGATTGGGCACTCGGCCAATGATCGCGTCCCAACACACCCTGCGGACTGCTCAGCCGGGGCGTGCGGCCGAACTCGCCCACGGCCACGATCATGATCTTGCGATCCAGTCCGCGCTCGTAGACGTCGTCGATCAGCGCGGCGATCGCCTGATCCATATACGGAGCGCGCCAGCGCATGGCGCCTTCCAGGTGCCAACCAGTTGCTGGATTGGCATGATCGTCCCAACTGAAATAGATCGGTCGGCCCGGCACGGGCGATAGGGCGTCGACCGTGATCACCGCGGTGCCCGATTCGGCCAACCGCCGCGCCAACAGACAACTCTGTCCCCACAGATGCCGCCCGTAACGATCGCGTGTGGCCGACGTTTCCTGCTCCAGATCGAACGCATCGGCCACGGCCGTGCTGGTCAGCAGCTCGAAGGCTTGCTGCCGAAACGCGTCGGTTGCCTCGAGCGCGCCAGTCAACTCGTGATTGCGCCGGTATCGATCCAACTGGGACACCAGCGATTTTCGATCGCTCATCCGCGCTCCGTCGACGCCCGCATCCAGCGTCAAGTTGCGTGGCCGGTAGTGTTCGGCGGCCGGATCGCCGGCAGCAAAACCCGCATGGGACATGCCGAGATAGTTTGGCTGAACCATGAAGGGCACCCGCGGTACGCCCACGTATCCGGGCAGCCCGCCGGTCCCGGGCCCGCGCAGCTTGCTGGCGATCATGCCGAAATCGGGATGGTCGCTACGGGCGGTGGACGTGGGATCTTCCTTGATCGGCGTCTTGCCGGTTAGCACTTCGATCGAACCGTCGTTGTGCGACGACATGCGATGGTGCAGCGATCGGATCAGAGAAAGCCGTTGCGCGCTCTTGGCCTGCAGTGGGAACACCTCGCAAACGTCGAGCCCGGGAACTGTCGTCCTGATCGGCCGCAACGGCCCGCGATACTCGCTGGGCGCGTCCGGCTTGCAGTCCCAGGTCTCCAATTGGCTCGGACCGCCCCACATCCAAAACAGGATCACCGAGGTGTCAGGCGCGGTTGTCGCGGCAGCGGCGGCGCTGGCCGTTCGCAGGCGCAGCAAGTCGGGTAGCGCCAGTCCGCCAAGAGCCAACGTGCCGATGCGCATGAACTCGCGACGTTGGATCGGACCGGCACAGGAACGTTCGGGCATGACGCGGCTCCGAGGGAATCGGCCGGAAACCGACCGCAGTATACCCGGATCGCCCGGCAGTGCGAAGCGGCGGGCGCTTAGCCAGCGCGTCGTATGGTCGCGCAGATTCCTTGATGCCCGACCCTTGCTAGATCCCCGCACGATCAGCGGCTTCGACGATTCGGCGCCACAGCGGGAAGATCACAATGCCGGCCGCCATGACCCCTAGTGCAATCGGCAGGAATCGATACTCCGCGGCCAACATGAACACCCATCCCACGGTCGCGATCAGACTGGGCAAGGGATAAAACCACATGCGAAACGGCAGTGCGACGTCGGGCCGCGTCGTCCTCAACAAATGGAGCGCAAGAATCTGGCCCAAGAACTGGACGACAATCCGCACCACCACAGCCGCGGCAATGACGTCGCCCAACGAGAAGAAGCAGAACAACCCAGTTAAAATCCCCAGTGACAATAGCGCCACCGTGGGATACCGGCCCCGCGGGTTCAGATAGGCAAAGATCCGAAAGAAATCGCCGTTGCGCGCTGCCGCGTAGAGAATGCGGGAGTAGCCGAGCGTCATGACGAAAACCGAGGCCAGCGCCGTCCAAATGATGAAGAACGTGAAGGCGACGGCTACGTTGTGGCCATACAATGCCTCCATGAACTCGGACCCGATGGCCACCGGTTCTCCGTTCTTTACGCGTTCGACGATCGACTCCCACGGCACCACGCCCATGATGGCGATGTTCATGGTGAAATAGAGCGCCGCGACGATGAGCACCGAAAGGATCACCGCCCGGGGGATCGTCTTTTCGGGCGCGATCACCTCGTCGCCCATGTGACACACGTTGTAGTAGCCCAGGTAGTCGTACACCGCGATCAACATCGCGCCGGCCAGTCCGGCGAAAAATGCTTGGTCCAGGCTAAAAGCATTCTCAGGCAGCGTGATGAGCGACGCGTCAAAATGCCACAATCCGGAGACGATGACGATCAGTGTGGTGATCAGGGTACCGGCACAAAGCACAACGGCCAGCCACGCCAGCGGTCGAATATGGCGACATAGAATGATGCTGACGACGATCGCGGCCGCCGCGGCCACCACGCTCAGCCCGTGGGGAATCGACCACGAGGCGAGCCGATCTTCGAGCCCTGGCACGGCGAAACCCAAATAGTCCGCCGCGCCGACCCACCCGCTGGCCAGTTCCAGGGTGCCACTGCGCACAACCTGCCAGATAAACAAGAAGGCGATCAATCGCCCGCCGCGATACCTCCCATAGATTTCGCGCAGGAAGTGGTAGCTTCCGCCGCTGCCGGGTAGCGCCGCCCCCAGCTCGCTCCACACAAGTCCGTCACACAGCACGAGGATCGCTGCCACGACCCAGCCCACCAGAGCTTGGGGACCGCCCATCGAAGCCACGAAGAGCGGAATGGTGATGAACGGCCCGACGCCGACCATGTTGGCCACGTTGAGACTCGTGGCCTGCAGCAACCCGATGCCACGCGCCAACTCAGGTTCGCGAGGGCTCTGGCCCGATGATGTGGGTTGATCTTGCGGCGGCAGCGTGGACATGCGCGTTGCGGCTCCCACGTTGCCGGTGGGATCCAACCTGGTACGGCGTGCGATTGTCGGCGGCGTGCAGCAGCGCGGAGCTGCCAGATCGAGCCCAGCGCGCACCATGCACTCCGATGATTCGCCGACCAGTATACGGTTGAATCGTGCTGGGCGAAACCGTCAAAAGCCACGTGCGCCGCTGCGCTGACGAAACTCGGCCCGATCGCGCGACGGCGCCGCAGGAGCGCCGTCGTCGGCCGACATTAGGACGTGACGACCTAAGTTCAGGCTCCAGGCGACGCACCAGAAAATGATCGATCCAAAAACGCAGACCACGGTGCTGCGCGTCCAAACCGCCAACAGCGTGGAAACCAAAGGTTGTCGTGATCGTATCCGACGCGGGCCAAGGTGCCGCGATCTGAGCAGGGGCACTGGAGGCGCATGATGCGTCCGCGCGCGGGCCGGCAGATCGAGAGCAATATTTCGACCAGCGTCGTCTTGCCGGCCCGATTGGGGCCGATCAACCCAAAGACTTCTCCCCAGCCGATGCTGAGGCTTACATCGTCGAGCGCCACGACGCGCAGGCCACCGCGTTGCGTGCCGAACCAGCCAAACGATTCGAAACAAATGGCGCCGTCAGACGACCTTTGTGATGCCGGGCACGGCCAGGGCGTACAAGCCGTCGGGACCTGGCAGCGATTTGGGCGTCGCGTCCCAGGAAAACGCTTCCGGCATCAGATCGATGTCGGAATTGATCGCTTCTTCCCAGGTGATCTCCTTGCCGGAGTACGTGCACATCCGACCCAGAATGGCCGTCATCGTGCTGTGGGCGCCGTACTCGGCTTCGTTAATTGGATCGCCTTCGCGAATGCTGGCGAACAAGTCATCGTGCTCCACCTGATAGGGATCCGGGTTCTCGCCCCGATAGCGCCAGCGGTCGCTGCCGGTCGCTTCGATCAGCCCGCGACCGATGTTGGCCGTTCCCTTGGTTCCGTGGGCATGCTCCGAAACGCTGTTGAAGCAGCCGGGAATGTGGCGGCACTGGCTGAACATGCGCGAACCGTCAGCGTACTCGAACTCGACGGCGTGGTGGTCGAACGTTTCGCCGTAGTCCTTGCCCTTGCGCACCTGGCAGCCGCCCATTCCGTTGGCCTTGACCGGATGACCACCCTTGAGCCAGTTGCTGACATCCATGTTGTGGATGTGTTGCTCGACGATATGGTCGCCGCAGATCCAAGTGAAGTAGTACCAGTTGCGCATCTGGTACTCCATCTCGGTCAATTTGCGGCCGTACTTCTTCTCCAGATCGGCCCGTTTGCGGACCCAAGGCGTCGAACCATTCCAGTAGACGCGTGTCGAGACGATGTCGCCAATCGCGCCGTCCTGCAAGCGCCTGATCGTCTCCAGGTAAACCTTCTGATGGTGGCGTTGCAGCCCGACGCCGACGCCCAGGTTCTTTTTCTTCGCTTCGGCAGCCGCGGCCAACACGCGCCGTATTCCGGGTGCATCGGTTGCCACCGGCTTCTCCATGAACACGTGCTTGCCGGCTTTGATCGCCGCCTCGAAATGGATCGGGCGAAAGCCGGGAGGCGTTGCAAGGATGACCAGATCCGGGTCGGTGGCCAGCACTTTCTCGTACGCGTCGAAACCGACGAACTTGCGATCCTGGGGCACGTCGATCCGATCCTTGATGCCCCCCTGGGCGAGCAGTTGCTTGTGGCTGCCTTCCAGACGGTCTTCGAACGCGTCGCCCATGGCAATCAACCGGACCTTGCCTTTGGTCGACAGCGCCTGCTTGGCCGCTCCCGAACCGCGACCGCCGCAACCGATCAACGCGATCTTGATTTCGTCGTCTCCGGCGGCGTAAGCGCTGCGCGCGATGGCTAAATTGCCCGCCAGCCCGCCGCCTACGATCGCCGCGGTCGAAGTCTTCAAGAAGTCACGCCGCGAGGCGGCCGCCGCGCTGTCCGATTTGCGAGAGGTCGGGTCGGTCATGATCGGTTCTCCAGGGAAGGGAGTTTGAATGTTTGTTGGTGTGTACGGCGACTATTCCCGCACGCCGGCGTTCCAGATGTTCGTCTTGTCCTCTTCCGAGGGCTCGTGCAACGGACGCACGACACGAAATCCCACGAATAAGGCGTCGGTAAAATACCAAATACTTTGTGGAAGCTGCGGGTCTTGCTGTTTCCAATCCTCGCTCGAGCCGCGGCGCGCAGCGCTGCGCAGCGCCGGTGGGTCGTCGTCCCAAGAACCGCCTCGAGCTCCCAACGGATAGATCTTGGTGGGGATCGGCCATGGATTCTTCGTCACCTTGACGGCCGCCGACTTGTAGTAGTCCGGAATATACTGATCCAGCACCAATTCCGCCACATTGCCATGCATGTCGTGAAGACCCCAAGGATTGGGCTTTTTCTGGCCCACCTTGTGATACGCGTCGTCGCTGTTGTCGAAGTGCCAGGCATACTCGTCCAATTCCGCCACGTCGTCGCCAAATGAGTAAGCCGTCGTCGTGCCGGCCCGGCAGGCATATTCCCATTCCGCTTCGGTAGGCAAACGATAGTAGCGGCCGGTCTTGGCGCTGAGCCATTCACAATAGGTACGCGCCGCATACTGCGTCATGCAAATGGCCGGGAATCCGTCCTTACCCATGCCGAACGTCATGTCGGTGTAGGGCTTCGTAGGGCGAGTAACCGCGTCGGCCCGTTTTTCAAGTTGCGTCACTTCCGCCTTGAACAACTCGCGCCGCTGGATGTCGAGCGCAAAGGTCCAGACGTCGTACTCGTCCCAAGTCACTTCGCACTTGCCCATCCAGAACGGTTCAATTTCGACCTCGTGCTGCGGGCCTTCGTCGTCGTTGCGGTCGGCTTCGGAGTCGGGGCTGCCCATCACGAACTTGCCGCCGGGGATCGGCACCATGTCGAACGTGACTTCCGCGTTGGCGATCACCTCGGTGTAGGGCTTCATCTCCGCTTCGGTGCTCGCGTCGGCATTCTTGACCTGGTCCGGGCTCTTCGGCGCGGCGTCGGCCGCGCGGGCCGGCGCCAGGGCCAAACCGATCGCCAACGTGACCACGCACGCAATGATCAAGCGGATTTGCACATGCGCCGGCGGCGCAACTAGGCTATGCATAGAGTTTCCCTGCTTCATATTCCTCGGGCCAACACGCTTTGCGGCGCGACCCTCCATGACACCTCTGTTGCGCGTCTGCTGCTGGTGGGGCCTGTATCTGGGCGGGCTCGGCATGACCGTCTGCCTGGCGGCCGAATCCCCAGTTGTCCGGTTCGAGTCTACCGAAACGCATATGGGGGTTCCATTTAAGATCATATTGTACGCCGCCGACCAAACGGCTGCAAACCGGGCGTTCGCCGCGGCGTTTGCCCGAATCGCCGAACTTGATCACGTGATGAGCGACTACGACCGGCAAAGCGAGTTGAGCCGCCTAAGCCGTTCGGCGCCGACCCAACAGCCTGTCCCGTTGAGCACGGATTTGTCGCGGGTGCTGACTCGCGCGCAACAGTTAGCCGCACGAACCGACGGCGCGTTCGACGTGACCGTCGGGCCGTATGTCAGGCTGTGGCGCCGTGCCCGCCGGCAAAAACAACTCCCCAACGCCGAGCGGTTGGACCAAGCACGCCGTGCCGTTGGGTACAAGCACCTGGAATTGGATGCAAAAGCGGGTTCCGCGCGTCTGCTGGTCCCCAACATGCGCCTCGACTTGGGTGGAATCGCGATGGGCTACGCCGTCGACGGGGCGTTACGCGTCCTGCGTGCGCAAGGAGTGACGCGCGCCTTGGTGGACGCCAGCGGAGACATTGGCGTGGCGGATCCCCCACCTGATCGGACTGGCTGGACAATCGGCGTCGTGCCGCTCTCGTCCGAAGGAACGCCCAGCCGTGAGATTCGTCTGGCCAACGCCGCCGTAACGACGTCTGGCGATGCGTTTCAGTACGTCGAGATCGACGGCCGGCGCTATTCGCACATCGTCGACCCGCGCACCGGAGTCGGTCTGACAACGCGCAGCGGCGTAACGGTGATCGCGCGCGACTGCGCGGCCGCCGACAGTTTGGCGACCGCCGTCAGCGTGCTGGGCCCGGAGGCCGGTCTGCGGCTGATCGACGAGACACCTGGAGCGGCGGCGTTCGTCGTGCAAGCGGGGGACGATGGCGCGACGGAGACCTACCAGTCGGCCCGGTTTGACCGGTTTGTCGTCTGCGACTCGAATTGATACCGTAGAGTCACCGCCTGGCGGAGCGGGCCGCTTCTCACATCATGCCGGGGCGCGGAACAAGCCAACCATGCCACAGCCGTCCAGGGAGGGCCGATCATGAACATCTTCATTGCTGGCGCGACCGGCGTGCTCGGACGCCGGTTGGTGCGGCAGCTATCGGCCCATGGGCACGACGTCGTTGCATTGGTCCGCAGCCGCGAGAACGAACGCGTCGTTTCCGAATTGGGTGGTCAGCCGCGCTACGCCGACATGTTCGACGCCGACAACCTGGTCCACGCGATGAAGGGATGCGACGTCGTCATCCACGCCGCGACGGCCATCCCGACAAAGCAGCGCACGACGGACGAAGACTGGAAGCTGAACGATCGGATTCGTCGCGAAGGCACCGAAGCGCTCGCCCGGTCTGCCGGCCAGGTTGGCGCGAAAACGTTCATCTTTCAGAGCATTGTGTGGCTGGCCAATCCGGCGGACGGTTCCAAGTTCGACGAGCAGTCGCACCCTTGCCCGGTATCGCTGATGCAATCGGCATTGGACGGAGAGGGCATTGCACAGGAAATGGGGGCGCTGCACGGCTTTTCCGCCGTCGTCTTGCGATGTGGCTGGTTCTACGCTGCCGATGCGACGCACACGCGGATGTTCGCCGCGGGACTGGCCAGACGGCGGCTGCCGATTGTTGGCCGAGGCGATAACTACCTGCACTGCCTACACGCCGACGACGCGGCGTCGGCGTTCGTGGCGGCTACCGAGCGCGGTCAATCCGGCCTTTGGCACGTCGTGGACGACGAACCAGTACGGATGTGCGACTTCCTGAAACGGCTGGCCGAAAAGCTCTCGGCTCCGCCGCCGCGGCGCGTGCCGATTTGGCTGGCGCGGCTGTTGGCGGGCCAGGGCGCCGTGGACTTCATGACCCAATCCACCCGCACGTCGAATGCCCGACTCCGCCAGGATTTCGACTGGCAGCCCCGCTATCCGACGTATCGCGAAGGCATCGACGAGATTGTGGCGCAGTGGGGCGGGCGCGCACCGGCGTAGCGACGCACGCAGTGTGTGGCGCGTTAAGCGCAGCGTCGCAATTCAATCAGCGCGCCAAGTCGCCAGCAATGCACCACAGCCGCGTGGCACTGCGCAGGTAGATACGACCTCCGGCGATCGCCGGTGATGCGTAGACTGGCTCGTCGATCGTGTTGCGCGACAGCTCGACATAGCGGTCCTCGTTCGCATCGAGCACCAAGGTGGTTCCGACCTCGTTGGTGAAGTAGACCGCGCCGTCCGCTGCGACGGGCGACGCCGTGTAGTCACCCTCAAACCGTTTTCGCCAGAGCGTCTTGCCAGACTTCGCATCGAGACAACTGGCGATTCCATGATCGTCCACTAGGTAGAATCGCGTCCCAACGAGAATTGCGGACGGCACGTACGGGTTGCCCCGCGTGGTGGCCCAATCAACGTGCGACTCGGTGATATCGCCTCGCCCGCCAAGCCGCACCGAGTACGTGGCGGCGCCCGGCCCGCTTGTGGCCAGCACGCGATCATCCGCAACGATCGGCGTGGGAATGCACTCCCGCGCCATCCCGCCGAGCGTCCACAACGATTCGCCGGTGTGTGCGTCGTAGGCGTCCAACCGTTCGGAGCCGCTGACGATGAGTTCTGCCGCGCGAGATGCGCCACGTTCGGCGACTACCGGCGAGGACCACGACAGCCACGTATCCGGCCGGTCGGTCTTCCAGCGGTTCGCGCCGGTACGCTTGTCGACGGCCAGCAGGTAGGAAGGACCATAGTGGTCGCATTGAAAGATGACCGTCTCGCCGAACAACAGCGGAGAACTGGACGCGGCGAATCGGTTCTCGAAGGGACCGTACTCGCTCGCCAAAGAACGCTGCCAAACCAGTCGACCCTGCATGTCAAGACAGAAGGCGTCGCCGGTGCCAAACAGGGCGTACACGTGCTGCCCGTCGGTGACAGGTGAGGGGCTGGCCATGCTGCTCTTGGTCGCATGATGCAGCGTGGGCGCCGTACCCCACAATTGCGTGTGCCAGAGTTCGCGGCCCGAGCGTGCGTCGAGGCAGACGACGTGCAGGTCCTGCTGGTCAACACCGTCGGAGCCGGTACATATCACGCGGTCTTGCCAAACGATCGGATTCGAGATGCCCGAACCTGGCAGTGTCGCGCGCCATGCCACGCCAGACTCCGCGGTCCAACTTTGGGGCACGCTTTGTTCGCGGCTGACTCCGTCGCGCCGTGGGCCACGCCAACCGGGCCAATCTTCAGCGAGCGTAGGCCGCAGGCCTGGCGCGAGCGCCGCGAAAACCAGCGCTACGCTGCCCACATAAATGTTGCAGTACCGCGCCGCCCGAAAGCTCATCGTGCCTCCTCTTCGAGCGGCGGCAACATCGACCGCATGGCCAACCCACGTCCGCGCTGGTCGCAGAACCGCACGTACAACGACCAGTTGTTCGGCACTTGCGGATTCTTGTGCTGCGGTCCCTGGCAGACTTTGACCAAGACGCGATTCTTGCCTGCTTGGAGTTTGATCGGCGCGACGAATCGGTCGAACCGCACGCCGTTGAGCCATTGGTTGCGAGCGAACACCTTCTCGCCGTTGAGCCAGACGGTACAGTTGTCGTCCGCGCCGCATCGCAACTGGCCTTCGACCGCGCGCGGCGACTCGATTTCGGCATAGGCATAGCCGACGGCTTCCTCGGCTGGGATGAGTGCCTGCACCAGATTCAGCAGCCCCAGCGGATCGCCCGTGCGATGGCGGACCCAGCGGAGGCCGTTTCCCTGCTGGCCCGTGTACTCGGCTCGCAGTTCGATCGATTGCTCGGGCGGAAAGGAGCGCTCGAAACCGCTAAATGCCGGCGCGTCGAACGGCCCGATGACCCACCAATCGACGACCAGTCCCAGATGGGCTACGACGTCGACCGGTTGCCCCAGCGCCGCCAGCTTGTCGCTGGCCCGAACGACGCGGCTGCTGGAACGAGCATGCTCGAACGCCTGGTGAAAGTGATTGCGAGCGGTTTCCGAATCGCCGTCCTCGAGGGCTTCTTGTCCGGCTGCCAGTGCCGCGTCGACTGCGTCGGGACGAAACTCAGGATCGTCCAGCAAGGTCGGGATCGACGCCGCCGAAAAGCCGGGCTGCAACTCGTCGCACAGGGCGAGCACCAACCGTCGCACGCGGCCCTGGTTTGCAGGGTCGCGGACGAAACCTTGCAAGTCGTCTACGGGGAGTTGTGGTCGCGGTTTAGCGCGTTCGCGGCGAACGATTGCCTCGTAGGCCGATCGATACCAGTTGGCGGCCACGGGATTGTCGGACTGCATCGCTCGGAGCAACCGCGGCAGTATCTCGGCTTCGCACTCCGATAGCGCATCGCAAGCCGCACGGGCCTCGGCCGAACGAGCACCCTCGGGTCCGACGCCGGCAATCGCCGCGAGATGGCGATCGATTTCGTCGGCCATAGCGCCAAGCGATACGGCGGCCAACGCCAGAGCCAGAAACAGTCGGATAGCGAAGCGCTTCATTGGTATCGCGCGAGGTGCGGCGGGAACGGAGGACGGGCTGTTGGGGATCCTACTTTGCCGGAGTCGTCGACCGCAAGCGTCGCGGACAGCCAGCGGAGTGGATTCAAAGTGCCCACGACGTGCGGCGGCTTACAGGTAAGACAGCCAAACCACCTCGCGGCATGGCGCAAGGTCGGGCGTAACCACTACGGCACAGTTACGATCCGCCGTTGGACTGCATGAACGTAAGGTTCTTGAGCACGCGCTGTCGCGCGGCCTCGGGCAGCGCATCGACTTCCTGGCGCGTCACGCGCCCATTGCCGTCGGCGTCCACCTGGCGAAACAGGGGGCGGGCTTGCGCGGGAACCTCGATCCCATCGGCGGGAAACTTGACCATCTCGCCGTCGCCTGCCTCAGCGTCGGCTTGTTTTGTCGCCGGCTTGCTTGCAGCGACTTTGGGCGAATCGCCGTTGGGTTGCTGCGACTTCTTGCCGGCCGCCGGTTTTGCCGCGGCAACCTCGCCGCGCATCGCGGCTGGCACGCCGCCCTCGATGCCGGCCGCCAACTCGTGCGCCGGCATTTGCGCGACCTGCCGAAGGTCGTCCATGGTCTCTGTGAACACTTGCACGCTGACGAGGCACATTTCATCGCTCGTCTGCTCGCCCCACGAAACTTCTTTGGGTGGGTGGTTCGGATTCTTGGGATTGTGTTTCGAGTTGTCGTAGTACGCGCGGACTTCGATCTTGGAGCCCTTGGGCAGCCGCATCGGTCGGGCGAATTGGTAGGCGCCTTGCCAATTGAAGTCCCAATCTTTGATCCAAAGCAGCGGAACCTTGCGCTGGCCGCTCGGGTCGACGGCGGTCACTTTGATTTCGCGACCTAGATTGTGCATGTGCGGGGTCAGGCCCATGACGTATACGTCGGCCGGCAGGGGCTCGCTTTCGGCGAGAATGTGGTGGTGCCGCCGACCAGGCGGAATGTGCAGATCGGTTTGCAGGATCGCGATGCCCGAGATGAGCCGCTTCGTCGGCTCTTTGGCGAAGTAAATGCCGACGGTCGACTGGTCGGTTTCCGCCTTGCCGGTCGGATGGTAGTGCATGTGCAGCACCAGGTCGCTCCCCTTGGCCAGGTACAGCGCCAGTCCGTCCGGCAAAGGTTGTGGCATCGCACCGGGGACCCAAGCTCCCAATCCGCCGGTGGGCACGATCGTCGGCCCGCCAAAACTCTCGTAGCCGGGCTGTCCGTCTTTGCCAGATAGTTCGCGGGCCGCGTGATTCGCGTCGAGAAACATGATCGAATGATGCACGACGCTGGCGTTGCCGGGCCGAAACTCAACAGCCCGGACCATGCGATCTTCTTCCAGCGGAATGGGAATCGGAAAGCACCGGTAGATGTCGGGCCCACCAGCCGGAACGGTAAACGACTCGGGCATCTTGACGATCAAGTCCGGCTCGCCCAACTGCCAGCCATCGACAAACTCAGGCGGCTTGGGCAGATCGGCGGGATTGCCTTCCGGCGCACCGGCTTCGGCCCATCGACTAAACAATTCAATTTGCGCATCGCTAAGTCGCCGCTCGTGGCGAAAGTTTCCAACGCTGGGGTCTGGCTTCCAAGGCGGCATGCGCCGGTCGGCCGTGATCGAAGCCAAGAAGTCGGCTCGCTTGCGAGCACTTTCATACGTCAGCAGCGAGAACGGACCGATCTCGCCCGGACGATGGCACGCGGCACAGTGCTCGAACAAGATCGGAGCGATGTGCTTGCTGAACGTGACCTGACCGGACCCAAAAGCCTCGTCGGCGGCCGCTACGTTGGTCCACGCAAGTCCCACCAGATAGGCCACCGCGGCCGCAGTGCCCCAATGCGCCATGCCGCGCAATCGCAAACCGTCCATGCCATTTCCCCCGTTGCCTCTTGAGTAGGAAGCTTGCACTTGCCTGGCGACCGGCACTGGGGCCGGTCGGGCTGCGCGCTTCCGTTTGCGTGGACTGAGCAGGTGGCCTCGCGCCGATCCCTGCACCGTTCGGTGTTCCGTGGCGCCGCACGACCGCGTCACCGTTGCGCATCATACACCAATCGGACACGTCGGCCAATCGTTTACCGATGTGTGCAGGTACATCGTGGGCGAGCCGCCCAACAACGTGCTGAAACGGCGGGTCGCATTCCCGCGCTCAACGCGGCAGTTTACCAGTCCGAGTAATCCGCGTGATCGACCCAGAGCTTGCCCGTGCCGAATTGGTAGATCCATCCATTGCCGGGCGCCGCGGTAAAACTGGGCGTCGCCGCGCCGGTGATCAACTGCACGTGGTTCGAACCAGAAAACGGCTGGTCTGGAATGCGCGGCAAGTAGGGCCCCAAGGGGTGCGTCGCGGTGGGTTGATTCGTCGGGCCCACGACTCCTGCGGCGTTGGTTGCCTTGGTCAACTGGTTCAGTTGGCTAAAACCGGTCGGCAGCTTTCCGTTGTGCTGCACTTTGTATACTTCGATCTGCATCCGGAACGTGCGCAGGTGATGGCGCAGCAGCGCCTCTTTGGCGTCGTCGGTCGTGTTCGACATGCGCGGAATGATCGTGCCGGCGAGAATCGCCATGATGACCACGACGATCATCACTTCGATGAGCGTAAACGCGCTACGTCGCCCAAGTTTCACAGGTAGTCCTTCCACGATGACGGCCGTGCAGCCGGACCGGATGAGTTGCAGCGTGCCCCAGCGCGAGAAATCTCGTCACAATTCTAGGCTGCCTCCGGCCGCCAGGCGTGTGGGCGACCGGTCGCTGCAGCGAGTTGCCTGGTCGAATGAGCCCTACAACCGGCACAGGCTGCCGGAGTGGAGTCGGCACCCTGGGCCCGGTAGGATTCCGCCTTCAAACTTCGCCCGCCCACGCTTGCCAAAACACTCGTCTGATCCGCACGTGCGTCGCCGGTTGGCAACGCCCCGGCGCCGCACAGCACGTCGCGCGTGGCGGCCGAGTCCTGTTCAATCAATATTGGCCAGGTCTGAAGATTCCCTTCGCCCGGGCCGAGTGCTAGGTCGGCGGCCGGCTATCTCTGCTGCTGGCCCGCCGGGCCGAAGTGCGGTGAATTCGAGGGGTTCGGATTGAACCCTATCCGGCAGTAGGTCATAATTTTTTCTTTATCAGGCGTCCTTCCCGCTGGCCAATACACAAGCCCGACGGTTTCCCCCAGCCGCCGCCGCGCTGTCGATCCAGGAGCTTCGACTACTCATGACTGCCAGACTCTTGTTGACTGCTGTTGTCGTTTCGCTGTCCGGCCTTGTGGTTCCTGCTTCCGGGCCGGCGTTTGCTGACGACGCGAACGGCGACTGGCGTCACTACGGCAGCACGGCCGCCAGCACAAAGTACTCGCCGCTGGACCAGATCAATAAGGACAACGTGGAGAAGCTGGAAGTCGCCTGGACATGGGACTCGCCCGATCTGCCGATGCAGGCGAAGAACCGTCGCTTGTTCTCGTTCGCTCATGAAATCACACCGCTGAAAATCGGCGACACGCTCTACACCAGCACCTCGCTCGCGCAGGTCGTGGCGATCGACGCCAAGACCGGCAAGAACAAGTGGGTGTTTGACACCGAAGCGTACAAGTCGGGCCGGCCGACTAATCTGGGATACGTGCACCGGGGCGTTGCCTATTGGACCGACGGCAAGGAGGAACGCATCCTGGTCGCCACGCACGACGCCAACCTGTGGGCGATCGACGCCAAGACCGGAACGCCGATCAGCGAATTCGGCGACGGCGGCAAGGTCGACCTGACCAAGGCGATCCCCCGCGCTCAAAAGGCCCGCAACTATGCCTGCACCTCGCCGCCGATTATTTGTCGCGACGTCGTAGCGGTGGGCTCGTCGATCTCCGACGGACCGCAGTTCAAGGAAGCACCCCGCGGCGACATCCAAGCCTTCGACGTGCGGACCGGCAAGCCGGCGTGGCTGTTTCACGTGATTCCGCAGAAGGGGGAATTCGGCAACGAGACCTGGGAGGACAATTCCTGGGAGTACACCGGTAACGCGAACGTTTGGACGCTGATGAGCGCCGACGAAGAGCTCGGCTGTTTCTACCTGCCGTTTAGCACGCCGACGAACGACTGGTATGGCGGACACCGCTTGGGCGACAACTTGTTCGCCGAGTCGCTGGTGTGCGTCGACGCCGAGTCAGGCAAGCGGAAGTGGCACTTCCAGACCGTACACCATGGGCTGTGGGACTACGATCTGCCCGGCGCGCCGGTGCTGTGCGATATCGAAGTCGACGGCAAGCCGATCAAGGCCGTGGCGCAAATCACGAAGACGGGCTTTACGTTTGTGTTCGACCGCGAAACAGGCAAGCCGGTGTGGCCGATCGAAGAGCGGCCGGTGCCGCAGACGTCGGTGCCCGGCGAGAAGACCTCGCCGACGCAGCCGTTCCCGACCAAGCCCGCGCCCTACGAACTGCAAGGGTCGACCGAGGAGAACCTTGTCGACTTCACTCCCGAGATCAAGGAAGAAGCCAAGCAGATCCTGGACAAGTACGATCACGGGCCGATCTTCACCCCGCCCACCGAACGTGGCACGATCAACATGCCGGGTTGGGCCGGCGGTGCCAACTGGTGGGGCGCGGCGTTCGACCCGGAAACCGGGCTGTTCTACGTGCCGTCGATCAGCAGCAATATCCTGGTGAAGCTCAACAAGCCGGACCCGGCCCGCTCGAACCTCGACTACGTTCGCGGCGGACCGGCGTTTGCCGGTGCGGTGCCTGGGCCCAAGGGATTGCCATTGTTCAAACCGCCATGGGGCCGTATCACGGCGATTGATTTGAAGACCGGCGAGCATGCCTGGATGGTGCCGCACGGCGACGGTCCGCGAAAAGCAGTCAGCGAACTTGTCGGTCACGACGTCGGCCCGTTGGGCAGCGGCGGCGGTGGTCCGTTGTTGACCAAGACCCTATTATTCGTTGGACAGGGGGGTGGCGGCCGCGGCGGGCGCAGCGGCGGCGGCACCAACGTCCTGCGGGCATTTGACAAAGCCACGGGCGAAGTCGTGGCGGCGATCGAACTGGACAGCCGCCCCAGCGGAACGCCCATGACCTATGCGGTCGACGGCAAGCAGTACATCGTTTTGGCCACAAATGACGGACGGCTCGTCGCATTGAGCCTGCCCGACGACGCCTGACGTGTGAAAAACCGAGAGAACGGCGATCCGCGGCGCGACGTGGTGCGCCATCGCACTGCGTCGACCGACACATACCCACCTGACATCCACCTACGCTAGAACATCCTTCATCTCGACATGAGGAATCACGAGACTATGAGATTTCGCTACTTACCCGTCTGGTTCGGACTGGCGTTGCTTGCGGCCGCGCCCGCGCTGGCTCAGTTGCCGGCCGATGCCGTCATCCTCGAGAAAGTGAAGATTGCCGAGAAGCAAAAATCGGTGGACCTCTGCCCCGTGTATCTCGAAGCATCGGATCCGAAGTTGCCGGTTTGGGAGCACAACGGCGTGAAGTATCGAGGCGCGAAGCCGGATGCGCAAGCCAAGTTCGAGAAGGATCCGGACAAGTATGCTAAGGCGGCCGAGAAGCAACGCTTCGTGAACAACTTCATGCAAGCGATGAGCACGATCTGGTGCCCGGTGACCGACGAAGTGACGCCGGGCGGAATGACCCAGTGGAAGCGGCTGGGCTACACGTGGGAAAGCTGCTGCTCGTTTTGCGACGAGACGGTCGAGGATTCGAACTTCGACGACGCGCTGGTGCTGCTGAAGGACCGCGCCGAAAAGACGTATACGCTGATCGGTGCCAAGTATACCGAAGGGGCCAAGAGCCCGGTCGAAGGCGCGATCAAACGGCCCGACGAAGAATAATCGGTGGCCACGCCGCATCGAGCGCTTCCCCCGGGGCATAACCTGTTTCGCCATTACACGCCATGAAACGAATGCATTCCGCCATCCGCGCGGCCGCCGCGGCCGTTGTGTTGTTGCTGGTCGGTTCCGCGACGTTTGCGCAGTCGCCCGAATCTGAAGCGCCCGGCGAAACGAAGACGGCCGTGTTCGCGGCCGGATGTTTCTGGTGTACCGAGTTGGCGTTCGAGCAGATCAACGGCGTGGTCGACGTTCAGAGCGGCTACTGCGGTGGCTCGGCCAAAACGGCCAACTACAAACGCGTGCTTCGCGGCACGACGGGCCACGCCGAAGCCGTGCGCGTCACTTACGATCCACAGGAAATCAGTTACGAACAACTGCTCGACGTATTCTTCGCCGCGCACGATCCCACGCAAAAAAACCGGCAGGGGGAAGACGTGGGCAAGCAGTACCGCTCGGCGATTTTCTTCGCTGACGACGCGGAAAAACAGGCGGCCGAAGCGAAGATCGAGCAACTCACCAAAGACAAGGTTCATCGCCGCCGAATCGTGACGCGGTTGGAGCCGCTTTCGGACTTCTATCCGGCGGAGTTCTATCACCAGAACTACGCGCTGCGCAACCTGGACAGCTATTACATCCAGTCCCACGCGGTCCCCCGGGCCTGCAACGTGCAGATCAACTACCCGGAACTCATTCGCCGCGGCAAGTAGTCCGCTTCCAGCGCACCACCATTGCGCTACGCTCGCGCGTCGCGGACCGCACGATGAGCCGCGACGAACAGCAGGGCGAAGACCAGATCTCCGCCGACCGGCACGGCGAACAACAGCGACATGCGCCCGGCGGCGAGCAGCAGGAGCGTGGTCGCCACCATGCCTGTCTTGGCGAGCGCTGATAGCAGGATCAGCGGCCGGAACCGTACTGGATCGTAAGCCACCACGAAGTAAAGTACCTGCCAGCCCAGTGCGCCGCTGGCCAGGCCGTAGTAGTACTCCGGGTGCGTCGGTGGCGGCGGAGCGATGCGCGCCACAAGGCCCTCCGCCGCGAACAGTGGCAGGACGACGATCAGGCCGTAAACGCCAGCCGCGAAGAATACTCGCTGGGCGAACCGCATCGCGCTACTCGGCTATCGGACCCATCGCTCACGCGCCAGCGCGATGAACGACACAATGAACAGCACGCCGAACGTGAGGTCGACGAAGCCGGTAAAGACGAGTGGCCCCGAAACGCGCCCCTGCGACCAGAGGATCAGCACGGCCAGGCTGTAGGTCAACTTCTCCAAGATGGCCGGCACGATCACCAGCCGGTACCGCACTGGATCGATCGCGATGACCAGAAACAATACCTGGCACGCCAGCGCCACGCCCAAAAATCCGTAGAAAAACTCCGGGTGGGTGATCGGCGGCGGATTGTCCGCATTGAGTCGTTCCTCCCTGAAGTACATCGGCGTGAGAAACAGCAGGCCGAGTACACCAGCGATCAGAAACAGAAAACGCGAGTAGACGATATTGGCACGCATTATGAATCCCCCAGGGCTGATCGGTAAGCACGAGCCGCGGACTATGTCGCGCGGCGACCGACGCTTTATGAAAGCGCGGTGCGAATCCGCTGCGGCGAATTATGCCGCCCCTGCCCGCGCCGAAGCAACAGGAATCGGTCGGGTAAACCGCGTCGCGTGGATCGGATTGTCCGCGGTGCAATCGGGCGTACCGGCCGCCGGTCATGAGTCTTCGTCGATCAGGTCACCGGCCGGCATCGCTCGCCGTCGGATCGACGAGCCGCGACAACTCCGTCCCAATCTTGGCAAATACTTCGTTCCACGCGCCGGCTGTCGGTTGCCGGAATAGCCGCATGTCTGGATACCAGGGTGTCGTCGCCCCTTCGATGCGCCACCGCCAGTCGGGCGCGTAGGCCAGCGCTAACCAAACCGGCGTGCCCAGCGCTGCGGCCAGGTGCGCCACAGCCGTGTCGACGGAAACAATCAGGTCCAGATTGGCAATGATCGCCGCGGTTTCCACAAACGGATCGACCGACGGGTCCGCCTCGCGGAACAGGTCGAGCGGCCGCCATGGTTCGGTCAGATCGTCGAGTTGCTCCTGGCCCGGCCCCTTTTGCAAACTGACGAGTTGCAGGCCGGGCACTTCGCCGAGCGGCGCAAACCGCGTTAGCCGCGCTGAGCGGGCCCGATCGTGCGGATGGTCAGGATTACCGGCCCAGGCAATGCCCACCTTGAATGCCGGCGTTTCGTGCAGTCGAGCGGCCCAGTGTGCCACGCGTTGTGCCGGAGCTTGCAGGTACGGCCCTGGCCAGATCGGTTGGCCGCGGTGGTCAGGAAGAAAACCTGCCAGGCTCAACAGCGACGCGTGTACGTCGAAGTCGGGCAGCTCGCCGTCCGGAAGCAAATATTGACCAAACCCCGACTCGGCGAGCAAGGGCCGCAGTGACTCGCGCGGCTCGAACCACACGCGCTTCGCCGCTTGCGCGGCCAGCGGCAGGTAGCGCACGAACTGCAGCGTGTCGCCCAAACCCTGTTCGGCATGGACCAATAGCGTTTGTCCCGCCAACGAGGTGCCATTCCAGCGCGGTTGGTCGTAGTCGCGCTGCGCGAAGTCCTCGCATTGCAATCGCGACTCGAACGCGGGCCAGGCCTTCGCATACTCTCCGCGCGAAAACCAAACCAGCGCCTGGTTGCGTCGGGCTTCGGGATAGCCGGGCCGAAGCGCTAGCGCCCGGTCCAGCGCGGCCAGCGCGTCGTCGAACCGCACCAGGTCGAAGTATGCCACGCCGAGGCTACAGTGCGCCGCCGCGTCTTGAGGGTCCAATTCGACGGCCCGCTCGAAACTGGCCGCAGCTTCCTCCGCCCGCTCCATGCCCAACAAGAAGTTGCCGCGGTTGTAGTGACCCGTTTGGTAGTTGGGCTGCATGGCCAGCGCGGCATCGAAGTTGACCAGCGCAGCGTCGTGCTGGCCTGCGTCCTTTTGGGCAAGAGCCAGGTTGTTGTGCAGCGCGGCGGTCGGCGGACCGATTGTTAGCGCGCGCTCAAACGCGCTGACGGCGTCGCTCGAATTACCAAGCAGCCGGTGCGCGGCGCCCAGCGCGCCCTGGTATCCACCGTGCTTTGGGTCAAGTTGGATCGCCCTGGATAGCGGCTCAATGGCCGCGTCCGGCCGGTTCGCGCTCAGGTAGAAGACGCCCAACTCGCCCCAAGCTTGAGCCGCATCGGGCAGCGCTTCGACCAGCCGGCGATGAATCACCTCGGCTTCGAAGAGTTTGCCGGTGGCCGCCAGGCGGCGTGCCTGCTGGAGTGCTTCGCCGACTGTCTGCACGCCGGGCTCCTGCAAATTGCGCTTAACGGGAAGTTGCCGCGGCCCACCGCCGCGATGTGCCGAACAGCGCCACGCGCCGCAATCAGCGCGATCGAAGCACCAGCGGCGCGCTGCTGGAACTCACGGCGTCGGCGAGCCCTGTTCGCGCGGCGGCATCGCGGCGATCCACTCGCGCACCAGCGCAACGCCTTCGTCGTGAATCATGCGTTTGCCCAGCTCGGGCATCATGATTCCCGCGTCCTGCGACAGCAGCCGAAACATCATGATCGAATGGTCCG
>CALFYT010000010.1 GCA_937952415.1 uncultured Planctomycetaceae bacterium | reverse complement strand
CCGACGAACCGCCGGCCGCCCCAAAAAAGAGCGCCGATGAGCCGCGTTAGCCCCAGACGCCGGAGCCCAAGGAACCCGCGTCCGAGTCCCCAGAGTCCGAAGCGGAAAAACCCGCGGAAAAGCCGGACGAGAAGCCTGCCGACAAGCCCGCCGACAAGCCGGACGAAGCAGACGATGCCAAGTCCGAGGAATCGTCCGAGCCCAATGACGAAGAGCCAGCCGACGCGGCCGCTGACAAGACCTCCGAGAAGCCGAAGAGCAAGCAGGGCCAATCCGGCGAGAAGGAGTTCGTCGATCTCCAGTTGAAAAAGGCGGTCGACTACCTGACCCAGGAACTGGAAAAGTCCAAGTAACGACGGCTGATGGGCGAACCGTCCTGTAGAGCGCTCCAACGCTCGAGTCGCTGCGCCGCGTTACGGCTCTGCACGCTGGCAACTGTGATGCGGTCGGCCGTGCCTGGGCCTCCAAGCTTCTCGACGATGTCCGACCAACGGACCTTTCCGACCGCCCGAAACGATGCAGAAGCTACTGATCCTCGAGACGACGTGCGACGAAACAGCCGCCGCCGTGGTGACCGATGAGTTGGAAGTGCTCTCGTCGGTCGTCGCGTCGCAGGAAAAACTGCACGAACGCTTTGGCGGCGTCGTGCCCGAGTTGGCTTCGCGGGCCCATGTCGAGCGGATTCTGCCAGTAATCGACCAGACACTGTCGAAGGCCGGCCTGGGAATCGACGCGATCGACGCGGTGGCCGTGGCAAACACGCCGGGTCTGGCCGGCTCACTGCTGGTCGGTCTGGCTGCTGCCAAGGCGCTTTGCGTGGCTCGCCAGATACCGCTGGTGGCGGTCAATCATCTCCAGGCGCACATTTACGCGTGTCGCCTGTCGTCAGGCGAAGACGTATTTCCCTGCCTGGGTCTGATCGTCAGCGGCGGCCACTCGAGCCTCTATCGCTGCACGACGCCGCTCGAATTCGAACTTCTGGGTGGAACCATCGACGACGCTGCCGGCGAAGCGTTTGACAAAGTTGCCAGCCTGCTGGGGCTACCTTTTCCTGGCGGACCGTCCATCGAGAAAGCGGCGCGTGACGGCAATCCAAAGGCGGTTGCTCTGCCACGGCCGCTCATCGACGAAGACCGCCTGGACTTCAGTTTCAGCGGGCTGAAGACGGCGGTCCGCTACCGAATCGCGCCGCCGGGCACACCGGAGCCGGTCGACCGGCCCACGGGCCAGAGGCTAGCCGATTTGGCCGCCAGCTTCCAAGAGGCGGTGGTCGATTGTCTGGTTGCCAAGACGTTACTCGCGGTCGAGCGGACTGGGATGCGCATTCTTTGCGTCGGCGGCGGCGTGGCCGCGAATGCTCGGCTGCGCGAGCGCCTGAGTGAGGAAACAAGCCAACGTGGCATCACCCTGCACATTCCCCCGCTACGCCTGTGCACTGACAACGCAGTGATGGGTGCGATCGCGGTCGAACGGCTCAAGAAAGGCCTCGTCGAAGAGCTGGATCTTGACGTGGCACCGGGGCTTGTTCGACATGCCGGCGCGTAGCGCGCGGAGTCCTCCCGGTGACCGTCTTGAGGTAGCAGGAATCGCGTGCCTGCGGTGCGTCAGGGCACCGGATTGGGATTTCCACCCGGGGGCACCTGTCCAGGCTGTGTACCACCCTGTCCGGTGCCCGCCGTCGTTTCTGTCGCACCCGATTGGATGTTGAACGTCGTCACCGAACTGACGCCGCTAAACAACGGGATCGGCGTGATCCGCACATAGCGACGGTCGGCCGATACAACACCGGTCACCGTCATGCTGGTGCCCGACGGCAACGCGGTAATAACTGGCTGATATGTGACGCCCTGCTGCACCAAAGGCACACCAAACAAACCCTGACGTGACGCACCCAGGTTGGCAGCGCCGCCGCTCGAGTTCGCCAGTCCGCCCAACTGCTGGGCCAGAATGGCCTGATTCACGTGCATTTGTTCCGCCGCAGCGTTGGCCAGCAACTCGTCGTCGAGCGCCTCGGTGCGACGTCCCCCTTGCATGTCGAAGACGACCAACTGATCCCCCTCGCCCAGCGGAAGCTGATGGCGCATGTGCTTTTCATCTTCGCTGCCGTAGTGCTGATAGATGTCGATCGTGACTTTTCCAGCCGTGACTTTGCCCCACACGCGCCGTAGCAGCACGCGATACGTTCCGTCGAATGCTTCAGGGCAGACGTAGGTTTCGCTGACACCTTTTGCCGATGTTTTGCCGTCGGTCGAAGCGGAATCGCCCAGCATGACTCCGCCGCCGGTCGTGCGCGGATTGCGAAACGAGCAAACGGTGCCAGACGGTTCCTCGACGATAATGTCGACGTCGGCATCCCCGGTCCACGTGACTCGAACCAGGCAGTCGCGCCGTTTGGCTTCGTCGAGCTGCGCCTGGAATTCGTCGGCTTCGGCGGTCATACCGGCCGCTTTCATCCGTTCGACGGCCGAAGCCGCCGCCCGACGCGCCTTTTCGACCAACGCGTATTTATCCGTCGGCCAGGCTTGTTTCAGAATGCCGAGGCTCGACCAACGAATGCCCGGCAGATCATCGACCTGCAAAGCCAGCCGCAGACCATACAAATACGGTTCAGGCCGCAACGGCTCGATCAGCGACACCTGGCGGAACACGCTCAATGCCCGCGATTCCAGGCCGACTCGGGCCATGTATTGGGCGACGTACATGAAGTCGTCGGCCGATTCGGCAAAATCGACAGCCGACATCAACGCGCGTTCGATTTCCTGCTTCGAACTGCCGCCGGCTTGCATCGCCAAAACCATGGCTTCGTACATCCAGGGCTGCGGCTGCCCGTGACGCAGCGCCGCGTTGATCATGAAGACTGCCTGGCCAAATTGGCGGTCGTGCATCAACTGACGGGCCGTCTCGCGGACCCGGGCCTCGGAAACTTCGTCGTGACTGGCGAAAAACTCGTTCCAAGCTTCGGACGGATCGGCGCCGTCGGCGATTGTGAGTTGGATCGGAGCGACCTTTTGGCGCGGGGCTGTCGGGGCCGCTGCCTGGACATTTTTCGCGGCGCCTGCGTTGTCCCCAGTGGCTTTCGGCGCTGGCTTCTTGGCGCCCTTGGGGCCCAATCGCAAATCGTCTTCCACGGCAAAGGCCTGCAGTGGGGCATCGTCCGCGGGGGCAATGTCGGGCACGCGGAACATACCACCGCCCATGCCGCCCATGCCGCCGCCCATGCCGCCACCCATACCGCCCATCATTCCGCCGCCCATGCCACCACCCATCCCACCGCCCATCATGCCGCCGCCCATACCACCGCCCATCATGCCGCCGCCCATCATGCCACCACCCATTCCGCCACCGGATTGGATGGGGATGACGAGATCAGCCACGGGATAGGCCTTGGTGACCAGTTCCTGGTCGGCAACGTCGACGGTGGTGATCAGCAAGACTTCGTCCTTGATGACGTACGTCAGGTCGAAGGTATTGAGCATCAAGCGCAGCGCGGAGCGAAGCGTGATTCCTTTGAGACTGCGGGTCACGGGCGTGCTGCTGTCTAGCCCCGCCTCTTCGAGTGCCCGTTCATCCAATTGGACTTCGATACTGTGGCGGTCCTTGATGTAGTCGACCGCGTCTTGCAGCGGGGTCTCGATGAAGTCCATGGTGGTCTCTTCATCGAGCTGCTCGCGAATTGCCTTCTCGGCTGGGCCGACGGTTGCCAGGTCGACATTCGCGTATTGCTTGCGTCGTTCGGTCAGCTCTTCCCACACGTCGGCGTCGGGATACACGACCGGCTGATCATCTGGGAACGGCATCATCGAGACTTCGACCGCGGCCAACGTGTCAACGACCGCCTTTTGGCGAGCGTCACGCAGGGCCATGTTCAAAGCATGGGCTCCGGCCATGTCGGCGTTCCAATAGGCCGAACGGGCCACCGGCGTGTCGGGCGCGACTGCATTGATCTGGATCGAGGCCAGTGTGTCCGCCGCTGTGTAGCGTCCCTCGTCCATCAGAGAATCGAATCGGTCCATCAGTTGCTTCAGTTTCTCCTGATCGCGGACCAATCCGTCGGCGATCCGCAGGCGATCCATGGCCGCTGCCCGTTCTTTGGCCAATTCCACATCGACGAGATCTTTTGTGGCGGCGCGGCTGTTCGCCTCGCGGAGCGCGCCTTCCAGCTTGCCGCGCAGTTGGGCGCGGACCTCGGCCGACAGTTCCGGCACGCGGATCACGCGTTCGAGCATGATTTTGAGTTGCTGCTCGACCGATCCCGGATCGGAGGCCATCCGAGCGCGGGCTTCGCGCAGTTCGTTTTCCACTTCGGCCCTGACCTGCGCGGTGATCAGCCGGCGCTGCTGTTCGACGGTTTCGAGATACCGTCCCTGGCCATCGTTGATCGGATCGCGAGTGGTGCCGGTCGGCGCAAATTGTTCTACCGCGGCGCCGGGAGCGTTGCCGGCCGTGCTCGCGCTGGGCGGAGCCGCTTGTTCGCTTTGAAATCGCTTGATCTCAAAATTCTGCACCCGCGCGTCGTCCAGCTCACCGCTACGGAGCTTGGCCAATTGTTTCTTGACGCTGGCGGCTGTCTGATCGTTTGGATCGCGGCGCAGCGCCTCGTCGGCCAGTCGCTGGGCCGTTTCGAGGTTGCCGGTAGCGATGGCCTGACCGGCGAGCTTCGCGAGTACCTCGGTGCTGCGGTTCAAGATGCGACGTGTTTCATTGAGACCCGGGGTGCCCACTGTTACGAGTCGCAAACCGCCATCCGCCGCCGCGCCTTCCACCAACGGGACAAGAAACGCAAAGTCAGGACTTGCTTCGCTGGCAGTAATCGTCCATTCCAAGGGGCGCAACGCCGAGCCGGCGCGGGCGTTCATGGTGATCGTTTGCTCGCCGGTCACGGTGCCTTTGCCGAGCACGACCGTGTCGCGATCGTTACGCAGCGGAATCATCTGCTGCGGATACACTTGGCTAAACGACTCCGGCCACTCGACGGACTTGGGCCAGGCGACGGAGCCGCGAACCGCGCCGGCCAGAAATGCCCCGACTTGCTTGGCGTCGAGACTATCGCTGTCGATCGCAAGCATGCCGCCGGTGTGGTTTGCCAGTGACGCCAACAGCGGACTATCGACGCGCACGCCGATGCCGTAGCTGCTTACTGGAATCCGTGCATCGACCAAGCCGCGCAACAGGTGACGATAGTCGTCCGGTGTGAGGAAGTTCGCCGAGCTGGCACCGTCGCCGATATAAACCAGTGCCTGGGGCGCTTTGGATTGTGGGTCGAATGCCTCGGTTGCCGCGTGCAGTGCTGCGGGCATGTCGGTGGCGCCCAACGGGGCCCGCGCTCGCAACATGCCCACTGCCCGCTTCATCGCCTCGCCCTGCGGCGCAACAAGTCCCTGTGTCAGGGAGACTGCTTGGAGATCAACCGCCAAGAGAGCGGCGCGGTCTTCCGCGTCGAGCGTCGATAGCAGCGCTTCCAGCGCGTCGATCCCCTTCTCGCGCACGGCACCTGTCTGGCTGGCCGACGTGTCGAATAGGATCACGACGTCGCGACTGCCTGGTTGGTCCAGGTTCACGTTGGGTACAAACCGTAATGCGAAGTAGCCCGTTCCGTCTGGTGCCACGTAGGTGTCGAGCCTCGTTTCCGGGGCGGCTGCCTCTGTCACCGCGGCGCTGGTCGCGCACTGCAGCGTTGCCGCCAAAAGAAGCCCGAGCATTGCAGGTCGAACTACATGCTTACACATCGGTTGAATCTCCACTCGCGTGAGTGCCGGTTGGTGTGCTGGCCATCGTGTTCCGAGGGCGATGGGCAGCCGCGCACGTTGATAGGCAGTCGGATCGAATGTATGGGCCTGCCGTCCGTGTTCCTAAACGCCTATTCTATTCAGTCGACTGGATTTACGCCATAAAAATTGGTCCAAAATCCGTGCGATCCTCCTCAAATCTAGCGGCTGTTTCGTCCAAAAGCTGTGAAATTGCAAACCGTTCGCCGCAGTCGTCCCGGTGGCCTGCCGAGTGCCTGGGGGTGGCAGTGGCCGGGCGATTGGCGGCGTGCCCGGCCAAGACGGCAGTCGCCGACACGCTGCGTGAGCCAGTCGACAGCCGTTTGCCAGCGCCTCGGTGCGTTGCGGCACCAGCGGGACAGTCTCGCCCGTCTGGCGGCTTGGGATGGAAACGCCGACCGGGCGAACCGGTTCCTCTTTGAGCAGTTGGCGGATTCCGGAATAATGGGCGCCAGTCGTGCCGCCCGAGCAGTCCTGACTGCCGGACTGGCACGAATCTGCGGCTGGCGAAGTGCCGCGCGCGGCGTCGCCGGCCCGACGGGTCGCATCGAGCAAATTCTTTCCCCCAGGCCGGATCATGAAGAAGTACGCGATCGTAGCCATCTGCGCGGCGCTTTGCGGCGCAGCCCTCCACGAACTCTGGCAGACGGCTTTCCAGCCCCACCCAGTGATTGCCCAGCAGCCGCGTCTTGAGTCATTGCCGCCGGTCGCCCGACAATCGAGCCGCCGAAGCCAACCGGCCGCAACGCAATTAGCAATGATTTCCGGTGACGAACAACACACGGCTGAGGAACTTGTCAACATCGCGGTCTACGAAAACGTCAACCGCAGCGTCGTGAACATCAATACCAAGACCGTTCGCAACGACGCCTTCTTCATTTTTGACGTCGAAGTGCCGTCGGAAGGGGCGGGGTCCGGCATCGTGCTCGACCGGCAAGGGCACATTCTGACCAACTACCACGTCATCGACGGAGCTCGGGAGATTCAGGTCACGCTATTCGACGGCCAGAGCTATCCCGGGCAACTGATCGGAAAGGACGCGTCGACCGACGTGGCGGTGATCAAGATCAATGCGCCGGTCGAATCGCTGATGCCGGTCACGTTGGGCGATTCCACGCGACTGCGAGTCGGCCAGCGCGTGTTCGCGATTGGAAATCCGTTTGGCCTGGAACGCACGCTGACCACGGGCATTATTTCCAGCCTAAATCGCACCCTGCCGGCCCGAAACGAGCGGACAATCAAGTCGATTATCCAGATCGACGCCGCGATCAACCCGGGAAATTCCGGTGGTCCGCTGCTGGACAGCCGTGGACGCTTGATCGGCATGAATACTGCAATCGCCAGCGCGACCGGCCAGAGCGCCGGAGTTGGCTTTGCGATACCTGCGGCCAACATCGCGCGCGTCGTGCCGCAATTGATCGAACGCGGTCACGTGGTCCGACCCGACACGGGAATCACTCGAGTACACGAGACGGAGCAAGGCCTGGTGATCGTGTTAACGAAGCCCGGCGGACCGGCCGAGCGAGCCGGATTGCGCGGGTATCGTGTCGTGCGACAGCGCCGCCGTCAGGGGCCATTCACCTACGAGACGCAGTCCATCGATCGTAGTGAGGCGGACTTGATCGTGGCCGTCGATGGCAAGAGGGTGGCCACTGCCGACGACTTTTTGACGATCGTCGAGGAAAAGGAGCCTGGCGACGAAATCATCGTGACCGTGGTGCGCGGTGGGCGGGAAGTCAACGTGCCGCTGCGCCTGGCAAGCGACGACGCGTAGCAGGCGCAGCGTGCGATCCTGACCCGAGATTGATTTACAGCTTCCAGGCGACTACTTGCCCAACGTGACGCGGGCCGTCGCCCAAACGGCCAGGAAGACAAATAACGTGATCAGCAGGACGCCCAGGAAAGATTGGAACATGATGCGCGCGTGAGACGTTTCTTGTAGGAACCGTGGTTGCCATTGGCCGTTCCGAAAAGCCCGTTGCGGGGCGGTCGCGGCCAATCCGAGAGGCGCCATTCAAACGGGCGGCCGTTTTGGTGTCAACTTCGGTTAACGGCCGGCCCGGGCGGGCCACGCTGAGCCCTGTCCGTTACAGGAACCGTTGGCATACTGCCAGCGTTAACCCATGCCGGCGGCTAATCTGCGGCGGCCGTGGCCTTGGCCACTTCCGAGCCCATCCGTCCGGACAGCATCATGGCCCACATTTTCCAGTCGGCCGCGAATGACCACAGGGGATACTTGAACGAGGCCGGCTTGTTCTTCTCGATGAAGAAGTGGCCGAACCAGGCGAATCCATAACCGACCAGCGGCGCCGCCAGCAGCCACCAGGGGCTGACAACTATCGCGGCCGCGACGACGCCCAGGGCCGCCGTGCTGCCGATGAAGTGCAACGCGCGACACGCCGGGGCAGAATGCTCGCGAACGTAGAACGGCCAGAACTCTGCAAACGATTCGATCCGCTGCTCGGCCATGTCTTTTCCTCCCACACTTGGGCGCTGGTTCACTACGGCAGCCGACGCGACGATCGCCATGTTCGCCGCGCGGGATGTCTGTCACACGCACGCGGGTAGTTGACCACCACGCGAATTATAAACGCCCGCTGGGGCGTGCTCCAATTGTGCTTCGACAGTCAGCCGCGTCAGGCCGTTTCTTGCTCGTCGAGCCCGAGTTCCTGACTCACCAATTCGCGAATCTTGAATTTTTGGATCTTGCCGGTCACGGTTTGCGGAAACGAGTCGACGAACTTCAAGTAACGCGGCACTTTGAAGTGCGCCAGCTTACCACGGCAGAACTCGCGCATCTCGTCTTCGGTACATGCCGCGTCCTGTTTTAGTTTTACCCAGGCGCAGAGTTCTTCGCCGTACTTGGGATCGGGAACGCCCACCACGGCCGATTGCTCGACGGCCGGGTGCGTGAATAAGAACTCCTCAATCTCGGCCGGATAGATGTTCTCGCCGCCGCGGATGACCATGTCCTTGATCCGACCCGTGATCCGGTAGTACCCATTGGGAAGCCGCATGGCCAGATCGCCAGAGTGCAGCCAACCGTCGGGGTCGATTGCCGCTTGGGTGGCTTCGGAGTTCTTGTAGTAGCCGAGCATAATGCCATGGCCGCGGGCACAGAGTTCGCCCTGCTCGTTGTCCCCAAGTTCCTTTCCGGTTCCCGGATCGACGATCTTGGCCTCGACGCCCGGTAGCAGTCGCCCGACAGTCTCGACGCGCAACTTCATGTCATCGGTATTGCGACTTTGCGTGATGATCGGCGAGGCTTCCGTCAGACCGTAGCCGATCGTCACTTCGCGGGCGCCAAGTCGATCAATGACCTGACGCATGACTTCGATCGGACAAGGGCTACCGGCCATGATCCCGGTACGCAGTGAACTGGTGTCGCGATCCGGCAACGTGGCGTCTTGAAGCTGCGCGATAAACATTGTCGGCACGCCGTATAGCGCAGTACAGCGCTCCTGCTCGATCGCGTCAAGCGTCGCCGTCGGGTCGAAACTTACTGCGGGAATCACCATCGCCGCACCGTAAACGACCGACGTGATGGTTCCCAACACGCAACCGAAGCAGTGGTAAAACGGCACGGGGATGCATACCCGATCGTCGGCCGTAAAAGCCTGACACATTCCGGTGTAGTAACCGTTGAGCAGCAGGTTGCGATGGCTGAGCGTGGCGGCTTTCGGAAAACCCGTCGTGCCGGACGTGTACTGAATGTTAATCGGTTGCTCGGGCTCTAGCTGGGCATCCACCTCGTCCAACTTATCTGCAGACACCGATTCGGCGCGACGAAGCATCTCTTGCCAGGTGATGGCGCCGGCTGGCGCAGCCTCTTCGAGCGCTACGACCCAACGCAGGTTCGGAAAACTCTCGGCCTGTAGTTTTCCCGGTTCGGCCGACGCAAGCTCGGGGCAAACTTCGGCCAGCATCGCGAAATAGTCCGATGTCTTGAAATGTGCCACCAAGAACAGCGCCACCGAATCGCTCTGCTCGAGCACGTACTTCAACTCGAACGGCCGGTACGCGGGATTGATGTTGACCAACACCGCCCCGATCCGTGCCGTGGCGAATTGCAAAACGACCCACTGCGGCACGTTGGTCGCCCAGATGGCGACATGCTGGCCATGCTTGATTCCCAGGGCCAGCAATCCACGAGCGGCCACATCGACCTGGCGCGAAAACTCGGCATAGCTGACCCGCAGCCGGAGCTTCGGAAATACCAGCGCATCGTGATCTCCGTGACGACGCGCGGTTTCCTGCAGCACTTGTGGGATGGTCAGCCCGTCGACCCAGGGACGCGCGTTTTCGTCAACCGTGCTACTATTCGTGACCGCGCTCATCGTGAAGAGATCCTCATAACTACTCACGCAACGGGCCCGACAACGCCACGGCGCATGGTACGAAGATCATCAGCGGCAGCCAAGCGCCCAGTGCCGGCTCAAGCCAGTAGCTGGAGCCCAGATAGCGACTGCCGATCACAATCGCCGAGAAGGCAATGACCAGCGCCAGGCACAACCCAATCGCCAAAAACACGTTGCGATTGGACCGCGAGAGCACCAGCGGCAAGCCCAGGAAGAGCAGCGTCAGATCCTGGACCGGTTGAATGAACCGGGCGTGAATCGCCAGCCGTTCGTCGGCACCAAAGTCGAGACTTCGATTGCGTAGTCCTTGCATCAGCTCGACCGTGCTCGAGTACTGCCGCCACGCCGCACCCCCGTCGAGATGCTCGAAACTCAAGTTGCTGACGATGAAGCACTCGTCTGGTTGCAGCCAGTCAGTGTCGTGCGGAGTCAGCAAAATCGGCCTACCCAATAGTGCCACCGACGGCTGAGTCGCGATCGCCTTGGGGAGTTCGACTTGCTCGAACAAGTAGCCTCCCGGGCGGCCGTCTTCCGGCGGTCGGTAGTACGCGTTCTCGGCCACGACACGCGGGCCGTATGTGTCCAAGCCGGGGGGAAGGTAGAAATCGGGCCGATGGATGCGGCGCTCCGCCCGATAGACCTTGGATGCCGACGAGCCAAGCAGGATGTCGGTTTCGTTATCATAACGTGGGACGAGCGGCTTTCCTGAAGTGCCGCCGAGATCTTGGGCGTTGTGACTCAGGTGATGGCGCACGTTGGGGATGATCAGTTCGCGATTGACAACCGCGGCGATCACGGAAATGACGATTGCCGCGCCGATGACCGGCCGTATCACGCGCGACTTTGGAATCCCGGCCGCCTCGATAGCCGTCAGCTCGTTGTGCCGCTGGATCCAGGTGACGGTGAACATGGCCGCGATCAGCGAGAGGATCGGACTCATCGTGTCAAAGAACGACAGCGATCGGTACGCGTAGTACTCCCCCATCACTTTGAGCAGCCCGCCTTGCTTGCGCCCGAAGTCGATAAATTCTTCCAGGTTGGCGAAACCATCGATGACGACGTACAGGCCCGTCAGACTGAGAAAGCAGATCAAGAACGTCTGCACGAATTGGCGCAGCAAGTAACGGTCGAGAATCAGCAGCCGAAAGGCGCTTCCTGACGCCGTTGGTTTCGATTCGCGCGACACTTCGAGGATTCTCCTAACCCACGGCTCGGCCGCCGACGCGCGGTCGTGCATCGCAGCGGCGGATCGCCCGTGCAAGTGCGGCGATTCCGCGGCGAATGTTCTCGGCGGATTGCACTCCGAAGCTCAATCGGATTCGATCAGTGCGCCGCGGTTCTCCTTCGACCGGATAACAGTGCTCGCCCGGAACGTAAAGTACGCCCTCGTCCAGCGCATGTTGAATCAAAGAACCGCCTCGGCCGGTGTCGATGTTTTCTGGCACGCGCAACCAGACGTACAATCCGCCTTCCGGCTTGCGCCACGTGGCGCCGTCTATCCCGGCCAGGTGTTCGTCCATTGCCTCGAGCATCGCGGTCAACTTCGCTCGATAGCTGGCACGCAACGCATCGACATGTGGGTCGAGCAGCCCACGCTGAAGCACCTCAGACATCAAATACTGGTTGAAGTTTGGCGAACCAAAATCGATATTCGCCTTCTGATTCGAGACCGGCTCGATCAAGGCCGGCGGCAAAATGCCCCAACCGACGCGGATGCCCGGCGAGAACGACTTGGAAAACGTTTCTGCGACGACGACCGTGTCGCCTTCTTCGTCAAAGGAGCGCAGACTCGGCAGGATTTCACCCGAGTAGCGAAGTTCTCGATAGGCCGCGTCGTCGATCACGTAGATCTTCGACTTGCGGGACCAACGCTTGGCAATCTCAACGATGGCCGCGCGCCGCGCGCGGGACAAGGTGACGCTGCTCGGGTTGTCAAAGTAGCTGGTAACGTAGATTGCCTTGACACGTGCCAACTCGCCCGCCTGTTCACGGCGTTTCAATTCGGCCTCGAGCGCTTCGGGTACGATTCCCTCGCCGTCGATCGCGATGCCGACCGACGTCACGCCGAGACCGGCCAGCAACCCCAGATAGACGAAATACGACGGCGCGGCGCACATGACCAGGTCGCCCGGGTCGAACAGTACCTCGCCAACCAGGTGCAGGAGCTGATTACTTCCGGCGGTGAGCAGTACCTGATCGACCTGGGGTGGAGGCGCTTCGCCACGATCCGCCTCACCTACGATGAAGCGATCGAGCACGGCTTCCCGAAGCGGCAAGTACCCGGCGTTTGTGCCGTACTGCAGGGCCGCCCTGGCGCGGGCCGCGTCATTCCAGAGTCCCTCGACCGCTTGCAGTGTTTCAGCAATTGGTAGGCTCTGCTGGTCGACGAAGCCCGCGGCAAGGGAGATCAGCTCCGGCCGGTCCAGCGCCAGGCGCATCAGCTCGCCGATGGGCTGTGGCTTCGTGAATCCCGCGCGGCGACTGAACGGGCGTGTAGCGGACATGGGGCGGGTCGTGGACCGGGGGCCGGAAAATCGGTGGAACGATATTTAAGTTATTGCGAGCAGTCAAGATCGGTCAATGCCGCTGGGCCGGATGGCGTTCGGAGGTCGGGGCGAATCTGTCCCGCATCCACGTTGCCAACGCCGCGGACCGCCGCATGGATTGCTTCCAAAAACCGCCAATAACTGGTTCAAAAACACTTGGCTTATTGCTAGAATCAAGACCAACGTGCAAGCACGTCCCTTTTCACTCCAAGGGACGGCTCTGGAACAGGTCCTTTAGAAAGGCCGCCACTGGACTCGGCTCGATTCATCGAAAGTTCCTCGGGCTTGCACGCATAGCCTCCGCGGATCCGAATCCGGAAGATCCTGGATACCGCACGCTTCCGCTCGTCTTTCGGGCGAAGCCTCGGCATCATTTCTTGTGCCTGCTCGAACAATTGCCGGTCTCTTGCCGTGCGCATTGCGCGGTACGGATGTTCGGCTCAAGGGGCTTCCCTGGAAAGAGGTTCGAGTTCGCCCAGGACGGCAACAGGAGTCGACCTTGATTGACGCGATCAGAGATTGGCTACGTCCGGCATCACGGAGGAACCGACCGAAGCGTGCGAGCGGGCGTTTGACCGGACGTCAAACCACTAAATCATTTCGCCCGAGTATCGACAGGCTTGAAGATCGCCGGCTGTTGGCGGTTCTGTCCAGCGCCGAGGGTTTCGATGCACTAGTGGCTGCGTCGCAAGCCGAAACATCGGCCGAAGTCGTCGGAAGGCACATTTTCTACAACCATTCGCGGTTCGACGGCGGAGATCCGGCTGCCAACGCGTCCGACGATCTGGCCATTGCCATCGACAAACAGGCGCTGCTGGTGGGTCAAACAGCGACTTTCGAAAACCTGACAAGTTACAGCGGCGGAATCAACGGCGTCATGATCGACGTTAGTGGACTGCGTGGCGTGCCGACGCTGGACGACTTTGTGTTCCAGGTCGGCAGGAACGGCGACCCGTCGACATGGGGCGCCGCTCCGGAGCCGACAAGTATTTCGGTGCGCCCAGATGCAGGCGTCGACGGCACGTCGCGCATCTCGATTACCTGGGCAGATGGCGCGATAAAGAATCAATGGTTGCAGGTCAACGTGCGACCGACGTCCAACACCGGATTGCAAAGAGCTGACACGTTCTTCTATGGCAACCTGATCGGCAAGTCCGGAGCGCGCGACGCCGCATACGTCAACGCGACAGATCAGGTGCTGGCACGCAACGCGACTAATTCACATTCGGGGCGCGCACCCATTACGTCGCCGGTTGACTACAACCGCGACGGGCTCGTCAACACGTCTGACGAGTTAATTGCCCGCAGCAATTCCGGCAGTTTTATGAACGCCCTGCCATGGCTCGTCGCCACGCCCCAATTCATTCCGGCCGACGTTGTAGGCCGGTACGTGTTCTACAACAACTCGGCACTGGACGGGAACGATCCAGCACCCAACGCTAACGACGATCTGGCCATTGCGCAAGACAAGGAAGTGTTGCGACCCGGCGGGGTCGCCACCGAGAGCAACTTTACGACGGTTGCCGCGGGCATCAACGGCATCATGGTGGACTTGGTCGACTTGCCAAATTTGCCATCGTTCGACGACTTCGAGTTCCGGGTTGGCAACAACGACGATCCGGCTAGCTGGTCAGTGGCTCCGTTGCCGTCTGATTTCTTGGTGCGTCCAGGCGCCGGAGTTTACGGTTCGGACCGAGTCACGTTTGTTTGGTCCGATGGTGCCATTGTCGACGCGTGGCTCCAGGTCACGACCAAGGCAACGTCCAACACTCGCTTGGCGGTTTCCGACGTTTTTTACATCGGCAACTCGCCTACCGGCGGCGTGGCGCAGGCGACTGCTACACCCGGCGATTCCAACTTGAATTTGATCAATCTGACAGGGCGCGACGCTGAGGCTTCGAGCGAAGTTGCCTTCACCGACTTTGTTGACGCGAAGGTTTACGGACGGCGAATCTTCTACAACAACTCGCAGTTCGATGGCAACGATCCGAACGGCAATCCCGCCGATGATGCGGCTATCGCACCGGACAAGGCGGCACTACTGCCCGGTAGAACCGGCACGGTGGCCAACTACACCAGCTACACGCGCGGCATTAACGGCATCATGATCGACATACGGGGTTTGCCCGACATGCCGACTGCCGACGACTTCGAATTCCGCATGGGCAACAGCGACGACTTGTCCGAATGGGTAGCGGCTCCCGCGCCGACGTCGATTACATTGCGTCCTGGCGATGGGATTCTCAGGACGTCGCGGATCACAATCACTTGGCCCGACGGATGGATTCGTAACACGTGGCTGCAAGTCACCGTGAAGGCAACTCCACGAACCGGGCTGACGACGCCTGACGTGTTTTACTTTGGCAATCTCGTGGGCGAGGCCGGCAACGAAGCCGATCAAGCGATGGTTAATTGGCCCGATTTGGCTCAGGCCAACGCAAACCCGGCGACGTTCAGTAATCCGGCTTCGATTGCTTCGCGGTACGACTACAACCGCGACACCTTGGTCAATTCGACGGATGTGTACAGCACGCTTCCGTTTGGCCGGGAGCTGACCCTGATCACGCCGCCCGAAGTCGTTGTCGCTCCGCAGCCCGTCCGACAACAACCCGCCTTCTTCGCACCCGGCGACAACGGGTTTCACACGTCGTTTGCACCAGCGCTGGTGGAGGCCGTCGACGGAACGCTGTTGGCATTCGTGCAGGGGCGCTGGAGTGCCTTTGACATTGCCTCGCAGGCGCTCGTGATTCGGCGCAGCACGGACAACGGCGTTACCTGGTCCGAAGTGGCGATCCTGTCCAGCTTTCCCGCGAACACTACCGACATCGTCGGCGGTGCCGCCCCGGTGGTGCATCAAATCACCGGCAAGATCCTCATGCCATTTACGCTCGCCAACAGCGAGGTGCTGCTGATCAGCAGCACGGACAACGGACGCACCTGGTCCGACCCGGTCGACATTACCAACAGCGTCAAGGTGACCGAGGCCGGCAATCCGCGGCCCGACCTTTATCCGGACGATCCTTGGGGTTGGTACGCCACGGGCCCTGGCCACGGCATCCAGATCCAGAACGGACCGTATGCCGGCCGGCTGATCGTGGCCGCCGACCATCGCTACACGGCTGGCACGGCTGGCCCCTCCTGGAGCCACGTGATCTATTCCGATGATCACGGACGCACATGGCATCTGGGTGGCGGTCCGGTGCATGAGGTGGAGGGCAACGCATTCTCGAACGAGGCCACCGTCGTCGAAGCCACGGACGGATCGCTCTACATGGGCATTCGGATGAACAACGGCCCATTCCGGGCCTTCTCACGCAGCTTCGACGGCGGGTACACGTGGACTGACGTCAAGATAGACGGTCGGCTCACGACCCATCCCGTACATGGCAGCCTGTTACGGGTAAACGAAAACACGATTCTGTTCTCTGGTCCGGACAGCTCCGACGGCACACGGCGTCAAATGACGATCTGGGTCAGCCACGATGACGGTGCGACTTGGACCAAGACCAGGGCCCTGTCATACGACTACGCTGGCTACTCCGACATGATGCTAGTCGGTCCTGACACCGTTCTGATCTCGTACAACGCCGGACATGCCAACAACTACAGTGCCGACTATGTCACGCTGGCCCGCTTCAATCTCGATTGGCTGCTGCGTTCCGAGCCGGATGAGTTTAGCTGGTACTTCAATGAGGAAGCGCCAGGCGCGCGCGCGAACATCCTGGGAACGACGATTACCGATGCGAGCCTGTGGGACAATCGTGCCGCAGCGCGGGCAGACTCCGAGAGCGAAGCTCCAACCTATGTCGCGGGAGTGCACGCCGGCGATTCGGCCCTGGCGCTGACCGAAGGTTCCGACTACGTCGAAATGACTCCGGCCGACACCAATGCCCTGAAGTTCAACTCGCACGAGAGCTTCACGGCACAGTTCACCATCCGAACATCGGACGCTGACGGTGTCGTGATCGGCTCGAATCCTGGCGATTCCAGTTGGGAATTGGTGGTGGTCGACGGATTGCTGCAATTCGCCTTTGGATTGGGTCCGGCGAGGGCCGAGATTCGTAGCGATTCGCGGATCGACGACGGTCTTTGGCACAGGATTGCCGTCACACGCGATGCCCGACTGCGCGTCGTTCAGATGTACGTCGACGGACAACTCGTGGAAACCCGACCCGACGTGCCCCTCGGCGCGGTGCGCAAGGATCGATTTACGTTAGGTGCCTATAACGACGGCAGCAACCAGTTGGCCTTCGAGATTGACACAATGCGGGTCACGCGCGGACTCGTGTCACCGAGCGAGTTCTTGACGGCCGACTTCGTCGCTCCGCCGCGTTACGAGGGATCCGGGTACGCAGACGACGCGCCGAACACAATCGACGGTTTGCGACTCTGGTTGCCGTCCTACGATCCGTCGACCTACTTCTCGTCACTGGTGAATTCCGATCCGCTGCCGATTACGCCGCTGGAAGGCATCGCCACACAATCGGCGTACGATGCATCCGGCAGCGGTCTGCGCTTGTCGGTTTTGGGCGACTCGCGCGAAGTGCTTTTCGAGTACGACGAAGTGGTCGGCCCTCATTGGCGGCACCAGGCGGTATTACCCAGCGCCGGCAGCGAGTGGATCCTGCGGAACCCCGACCATGCCGGCACCAACAACTTCGACTTTGTGCAGAATACCGGCGAGTTTACGATTTCCGCGGTGATCAAGCCCGATCAGGGGTTTGGCATCTACATGACGTTGTTTGACACCACCCGTGGAACGTCGGCCAACAGCGGATGGAATCTGGTGTTGATGCCTGACGGCTCGCTGGCCATGGGAATCATCGGGCAGGACCAAACCCCGCGGGTTAACGCCACCTCGCCTGCCGGTTTGATCACCGCGAACAACTGGTACCACGTCGTGGCTGTCGGCAGAGGACCGGGACAGCCAATCAGGTTCTACATCACTTCGCTGGCCGACTCGACGGTTTCGACCTACTTCGCCCAAGCGATCAACGGTCCCAACGGAACGTATCCGTCCAGTCCGTCGCTACCGCTGACCATCGGCGCGCTTTCCGGGAGCGGCCAGGCCGCGTTCAACGGCTCGATGGTCGATCAGGCAATCTACGATCGAGCGCTGACCGTCACAGAGATCCAGCAGTTGTTCGACTACACAAAGCGGGACTAGCCGAGCGGCATTCGAGTATTGTGCCGAGAGCGGCGCGGCCATTGCAGTCAGCGCGGTGAATCAAGCAAGGATCGCGTGGATCGGCTCGGCACCCTCGACTCCGACCAGCTTCTGGTCGAGGCCATTGTAGAAGTACGAAAGCCGATTCGGATCGAGTCCGAGTTGGTGCAGGATGGTAGCGTGCAGGTTCTTGACGTGCAGTCGGTCTTCCACGGCGGCGCTGCCCAGCTCATCGGTCTTTCCGTAGGACGTGCCGCCCTTGACTCCGCCGCCGGCCAGCCACATGGTGAATCCGTAGGCGTTGTGGTCGCGACCGGTCCCCTTCTCGTATTCGGCGGTTGGTTGGCGGCCAAACTCTCCACCCCAAACAACTAGCGTTTCGTCGAGCATGCCGCGTGCCTTCAGATCCTTGAGCAGCCCGGCGACTGGCTTGTCCGTCTCACCAGCGTGCAGATCGTGATTGGCTTTTAGATCGCCGTGGGCGTCCCAATTGGCGTCGTTGTGGTTTCCGCCAGAATAGATCTGGACGAAGCGCACCCCGCGTTCGACCAGGCGACGAGCTAACAGGCATTGCCGCCCATAGAGGTCAGTGGGATTCTCGTTAATCCCATACAGGGCCAAAGTTCGTGCATCTTCCTGCGACAGATCGACCGCTTCCGGCGCGGCGGCCTGCATCTTGTATGCCAGCTCGTAGCTGGCAATCCGCGCAGCCAAGTCCGAGTTGTCAATTCGTGGTTGTTGGTGCAACTCGTTGTAGTCACGCAGCGCGTCGAGCATGTCGCGTTGCATCTTGCGGCTGACGCCCGGAGGGCTGTGCAGATTCAGGATTGGCGTGCCCTTGGATCGCATCACGGTGGCTTGGTACGTCGCGGGCATGTAGCCGCTGCTCCAATTCTTCGCTCCGCTGATCGGACCGCCGCGCGGATCGAGCATCACGACAAATCCGGGAAGATTCTCGTTGACGGTGCCCAGCCCATAGTTGACCCACGAGCCGATACACGGGCTCCCGCTTAAGATCTTGCCCGAGTTCATCATCAGCATGGCCGATCCGTGAATCGGCGAGTCGGCGGTCATCGAGTGCAAGAAGGCGATGTCGTCGACGCACGTAGCCAGGTGGGGAAACAGCGTGGATACCCATTGCCCGCATTGGCCGTGCCTGGCGAAATCCCAGCGGGTCTCGACGATACGCCCTTGATTCTTGTGTCCGCCCCTACCGAACGTCTTTACTTCGACCGTTTTGTTGTCCATGCCCTTCATGGCCGGCTTGTAGTCGAACGTGTCGATGTGGCTTGGACCGCCATACATGTACAGAAAGATCACGTTCTTGGCTTTCGCTGGGTAGTGCGATGGACGCTCTGCCAGCGGGTTCTTCCATGCCGAAGCGCCGTCGGCCGCGATTGCCTGATTTGCCAAGAAACCGTCGTCGCCGAGCATCGCGGCCAGGGCTGTTCCGGTAAATCCGGCGCCCGCCTGCCAGAGAAACTCGCGCCGGGTTCTGCCGCAGAAGTTGCGCCGCGGATAGGGTTCGCTCATCGTCGTCGCCTAGTCCAAGTACATGAACTCATTCAGGTTGTATGCCATCACGCAAAACTGCTGCATCGCCGCTCGGTCCGAAAGCTGGTAGTCGCGTCGCAGCGTCTTGACCAACGCGACGCCGCGCTCGATTTCTTTGGAGGTCGGCTCGCGTTGTATCGTGCGTCGCAATGCCAGGGCGACTTGTGCCGTTACATCGTGTCCGGCATTCTCCCGCAAGTAGTCGGCAAACACGGCCGCTTGCTGATTGATGAACTCGCTGTTGAGCAGGCCCAATGCTTGTGTGGGCTGTGTCGTAACGAACCGCACCGGGCAACTGGCGTCGGTGTCGGCGCCGTCAAAGCTGGCGATCATCGGAACGACGAGCGACCGCTTCACGTGGATATAGATGCTTCGCCGTGCCTGATCTTCCGGCGTTGACTTACCCCAGTCTGCCCCAGGACGGGACTGTCCGGCGAGGACCTCCTTGGGGATCTCGACATAGACGCTCGGCCCAAACATCTTGTCCCGATTCAAACTGCCGTTGAGCGCCAGGACCGAATCGCGAATCTCCTCGGCTGAAAGACGACGCATGTCGAATCGCCAAAGATGGTTGTTCAATGGGTCGGTTGCTAATGCCCGCTCATCTGCCTGCGACGACATCTGATACGTGCTTGAAAGCAAGATCAACTTGTGCATCCGTTTGATGCGCCAGCCGCCTTCGACAAACTCCGTGGCCAACCAATCAAGCAACTGGGGATGGGTTGGCAAAGATCCTTGATACCCGAAATCACTGGTCGATCGCACGATTCCACGGCCGAAGTGGTAGTGCCAAATGCGATTGACCATTACCCGACCGGTCAACGGATTGTCGGGACTGGTGAGCCAGCGAGCCAAAGCGAGCCGTCGACCGGTCGACTGAACCGGCTCGGGCGGCGGCACGATCGCAGGGTCGGGCGGCGAGAGCACCGCCGGAAAACCGGGGTGGACCTCGTCACCGGCCGCGTGCGCGTTGCCGCGCATGAGGACGTGAGTCGGAGGGCACTCGCGGCCGTGTTCCTTCACACACAGCGCTTGCTCGAGACCGGGCGGTCGCGACGCGCGCAATTCGTCGCGCTTGCTAGTTAACTCGAGGTATTGGGCAAACTCTTCCTCGGATAGGATCTTGCCAATGCGGCTCTTCGCGATTTCCACGCGCGCAGCTTCCGTTTTCCAGTCGTCGTTTTCAACGCCGACCAGATCCTTTTTGATCCGCTCGTCGAGTTTGCCCAGGGCCGATTCGACCTGTTTCGTCTCGCGTTCGTGCTGCGCGACAAGCCGCTCGTGGCGCTGTTTTTCTTCTTCGTCGACCAGGGATCGCACCGATGCGTCGACGACCGTTTCGTGCGCTCGCACCCCGAATCGACGTACGTTGCGGAAGAACGCGAGCAGCCGGTAGTAGTCGGCTTGCGGGATCGGATCGATCTTGTGGTCGTGACACCGCGCGCAGCCGATCGTGACGCCCAAGAACAGCTCGCCCGTGGTTCGTACCAGGTCGTCCAAGTCCTCGAATAATTCCTGTTCATGGTCGACTGGCTCGTCCTGCCAGATCCCCAACCGGTAAAAACCGGTCGCAGTTATCGAATCGGGCGTGACGTTGTCCAGCTCGTCGCCGGCCAGTTGTTCGGTCACGAACTGGTCGTAAGGCTTATCTTCGTTGAACGAGCGGATGACGTAGTCGCGATACCGCCACACGAACGGCTTCGGCCCGTCGCGTTCGTAGCTGTTCGTTTCGGCGTAACGCACCAGATCGAGCCAATGACGTCCCCAGCGCTCACCGTAGTGCGGCGAATCAAGCAGTTGATCGACGACTCGCTCGAAGGCCCCCGGCGCGTCGTCCGCCAAGAAGGCGGCGACCTCCGCGGGCGTGGGAGGCAGTCCGATCAGATCGTAGTACACGCGGCGCAACAGCGCGGTTTTCGAGGCCGGCGGAGCAGGCTTCAAGCCGGCATCGTGCAACCGCTGGAGTACGAACTGGTCGACCGGAGTCTTGATCCAAGGCGAACTGACCGGCGGCGGCGACGGACGACTTGGCGGCTGAAACGACCAAAATCGTTTCGCCTCGTCGTTCACCACCGGTGCGTGCTGTTCGTCGTTCGCCTCCTGGGAGAGTATTTCACCGGGGGTCCACGGCAGCCCCATGTCGATCCACCGGGCCAACACGTCGATGCTGGCCTGTGGCAGTTTCCCGCTGGGCGGCATTTCGTAGCCATCGTAGTTGACGGCTTCCAGCAGCAGGCTTCGCTCCGGGCTGTCCAGCGACACGGCTGGTCCGCTCTCACCGCCGGTTAGCAGACCATCGCGCGCACCCAGGAACAGGTCTCCCTTGGGCTTCTTCGGGTCACCGTGGCACTTGAGGCAGTGCGACTGCAGCAACGGCTTGACGTCTGATTCGAAGAACGCGACTGCTTCGGTATCTCGTGACGTGTCTTGATTGCCGGTGTCGCGGTTTTCCTCGTTGGGCCCTTCGGCGGACAGCACCGGCGATTGCAGACCAACGGTCCCAATCGCAAGGACTGTGAGCAACAAGAGCGCGATGGAAGGGCGATTCGACATCGGCGTGGGGAGCGGGCGGGGATGTATCTGGACGTGCGTTAATTCTAGTTTCTGGGGTCGGAATTGTCATCCGCCCGGCGCAACGCGATTCACCACGCCGTCACACCTCTATCGGCCGGGGTTTGGTACAATCGGCGTTTCGGTAGCCGATCTCCCAGGCCCACGTTCCGCGCCTCAGTCGCCGAAAGATCACCGTGAAGGGCGGCTCGCCTGCATACGCACCGCGTTGGCAATCTGTTCCGATTGGCCGGCACGCTTAGCAACCGATGGGCAAATTTGCCATGCCAAGACCCGATTCGATTCGAACCGCTTGGCACGCGCTTCGGCGACGTGCTCTGGATGGCGATGGAGTGCGCCTGGTGCGTGCCGGAGTGGATCTCGTTTTTCCGCCCGAGTGCGCAAGTTGTCGGCTGCCGCTGAGCGAGCATTCGGGGATGATGCTCTGCTCGGATTGCCGCGCGGAATTCGTTGCCAGCGCGAGTTGCTGTCCACGATGCGCCGCGGTCGCGGCTCCGGTGAACGACGGTTGCGCTTGCGTGCAGTGCCAGAACCGGCGACTGTTCTTCGAGTCGGTAGTTCGGTTGGGTACGTACGACAATGTGCTTCGCGCAGCGGTGCTGCGATCGAAGCACGACCGGCAAACGGGGTTGGCAGGTGCGTTGGCCGAACTCTTGATGGATGCACGCAAAGAGCAAATCGTGGCCGGCGGTCCGGAAGTCGTCGTGCCGGTGCCGATGCACTGGTCGCGAAGGCTGTGGCGCGGCGTAGACAGTGCGCATGCCATCGCGTCACGGCTGGCGGCGCGACTACGGGTTCCACTGGCGCCGCATCTATTGATTCGTCGTCGACGCACCGCGCTGCAGGCCCAACTTTCGCCACGGCGCCGTAGGGTGAACGTGCGCCGTGCGTTTCGCGTAGGCGCGGATCGCGATCTGCCTGGCGCCCGAATCCTGCTGGTTGACGACGTGATGACCACCGGCGCCACAGTCAATGAAGCGGCTAAGACGCTCGTTCACGCCGGAGCCGGTTCGGTTCGTGTGGCAGTCTTGGCCCGCGCTAGCGGTCTCGTCTAGCAACGGCTTGCTGGGGTGGCTCACGGCCGGAGCGACGGCCGAACTGCATGATGCCACGATCTTGTCAGCGGCGGACGAAATGGAAGAATAGGGACTCGGCTAGATTGGTAGTGCGATCACTCTTTTCGATGCCCGACAGTTGAAAGCTTCTCGGCGAGTGCAAACACGGCGGCCGATACGAACTCTGCGCCAACCGACGTCCGCACACCCGCGGATCTCGGAGCAGGCAGCCTGTCCATGAGCAAATCACGACTTCGACTTGGCACGCGCGCAAGCGCCCTGGCCCGTTGGCAGGCCGAATGGGTTGCCAAGCGGCTGGTTGCGCTGGGCATCGAGGTGGAGTTGGTGCCGATCACCACACGCGGCGATGCGAACACCCAAGAGGCGATTGGCAAGATCGGCAGCCCGGGCGTGTTCACCAAGGAGATACAGCGCGCGTTGCTCGACTATCGTATCGACCTGGCAGTACACAGCCTGAAAGACTTGCCGACCGACCCGGTCGAGGGGTTGGTCATAGCCGCCGTGCCCGAGCGTGAAAACCCCCAAGACGTGTTAGTCAGCCGCAAGGGCACTTTGCACGAATTGCCCGAGGGAGCTGCGGTGGGAACGGAAAGCCTACGGAGGCGGGCCCAATTGTTGCACGTTCGCCCTGATCTGCAGATGTTGCCGATTCGCGGCAACGTCGACACGCGTCTGGCCAAGCTCACTGACGGAGACTTCGACGCGTTGGTCCTTGCCCGTGCCGGACTAGTTCGGCTGGGGCTTGAGCAACACATTACGCAGGAGTTCACTGCCGAGATCATGCTGCCGGCCGTGGGGCAGGGGGCACTTGCTGTTGAGGCTCGGGGCAATGACGATTCCACGCTGGGTGCTGTTTCGCCGCTCGACCACGCACCAACCCATTGCGCGGTGCTGGCCGAACGTTCGTTGTTGGCGCAATTGAATGGCGGCTGCTTGGCGCCGGTTGGAGCCTGGGCGAAGTCACGGGCGGACGGTTCGCTGCATCTCGAAGCGGCCGTATTGAGCTTGGACGGCGTACAACGTTTGGCAGCCGACGGACTGTCCGCCGAGGCAGACGCGATCGCGCTCGGGGCCGAAGTGGCCGGCCGGTTGCTCGACGCGGGTGCCGACCAGCTCATCGAGGCAGCTCGTCGGGGTCAATAATGGCCCTCGGGTCGACGGTTCGCGCCCGGCGGCATGCCCATGAAGCTCAGTGCGCCGCCAAACGACTATCGCGCGTTGGTCAATTGACAAACTCTACCTAATCGTCACGTGACGCGGACGTGGGGCGGGTTGTGCTTGGCAGCGGCCGTTTATTGGCGGCGATGGCACCCATCTTGCAAACGATTTTGTGGTGCTATCACACTCCCGCAGTCGATTTACCGTAGTAACGCGCGCCAGTGCGATGTCGCACGGGCGCGCCCTACGATTTTGGTGCCGGCCGGGACCGTACGAATCGTATCATGCGGAGATCCGGCGCGCTGCGCAGGGATGATGGGACAAGCGCCATGGAGATTCATACGACGCGGTTCGGAACAGTCGACGTCGACGCGAAGGACGCGATCTTGTTTCCGAACGGTTTGTTGGGGCTTGAGGACTGCCAGCACTGGGTGCTGTTGGCCGATGCCCAAAACGACGCGTTGGGTTGGTTGCAGTCGACGACGCACGGCGACGTGGCGTTGGCAGTGGTCAGTCCACGTCGTTTCGTGTCCGATTACGACGTGCGCGTGCCGCGCAGTGAGTTGGTGCCGCTGGCACTTAGCTCGCTCGACGAGGCCCACGTGCTGGTTGTTGTTGGCAAGTCCGAATACGGGGTTACGCTTAACCTGCGGGCACCCTTGGTAGTCAACCTGCGTCGGCGGCTTGGTCGGCAAGTGGTCCACAATGCCGAACACGCGGTACAGTACAAGTTGAGCGATTCAGAACCGCTGCGAAAGATCGCCTAGCGTCAAGATCGCATAAGAGGGATAGAAAGGCTGCCATCACGAGGCGGCGTCAGAGACCTTGCGTCGCAACGCGGTTCGCCGCTTTGTCGATGCTCTACACGCCAAACGTTACACACCAACGTCCACAAACACCGACGCCTCACTCTCGCAGTAGACCGGACGCGAGAGTCACGGAGGCGGGCATTCTGAAAAGCATCGCCACTTTTCAGACAGACAACGGCCGCGATGAGTCGGCCCGTTGAAGGAAGGAGCCACCGATGCTTGTCCTGTCGAGACAGCGCGACGAAAGCATCATTATTGGCGACAACATCGTCGTCACGATCGTTGATATCCGTGGCGACAAAGTTCGCCTGGGCATCAATGCCCCGACGGAAATCCCCGTTCACCGTCAGGAAATCTACGAGGCGATTCAGCGCGAGAATGTACGCGCTAGCCGCGTCGAACCCAAGGACACGCGCGGACTCGGTTCGCCGTCGTCGCCAACGCGCCGCGCCCAACCGCGTCGCTAGTCCATTTCCGGTCGAACCATCGAGCAACGCGTGTTTGCGCCTGCACGCGGAGCGGCGCTTCGCCGACCCGTTGCGCTCCGGTTCCCGGTGCCGGCATGATGCGCATCGTGCGAAGATCATTTGCGGATCGGACGGACCACGGCGAATCCGGTCCATCGGCGCTGGTTCTTGCCAGCAATACCCGCTTTTTCCGCGACACACACGCAAATCGCGGTATTTGTGCCGCCGGCACACGCGCCGAGTGACCTACGCTTGTTAGGAGCGCGTGCCAGGCAACGCTGCACGCCGCGCGCCTTCGAGCTCGCACCGTCTGGACCGCACGTCGAACAGAATTGCGGCCGGCCGACGAATCAAAGACCACTTTGCGGGGAGGAATGGGAATGAACATCGTACGTCAGAACGCGGATGAATTGGTGCTGCAAAGCAAGAGCCCGATGGTGCTGGTTCTCATCGTTGTCGAAGTATTCTCAACCGTCGCTGCCGTCGTCTTCTTGCTCGCCACTGGATTGGTCAGCGAGGCCGCCGGTCCGATCCTTTGGGGTGGCGTTTCGGTACTTCTGTTGACCGCGGTCGTCGTGCTGGGTCTCGCAATTCCCCGCGAAGAAACGTACGCGTTTCACGCCGCATCGCGCAGCATCATGATCCAGCGAAAGTTTCTGCTGCGAACGCAGAGTGAAGAGTTTCCGTTCGACCACGTGCAGCGCGTATCGTGCGGCACGCCGCAGCGCCCCAACGGAGTCGTGTCGTTGTCGCTGGCCGGCGGACGCCGGTGTAGTGTCCTGCCAGCATGGTCCTGCTGTGGCAAGAGTGCGACAAACGGCAACCAGCAAGTCGTCGACACGATCAATCAGTTCTTGGGTCTGAAGGTCCGCGAGAGCGAAGCGGCGGACCCGTCGGCCGCCGACACCAACGAGGTCGAGCCGGTTGCCCGGTTGTAGCGCTGTCCTCGCAGCGGTCCGATTGTCCGTCAAGCGACATCCGGCAAGATGGCGGACGTATCCTACCGCCAACCGGAGATGTACTTCCTCGCACCGTTTGACGCGCGGTCGGGTGCACTACGTCGCCGGACTACCCGTTCCTGCGACAATGTCGCCCTTGGTACTCTCGACGATCGACAGCAGTTCGGCTTGTTCGGCGGCCGGCACGCTGAATTCGTTGAGCGTTTGGCGCAAATCGTCCAAAAAGGCGTCCCACTCCGCGGCGGTGATCTTCAACTGCTCGTGCGATTCGGCCATCGTGCGGCCCGTATAGCGCTGCGGTCCACCAGCAGCTTCACAGACCTGTTCGGTCACAAGGTATTTGAATCCTGCGGGCGATACCTTGTGGTGCGCTTCGTCGACCAACGGATTAGCGTTCAAGCGGGCGTCGGCCATGACGCGGTCGATAAACGCGTCGACCACAGCGGCGATTGCATAAACTCCGCCTAATCGATCGTAGAGCGACATGCGTCTCGGCTCCGTGTTGTCGGTTGTTCTAAGATGCGTTTCATCGATCGCACGTTTGCGCCCCACTCTCGCAGCAAACACAATCCGAAAGACTATCGGCGCGGCCCGGCCGGGGGATGGATGCGGCTCAAACAGCGTGGCGACCGAGCTGGGATTGTACCCACTCATGGCCAACAACTCACTCGTGGTTGCAGTTGACCGACGCTGGTTAAGTTGAGTTTGCCGCTGCGGTAAAGTTTGGGGATGGCCGGACGCGCGGAATTCCCGAAGAAACACGCGTGCGAAACAGGTAACCCTCGTCAAACGCCTTGTGTGCCCGTATCATGATGTCTAAAGCGTCATCAGGCGCCATTGTCAACATTGAGGAACTTCGCGTGAGCACGACAAGAACTCAGATCTGCGTCGGACACAGCCCCGATCCGGACGACGCATTCATGTTTCATGCCCTGGCCAATCAAAAGATTGATACCGGGTGCTATGACTTTCGTCACGAGTTGGTCGACATTGAAACGCTTAACCGGCGGGCGTTTTCGGGCGAGCTCGAGCTGACCGCGGTGAGTCTGCACGGCTACGCCTACCTGACCGACAAGTACCTGCTTTGTCCCTGCGGGGCGAGCATGGGCGACGGTTACGGGCCGATGGTCGTGGCGAAACATGCCTATTGCTTGAACGATTTACGGCGGATGACCGTGGCCGTGCCGGGCACTCTGACCACGGCCTATCTGGCGATGCGGATGTGCTTGGGCCGCGAATTCAAGCATGTCGTCGTGCCGTTCGACGAAATCATTCCGGCCGTGGAGCAGGGTGAATACAATGGCACGCCAGTCGATGCCGGGCTGATCATTCACGAAGGACAGTTGACTTACGCCGACCGGGGATTGACGCTGATCGTCGACACCGGCAAGTGGTGGCTCGAACAGACCGGACTTCCGTTGCCGCTGGGCGCGAACGCGATTCGCAAAGATCTCGGTCCCGAAGTCATCCACGATGTCAATCGGCTGCTGAAGCAGAGCATCGAATACGGACTGGCGCATCGCAAAGAAGCGCTCGAATACGCGCTGCAATACGGGCGCGATCTCGACGCATCGCGGGCCGACCGTTTTGTCGGCATGTACGTCAATGATTGGACGCTCGACTTTGGGGCCCGGGGGCGCGAAGCCGTGCGGACTCTCTTGGCGCGCGGACATGCCGCCGGAGTCATTCCCAACCTGGTCGTTCCAGAATTCGTGGAAGCCTGATTTGGTGTACGACGTTCGTCGCAGCAAGCCGGACTTCGATGAATCGACGCAGCGCCGGCGTTCGCGCGGGTCAATGGTGCCCGTACTGGTCGTGTTAGGGTTCGTCGTTTCGGTGGCCGTTGGCCTGATTGCGATGACCGGACTGGCCGGTGTGTACATCGTGCTGGCCTTAGCGGGAGTGGTTGGCTTCGCCGCGATGCACTACGTCTTGTGGGGATGGTGGCTGACCACCAAGATCCGCCAGCAGTCCGAGTCCGATGACGAAAGCAACTAGCGCCACGATGTCTATCGAACGCGCGGCCGTGCCAGCCTCCTGACGCGGTGCCGCTTAGCCGAAGTAGTCCGGTTCGTGGCCGGCGCGCCATTTGATGTTGCAACCGATGCTCGGTTTCTGCTCGTCCGCCGGCTGCTTACCGGCCAGAACCGCGTCCAAGGCGGCCCGCAGATCTTCACCGGTTACCGGAATTCCGGAGTCAGGCCGGCTGTCGTCCAACTGACCCCGATAGGCCAGCTTCAAGTCTTTGTCGAAGACGTAGAAGTCGGGCGTGCAAGCGGCCTTGTAGGCTTTGGCCACGTCCTGCGACTCGTCGTAAAGATACGGAAACGTGTACTCGCGCGATTCGACTTCGTGAACCATTTGCTCCGGCGAGTCGGCCGGGTGCGTCGCGACGTCGTTCGAGCTGATTGCGATCACGGCGACGCCCTTCGCCTGATAGTCGCGACCTAGGCGTGCCAGTTCGTCGGCAATGTGCTTGACGAAGGGGCAGTGGTTGCACATGAAGATGATCAAATACGCCGGCGCGCCCGAAAAGTCGTCCAACGATACGGTCTTGCCGTCGACATTGGGCAAGCTGAATTCTGGGGCTCTTGTGCCCAGCGGAAGCATCGTACTCGGTGTCATTACCACGGCAGTGTCCTCCTGGCGGTCCATTGGATCGGAATTATCCGGGCGACCGGTAATCCTAGCGCGCCGTCATCGTCCGTTCAAAGGCCCCGCGCCGGATGCGCGCGTCGATGGGCCGCCGCGGCTTGTGCCAACTTGCTTGACAGAGGGGGAGCGGCCAGTAGAGTTGTGGTGGCATTTCGCCGCACAATTTCCGTCAAAATCGAAGGAAACACGTCATGAGCCAGGCTGAGAATCCATACGCCACATGGGGCATGACCGCCGCCGAGGCGCCGACCAACGAGCGAACCTCGTTCATCCGTCAGACCTATTTGCACTTGGGCGGCGCCGTATTGGCGTTCGTCGCCCTCGAGGCCTTGCTCCTGCAGTTGCCGGGCATCGAGAACCTTGTTGCGCTCATGTCGGGCAACCAACTGAGTTGGCTCCTGGTATTGGGCGCGTTTGTAGGCGTGAGCTACATCGCCGACTCATGGGCGAAAAACACTACGTCGATCTCCATGCAATACCTGGGCCTGGGGCTGTTTGTCGTCGCCGAAGCCGTGATCTTCGTGCCGTTGATGTGGTTTGCCAGCGAGTTCGGCGGCAAGGGCGTGCTGCCCACTGCCGGACTGCTGACGGCCATCGTGTTCTGTGGTTTGACCGCAATTGTCTTCATCACGGGCGCCGATTTTTCGTTTCTTAGAACCGGGCTCTACGTCGCGACGTTCATCGCCCTGGGTCTGATCGTCCTTAGCGCGATTATCGGTTTCAATCTGGGGATTATCTTCATCGGTGCGATGCTCGCGGTGGCCAGTGGTTACATCCTGTACGACACGAGCAACGTGCTGCACCACTACCGAATCGGCCAGCACGTGGCCGCCGCACTGGCCCTGTTTGCCTCGGTCGCGTTGTTATTCTGGTACATGGTGCAGTTGGTGTTGTCGCTGACCGGGCGCGATTGACGGCGGATGGCGGACTGCTCAACGCACGTCGCGGCGATTGGCCGGCCCGCAAGTGGGCGCGTATAATGCCAGCGCTCGGCTAGACGTTCCCCCAATCCCTGCAGCAGAGCAATGGCTGAAGCGCCGGAATACCCTGAGCTGTATTTGACCGGCATTGGGCATTTCAACGAGTGCGATTTTTACGAGAGCCACGAAGTTTGGGAGGAGTTGTGGGCCGACTACAGAGGCCCTTCGCGCAAGTTCTATCAGGGGCTGATTCAAGCAGCCGTGGCGCTGCATCACTTTGGCAACGGCAACATCCGCGGAGCCCGCAAGCTGTACCACAGCACCCGCGATTACCTGGAGCCATACGCACCGTGGCACATGGGACTCGACCTTGACCATTTCCTACGGCAATTCGAAGAATGTTTTTCGGAAGTGCTGGCGAGTCAGGAGGAGTTTCCGCAGATTGAAGTGGAACCGGATTTGATTCCAGAGATTCATCTTGCGTCGCGCGGCGACTGACCGGACCGCTCGGCGACGCGTCCGCCGCGTCGTGCAACGATTGGTCCATCGCGCCAAGACAAGCGCCGGTCGTTGTGTGTCGGCCGACGGCGAAAAACATTGAGTGAATTTACTAAGTGAGGGAGGCGATGTCGTACCGAGAAGAGGATCTGACGTTCACTGCCGAGGAATTCTCGGGCCGCGTTCGGCTCTTTCCACTCCCGAACCTGGTGCTGTTTCCGCACGTCATTCAGCCGTTGCGCGTGTTCGAGCCGCGCTACGTCGAGATGTTTCACGACGCCTTGGATACCGACCGGTTGATTACGATGACCTTGTTGCAGCCCGGTTGGGAGAACGACTACGACGGGCGTCCTCCGGTCCAGCCGATCGCTTGTCTAGGGCGCGTACTCACATGGCAGTCTCAACCCGACAAGCAATACAACTTGCTGTTGGTGGGGCTGCGGCGGGTGCGGATCCTTCGCGAGCTGCCTGCCCTGCGGTCGTTTCGCGAGGCGGACGTCGAATTGATCGAAGACTGCTATCCCGCCTCGGCCGTTACGGCACGGCCTGGTCTGCATCAAGAATTGCTTTCCACATTCGAGTCTCTATTGCCCGCTGTCGACGATGCATCGGAGGTATTCAACCAGCCGGCTGCCCGAAATCTTTCGCTGGGCACGCTGACCGACGTGATCAGCTACGCGCTCGACGTCGACCTGACCGCGAAGCAGGCGCTGCTCGATGAAGTCGACGTTGACCGGCGGGCGCAAATGGTGTTGTCTCATCTGGCGCAATCAACATGCGATTCGTGCGACACCGAAGCGGCCGCTCCGTTCCCGCCCTCGTTCAGTGTCAATTAAGTTTCGCGAAATGGACTCCCGTCCAATGCGCCGTGGGAAATCTGCCTGCCGCGGCTCAGGTTGCGACTTTCTGTCGGAGCATCGAAGTGGCTTCTTGACCGGCCCGGCGGCCGCCTTCTAAGATCGAGGGATGAGCTCCCAAGAGAATCACCGCCGGGCCACCACGATTCCGGTCGACCGGAATTCGGCGGCCGACATGGGTAGTTTGGCGGGCGAAGAAGACACGGCTGGCTTGCCGTCACCTGGCGGCGCAGCCGTCGATCAACCGCGCATTGCCCGTGCCGTTCGCGAAATTCTTGCCGCGGTAGGCGAGGATCCGGATCGTGAAGGACTGCGCGACACACCGGATCGCGTCGCCCGGATGTACGCCGAGCTGTTCGGCGGATTGCACGAGGATCCGAGAACGCATTTGCAGAAGTTCTTCGTCGAGCAGTACGACGAAATCGTGCTGGTGCGCGATATTAGCTTCAATAGCATGTGCGAGCACCACATGCTGCCGTTCATGGGCCGTGCCCATATCGGCTACGTTCCCGACGGGCGGGTCATCGGCTTGAGCAAACTGGCACGCGTTGTCGAGGTTGTGGCGCGCCGCCCGCAGGTCCAGGAGCGGATGACTGAAACCATCGCGAACTTGCTGCTGGAAGAGCTCGAGGCGAAGGGCGTCGCCGTGGTCATCGAGGCCACACACACTTGCATGACCATTCGCGGCATTCGCAAGCCAGGTAGTTTGTGCGTGACGTCGGCGATGAAAGGCATCTTTCGCTCGAATCTGTCAAGCCGCTCCGAAATGATGAATCTGATCTACGGACCGCGGCAGTGAAGCGTCGCGTCGGACGTCGCCGTTAGGGGTCTCTGAGGCGTGGCAATTCTCACGCAATTCGCGTTGCGGCTTACCTTCGGGCTGGCGCTGGGCATGGCGCTGACCAACCCGCGGCAAGTAACCAGCGGCTACTACCGCAATCATCTTTATGTGCTGCTTGGCCTTTGCGTATTGGCGACAATGGTCGCGCTGACTGCACCGGAGCACTTCGCGCTGGCCCCGCCACTTGTCGCGGCCGGACTTAGTTACGTCGGCTCTGCCGCATGGCTCTATGAAAAGCCGCGTTTCGGAATCGCTTGCCTGTGGCTAATCGCCGCGGTTTCACTGGCTGGGGCGTGGGCCGCGATGAGTGTACCGACCGCGGACGCACCCGCTGCGGTCGCGCTAGCCTGGCTTGGTGCGCCGACCAGCGGGCTGGTACTCGGTCTTACCATGGCAGCCATGTTCCTGGGGCATTGGTATTTGAACTCGCCGACCATGGTGATCGAGCCGCTCGCGCGGCTTGTCGGGCTGATGGCGGTTGCCGTGTGTCTGCGAGCGCTGGTCGAAGGCGGAAATCTCGCGTTACTCCTCTCGCGCGAGTGGCCCACGACCGACGTTTGGCTATTCATCGCCTTGCGTTGGCTGTCGGGCATTGTTGGGGCTCTGGCGGTGGCCGCGATGGCCTGGCAGACGCTTAAGATTCCCAACACGCAAAGCGCGACGGGCATCCTCTATGTGGGCGTCATCGTCACCTTTCTCGGCGAGCTGATTTCCATGCTCATGGCGGCTCAGACAGGTTCGTAGGCCGCTCAGCGGCCTGCGAGCAACGCGGATCGACCGCTCTGGCTGATCGTGCCCGCCCGAGGATCTGCTGGCTGGCAAAGTCAACCTAATCGGCGAGGTGGGGCCGCCAGTGCCCTCAGCCGGGTTGGTTTCCCAGGCTGCGGGAGTGACCTATAATGGATTGGGCTCGCGGAATCTGACGAAGTCAGTCCAAGAGGAGCATGATCATGAAGTCTCGCGCACTGGTCGGAATCGCTACGGTGGCCTTGTTGTCGGTCTTCACGGCCCAGTCGGTCTTTGGACAAGGCATCTATCGGGGCCGAAACGACAACCCCAACGGACCGACCGTCAGCCCGTACTTGAACCTGCTGCAAAACAACAACCCGTTGAATCCCGTGACCAACTATCAGGCATTGGTTAAGCCCTTGATCAACCAGGGCAATGCGATTCAACAACAGGGCAACGCGATCCGGCAGCTTCAGCAAGGACCCGGCGGCGGCGTGCCCTCCTACGGCGGACCGCAAACCGGACGGCACACGTACTTTATGTACTATTCGCACTATTTTCCGGGTGCGACGGGGCGTTAGTGCCGGTGCGGAGGCGATGCGACTTTGGGCGTAGGCATCCGCTGAGAATTCTCTACGCGGCGGCGCGTATCACCTTTCGCGTGAAGCCGCACACCATCCTGGCAACCGCGCTTGCGATTTAATGTCCGCGCATTCTGGACGGTTTGCGGCGAATGGGGCGTGCGACCAATCGACGGGGCCGCTGCCTCCTCAGCACGGATCCCTTTTCGGCGCGGGCACTTCGCGACGAACGTCCTGTCTCGCAGTACCCGCTCGGTTGTCAATGTTTTGCTTCTCCGCGATAATTGGGCACCCCGCCGACGACGTGGACACGTCGAACCATAATCGTGCCCCTGTCCAGCGGCGGCCCGTGAGATGCTCATCCGATCGTGGGTGAGCTGATCTCACTCAGCGGGCGATTGCAACCGGCACCGCGTGCGGTGCCGGGATCGGTCGAGGTGTCGGAGTTTCCGCGGCCTACGGATTCAGACGGAGGCACGGCGCCGCGGGCTCACGACGATCGCCGGTTGAGCGCTGAACCCCAGTGTTCCTACGGAGTCTGGATTATTGGGCCCGCCGTCGCACTCTCATCCTATCCCAACTGCCACCTACCGGCTGCAGTTGCACAACCACCTGCGGTTTGACGCCGCACGAGAACTGGTGCCCTACCTGTCGGAGCTGGGCATCGGCGCCGCGTACGCCCCGCCATTTCTTCGCGCGTGTCGCGGCAGCCAGCACGGGTATGACGTGGTCGACCACGGCGAGTTGGACCCGACTTTGGGCACGGAGGAGGAATTCGGGCAGTTCGCCGAGTGCCTCGGCGCTCATGGCATGGGGCTCGTCGTGGACATCGTGCCCAACCACATGGGCATCGAGGACCCCGGCAATGGCTGGTGGCAGGATGTGCTCGAGAACGGGCCGTCGTCGTCGTATGCCCATTACTTCGATATCGACTGGAATCCACCCAAGGCGGCATTGGCGAATAAGCTGCTCCTGCCGGTCTTGGGCGATCAGTTCGGCAAGGTGCTCGAAGACCAGCAATTGACGCTGGCGTACGAGAATCAACGGTTCACGATTCACTACTATGATCGCATTTTCCCGACCGACCCTGTGACGTGGGTGCCGATCCTTGGCCTGGCACTCGACTACGTCTCCGAGGCATTGGACGCCGACAGTCCGGAGCGGATGGAGTTGGAAAGCATCCAGACGGCGCTGGAGCACGTGCCGGCGCGCGGCGATTTGGACGCTGAAACGATCCAACAGCGCTACCGAGAAAACGAAGTCGCGCGCCGCCGCCTGTCGGCCTTGTGCGAATCAAGCGAAGAAGTGCGGCGCGGCATCAACAAGGCGATCCAGGCGTACAACGGCAAAAGCGGCGATCCAGCCAGTTTTGATCGCCTGGAAGGGCTGCTGACTGCGCAGCCATATCGGTTGTGCTATTGGCGCGTCGCAACCGACGAGATCAACTATCGCCGCTTCTTCGACATCGACTCTCTGGCCGCCATCCGCGTTGAAGATCCCGAGGTGTTCCAGGGCGTGCACCAACTCATCCTGAGCTTCGTGGCGAAACGGTGGGTCACTGGGCTGCGGATCGACCATGCAGACGGCCTGCTCGATCCTCAACAATACTTTGCTGATTTGGCCGAGGCCGTGCGCGATGCCCGCCTTCAAGGCGGTTCTCTGCCGGACGGCGAGGATCGCTCGTTGTACACGGTCGCCGAAAAAATTCTCGCGCACGACGAATCGCTGCCCGCCGATTGGCCGATCGACGGAACGACCGGCTACGAGTTTCTGAACCTGCTCAACGAGATGTTCGTCGACCGAAACGGAGTCTTCGCGCTGCGTGAGGCATATGCACGGCTCACTGGAAACGTCGCGTCGTTCGCGGAAGTTTTGTACGAGAGCAAGCGCGCCATCCTGACGGCGTCGCTCTCATCGGAGCTGTACATGCTGTCGCACCAGCTCGATCGGCTCTCCGAACATCATCGGTGGTCGCGCGATTTCACACGGCTTTCACTTTATCGAGCGTTGCGGGAGGTTGTCGCGAGCTTTCCTGTCTACCGAACGTACATTCGGCCCGACAGCGGCGAGGTGAGTGACAATGACCGCTGGCGGATCCTGACCGCCGTACGTATCGCCAAGCGACGCAACCCGGCGATGAGCCCCTCGTTCTTTGACTTTATCGCGTCTGTTTTGTTGCTCGAAGACCCCGAAGGACTGTCAGACGAAGCCCGCGCCGAGCGACGCCGTTTCGTCCTTAAGTTCCAACAGGTGACCGGCCCGGTGACGGCCAAGGGACTCGAGGACACCGCGTTTTACCGCTACTACCCGTTGGCTTCGCTCAACGAAGTGGGCGGCGAGCCGATGATTCCTGGTGCGACCGTCGATCAGTTTCACCGGCGCATTGCCGAAAGGGTATCCAACTGGCCGGGCAGCATGTCGACCACTGGGACGCACGATACGAAACGAGGCGAAGATCTTCGGGCCAGGCTGAATGTCCTGTCGGAGATTCCCGGGGTGTGGGAGTCTGCGGTTCGTCGTTGGCAAGGCATGAACGAGCACGCACGGGGCGAACTGGACGGCGCGGCGGTGCCCGACGCGAACGAAGAATACTTGATCTACCAGACCTTGGTTGGCACGTGGCCCTTGGAGCCACTCGACGGCGAGGCGCGCGGCGAGTACGTCGAGCGAATCGTCCGCTACCTGGACAAGGCCCTGCGTGAAGCAAAGCTACACACAAGTTGGCTCAATCCCTATGTGGAATACGATCAGGCGGTGGCCGACTTCATTCGGGGCATCCTGGCGGATCCACAGTCGGAGTTCGTACAGGACGTGTCAGGCCTTGTCCGGTCGATCGCCGACGCGGGTTTTGTCAACTCGTTGGCCCAGACACTCGTTAAGATCTGTGCGCCGGGCGTACCTGACTTCTACCAGGGGGTTGAGTTTTGGGACTTCAACCTGGTGGATCCCGACAATCGCCGCCCCGTCGATTTCGCGGCTCGACGCGACACCCTGGCCTGGCTCAAAGACCAGACTTCGAAGAAGCCGGCGCGTGTTGCCCGCGAGCTGCTGGCGAAGTGGCCCGACGCGCGGATTAAGATGTTTCTCACGTGGCGCGCCCTGGAGTATCGCCGAGCGAATCCAGAGACGTTCTTGGGCGACTACGAACCGGTGGAGCTGGCCGGTCTGCACGCTGGCCAGGTCTTGGCGTTTCGGCGAACGGCGGCGACCGGGCAAAGCGCGCTGTGCGTCGTTCCGCGTTTGACATATGAGTCTTGGCGCACGCGCCGGGGTGCGCGGAAGGTAACGTTCGGCGGCGCGGCAGCTCCCTGGCCGCTGGGTCCTTGGTGGACTGAGACGACTCTGTTGCTTCCGCCCGGGGCACCGACACAATGGCGACATGTTTTGACGGATCACGTGGTGGAAGCGTCGTGCCAGCCGGACGGGAGCAGCACGATCGATTTAGCCGACGTGTTTCGCTGGTTCCCAGTGGCGCTGTTAACCCCGTCGACGGTCGAAAGACAATCTTGGCTATCCGAAAAATAAACTCTGTGGGCACTTGTCTATGAAACTGCGTGTTTGGCCGGGAAGGCCTTATCCGTTGGGTGCGACGTGGGACGGCAGCGGCACGAATTTCGCCCTCTACTCCGAAAACGCGACGGCTGTCGACCTGTGCCTTTTCGATTCGCCTGAGAGCGAACTCGAGTCGTACCGAATTCGACTCCCTGAGCAAACCGACATGGTGTGGCACGCGTTTCTGCCTGACGTGGTGCCAGGGCAGATCTACGGCTATCGGGTCCACGGCCCGTACGATCCGGCCCAGGGGCATCGATTCAATGCGCACAAGGTGCTGCTGGACCCCTACGCGAAGGCGGTCGCACGCGTCACGCGCTGGTCGGACGAGATGTGGGGCTATCCGGTCGGTGATCCGCAGGCCGACCTGGCGTTCGACACGCGGGACAATGCCCGCTTTGCTCCGCTGGCGGCCGTGTTGGACGAAGCATTCACATGGGGCGACGATCGCCCGCCGCGCGTGCCCTGGAACAAAACGATTATCTACGAGATGCACGTCAAGGGCTTCACGATGTTGCACCCTGACGTGCCGGAAAAAGTGCGCGGCACTTATGCCGGTCTGAGCTCGGACGCGACGATCAAGTATCTTAAGAATCTTGGCATTACGTCCGTCGAGTTGCTGCCGGTTCACGAGCACGTCGACGATCGTCACTTGGCCGATCGCGGTCTAGTGAACTACTGGGGCTACAACACGCTGAGCTTCTTCGCACCAGAGCGGCGCTATGCGTCGGTCGAAAATGCCAACGACGTGGTTCGCGAATTCAAAACCATGGTTCGCAACCTCCATGCTGCGGACATCGAAGTGATTCTCGACGTTGTGTACAACCACACGGCCGAAGGCAACCGCCTTGGTCCGGCACTTTCGTTTCGGGGAATCGACAACGCGTCGTACTATCGGCTGTCGCCCGGCAACCCGCGATATTACATGGACTTTACCGGCTGCGGCAACACGCTGCACATGCGAAATCCGCGCGTGCTGCAACTGATTATGGATAGCTTGCGGCACTGGATTCTCAACATGCACATCGACGGTTTTCGCTTCGACCTGGCAAGCACGCTGGCTCGCGAGCTGCACGAGGTCGAGATGTTGGGCGCTTTTTTCGACATCATCCACCAGGATCCCGTCATTTCACAGGTCAAGCTCATCGCCGAGCCATGGGATCTTGGCGAGGGTGGTTACCAAGTCGGCAATTTTCCAGTGCTCTGGTCGGAGTGGAACGGAAAGTATCGAGATTGCATCCGTCGTTTTTGGAAGGGTGATGGCGACGTCGTTTCTGAATTCGCGACGCGTTTCTGCGGATCCAGCGACCTATACGAATGGAGCAGCCGACGACCGCACGCCAGCATCAACTTCATTACCGCACACGACGGATTCACGCTCGAAGATCTAGTCTCGTACGATCACAAACACAACGAGGCCAACGGTGAAGACAATCGCGACGGTGCGAACGACAACCTGAGCTGGAACTGCGGAGTCGAAGGGCCGACCGACGATCCGAAGATCTTGGAATTGCGCGAAAAGAAGAAGCGCAGCTTCCTGGCCACGCTACTGTTGTCGCAGGGCGTGCCCATGTTGCTTGCCGGTGACGAGCTGGGCAATACGCAGCACGGTAACAACAACGCCTATTGCCAGGACAACGAGATCTCGTGGATCGATTGGCAACTGGACGATCGGCAAGAGAGCTTGTTACAGTTTGTGCGCCGGGTGCTGGCGCTCTATCACGAACAGCCCGTATTCCACCGCAGACGCTTTTTTCACGGACAGGCGATCCAGGACGTTGGCGGCCCGACGATCACTTGGCACGATCCCAGCGGAGTCCCCATGTCGGAAGCGGCGTGGAGCCAGGGATTCGTACGTTGTCTGGGCGTGCAGTTGTTTGGCGGGGACATTGACGTCGACGAACGCGGTGAGACGATCCGCGGCGATACGATGCTGCTGATGTTCAATGCGGACCACGCCACGACGATTCCGTTTGTCATTCCTGAGCCCGGCGTGGGTGGGCCCTGGGAGTTCGTGTTCGATACCGCCGTGGCAAACGACGACGTTGTGAAGTTCAAAAAAACCTATCCCCTGCAACCGTGCTCCATGGTCGTGCTGCAGTCGCGCGTTGCGCGCGACGACGATCCCGGGATGTAGTGCTGTCCGGGGTTCGGCATACAGGCAAGATGAAGCGGAAGCAGCCCACCGCCCAGCTAGGCGTTTAGTAGTTCTTGGACGCGGGCCAACGGAGCGGCAGCCTGTTGCCCCCCGGCGATCAGTGTCTGCTCCAAGTCGTCGACCGCTTCAGCCATCAGGTGGAATTGCAACAACATCTCGCAATGGCCCGTCACCTTGGGAAGCAGCTCCAAGGCACCCGGCACTTCCAGATAGGCTCGCAGGAAAGCCGAACCGCACCACGTGTGCCAGAACGTGGCAGCCTGCTGCCATCCAAGAATCGATTCAGGCGTCGAAACGCCGAACGTGGGCAACATGGTGACGGCTTCGGAGGCCGCACGCTGGAACGAGTAAAGCATGGCGGCCACGTCGGAGAGCGATGATCGTTTCGTGCGCCGCCCAGCAATCGCGCGATACGGCTTGCCTTCGAAATCGACGATCAGAAAATCCTTGCCCGTGTACAGTACGTGGTGCAGGTTGAAGTCGCCGTGGCAACGAATGCGTGAGCCACCGATTGTCGGGCCGACCACTGCTCGAAACGTCTCCAAAACGTGTTTTTCGTTGTCGAGCACTGTTTCTGCAACGGCTTGGGCCTCTTCGGGTAACGACTCGCGCATGCGATGCAATTGTTGGAACGTCTGGAGGGTCAACTTGCGCCACGACTGGTAAAGCGAGCGCTGGTAGAGCTGCGAGAAAGGCTCAGGCGCGAACGTCGGGTCCACCCGTTCGTCGGCCAGCGCCGCGTGCAGCTCCGCGGCCCGTCGGCCCAACAAACCCGCCCATTCCAGCGAAGGGCCCACCACGTCCTGGGCCATCTGGGTTGGTTCTTTGGCCGCCAGGTCCCAGAGCGAAACGGTGGGCGACATTTTCAAGGCGTCGCGCGTTTCGGCCGGCTCGGCCATCACGCTTTCAAAAAAGCGTCCCAACACGTCGTGAGCGAATTGCCACCCCGTTACGCTGTTCGGCACGCAGCCGTGCAGCACCGCGACAGTCGGACTTTCGCCGGCGGCCGGTCGATACTCGATCGCGCCGTACAGCGGAAGCGTGTGCCGGAACCGGGTGCCGTTGCGCGTCAGGAATCGACGAATCTCGAAGTCGGGATTCACGCCGCTTTCCAGCCGGCGATACACCTTCAGAATCGCCTTGTCGCCGAACGCGACGCAACTATTATCGGTCGATTCGCCGCGCATCATCGTCAACGACGGCGTTTCGCCCTCGATGTCGGAGATCGTCGCCGACGAAGCAGCGCTCCAGCCCACCAGCTCGCCGCTGGGGCCCTTCGGCCGGCGCCGATTGGCGATTAGCCCCAACAGGGCGGATGCCGCGGCCGGGTCGGATGCCGCGTCGTAAACAATGCCGTTTTCCTTGGTCTGCGGGTTATTCAAGCTGGCAACGATCGCCGGTTGCTTCGATGTGTCAGCCAGCAATTCTGCCTCTCGGCCCCATGCCGTTGCCAGCGGAAGCGCGTACGTTTCGTCCTCGCCCTCCATGTAGACGACCCGCAGGATCAGGACATACGGTGTGCCGCCTTGGGCGTTCTTCACCAGTGGAATCGAGTCGATGATCTGCACGTTTTGAATTCGCCGGCCCGTGTTGACGAACCAACGCAACCGCGGCAATTCTCGGGCAAGCGTCGCCTCGAAACTCTTGCGCATTTGATTGCGCGCCGTCAGTCGGGTCCCGTTTGGCGAGCTCAATTCGGCGAGATCCAGCGTCGCGCTGGCCGGCGCGGCCGGTTCTGCCGTTTCTTGCACGAGCGCGAACCAGTAAAACGCGTGCGGTGCCAACGTCAGGAAATAAGGTGATCGCGCCACGGCCGGAAAGCGCGTCTGTCCGAACATTTCGACCGGAACCCGGCCGGCGAAGCGCGACAGATCGAGCTCGACGTACTGCGTGAACCGGGAAAGGTTCGCCACCATCAAGACGCTCTGTTCCTTGTGATCGCGCGTGAATGCGAGAATCTTGGAGTTTTCTGGCGCGAGAATGTCGATCGTGCCCTGCCGAAGCGCGACGTAGTGCTGCCGCAACGCGATGATTCGCTTCATCCACCACAATAGCGACGTGGGATTGTTCTGCTGGGTCTCGACATTGACCGTTTCGAACAAGTACTCCGAGTCGATGATCACCGGAGAGTAGAGCCGTTGCGGGTTTGCCTCGGAAAATCCGGCGTTGCGATCCGGGCTCCATTGCATCGGCGTGCGCACGCCGTGACGATCGCCGAGATAGATATTGTCGCCCATCCCGATCTCGTCGCCGTAGTAGATTACCGGCGTGCCCGGCAGCGCGCAAAGAAGCCCGTTCATCAGTTCAATTTTGCGACGGTTGTTGCCCAACAATGGTGCGAGGCGTCGACGAATTCCAAGGTTGATGCGTGCTTGATGGTCGCTTGCGTAGATGCGGTACATGTAATCGCGCTCTTCGTCGGTGACCATTTCCAAGGTCAGTTCGTCGTGGTTGCGCAAAAAGATAAGCCACTGGCACTCGTCGGGAATGGACGGCGTCTGCTCTAAAATGTCGACGATCGGAAACCGGTCCTCCATGTGAATCGACATGAACAGTCGCGGCATGACCGGAAAATGAAATGCCGTGTGACACTCGTCGCCATCGCCGAAATACGCGATCGCGTCCTCCGGCCACTGATTCGCCTCGGCCAGAAGCATCCGCCCGGGGAACGACTGATCAACGTGTGAGCGCAGTTGGCGCAAGAACTCGTGCGTTTCGGGCAGGTTCTCGCAGTTCGTTCCGTCCCGTTCATACAAATACGGGACCGCGTCGAGTCGCAGTCCGTCCACGCCCAGCCGGAGCCAGTAGTCCAACACGTCGAATAGCGAGCGCTGCACGCGCGGATTGTCGAAATTCAGGTCGGGCTGGTGTGAGTAGAAGCGATGCCAGTAGTACGCCTTGGCAACCGGATCCCAAGACCAATTCGAGTTCTCGAAATCTTTGAAGATGATCCGGGCTTCCTGATATTTCTCAGGCGTATCGCTCCAAACGTAGTAGTCGCGCTCCGAACTGCCCGGCTCGGCGCGGCGGGCGCGCTGAAACCATGGATGCTGGTCCGATGTGTGGTTGATCACCAATTCGGTGATGACGCGCAGTCCGCGGGCATGGGCTTCGCGCACAAACGTTTTGAAGTCGCGCAAATCGCCGTAGGCCGGATGCACGCTGGTATAATCAGAAATGTCGTAACCGTCGTCGTGCAGCGGCGAAGGATAGAACGGCAGGAGCCACAGCGCGGTGACTCCCAGGTCCTGAAGATAGTCCAGTTTTTGGGTCAACCCGGCAAAATCGCCAATCCCGTCTCGGTCGCTGTCGCAGTAGCTGCGGACATGCAGTTGATAAATCACCGCATCCTTGTACCACAGCGGATCGTCACTCACGGCGGAGCTTTGGCCGGCCGCCGACCGGTTCGTTCGCGTCTTCTGAGCCATGCGGTTTCCGACGCCTTCCGGCTACGTTTCCTTGTTTACCGAATGAAGCACGAGCGCGGCGTGTCCGGCAAGATACCAATGGTGTTCGTCAAAGGCGCGCGTGCCCCAGCCGCCATACCTCGGGTCTTCGCTGGACCATAGTACTTCCCAAGTGGTGCCCTCCGGCGCGACAGCCAGCGGCTCGGCCACCGGGAGCCAAGGAAGATCACGGCCGAGGTTGATCAGCAGTAACCGGTCGTCGCCCGGCGCGCCGCAGAATCGTAGCAGAAACGCCTCGGGGCCGACTACGGAACCGTGCATTCGATCGGATCGTTGAGCGGCAAACACCGAGTCTTCGCGCCGCAACCGGAGCAGATCACGGTGCAATGCCAGCGCTGCGCCATGCGCGTCGCGCTCGGACCAATCGAGCTTGGATGCCTCGAACGTCGCCGAGTCACACGGGTCCGGGAACTGATCCGTGGTGTCGCCGCCGGCCATCCGCTGGAACGTCCGGGCGAACTCCTCCCGGCCCTGGCGAACCTTGTCGGCCAACTCGGGTTCGTGGTCGGCAAAGAAGGGAAACGGCGTGCTTGCCGAGAACTCCTGTCCCTGGAACAAAAGTGGCGTGCCCGGCGCAAGCAGCAAGAGCGCCGTCAGTGCACGATGCCGGCCGGGCGTGGTCAGTTCGTGCAGCCTGCGAGCGCAATGCGTGTTGCTGACTTGATCGTGGTTTTGCAGAAACGTCACAAACCGCGGCCCGGGCACATCGAGCCCGGGCGATCCGCGCCGTTTGCCCCAGCGAGGATTCCATTGCCCCTGGTACAAGTAGCCCCACTTGGCTGCGGAAATCAATTCCTGCGGTGTTCCTTGAAAGTCGGCGTAGTAGTGATCGGCGTGGCCCGTAGCAGCGACTCGAGCCGAATGATGAAAGTCGTCATTCCATCCGCCATCCAGCCCATACCCGCCGCCATCGGCCGGGCGCAAAAGCCAGCATTGCTGGAACTCGTTTTCGGCGAATACGAGCGTGGAGCGTTGTCCCGCCACTTCGCGCACACGGCGCGTTAGCGCGGCAAGAATGTGGTCAGGTGAGTCGTCGAAGATCGCGTGGACCGCATCCAGGCGCAGGCCGTCAATGTGGTACTCGTCGATCCAGTAGCCGGCGTTTGCGATCACGAATTCGCGAACGGGCCCGGAATTCGGCCCGTCGTAATTAATCGCGGCGCCCCAGTCGGTCCCGTGCTTCGAAATGTAGTCGTCGGAGAACTGTCCGAGGTAGTTACCCGTCGGGCCGAAGTGGTTGTAAACGACGTCGAGGATAACGCCCAAGCCGACTTGGTGGGCCGAATCAACAAACTTTCGGAAGTCGTCCGGGCGCCCATACAGTCGCGTCGGGGCGTACCAGTCAACGCCGTCGTATCCCCAACCGTACTGCCCGGGGAATTCGGCAACCGGCATCACCTCAACCAGCGTGATGCCTAGTTCCTTGAGTTCGGGCAGTTTGGCGGCAGCGGCCTGCCAGGTTCCCTCGGGCGTGAACGTGCCGATGTGCAATTCGTAGAGTACCTGGCCTTGTAGCTTCGGCCCCTGCCAATCGCCGTCGTGCCAGTCGAACGCCTCGCAGTCGATCACTTCGGACAGGCCGTGAACGCCATCCGGCTGAAAGCGAGATGCTGGATCGGGATAGAGGGAATCCTCGTCGTCGAGCCGAAAGCCGTATCGCGTTCCAGCCCGAGCCGCCGGCGCGAACCCGCCAAAGTATCCATCTCCCTCTGCATCGAGTTGAACCGAGTCGTGCAAGGCATCGGGCGAATCGCCGAACTCCACCGAAACACGGCTGCGAAGCGGCGCCCAAACCCGAAATACGACGCCGCCGTCTTGTTGAACTTCGGCACCGATCGGCAGGCGCCGCTGGAGTGTTCGTGAACTCATGGGGTCTTCCATCGTGGTGTGTTTTGGCAGCGAACGATGCGCGGCGACAAACTGCCGCGCGACGCGATGCCCACCCGCTGCCATATTCCGTGGTTGTTCGACTCAGCTAACCGAGGCGCGGTGCGTCGTGTTTCGATGGCGGCGCGCAGCCACCCTTGACCAGGCGCTTTCCTATCTTGATGAAATCGCCCGTTTCTGGCAACCTCGGTGTAGCGCCCAAACACCCTGTTGTTTGCACGCGGACCTTGTCGGCCGGCGAACACCCAGACTGCCAGGGTGGTCGACTTGGCCCGAGCGACTTGAGCGAGCATTACAGGGTATCCGCCGCGTATCGCGACGCGTGTCTGGAGCGCTCGCGCGGGGGACGGCAAGGCCGCACGGCCTTGCATCATGCGCCGTCCTTGCGGTGCCGCTTGGGTTGGAGTCACGAAAGTCAGCCCGCCTAACACGATCTCCCGGCCGCGTCCACGAGTGCCAACACTGCACTGTTGGCCGGGACAGCGTCGATTTCTTAGGCACCCAAAAGCGAGGCTAGGATCAGCGGCTATCGTGACGTAGCTAAATCGTGCCGGGTCGATCGAAAGTCGCTCGACGCAGTCTCCCTACCATTGCTCGTCGCTACGAAGGCAACTTCGCGCGCCAAGCGCAAACCAAATCGTACGGAGTGAATCTGTTGTCGCCTCATCTAGGGCATCGCATTAATGGCCTCGTCGGTGGCAGATTCCCACTTGCAAGCGTCCGCGACTACCCATCGTGCATTGCATCCTTGCGTGCGCTTATGTGTCGCGAGGCGCCCCACTAACTTGTTGGCGGATTAACAGATTTCACACGATCGATCCACGTCTTCCTAACAATTCAGGAGTAGATTTATCCGCGTTCTTCGACCCAACTAGCAGGGAGGTTTAGCCATGCGACGCGGATTTACGTTAGTCGAAATGCTCGTGGTGATCGTGATCATTGCCATCTTGATAGCCCTATTGATTCCCGCGGTTGGCGCGGCGCGAGGAGCCGCGAGATCCACCTCGTGCAAGAACAACCTCCGTCAATTCGGCATCGGCATGCAGGCACACGCCGAACGCGACGCTCGCAACCGATTGTGCACCGGCGCCTTCGATTGGAAGCGCGACGGAAGCGTGGTCGATTACGGTTGGGTGGCGGATCTCGTCAACTCGAACATCATTACTGGCGACATGCTCTGTGCCAGCAACCCATACAAGCTCAGCGAAAAATACAACGACCTTTTGGGGCTGACCGCGACGAGCCTGGACAGTTGCGGGATCGATTTGGCCGGCCGAAAAGCCGAGACCCAGCCCGATGGTACTCTGAAGGTAAATCCATGCCGTGAAATCGTCGGCGACTACACCGGCGGCATGCCGCTCATGCCCGGCACGGATCCACGGAAGCAGGCGGTCGAGAAAATTCTCGCTCAGGGTTATAACTCGAATTACGCGGCCAGTTGGTTCTTGGTACGCAGCGGAACGAACCTAGACAGCTCGGGGAATCTAGCCGGTGACCCGAATTGCCCGATTTCGCTGAAAGAACTGCAGTCCACACGTGGCCCGCTACGTCTGTCCGACATCGATTCCGGACAGGTCCCGTCAGACAAGATTCCGCTGTTGGCCGACGCCGCTCCCGGCGACGTAGGAGAAGCCGTGCTCGATGCCGATCTTGGTCCCTATAATCGGGGCGAGCGGATGTGCGAATCGTTCAGCGATGGTCCGGTTGATCCGACCACGATGAAGCCGCCGACCTTCTCACCCAACACACCGCACGGCGGTCCCGCCGGCTGGTGGGCGGTGTGGGCCAAGCAGACTGTGCAGGACTTCCGTGATTTCGGCCCGGTCCATCGTGGCGGTTTGTGTAACGTATTGTTCGCCGACGGGTCCGTGCGATCGATCGAAGACATTAACCGCGACGGTTTCGTCAATACGGGATTCGATCCCGCAGTCTATAGCGGCACCGGCACCATTGGGTTTACTTCCGCCCAGGTGGAAGTCGATCGTGAAATGCTCTACTCGGGCTGGTCGCTTACGGACGTCTCCAAGGGCAACCTCGACCGCCAGTAGTTACGACCACTTTGGAGTAGTGCATTTGTTGCTGCTCGACGGAACTGTCAAAAGCTTCGTCGAGCAGCGACGGTGTTCTCGAACAGCAAACGGGCGAATTGCCGCGCCCTTGGCGGTCGAGCTGGCCACTTTCCGCCGAAATCCAGCTTGTACGGGAATCCCTCGTGCAGCTACCATCTGGGCTGTTCCCACTTAAGCACTTTGCTGTGATTGCTCGCAGCCAGTCGCGAGATTCGTGGGTGCCGAAGTGCTTGTTCTTAGCACCGCGCGTCGTGATGTCATGGCCGACAAAGAATTGCGAATCAGCGGACCGGTGCTCGTCTCTGCCGCTTGCTTCGTCGTGGTCGTCGCGGGCGTGCGCGCCGCCCAGCCGATTATCGTTCCGTTCGTCGTTGCCGCGTTCTTGGCGATGATCAGCTTGCCACCGTTACAGTGGTTGCGTGAAAAAGGACTGCCGACCTGGGCCGCGTTGTTGGTGATGACCGTCGTGATCATCCTTGTCGCGCTGTTGCTGATCGGCGTCATTGGCACCTCAGTCAATCAACTGCGGCACGAGTTGCCGGTTTACCAGGAGCGCGTCGAGGAGATTCAAGCCCAGCTTGTCGCGTGGCTGGAAAAGATGGGCATCGTCGGTGACGAGTTGCAGCAGGAAAGTCTGAACGCGCAGCGAGCATTGTCGCTGTTCGGCAACATGCTCGGAGCCCTGGGCTCGGTGCTGAGCGACGCGCTGATGATCGTATTCATCCTGATCTTCCTTTTGCTGGAAGCGGCTGATCTGCCGGACAAGCTGCGCGCGATCGCCGGCGGAGACGATTCGATCACGGGGCGATTCGAAACCATTCAACGGAGCGTACGGCAGTATATCTCGATTAAGACGCGACTCAGCTTCTTGACCGGTGTGTTGGTCGTCGTTTGGCTTTGGGCATGCGGCGTCGATTTTCCGCTGCTCTGGGGCTTGCTCGCGTTCTTGTTTAACTACATCCCGAATATTGGCTCGTTCATCGCGGCCGTGCCGGCCGTCGTGCTGGCCTACTTGAAACTTGGTCCGGCCACGGCCATCTACGCCGCGCTCGGCTACGTTGTGATCAACGTTGTCATCGGCAACGTCATCGAACCGCGAGTCATGGGACGCGGATTGGGGCTTTCGACGCTGGTTGTCTTCCTTTCTTTGGTCTTCTGGGGTTGGGTACTTGGCCCCATCGGCATGCTGTTTTCGGTGCCGCTGACGATGATCGTCAAAATCGTGCTGGACCACAGCGAAGACATGCGGTGGGTTGGCACGCTGCTCAGTGCCGGACCAGCACGCAGGTAGGGCAACGCGAAAGCGGTTCGAAGACCTATGCGCATCGATTGCGCGTCACCCCGAAGAGCCGCCGAAACGACGCCCTCGAGGTGACTCGTTTCATGGTGCGAGCCGGACAACGTTCACTCTCTACAGGTCAACGGCACCCAAGTCCGCGTCTTCGTGACCATTCTCGATGTCGAAATCACTCAGCACCTTGCTCACGTCCCCGGCAAGCACGGAATCAACCGCACGGGCAACGTCAGAGGAACCACTGGAGGCTCGCGCGATCCGCGCGACCGCAACGGCGTCGAGCTGTCCACCATAGATGACGAAGTCATCTATGGTTCCTTGGAAGAAGTCGCTGGCATATTGTGGCTTCTCTTCGGAGCGGGCCCAGATGTTGGCCCCGATGGCCAGCGGCTCGGTATTGGTATCGAGTCCCTGGAAGAACTCGGTCTTGTAGCCTTCGATCCGTCCGTCGAGATAGACCCACAGCCCGTCGGCCCCGAAGGTGACGGCCAGGTGGTGCTGCTGGTTGGGTTCCAACAGGGTGTCGATCTTGACGTAGACCGAGGTCTCGGTGTTCTGCATCCGGACCTCGATCCGGCCGTCGTTGACAAACGCCGTGAGGTGGCCGCCGTTCTGGAACCCGGAGCCGTCCTTGCTGAACAAGGCCTGCCGGACTTCGACGTTGTCGGTCGTGAAGCTCAACGTCACCGCACCGTCAGACACCGACAACGAATCGCTGTGAGCCACCTCCACGTAGTCGCCTGACTCACCCGTTAACTGCAACGGACCGGTGGTCTCGAAAACGATTGGGTCGTCGGGCGGCGTGCCGATCAGTGAGACGCTCAGAACTTCCCGCTTCTCGAGAGATTCGATGGGGCACGTGCCCAATCGTGACCGACGCCGCTTAATGCCGTGCCGACTGAAGGCGGGTCCTGATGCGTGACGTGAAGACAGACGGCGAACCTGACTGCGCGCAGCGCGAGCGCACAGCGAACTAAATGGGAATAACATGGAATTGCTCCGTCCCTGCAGTTATCCGAATGAGATGGCTGTTCCGTTTCGGATAACCAAACGTCAAAGCGCCCCCTAAGGCCCTGTCAGCGCTCCCTGACGCTTACGCGATAGAAAACATCTTCGCGCGGAAAAGTCAACCATTCTTACCAAGACTTTCATGCGGGGAGGAGTGTGCCTGGCGCCGTGGCCCCCCGACGGGACGGAACGCGAATATACTCGCAGAAGGGTCACGTGGTGATTGACGCGACCCGGCTACACGCAAAGTGCCGTGAACCGTTCGTCAACGCGCTAACGCGGCACACCGCCGCCCAGTGGAGCATGTGGGCGTGGAAGCTCGCGAGCGCGCTGCGCGTTCGTCAGCGGCAATTCGACGCGAATACGGGTTCCGGCGCCAACGTGGCTTTCGATTTGGGCCGATCCGCCTAGTAGCCGGGCCCGTTGTTCGATGCTCTGTAAACCGAATCGATCCGGCGGTACGGCGATGCGCAAAAAGCCGCGGCCCTTGTCTTTGACTTCGAGCCGGACCGACAAATCAGAACGTTCCAAACGGATCCACGCCTCGGCGGAACCGCTGTGACGGCGTACGTTGTTAAGCGCCTCCTGGCTGATTCGGTACAGCGCGCTTTCCACAAAGGCCGGCAACGCGTGAAAGTTCCCATGGTGCTCGAACTCAATCGATGGACCGCCGTCTCGGGAAATCTCACTGATCAGATGATCGATCGCCGCAGTAATGCCCGATTCGTCGATGATTGGCGGCCGCAGACTACTAATCAGTCGCCTGCCCTCGCGCATTGCATTGGCCAGGTGGTCGCTCGCGAGGCGAAGTTTCTGGGCGGTTTCTTGGTCGGCCGGATCCAAGGTCGTTTCACACGCGTCGACCTGCATCATGGCGCCGACGACATACTGCACGACCCCGTCATGAATCTCGCAAGACACGGTTTGTCGCTCGCGTTCCTGTAGGTCGAGAAGCCTGCGTAGCAGATCGCGTTCGCTCTCGGCGGCGGCTTCCGCGTGCTTCTGTTCCGTTAGATCGACGACGAACCCGATGCACTCATCGCCCTGGTGTGGCATTTGCGTCAGACCGATAAGCACGGGAATCTGCCGACCGTCGCGCTTGACGAGTTCCAACTGAAACGGCGCAGCGACGCCGTTGTTCCTTAGTGAATCGATCGCCGCCCGGTCCAATCGGCCGTTGTTGCGACTGGTCAGGTTCGACCACTGGATCGGTAGATCGCTCCGCTTGCGTCCGACCATTTGCAGGAAAGCGTCGTTAGCCCCGGTGACGCTGCCGTTCATGTCGGCCAACACGATTCCTACGATATGCGAATCGAAGAATGCGCGAAATCGCGTTTCGCTGGCCCGGACTTTGTCCTCGGCATGTTTGTGCTCGGTGATGTCTTCAATCATAGCGAGCCCGTGCAACGGCTGGCCCAAATCGTCGTGAATGACCGTCGCCGACATTCGTCCCCACACGACACGACCGTCCTTGGCGAGGTATCGTTTCTCGAAGCTACCCGGAACCGGTTGTGAGGGATCCGCTTCTTCGGACATGTCGAGAAACTGCTCGTGATCGTCCGGATCGGCGAATCGATCGAAGTTCTGTCCGACAAATTCGTCGCGCTCGTATCCGAGCATCTTGCACATTGCTCGATTGACATGTGCAATGCGGTGCTCGCGATCGATGAACATCATGCCGAGCGGACCTTCATCGAACGCACGGCGGAACCGTTCTTCGCTGGATGCCAGCGCGGCCTCGGCGTTTCGGCGGGCCGTGATGTCCACGTTGATGTTCACGCCGCATTCGACGGTGCCATCATCGCGAAACAGCGGAAACGCACTGCCCAGCCGATAGCCCAGCTCGCCGTCCTTATTTTGATCGTGCCATTCGGAACCAAGAATGGAGTTCCCTGCAAACACCTCGGCGATAATCTCCTTCGTCGCGTCGAGCGTTTCCGGCGTGACCACGATGCTAAGCGGCTCGGCATTAACTGCCTCTTCGGCTGTGTATCCGTACACGGTTTCCGCCGCCCGGTTCCACGTAAGGACGCGGCCCGTTTTGTCAAACGTAAAACAAACGGCCGGAATGTCTTGGAACAACTTCTGGAGATGAGCCGATTGCGTGCGAAGCCGCCTAAGACTCTGCGTCAATTCTACAAACAACAGGATGAATACGAGGAGGACGGAGCCACGAACAATCAAGGCCATGAATTCCTTGCCGGGCTCGTGATACCTGCTGTCATTGCCGAACACGGGCAGCGCATCGAAGACCGGCAACTCATTCGTCACGTCGATCACGCGCCAAATCACGGCGAAACCGTATGCACAGAAAATGACATAACGCGTGGTTCGCGACTCGACGTAGGGCGCAACGGATACAACCAACGGCAGCATCAAAACGGACCAGACGAACAGTTGCAGCACATCTTCGGTCAGGCTGCTAACTGCCCCGCTTTCTTGCGCCCAAGCGTCGAGCGCTAGCAGCATGCCGCCGGCGAGAAGCAGCAACGCCAATCGACGACCTGACCGGCGTTTGCTGGCCTCGTTCGGCATGAGAATGTACTCTCGTTCGAACTCAATTGAATCGACCGTTGACCGGCCTAATTGTGATTCGACAGGTAGACTTTCGTCAAGCAGGCAGCTCCCGACCCAGTTTGGCAAGCCGCTTCGGAGCGCAGGAAACGGCAATAAGTTAGCCATTGCTGACCATGCGGTGCGATAAACGTTATGTGGCATGCGGCAACATGTCCCGCATCATTCGACACGCGACGCTTTATGCGTCGCGTCTTGTCCGCGTATATCGCAAGTCTGCCGAGCGGCTTTCCGCGCCGCTTGTAGTGGGGAGCGTTCACTTACTTTGTGCCGTTGTCAATTCGAGTACACTTGTGGGCGTTTCGGCGGCCCGTCGTCGAGTACAACCAAGCGCTGGCGACGCTGGCCGCCGCCGATCCGCAGCGCGACGGTGCAGGCCGAGCAGATGAACCAACCGGCCATCATCGAACGACTTCGGTCGTTCAGCGGCCAACCGATTTTGATGCCGGAACGGTCGCTCAACGTCGGCACGAAAACCGATGGATCGCAGCCGACGTCGTGGATTTAGGCCGGCTCTTCGTGGGAGCTCTAAACGAGAAAACCCACGCTGCTGCCACGCACGTCAAATTCGAGCATTGTCCCTAGCTAGTCCACGTCCAACGCCAGCAGAACGTTGCGCGCCGCGTGGTGGACCTGGCCCGAGTAGTGGTAGGTCAGCGCCCCAGGCTCGTCGTTCTCCGAACTTGCACCTTCTGGATCCGCCCTGTTTACCGGCGCGGCACCCGTGCGTACCGAGGTGGGCTGGTCGACCAGAAAGTCGGCCCAGTACGGCGTGCGGAATGCGATGTGCGCGAGCTGAAACGCTTGCGACCAGCGCTCCGGCGGCGCCGATAGGTCGGGCAGAATCACCGGACCGGTATCGACCTGCCAATCTCGGCGATCGCGCTCAAAGTTAATCGTCTTGATCGGATACTCGATCACCGCGACGCGACCGGTCTTTGGATCGGACAATTCCGTCTGACCGACGATCGGCTTGCCTTCGCGCATCGCTGCGAACACTTCGTCGGGCGACCTCAAGACGCGAGCCCGTACGGTGCGCAACTGCGGCTCGGTGCCGCCCCACCATTGGTCGATCGGGCGGACCTCGCGATACTTATCCGCGACACGAACAAGCCGCCGAAAAATGACCCCTTCATCCTCGGTGAATACCGGCAAGAAATCGTAGTTGTCGTCGGCGAACAGCGCTCGATGCGCAAACGTGCGCTCCGCCTTGCACAAGCCACACTGCAAGAACTCGACACTCTCGTTCGATTTCCTGTCCACGACGCGGCAGCGTGACTCGACCCAAAACCGGGGGGAGTTCCAGCTCGCCTTCGTATTGACGAACGACCGGCCGTAATCGAGACATGGTTCCAAGAGCGCCTCGCCGGCAGGCTTGGCCGGACCCGCAGCCGCGCATTCGGCAAGCCAGTCCTTGTCGAGCGCAACAACTTTCAGGCGATTCAGCGGTCCGACCGTGCTGTCGCCGGCGCAATAACTCAGCAAGAGTTTGTCGTTGAGGCTAACCAGCGACGTATAGCAAAACCAACCCTCCGGATCCGGCTCGATCACGCGCGACCGCGACCAGCTCTTGCCGTCGTCGCCGCTGATCGCAACGCACAGTGGGGATCGCTTGTCGATTGGAAAGGGGTGGACGCCCGATTGGTCATTCCAAACGCAAACCAGCTCGCCGCTCCAGGGTAATCGCTCGATCACGGCCGGCGACTTGGGCGAGGCCAGGTCACTTGGCTTCGGTTCCGACCACGTATCGCCATGGTCGTCCGAATACGAAATGAACTGGCTACCGGCGTCGGTGCGGCAATACATCATCAGCCGCTCGTCGGAGAGCTCAACGATGCCAGGTTCCTGGACGGTGACTCGCTTACCCTCTGGCCCGTGACCGATCATCGTCGTTTTGCTGCGCCGCCAGGTACTTCCGCCGTCGTCCGAGAAGTAGCACATGAGCGTGCCGGCCCAATCTGGCTCCTGTTGCCCCGGCTTGTTGTGCATGGCCACTGGCAAAACGATGCGGCCGTTGGTCAGTTGCACGGCGCGATCGTTGTTCAATACGTAGTACCCGACCTGGTCGTTGATGCACGTCACCGGTGGTCCGAACGTCGCGGCTTCGTCATCGGAAACGCGCATCACCGGGCGGCAGTCTTCGAGGGACTGTTTGCGCAGGTAAAACAGCGCAATCCGACGATCAGCCAGACGCAGCAGCGAAGCCGACATGACGTTTTTGCCGCCCTCGTGTGGCACAACGACACGATCGTCGCTCCAGCTCTTGCCACTGTCCGGCGAAATGCGCATTACCAGGTCGGCCGCCGAGTGGTCGGATGCCCCGCCACGAAAACGAGAGTAAACCAGGCAGAGCCGTCCGTCGGACAACTCGATTAAGTCGCCTTCAGAGTTGCGCGGGTGTTGCTCTGTCGGTTCGATCACGAGCAACGATTGTTGGCCAAGTGCGGAAGTTTGGCTCAAAGAGGCGGTTGCCACAACGGTTGCCGCGAATAGTGCTCGGAACATCATCGGTGGAACTCCCAGATTTGATTGCGGCTTAGTGTGACTTTGCCGCTTCGTCGCGCAACACGCGACGAAGGATCTTGCCAATGCTGCTCTTGGGCAGCGTTTCGCGGAAATGGACTCGCGTCGGAGCCTTGAACCGGGCGACGTGCTTGCAGACGTGCTCGATGACATCATTCTCGCTAACGTCGGTTCCCGGCGCCGCGACGACGAACGCCACCACGTTTTCTCCGTACACTTCATCCGGCACGCCAACGACGGCCGCCTCGGCTACGTTCGGATGTTCGTGCAATACGGCTTCCAATTCTGCCGGATAGATGTTCTCTCCGCCGCGAATAATCATGTCCTTCTTGCGGTCCACGACAAACAAAAACCCGTCGTCGTCGAGATAGCCAATGTCGCCGGTGTGTAACCAGCCGTTTCGCACCAACTCGGCCGACTCCTCGGGCCGATTGTGATAGCCCGGGGTGACGCTGGGACCTCGAATGCAAATCTCGCCGCGCTGTCCGTTCGGGAGAGGCTGGTCGTTGTCGTCGACGATGCGCATCTCCATGTTGGCATACGCGCGACCGGCAGAACCCGGCCGATAGGGCTCGCTTCTGCGGTTGACGGTGCCCAGGCCCGTAGCTTCGGTCAAACCGTAAACTTCGCGTATGCGGCAGGGATACTTTCGCGTAAACGCCTCGGCCAGCTCAACTGGCAGCGGCGCGCCGCCGCAGATGATCTCCTGCAGCGACGATAGATCGAAATCGCTAGCACGCGGATGATGGAGCAGCATCGCCAATACGGTTGGCACGGCCGCAGTCGTGGTGCATTGTCGCTTTTCGATCAGCGCCATGAATTGCTCCGGCTCGAACCACCGCATCATGACCAGTCGCGAACGATCAGCCATGTGTTTGGGAAGCATCAACTGATCGTTCATGATCGCGACGCCGAAAATATGCGCGATGGGCATGCCCGACAGCGTGATCCGTGGCCCTTCCCACGAGGCGAGTTGTGAGGCCTCGACGATCGATTCGGCGGCAGCCAGCAGATTGGCGTGCGAAAGGAGAACGCCTTTGGGCCGACCGGTCGTTCCGGACGAATACAACATCACCGCTACGTCGGCGCTGTCGATGTTGGGCAGCGTGGTTCGCGGCTCATATTCTGCCAGTGATTCCAGCCGCAGTTCGGGCGGGTTGGCCGACGTATTGTCCGAACCGCCCAGCACGACGATCTGGCGGACGTGTGAAAGCCCCTGGACAGCCTCGCGCACCGTGGCAAGGCGCTCGGCTTCGGTCACGATGATTTGCGCTTCAACGTCGGACAACACGTAGCGCAGTTCGGCCGCGGCCAATTGTGGCATGACCGGCACGGCCGTGCCCCCGGCGCGAAAGATGCCCTGCATCACTGGATAGATCAACGGATGGTTCATCATCTGCACGACGACGCGACTACCGCGAACCAGTCCGAGTTCGGCAAACGCCGCGTGAAGCCGTTTGCCGTTTTCGAGTAACTGCAGATTGGTGAACGGCTCACCGTCGTACTCAAGGCTCACGCGCTCTCCGAGCCGTTCGGCCGAGGCTTCGGCAAGTTGTGCGAGATTCGTCGGCGTCATGTCAGCATGGCTCCTCATCGTCAGATCCCCAAGCCAACGCGGACTGCCATCCGCCGCGCCTGCCTTGGGCAAACCTCACCAATATCATGCCAAGATAACCCATCGTCGCGTGCATATCGCGCGAAATCACCAAAAACGATGCGTTCCAACCTTGGCCCCGTGCCAACAACTTGCCCGACGGCAACTTCCCAACGAAAGGCACAGACGCTTGCAATGTGCAGTCGCGAAAACTATGACTATAAACAAACAGGCGAATGTTTTGGATTGTCGCTCGACTCGCCTATCAAATACAGGACTGTGCTCCATGACTCTGACCGCCGGCGATCGCCTTGGGGCCTACGAGATCGAATCGTCGCTTGGCGCTGGCGGCATGGGCGAAGTCTATCGCGCGATCGATCCGCGGCTCGATCGTAGAGTGGCGGTGAAAGTACTGCCCGACCGCCTCGCAAGCGACCTGGAATACCGCGAACGATTCCAGCGCGAAGCCAAGGCGATCGCCGCCCTCTCGCATCCCAACATCCTCACAATCTTCGACGTCGGGTCCGACCAGGGAACTGCGTACGCGATCACAGAGTTGCTCGATGGGCAGACGCTGGCCGAAGTGATAAAAACGCAAGGGCGGCTCGAATGGCGCCGGGCCCTCGACATCGGTTTGGCGATCGCGTCCGGATTGGCGGCGGCGCATGCCAAGGGAATCGTTCATCGCGACATCAAGCCCGCGAACATCTTCGTCACGGCAAGCGGTGCCATCAAGATCTTGGATTTCGGGCTTGCCAAGTCCGGAGCGGCGGAGTTGACCGACGGTTCTGATTCTGCCGAAACGCGACCGTACGTTAACGCGGCCCACGACTCGACCTCGCCCGGCGCGATCATCGGCACGATTGGCTACATGTCGCCAGAACAGGCCAAGGGTCAGGCGGCCACCACCCGCAGCGACGTCTTTTCACTCGGCTGCGTGCTCTACGAGATGCTCACCGCGGTCAGGCCGTTTGTGCGCGATACGGCCACCGAGACGCTCGCCTCGATACTCAAGGACGATCCGCCCCCGGTTTCGCAGTCGGCAAAAGATGTCCCGCCGGCGCTAGAGCGCATCGTGCGCCGCGCGTTGCAGAAAGATCCTGCTGCCCGTTATCCGACTGCTGATGCGCTGCGCGACGATTTGGCCGATTGTCAGCGGCAGCTTGCAGAGCCGGCGTCCGCGAGCTCTTTCGTCGGCCTGATGAGGAAGCCAGTGGTCCTGGTTGCCGTCGTCGGGCTGGCTGCATTGATCGCCGCCATTGCGTTCTGGTCGACACGGCGAATCTCCAACCAGCAATGGGCACGTGACGAGCTTGTGCCCAGCGTCATGCGTTTGATCGAAGATGGCAACTACGACGCGGCGTTCGCCGCGGCGACGGAAGCCGCCGAGTATTTGCCCGGCGATCCGATCCTTGAACGCCTTTGGCCGAAGATGAGCAGTCGGGTATCGGTTCATACATCTCCGGCGGGTGCCGTCGTGTCGTACAAGGAGTATGACGACGTCGACGGACCGTGGATCGCGCTTGGCCGGTCTAACCTCGACGACATGCGGCTTCCTTGGTCGAAATTTCGCTGGCGGATCGAAAAAGATGGCTTCGCACCGATTGAGTTGGCATCTGCCGTAGCTCCAGAGGTCTTCGCGCTGCATCGCGGCAATGACATTCGCGTGACACTCGATACTGCGGAGAACTGTCCGCCCGGAATGATACCCGTCGAGGGAGGCACTTACGGTACGCCTGCGATTCCCCTGACCGGCATTCCCCCGCTGCGACCGGTCGAGCTGAGCCGTTATTTCATCGATCGGACCGAGGTCACAAATCGTCAGTACAAGGAGTTTGTCGACGCGGGTGGCTACGCGCGCGAAGAGTTTTGGCAGCATCCTTTTGAGCACGACGGAAAGACGCTCGCATTCAAGGACGCGGTAGAGCAGTTCGTCGATACGACGGGCAGGCCGGGACCGGCCATGTGGGAATTGGGCAACTATCCGAAAGGACAGGACGACTATCCCGTTGGCGGCGTGAGCTGGTTCGAGGCGGCTGCATATGCCCAGTTTCGCCAGAAGCGGCTGCCCACGGTGTTTCATTGGATTGCCGCCGCGCTGGCCGATAGCGAGATCGGCGTGCCATTGAGTCCCTCGATCATACCGCTGAGCAATTTTGGGGACGATGGCCCGGCCGCCGTCGGAACTCACGAGGGAATTGGGGTCTCCGGTGCTCGCGACATGGCCGGCAACTTGCGCGAATGGTGCTTCAATGCGACCGGCGACCGGCGGTACAGTCTGGGCGGCGCTTGGAACGAGCCGGTGTACATGTTCACGCTAGCCCAAGCACGCAGTCCGTGGGACCGATCCGCGAACGACGGCTTTCGTTGTGCGTTATACGACGGGGGCTCGGAGGGCGACACGCCGTTATCCGAGCCGATCGACTTACCAGTGCCCGACTTCTACGCCGTTACTCCGATGTCGGACCAGGCCTTTGCCTTTGCCAGCCAGTTAAATGACTATCGACCTTCGCCATTGAACGCAAAGGTGCAACCGCAGGACGGCGTGCACCGACCATGGTCCGTCGAAACAGTAACCGTCGACGCGGTTTACGGTGGAGAACAGATCACCATTCACATGGCACTGCCCAAATCCTCGGCGCCGCTGCAGGCGGTAGTTGTGTTTCCGGGCATCGACGCGACCTTACCGCGGCCGTTTACCGACGAATATATCGACCGCAACGATTTCATCATGCACAGCGGTCGAGCGTTGATTCTTCCCGTGTATGCTGACATGTATGAGCGCAGCGAGGGACGCACCGCAGAACGCCTGGCGGATGGCCAAGCCGCCCGCGGATTGATATCGGAGTGGGGCAAGGACCTTTCGCGCGTGATCGACTACTTGGATACTCGCGCGGACATCCAATCCGACAAGCTGGGGTACTTTGGCATCAGCCTTGGCGCGACGGTCGCGCCGATTCTGCTATCCGTCGAGCCAAGGTTTAGCGCCGCCGTGCTGATGAGCGGCGGTTTCAACGCAGTCAATCCGCAATCGTCGGTTTCGTTTGCCAAACGTACGACCCTGCCAATTCTGATGCTCAACGGCAAGTACGACTATATCTTTCCGCTGGAGACCCACCAGAAGCCTCTGTTCGACTTGTTGGGGACGCCCGCTGCTGATAAACGTCACGTCTTGTACGAGGCCGGGCATTGGCCGCTGCCGCGCGGCAAGATCATCAAAGAGATCGTCGATTGGTACGATCGGTATCTAGGCCCGGTTGGTTCCAAGGCCGAGTGAGCGGGACCAGTGGCGTCGGGCAAACGCCACGACACCGGCAATGCAACGCGGCGCCCGGACGGTGACCAGGTGGTCGCGCGGCCGAACGACGATGCGGAACGAGTTGGTACGTCGGTGTCCTACCACGGGTTGGCTCGCTCCAGAATGCGAACAACCTGGGAGGTTGCATCCACCTCGACGAGGTCGCCGTCGTGAATCGTCGTGGTCGCGCGGCCCGTGCCAATGATGGTGGGAATCTTCAACTCGCGGCAAATGATTCCCGCGTGACAGGCGACACCACCGTCATCAGTGACGATAGCGCCTGCATGACGCAGCAACGGCATTAGGTTGGGGTTCGACTGGATCGAGACAAGCACTTCGCCGTCTCGGATCTCGTGGCCTTCGGGATGAGACGTTTTGACCACCCGAGCAATGCCCCGATGAACCCCGGGCCAGGCCGCCTGCCCTGCAATACGGTCGGGATCACCTGGGGGAACAATCTCCCGCTGTCCCAGTTGGCGCATTAGTAAATAGCCGGTCTCGCTGACGAACCGAACATGCTCCTCGTCTCCGAGGATTTGGTTCACGAACCGATTGCCCGCACGAACAAGTTCCAGACGATCTTCCAGCGTCTCGCGCCGAACATTGTTCTGGTGTAGTTCCCGCCAGGTAAGCAGTAGCGGCGCACGTTCGGGTTCTGAGAATCCAAGTTTGCCAACCAAATCGACTACAAGCGGCTCGATGATCTGACTCAAGTATCGGGGATAAAGCGAGTGGGACCGGAGTTCTTCGGCGAGTGCATGTATCTCGGGATCGTCGATGTGGCCTTGGTCTAGCGCAACCAATGTGCTCGCAGGAAAACTCGTGGTGTACTTGCCGACGTCGATAAAGTGTTCCATCGCCTCGTCCAGCCTCTGGAAGCTTGCCCCGCGCTCGACCATTTCAAAACCACGCCGGTAGACCTCTCGAGCGCGCTCCAACAATGCGATGAGTCGAGCACGATCCGACCGTGCCATGTTACAGATATACCCCAGGGCTTCTTCATAGGCCGCCTTGGAAAGAAACAGCGTGGTCAAGTCCTCCGAGTCTTGAATTGCAAGACTTCGGTCCACGGAATAGCCAAGGTCGTAGCCCGAGTGCCGGCTGTCGATCCAGTGATTGATGATCGAGGCCTCGAGCAGCGTAAGCGGACGCCTTACCAATTTCGCCCAAGGTTGACTGTCGTCGACAATCGGTTCGCGATACTCCTTGGCAAGCGTGGTAATCGGACGTGCTTGCAAAACATGGAAGGTGTCATCGGTCAACGCCCATTCCGTATCGACGGGATAACCGTAGTGCTCCTCGATGCGATCCAGGATTTGGGCATATTGCAGCACCTGCGCGTCGCTCAGCTTCGGTTCGGCGCCATGCTCTCCCAGGTCGCGCCACTGGGGTTCAGGTTGACCGTGTTCGAGAAACAAACCTCGCCGTTGGCCGCCTCGCATGCTTTGAACGATCTCCTTCGCTCCTCGTTCTACGACGAATTGGTCCGGAACGATCTCACCCGACACGATTGCCTCCCCCAATCCGAAGCAGGCCTCGATGAGCCGGATATCGGGCTCTTGGGTAACGGGATGCACAGAGAAACCAATACCGGATACCTCGCTAGGAATCATTTCCTGGACTACCACGGCCACGCCGAATTGCCCGGCCCCATAACCGTGCGCGGCGCCGTATGCCAGGGCCGCGACACGGAAGATCGAAAGCCAGCAAGCCCGAACTTGCGAGACGACATCTTCCGGAGAGACGTTTAGAAAGGTCTCGAGCTGACCGGCCCAGGCGCTGGAGCTTCCGTCTTCGCAAGTGGCGCTGGACCGAACAGAAACGCTTGGGCAGGCGAGCTCGTTTGCGGCGGCACGGATCGCAGCCACGATCTCTTGGGGAATCGGAGCTTCGCCCAACAGTTCGACGATCGCGCGGGCCGCATCGGCCACATCCCTATGTCCCTCGTCGACTTCACTAAGCCAACCAAGTACGCGCTGCTCGGGATCGGAGGCCGATATGAAGGCATCGAATGCCATTCGAGTGACGACAAAGCCCGGCGGCACACGGATGCCGGCGGCCAAAAGTTCGCCCAGCGAAGCCCCTTTTCCCCCGGGCAAAGGCAACCTTGCCGCCGTCGATTTCGTCCAGCCGCAGCGTGTACGGTGATTGCATCGGTGTCGTGTCCTTTCGTCCCCGGATCAGCTTGTTCCGACTGAGCTACTGTTTAACGCTGGGCGGTAGCAAGTGAGCAGAAGCCACGGGCGTGGCTCCGCGCAACGCGGTAGCAATGCGACATGGGCTCCAGATCGTCAATACGCCTGGCAGGATTCGAACCAGCAACCGAGCACGGGCGACTTGACGTCGCCCGGGCGCAGGGCGGTAGGAACAATCCGTCTACCCCGCTGCAAGGCGC